>UCCA01000001.1 GCA_900470805.1 Hyphomicrobiales bacterium | reverse complement strand
CGCGACAGGCGCGGTGTTGGTCGGCGTCGACGATTGGTTGAAGACAACGTCCACCCAATAGTTCGACGACTGATAATCGGTGCCCGGAAAGACGGTGCCCGAGCCGTAGCTATAAACGCCGTTGCCGCCGGCAACCCCCGTCAGCGAACCGTTTGTGTGAGCCGTGGTGAAGTAGTTGGCGGTTGCCACGTAGGTGCCGGTGGTGTGGTAGGATGCGACGTAGGTCGTCCCCGCTGAAATCTGGATTGCGCTGGCGAAGGTCGCGGTCTGCCACCCACTGCTCGACTCACTGGTAAAGGTAACGGTGCCGAGAAGGGTTCCGGTCGATGTCCATAGGGAGCCGGTATGTGAACCGGTGTCGGTACCTGCCTTGTAGAAACGGATTGCGGAGATCGTGCCGCTGCTCGACGAAACGAATTTCATGCCGAGTTCCAAGGGCGAATTCTCGTGGAAGACGTCGCCGTTCGGCCCTTCGGTCGGCTGGAACAGGCTTGTCCCGGCTTGGCTTGTTGAGACCGTTATGCCGACGTTCGCCTGAGCAGTCCCACCGCGCCCGTCGGAAAGAGTATAGGTGAAGCTGGCAGGCCCGGAGTAATTCGCGGCTGCGGTGAATGTCACGAATCCCGTCTGAGTGTTCAGGGAAACAGTGCCGTTCACGGCACCACTTACTGCCGATATCGTCAGACCATCTCCATTCGCATCGGTGTCGTTGGCGACCAACGACGCAATGGATAGCGCCAAGGTTCCGTTGCGACCAACCGTGTAACCGCCGTCGTTCGTTGCCACAGGAGCGATGTTGGCACCGGCGTCGAATACGACATCGACCCAGTAATTCGATCCGCCAGGGTTATTGCCCGGGAATGTTCCGGCTGTGGGGCTATAGGCGAACACCCCGCCTCCGTCGACAGCCTTCAAAGCGCCGTTGCTGTAAGTGGAGCCGAAATAGTTTTCTGTAACGGAGTAGTACCCGCCAGTATGATAAGACGCCACATAGGTCGTGCCCGCGACGATCTGAATCGGGCTCGAGAACGTGACGGTCTGCCAGCCTGAAAGGGACTCGCCCGTCGAAACACCCGTTGCAAGAAGAGTGCCGTCAGCATTCCAAAGGCTGACGATGTGCTCTCCAACGTTGTAAAATCCCTTGTAGAAGCGAATGCCCTGTACATAGCCGGCGCTGGTTGATTGGAAACGAAGCCCTAATTCGACACCTTCGCGATCGATTGCAGTCTCAAGGGCAGGCTTTGCCGCCAGTGTCCAGAGCCCCTGCGTCTGTGGAAGAACTACGCTCACCTGTTTGCCGGCGGATGGCGTCTCCAGATTGACGCTGTCGTCTACGGCGCGCGACATGATCGTATAGGTGCCGCTGGCCTGAACGACCCAGTTGTAGCTCCAGTTCTCGCGACCTGTCGCCTTGAACCAATGTTGGCCACCGTCTGTCGAAACCTCAACGCCGGCAATCAAGCCGCCGCCGAAATCCTGCGCAGTGCCCGTCACAGTCACATGCTGGCCTTCGATGAAGCGCCCGCCGACAGTCGGCGAGGTTATGGTCGAAGTCGGCTTTAGCGTGTCCGTCGATTGCGTCGCAAGAATCAGGCTTGCATCGAGTGTCGTGGGCTGAATGCCCATGTCGGCGAACATGTTCACCATTGCCTGCTGAACGTTCGGATCCGTCGGCGTTGCCGGACCGTCATGATTGTCGCTCAGCCCCCAGGACCAGAAAACTGTACCCGCACCAAATACCAAGGCCCCGCTTGCTGCCCGGTACATCGTCAGGCTGTGCGTGGCTATGGCGCTGCCAACCGTCGTGCCGTAGTCGCGCAGGTAGGTATCCACCGACACGCTAGAAAGCGACAGGTTGATAAGACCCGCTGGCCTGAACCCGTTTTCGACATCGGAGTCCCACTCATAGCCAAGCAGGTTCTGCACAAGGCTGAAACTTTCGCCCGGCTGCAGATTTGCAACGTCCGTGTTTCGCCAGAAGCGAAGGTTCGAATAGTCGTAGGGAATGGTGATCGTGTCGGACCGATAGCTATCGACCGTAAACATTGTTCCGGTCAGAGCGTTTTCTGGCTGCTGACCAGGATCTGCGTATCGAGGATCGCGCCAGGTTCCGGTGCCGACATTGCTGGGATCGCTGCTGGTACCCCAAGTCTCCTTGTAACAGACCATCGTGCGATAGGGCGTGCCGTTCCCGTCGATACTGGTTTCCCAACGGATTTTCCAATAGACTTCGTTACCGCTCCAGAACGCCAGGTTGACGCCGCTGTCGCGCGCAGCCTCCACGTTGCTGCGTTGCTCGGCTGACCAGTATTCGTCATGGCCTACGGAGAGGTAGGCATCGTGATTCAGCAACAATGCGCCGCTTCTCGTCGTGTCGACGCCCGAGATATAGGAGACGTCGTAGCCGTTCTGTTCCAACCAAGAAATCGCGGAGGACTCGACACCGAAGATATAGTCGTGAGTGCCACCTACGGGGCTGGTGTTGGTGATGATGGGGCGGTTGTAGCTGACTGCCGAGGCGCGCCCGATCGCGGTCAGGCCGCAGCTACAGTTTGGCGGCAGGTAGCCAATCATGTCCGCAGGATCGACCGGGACTTCACCATAGTAAAGGCTCGCCCCGCCCCAAGCATTGTAGGCCTGCCAGGTGGTGTCGGAGGTCTGGAATACGATGTCGCTGGTCGATGCATCGTCGCGAACGACAAACGGAACGATGCTGGCGTCCTCGATGCCATCTTCACGAACAAGCTTGGCAAAATAGACACCCGAGACGGCATCGGTCGGAATAGTCCAGCTGGCCGACACCGACCAGTTGCCAGCATCGATCAAGCCAATCGACATGTCGACGATGGGGTGCGGCTGAATCTGTGCTGTGGTCAACGATTTATCGATTGAAGCGACCTTGCGAGCGCCGTCACCGCCGTAATACCCCATGCGATAGATGTCGATGCGGTAATGCGTCGAGTCGGTGGCGATCTTGAAATCGACCGTCTGTCCAATATTCGTGCTGATTTCCGTGGCGAAACCCTGAATGGTTCCGTTTCCGTCGCCAACGATACCCCATTCGCTTTTTGGATTGCCCTGCTTCATGTTTTCGAGGGCGATCTTGTTTGGGGTAGCCGCCGCCGCTGCCGCTGCCGCTGGCGCCGCCAGCAGCGAGACTGTCGCAACGGGTTCAGCTATAGCCGCCGCTGCGGCCTCCGGCGCCACCAGCAGCGAAGCTGCTGCGGCGGGCTCGCTGGCAGTCGTATCGGCGGCTGTCGAAACCGATGCGATTCGCGGCGCTTGAGCGACATTCGGCACCGTCGTGACGAGTGATGGGGTTGCATCAACTGATTGTTGCGTACCGTCCTGTGTGGTGGTGTCGGCAGTCGAATAAGTCAGCCGAACCGAGACTGGGGAAACGTCTTCGGCTCCGAGAACCTTGCGTGTGGGCTCGGAAGGTGACGTCACTGCCGCCGGTGCGATGACCGTAGCGGCCGCCGAACTCTCTGCCGAAGCCACTTCGCTGTCGCTGCTCAGCTTTGCCACAGTCGCTTGTGTTGCCCCGACATCGCCGGCTACACGGAACAGGCTCGAAGCCGCATAGCTCTGATTACTCGAAACCGAACTGGTCTGATTATCAGTCGGGCTTGATGCCACTGCCGCGAAGCCCGCGCGCCAGGTCGCCGCTGCGGCATGGACGCTGCTTGCCCCACTGAACGCAGCGAGGTATTTCTGATCTCTGATCCGCATCTTGAACATTGAAAACCCATCCCCGTCAGTGAGTGTTTATTCTGGCATTTTTCTCCACTGCGGGAATGACGGCAATCAGTAGTACGCACCAAAGCAATCTATACTTCGTTTTGCTTAGATATTCTCTCTCCACAGATAGACCATGTCTGTGTAAAGGGACCGACCAGCCAGCAGGATTCCACAGCACACCACGCCCTAGCCGTCACTGGCAAAGCTTGCGAGTTTTGCTTGCAGCCACCTTTCCGGGAAGGGGATATCTTGGTGGAAACCGGGATCGCGTTGGATGGAGAGATAGCGACCACATGGTCGATCGACGAGGACGTTTTTTACCGAGGCTAGAACGCTATTGCCCCACGTTCAGCAAGGCGGCATATGTCGACACCACGTCCTCAGCCTCGCGCTCCAGCGAATATCTCGACAGAATGAATTCCGCCGCCTTCTGGCCACGCTCCTGACACCAGCCGGGCTCCACGTCCTCGTTGGCGACGGCCCGCTCGACAGTTCTCGCAAAATCAAGAATGTCTCCACTCTCGATCGCCGAACTGAACTCTTGCTTGAAAAACTCCGCGCCACCGAAGCCGTGATTGCCAATGACATAGCACCCGCAGGCCATCGCTTCCGCAGCGGGAAGGCCAAAACCTTCGTGGCGGGTAAACGCCATAAAGATACGGCAGGATCGAAGTGCATCGGCAACTTCCCGATGCGAAAGGCCATCCAAAGCAACGACTTCCCAGTCATCCGGAATTCGGCCGTTGCCAAGAAGTTGTAGCACCTGCTTGGCATCTTCCTGCCCGCGGCGTGGCATATAGCCAATACGCTTTGGCCGCGCTCCCGATACGGGATGGAATACTTCCGGATCGATGCTCAGGTGAATGCGCGCAATACTGCAACCAGAAAATGCGTAACGCAGCATTTCGGCATTGTGCTTCGAAACGGTGATTACGCCCGCAAGATCAGGTGACATCAGATACGCATGGCGAATGTCGTCTCCATGCTTCCATGTCAAATGGGTATTTTGATTGAACAGCACATGCGAGATACCCGGCGAAAGTTTGGCAAGCACGTCGGCATGCAATTCCGGTACGACGAGCAGATCACCTTGCAGCACGCGGGTGTCTTCCACGTACCGTATTGGCGTCTGGTTATCAAACCAGCTGCATCGAAAGCCACGGCGCTGATGCAACACGAACGCATCGATCCCGGCCTTAACCAGAATATCCACGTGTCGGTAGATGACAGCGATGCCGCCGGCTGGCGCCTGGAAATCCGGCGTAAGAAAATAGATGGTCGGCTTTGAGGACCTCTCGCTTCCCGAGGAGATCGACAGGCGGCTCTGCCACGTGCGGTGTGCCGCGACGGCGCGTCTCAAGACGCCGGAAATACTGGTCGACATGCCAAAAATATTCCGATTCAACATACTCACCGACGCAACCCCATTACTTACATTCGAGTTATACTTAACCATCGCGGAATTGGCGACCTGCTCGAATGTTGAACCAGACTACCCAGATCGGGCAAGATCCTGTGCCTGGATAAGTGCCGATAAATCGACCACCAAATGGATATGTCCAATTCCGCAGCCCCACTTTATCGGCACAACGCTGTGTATTGTCGAAATTATACAGTTAATCGCAAGATATCTGTACGCCTTTTGAAGACATCAATACTACGTTTGGCATTCTTTACTATTCGACCAAAAAGACATTCTCTGAGGCTCAAAGATGTCGATGGTCGGCGCAGCGGTGGTTGAGCGGCGGATCATTCATGTGGGGTCCAAGCATGATCGCTTCGAGCGTAAAACTGGGTGAAGGCGTTGTTATCCACCATCCAGATCTCGTCAATCTCTACGGTTGCTCAATCGGCACCGGTTCCCGTGTCGGCACTTTCGTCGAAATTCAAAAAGGCGTGGCAATCGGAGAGAATTGCAAGATCTCAAGCCACTCGTTCGTCTGCGAAGGCGTTACCATCGAAGATGGTGTCTTCGTTGGGCATGGCGTGATGTTCACCAACGATCTGCAGCCTCGAGCCGTCAATCTCGACGGATCGCTCCAGTCCGACGCAGACTGGTCCGTCGTCCCGACACTGGTCAAACGCTACGCCTCGATTGGCAGCAACGCGACGATCGTCGCGGGCGTGACGATTGGCGAGGGAGCCCAGATCGGCGCTGGAGCGGTCGTGACCAGAGATGTCCCTGCTTACGCTATCGCTGCCGGTGTGCCGGCGCGGATTATCGGGCGCGCCAAGGATGCGCCTGTCGAAATTCTATCATCAGGGAGGGCACGATGATCGGTATTGCCGTCGTCGGTTATGGTTATTGGGGACCCAATCTGGTCCGAAATTTTGCGGAGACACCCGGCGCGGAGCTGATCTGGGTATGTGATCTCAAGAAAGAGCGCCTGGGTGCCGTGCAGATGCGCTATCCCACCGTGCAGATTACTGATGACTTCGATGAAGTCCTCCGAGATCCGCGCGTGCATGCGATCGCCATCGCCACCCCCGTTTTCGCGCATTACAAGCTGGCGATGCAGGCGATGATGGCCGGCAAGCATGTATTTGTCGAAAAGCCGATGGCCTCGACATCCGAGGAAGCACGCCGAATGGTGGAGGAAGCCGCCCGACGAGGACTGATCCTCGCGGTCGATCATACCTTCATCCACACGGGCGCGGTCCGCAAGATGCGCGAGATCATCGAGACCGGTCTCGGCGACGTCTATTATTATGACTCGGTCCGCGTCAATCTCGGCCTTTTCCAGCATGATGTCAGTGTTGTCTGGGACTTGGCGGTGCACGACCTGGCGATCATGGATTACGTGCTTCCTGAAAAGCCTGTGGCGGTTTCCGCAACGGGAATGGGGCATGTCGCCGGAGAGCCCGAGAATATCGCCTATCTCACCCTGTTCTTCGAGAGCAAGCTGATCGCCCATATTCACGTGAACTGGCTGGCGCCGGTGAAGGTTCGCCGAACACTGATCGGCGGCAGCAACAAGATGATCGTCTACGACGATCTTGAGCCCAGCGAGAAGATCAAGGTCTACGACAAGGGCATCACCCTCAACGGCAATGCCGAGCAGGACGGCGACAAGGTCTACGAGATGCGAGTCGGTTACCGCACCGGCGACATGTATGCGCCGCAACTCGACATGACGGAAGCGCTTGGTCGCGAACTGAAGCAGTTCGTCGATTGCGTTGCGACCAACACCCAGCCACTCGCCGATGGCCACGCCGGATTGCGCGTCGTCCGCATCCTCGAAGCCGCAACCCAATCGCTGGCCCAGCGCGGCCGCGTCATCGAACTTGAACAGGCAAGGATGATCGCATGATCCCGCTGCTAGACCTGAAGGCCCAATACGCATCGATCAAGGACGACGTCGATGCCGCCGTTCTCCGTGTGCTCGCGTCGGGCCACTATGTCCTCGGCGAGGAAGTCGCTCGCTTCGAGGAGGAATTCGCGCGCTATTGCGATGCAAAACATGCCATCGCGGTCAACACCGGAACGAGCGCCCTGCATCTTTCGCTACTCGCAGCCGGTGTTGGACCGGAAGACGAGGTGGTGACGGTGTCGCTGACGTTCGTCGCGACCACAGCAGCAATCTGCTACACCGGCGCGCGCCCGGTTTTCGTCGATGTCGAGCCGGTAACACTCACCATGGATCCGTCCAAGCTCGAAGCTGCGATAACGCGCAGAACCAAGGCTATCGTGCCTGTCCATCTCTACGGCCAGATGGCCGACATGGACGCAATCCAGGCGATCGCCGACAAGTATGGCCTGCCGGTCATCGAGGATGCATGCCAGGCGCACGGGGCCGAATACAAGGACCGCAGAGCTGGGAGCATTGGGCTGTCGGGTAGCTTCAGCTTCTACCCAGGCAAGAATCTCGGCGCCTGCGGTGAAGGCGGCATCATCGTCACCAATGACGACGAGCAGGCCAAGACCATGCGCATGCTCCGCGATTGGGGCCAGGAAAAGCGCTATCACCACGTCATGAAAGGCTTCAACTACCGGATGGATGAAATCCAGGGCGCGATCCTGCGGATCAAGCTCCGGCATCTGGAAGATTGGACAGAAGCACGGCGCGTCCGCGCGGCCCGCTATACCGCACTGCTGGCCGGGTCCAGAAGTGTCCAGGCACCGGCTGCGGCAAGCGATCGCCGTCATGTGTACCACGTCTATGCCGTGCGCACCCGTGATCGCGATCAACTGCAACAGGCGTTGCGCGCCGAGGGTATCCATACGGGGCTGCACTATCCAGTACCGGTTCACCTCCAGGAAGCGCATGCCGACCTCGGCTATGGGATCGGTGATTTCCCGGTCTCCGAGGCAGCGGCGCTCGAGGTGCTGTCGCTTCCCATCTATCCGGAGCTGACCATACGGCAGGTCGAAGAGGTGGCCGCGGCCGTGGAGCAGGACGCCTATGTCAGCTGACACAGCATCCCCTATCCGGCTCGTGCAGTCGGTGCATGGCCTGAAAGAGACGATGTCCGATCCGGACTATCAGGTTGCCTTGGCCAGGGAACTCAGGGAATCCTATGGCCGGGCCGGGTTGATCGAGCTTTATGGGCGGTTTTCGACCGGTGATGGTTTCGTCGATGCATTTATGCGCAAGACGATATGGGCGAGCCTTTCGCGCTCATGCGGCTCCGGCTTGCAGGTCGGCAGCGGCGTCGGATTCAAGCACCCCGAAACCTTCGAGATCGGCAACGGCGTCTTCATAGGCGCCCAGGCCTATATACAAGGGCGGTACGACGGCGCCTGCAGGATCGGTGACAATAGCTGGATCGGCCCACAGGCGTATTTCGATGCCCGTAACATCATCATCGAGGAATGCGTCGGCTGGGGACCCGGTGCCAAGGTCCTCGGCTCCAGCCATACCGCGCTCCCCGTCGATGTACCGATCATCCGGACCGATCTCGAGATCAAGCCGGTGCGGATCGGCGCATGGGCCGACATCGGTACCAATGCCACCATTCTGCCGGGCGTCACCATCGGCAAGGGAGCGATCGTCGGCGCTGGCGCGGTAGTCGTGTCCGACGTTGAACCCTTTTCGGTTGTTGCCGGGGTGCCTGCCAAGTTCATCCGCTGGCGCGAAGACTGCGATCCGTCCACAGTAAAGAGTTTGGAACAGCCATGAGAGACAAGCGAATTCTGATCACCGGCGGCGCGGGCCTGATTGGCTCCCACATTGCCGATCTTGTTGCGCGGGAAAACCCGCGCGAAATCGTCATCATCGACAATTTCGTACGCGGTCGTCGCGAAAACCTCGCCGACGCGATCGCGTCGGCGCCGGTAACGATCATCGAGGGCGACATCCGGGACCGCAAGCTTCTCAAGGAAACCTTCGCCGGCATCGACACCGTCTTTCATCAGGCGGCGATCCGCATTACCCAATGCGCCGAAGAACCCCGCTTGGCGTTCGATGTGCTGGCAGGCGGAACGTTCGACGTGCTCGAAGCTGCCGTCGAGGCGGGCGTATCGAAAGTCGTCGCCGCGTCGTCCGCATCTGTGCTTGGCCTTGCCGAGACGTTTCCGACGACCGAAGACCATCATTCCTACAACAACCGAACGATCTATGGCGCAGCCAAGGCCTTCAACGAGGGCCTGCTCCGCAGCTTCGCCGAAATGTACGGCCTGCGTTACGTCGCGCTGCGTTACTTCAATGTTTACGGGCCGCGCATGGACATACACGGTGTCTACACCGAGGTGCTGATCCGCTGGATGGAGCGCATTGCCAACGGCCAGCCGCCGATCATTCTCGGCGACGGCACGTCGACAATGGATTTCGTCCACGTACACGACATCGCACGCGCCAACATTCTGGCGGCGAAATCCGATGTGACCGACGAGGTCTTCAACGTTGCGAGCGGCGAGGAAACGAGCCTGCGAGAGCTTGCGGAACTTCTGACCCAGGTCATGGGCGCGTCGATGGAGCCCCAGTTCGGCCCAGCCCGCAAGGTGAACGCTGTCCCACGGCGCCTCGCTTCGACCACCAAGGCTGAAACCCTGCTCGGCTTCAAATCGGAAATCACAATGGAACAGGGGCTTCGTGATCTCGTCGCGTGGTGGCTGCATGAAAAGATGCTGAACGCAGGAGAAGCCGCATGAGCCAGATTCCTGTGGCAAAGCCTGTTCTCGACGAGCGGGAAGTCGAAGCTGTCAGGCGCGTTATCCTGTCAGGTTGGGTCACACAAGGGCCTGAAGTTGCCGCTTTCGAGCAGGAGTTCGCCGATTTCGTCGGTGCTGCTCATGCCTGTGCCGTTTCCAACTGCACCACGGCGCTCCACCTTGCCTTGCTGGCAGTCGGCGTGAAGGCTGGCGATGAAGTCATCACCGTCAGCCACTCCTTTATCGCCACGGCAAATGCGATCCGTTACTGCGGCGCCGTTCCGGTATTTGTCGATATCGAAGCGGATGGCTTCAATATCGATCCGGAGCTCATCGAAGCCGCAATCACGTCGCGGACCAAGGCGATTATCTGCGTCCATCAACTCGGAATGCCTTGCGATCTGCGCCGCGTTGTCGATGTGGCGGCCGTCCACGGCATTCCCGTTATAGAGGATGCCGCCTGCGCCACGGGAAGCGAAATCCTCTGGAAAGGTCGATGGGAAAAAATCGGCAAGCCGCATGGCGACATCGCATGCTTCTCGTTCCATCCTCGGAAGGTCGTCACGACCGGCGATGGCGGCATGCTGACAACGTCCAATCCGGAATATGATCGGAAGTTCCGGCTGTGGCGCCAACATAGCATGAGCGTCAACGACACCGTGCGCCATGGATCAAAGCGTGTGATCTACGAGAGCTACCCTGAGCTTGGATTCAACTACCGAATGACGGACATGCAGGCAGCCGTCGGCCGCGAGCAGCTCAAGCGGCTACCTGAGATCGTAGCGCGCCGGCGTGATCTTGCAGAACGCTATACGAGACAAATTGCCGATATCGATGGCTTGCGGCCTCCGGCAGAGCCAGCGTGGGCCCGAAGCAACTGGCAAAGCTACTGCGTGACGCTGCCGGACGGACAAGACCAGCAGGACATCATGCAGATGTTGCTGGACTGTGGCATCTCGACCCGACGCGGGATCATGAATAGCCATCTGGAAGCTGCATACGGCGAGCCGAACACGCATCGGATTTCTGGTGACCTGAACAACAGCGTCACGGCACAAAACACAACTGTGATTCTGCCGTTGTTCGTGCAGATGAGTGATGCCGACGTGAACGAGGTCGTCGCGGCCTTGGCAAGCAGTCTAACAGTTCCCGAGGCGATCATTGCCAAGACAGGCTGACAGACAGGCAAGCTTGACCAACGGCCTCTGTTGCGGGACACCCTTAAGCTTTCGACGATCGTCCGGCGCCTGGACTTCGGCTACAAATACAATGCCGCTCCGCCGCTTAAAGGCGGACGTCAGGCCGATCAGCGATGCCAATCACCACCAACAACAGATTACCCGCAAGCAGGCGCTCCGGATCCGGCGAGCCTCGATGCTCTTGTCCAACGCGTTTTGCTCGTTCATTGGCAGGTGAACTTAGCGATACGAAGCGCATAGGTTGCATTTGAGACAATGAATGCCGGCCGTATCACGGAAAATTCAGATCGGATAGATCGCATGCGATCATACCGCTATTTGGGTAGATGCAGGTCTAATTCGGTTGACTTTATCGGTCTGAAACTTGGTGTACGATGGCTATTAGCAATCAGAAATGGATAGGTGTAACCCAAAAGACGGAGAGTAAAATGCCTTTGATGGATCCCAACGAAATACCCTCTAGCCGTGCACGACGCCATTTTCTGGGCGCAGCAGGAGCGGCTGGGGCGAAACTCGCAGGCATTGCGGCCGTGACAATGGCCGTTGCATCTTCGCCGGCCCGCGCGTTAGGCAGAAACTGGGGTCCACGCGGTGGCGGTGGCGGTGGCGGCGGTGGCGGACAGGGCCACGGCGGCGGTCATGGCGGCTCCGGCGGCGGCGGCGGCGCGAATTGCCTCATGCGGGGTAGCTCGATTGTGACGCCGTGCGGCAGCGTGAATATCGAGGATCTCAAGATCGGCGATCTGGTGGAAACCGTTTCGGGCGAAGCGAAGCCCATTCGCTGGATCGGGCGGCAGGTATTCAAGAAGAGCCAGGCGGCGTGGCCGCAGCATGTCATGTCCATCAAGATTTCAGAGGGGGCTATCGAAACGGGGGTCCCGAGCCGCGATATCTATGTGTCGCCCGGCCACTCGCTCTACCTCGAAGGCGTTTTGATACGGGCAAGAGATCTTGTGAACGGCAAGTCCATCGTTGCCGCGCTGCCAGCAGACACGGAAACAATAGACTATTACAACATCATGCTGGACACTCATGACGTGATTATTGCGGACGGATTGCAGGTCGAGACCTTCCAGCTCCGTGGCGACAACTACGAGAAATTCGACAACTTTCCGGAGTTTAAGCGGCTTTATGCAAACGTAAGCTCGCCGGCGATGACACCGTTTTCGGTTGTTATCGGTGAAGAAAGCGGGCGCGATCATCTGAAAGCGCTCTGGCTTCTTGGGGTCTCGAAAGTGACTTCAAAATCCGATCCATTTGAAAAACTCTCCAAACGAATATTGGCGTTTGCTTAGTAATGGCAACGTGGCCGGCCCAGTAAGGTTGGGCTGAGATCCAGTGTATAGCAAGATATGGGTGCGATGGTTTTTGGCTTACTGTTTGCGGCCACAAGCTCTCGCACCCATCGTCCGTTAAGCCCGTTCGGCTTTAACGCGGTGAACACAATACGGTTCTGCCTCGTCATTCCGCAGAGCAGCAACTTATCGATTGAAATCGACCCCAGGCCTTTTCTTGCACCGCGTCGATCGCGCACCTCTGGACTTCACGGGTTGTCTCCGATTGGGGTTTGCAGATTGCACCAGCTTTCTGGCTCCTGCGGCTCAGGCGGAAGGACGCGCGCTACACATTGTTCACTTCACCATGTCTTTGCCGAGGCAACCCAGCGGTCGCCATATCAAAGGTCCGCTGGCCACGGTGGTCATGACGTTCGTCAAGGGGCATTCCTTTGTGTCCGATACGGGCCGAGCCTCTGGCGGCACTCACCTAATACTCTTTGAAAGTTGCCTATTTCTGCTTCCGGCTTGCAGCGTCCGCTCCAGCCTGTCAGTGTCACGCAATGGAAAAACAACTTCAGGAACTGCGCGCTCTGGCTTCCTCGGCGGAAAATCGCCGCACCGACACGGGCATCCCCCGCGTGGCCATGGTGCAGGGCGAGATACCGGAGCATCGGCTCTCTGCCGTCTACGAGCCGATGATCAACCTCATCCTGACCGGATCAAAGACGATGACTGTCGGCGAGCGAACCTTCGCCTACGACCCGGCCACCTACTTCGTCATGTCGGTCGATCTGCCGGCGGTCGGTTCCGTGCACCCTTCCGCCACAGGAGAGCCTTATCTCGCGATCAGCCTGACGCTCCACCCGCCGACCGTTGCGGCACTGATCAGCGACCTGCCCGTACCCGTCTGCAGCAAGCTCTTCGGCTCCGGCTTCTCGATCGCACCCGTGAGTGAGGAGTTTCTCGACGCTTGGGTGCGGATGCTGCGGTTGACGGAACGGCCGGACGAGATCGCAGTGCTTGCCCCGGCTTACGAGCGGGAGATTCTTTTTCGCGTGCTGCAAGGACCGTTAGGCTGGATGCTACGCGACATCGGCGCCCCGGATGCCGCGCTATCGAGAATCGGAGTCGCGATCAATTGTATTCGAGAGAATTTCGCTAAGCCTCTCCGGGTCGAGGCGCTTGCCGAAATGGTGTCGTTGAGCGTTTCTGCGTTCCATCGTCACTTCAAGGCCGTCACGGCACTAAGCCCCATCCAGTACCAGAAGCAAGTTCGCCTGCTACACGCGCGGACACTACTTTTGTCGGGAGAAGGCAACGCCACGTCGGTGGCCTTCGGAGTCGGATATGAAAGCCCGAATCAATTCAGCCGGGAATATACGCGGCAATTCGGGCTGCCGCCGTCGAAGGATGTGGTAAGACTTCGCGGTCAGGCGGCGTGAATTATCGTTCGAGAGCAAATAGATGCCGGCTGACATCTCTCCCGGCATCTGAACCCCAGGCACTCGCGAAGTGTTTCCTTGGCATGCGATGGATGCGCCGGATCATGGCAGCACCCACCGTGATCGGCCTGCCTTCCTACCGCGACCTCAGATAGCAGGAGCACCCAAGACCACGCTCCTCGTCAAAAACATGATCTATCTTGCACCCGGCATGAGCGCCTACCTCATTGCCGTGAGACCGAACCAGCTTGGGCTTTCGGAAACACAGCGCCGCCTTTGGCGCAACTGCCAGTTTTCCCAACCGCAGGCCACGCTGTCAGCGACTGATGGCATCATGACCCGTGCCGACGCCAGTTCGATCACCTACCGCCGCTGGCTCAACGAAAAAGGGAACACCTTGGCACGACCGCAAAAGCTGCATGATCGTCGACACGTCGAAGAGCGGATTTTCATTTCTGCCACATCGACAATGGGTTAAAGCGCTTTCACGCGAAATGCGCTAGCCTGCTCCGCGCCCATTTCTTCAGCATAAAAATATTTGCTTGATTTTTGAGCTAATCTCCAGCATTTCAGTTGGCCTGACCTGATCGATTTCGAAACGAAATGCTGGCCGCCAGTGGCAACGTCCCAACCTCCAAAGGCCAGTCTCAATGTGCTGGTCATCGACGAAAACAGCATCCGTGCATCTATCATCGAGATAGGCTTGCACGAGGCCGGCTACGATCGCGTCACCGTCATTGACGATATGCACGGATTGGCGCGCCGCATCGAGGAACTCAACCCCGATGTCATCGTCATCGATCTTGAAAACCCGAACCGCGACATGCTGGAGAGCATCTTCCAGATTTCGCGGGCGGTGAAACGGCCGATCGCCATGTTCGTCGACAAATCGGACGAGGACTCGATCATCGCTGCCGTCGATGCCGGGGTTTCGGCCTATATCGTCGATGGACTGAAGAAGGAACGGGTGAAACCGATCCTGGAAATGGCCGTCAGCCGCTTCAATGCCTTCAGCCGCCTGCAGCGCGAGCTTGCCGATGCAAAATCCGCGCTTGAAGAGCGCAAGATCATCGACCGCGCCAAGGGTATTCTGATGAAAATGCGCGGGCTGTCGGAAGAAGAAGCGTTTACGCTCCTGCGCCAGACCGCCATGAACGAAAAAAAGAAGATCGCCGACATTGCGCAGAGCGTCGTGACTGCGGCAGGACTGCTGATGTGATGGCACAAACGCGCTATCGACCTTCTTTCCGGAGGAGACCGGAGTGGATATGACAACAAACGAAGGCAGTGCCGGCGGCCTTGCCGCACCGACACGGATCGCGACAGAGGGCACACGGACGCTCCGTGCGGGCTTCATTCCGCTCGTGGACGCTTCCGTGCTGATCGCCGCTGCCGAATTCGGCTTTGCGTCGAGGGAAGGCCTGACGCTCGATCTCGTCAAGGACGTGTCCTGGGCCAATGTCCGCGACCGCCTCGCCTTCCGACAGTTCGACATCGCCCACATGCTCTCGCCGATGCCGGTGGCATCGATGCTCGGTCTCGGCTCGAACCCGTCGCCGACGATAACGCCCTTCTCGCTCGGTCGCGGAGGCAACGCCATCACCCTATCGACACGGCTGTTCGACAGGATGCGTGATACGGCAGGGTTGGCCGAAACCGCAGGCGCCATGGAGAGCGCCCAAGCACTCGCCACGGTGCTGCGCGACATGAAGGCGCGCGGCGAGCCGCTACCGACGCTTGCGATGACCTATCCTTTCTCGTCACACAATTACGAATTCCGCTATTGGCTCGCGGCAGGTGGCATCGATCCTGATAGCGATGTGAAACTCGTCGTGGTACCGCCGCCTCTGACCTCGGATGCGCTCGCGGCCGGCGCGATCGACGGCTTCTGCGTCGGCGCGCCCTGGAACATGGTTGCGTCCGAGCGCGGTGTCGGCCGCATAGTCGCCGCGAAGCAGGACATCTGGCCATCCGCGCCGGAAAAGGTCATCGGCATGCGACCTGACTGGGCGGAAAGCCATCCGGAAACCGTTTCCCGGCTGATCGTGGCGCTCGATGCCGCCGCGCGCTGGTGCGACCAAGTCAGCAATCATGATGCGCTTGCGGAAGCCTTGGCTGATGCACGCTACATCGCGGCGCCGGTCCATATCATCCGGCATGTCCTTGCCGGCGAGTTCAGTCTCGACGCCAGGGGGAACCGGCGCGTGATCGACGACTATTTCCTGTTCCACGGCCGCTTCGCCAACTATCCGCGCCCCAGTCACGCACTGTGGATCTACAGCCAGATGGTCCGCTGGGGGCAGGCGGAAAGGTCGCTCAACAATGCCAGGATCGCAGCATCCGCCTATCGACCCGACCTCTACCGTGCGGCACTCGGACCGGAAAGCACACCTGACGACGCCGATGTCCGCGTTGAAGGCAACGAGGATGGCGATCGGTTCATGGATGGCCACATTTTCGACCCGTCGCATTTCGCGGACTACGTCTCCGACTTTGCGGTTCGCAGCAAACAGGCGCCTCCCGGCACTGACGACGCCTGATTTCCTTGGTGCCCTGCACAAATTGATTGCATATGCGAATGGCGCCAGAGGAGCAATCGCACAAACATACGGCACCATAAAATGGCGACGCAGAAATAGGCAACTAGATTGAAATTCCGATTTGACTTTGAATTTCATCAGATTAGTGGATTCATTCCAAAGTGGCACGCCGCTTGCAGGATTAAAACCGCACCGGTCAACGGCGACCGGCGCGAGATGAGCGCGCGATAGCGCGTTCACAAAAGACATCGACGTCGCAAGGTTTTTGCTGTCTGGGACCCTCCCTCCCGATGACGCATCTACCGAGCGGCGTTTTTTTATTCCCAAAATTCCGGCCAGCACCAGCAGAGGGACCCTCGGCATGAACAAGACAGTCACGACCGGCATCACCCGTCGAAGCATCCTGAAGACGACGGCGACGGCAGCATTGATCACCGCCGTCCGCGGCGCCTTCCCATCAGGCGCATTCGCTGCTTCAGCAGGCCCCGAGGTCACCGGCGCCAAGCTCGGCTTCATCGCACTCACCGACGCGGCACCCCTGATCGTTGCACAGGAAAAGGGCCTCTTCGCCAAGCACGGCCTTCCCGATGTCGAGGTCGCCAAGCAGGCATCGTGGGGCGCCACTCGTGACAACCTCGTGCTCGGCGGCGCCTCGAACGGCATCGACGGCGCCCACATCCTCTCGCCGCTGCCCTACCTGATGCAGGCCGGCAAGGTGACGCAGAACAATCAGCCCGTGCCGATGACCATCCTCGCGCGGCTGAACTACGATAGCCAGGGCATCTCGGTTGCCAAGGAATATGCCGATACCGGCGTGCAGCTCGACGCCTCCAAGCTGAAGGCGGCCTTCGAGAAGAAGAAGGCCGAGGGCAAGGAGATCAAGGCGGCCATGACCTTCCCGGGCGGCACCCATGACCTCTGGATCCGCTACTGGCTTGCCGCCGGCGGCATCGATCCGGACAAGGACATTTCGACCATCGTCGTGCCGCCGCCGCAGATGGTGGCCAACATGAAGGTCGGCAACATGGACGTCTTCTGTGTCGGCGAACCGTGGAACGAGCAGCTGGTCAACCAGGGTGTCGGCTTCACCGCAGCCACCACCGGCGAGCTCTGGAAGGGGCACCCGGAAAAGGCGCTCGGCATGCGCACCGACTGGGTCGAGAAGAACCCGAATGCCGCCAAGGCGCTGCTGATGGCCGTCATGGAAGCTCAGCAATGGTGCGACAGCATGGACAACAAGCAGGAGATGTCGACCATCCTGGGCAAGCGCCAATGGTTCAACGTGCCGCCGAAGGACGTGCTCGGCCGCCTGAAGGGCGACATCAACTACGGCAACGGCCGCGTCGCCCAGGGCACCGACCTCTACATGAAGTTCTGGGCCGGCGGCGTCTCCTACCCCTTCAAGAGCCATGACACCTGGTTCCTCGCCGAGAACATCCGCTGGGGCAAGTTCGCGCCGGATACCGACATCAAGGCTCTGGTCGACAAGGTGAACCGCGAAGACATCTGGCGCGCCGCCGCCAAGGATCTCGGCGTCGCCGCGGCCGACATTCCGGCATCGACCTCGCGCGGCAAGGAGACCTTCTTCGACGGCAAGGTCTTCGATCCGGAAAACCCTTCCGCCTACCTCGACAGCCTGGCGATCAAGGCCGCCTCCTGACCCGCCGCCGGCGCGCGAACCGCGCGCCGGTTCTTCCCAAGTTCAAGAGGAGCGTAGAATGCCCGCTTTGGCCAAGAAACAAACGATCGCGACATCAGCAACCACGCCCAACACCGCGACAATCCTACCGCTATCAAGGCGGCCCACCGTTAAGTTCGATATCGCGAAGGTGGCGGCGATCGTCATACGCAACGTCGTTCCTCCGCTGGTCGTCCTCGCCATCCTGCTTGCCGTCTGGCAGGTACTCTGTTCCTCGCCCACAGCCTCCCTGCCCTCGCCGCATCAGGTCTGGCAGGAAAGCTATGACCTGATCGCCTATCCGTTCTTCAACTACGGCACCCAGGATATCGGCCTCGGCTGGCGGGTCCTGATCTCGCTGCAGCGCGTCGCCTACGGCTTTGGCCTCGCAGCAATTGCAGGTGTCATCGTCGGCGCCATCATCGGCCAGTCCGTCTGGGCGATGCGCGGCCTCGACCCGATCTTCCAGGTGCTGCGCACCGTGCCGCCGCTCGCCTGGCTGCCGCTTTCGCTTGCCGCCTTCCAGGACAGCAACCCGTCTGCGATCTTCGTGATCTTCATTACCTCGATCTGGCCCGTGATCATCAACACCGCCGTCGGCGTGCGCAACATCCCGCAGGACTATCGCAATGTCGCCAAGGTGCTGCGGCTGAACCAGATCGAATTCTTCTTCAAGATCATGCTTCCGTCGGCCGCCCCCTACATCTTCACCGGCCTGCGGATCGGCGTCGGGCTCTCCTGGCTGGCGATCGTGGCAGCCGAGATGCTCACCGGCGGCGTCGGCATCGGCTTCTTCATCTGGGATGCATGGAACTCGTCGCGCCTGCCCGACATCATCGTCGCTCTTGCCTACATTGGCGTCGTCGGCTTCGCGCTCGACAAGCTGGTGGCTGCCGTCGGCAAGCTGATCACCCGCGGCGCTTCGGCCAATTGAAGGGAATGACCATGACCGCTTATCTCAAGCTCGACCACATCGACAAATACTTCGACCGGGCAGGCACACGCGCCGAGGTGCTGAAGAGCATCAACCTGACGATCTCAAAGGGCGAATTCGTCTCGATCATCGGTCATTCCGGCTGCGGCAAGTCCACGCTGCTCAACCTGATCGCCGGCTTGACGCCGGTGTCGGCCGGCGCCGTGCTGCTGGAAAACCGCGAGGTCAACGCCCCCGGCCCCGAGCGCGCCGTCGTCTTCCAGAACCACAGCCTGCTGCCGTGGCTGACCGTCTACGAGAACGTCAATCTTGCCGTGTCCAAGGTATTCAGCGGCTCGAAAAGCAAGGCGGAACGCCATGACTGGGTGATGGCCAATCTCGACCTCGTCCAGATGGCGCATGCGAAAGACAAGCGCCCTTCGGAAATCTCGGGCGGCATGAAGCAGCGTGTCGGCATTGCCAGGGCGCTCTCTATGGAGCCCAAGATCTTGTTGCTCGACGAGCCCTTCGGCGCGCTCGACGCTCTGACCCGCGCGCATCTGCAGGATGCGGTGATGGAGATCCATGCCCGGCTCGGCAACACCATGGTGATGATCACCCATGACGTCGACGAGGCCGTACTCTTGTCCGACCGGATCGTGATGATGACAAACGGTCCGGCCGCCAAGATCGGCGAGGTGCTCGATGTGCCGATCCCGCGCCCGCGCAACCGCATCGAGCTCGCCTCCGACCGAACCTACCTCAAATGCCGCGAAGCCGTGCTGAAGTTCCTCTACGAACGCCATCGCTTCGTCGAAGCCGCGGAGTAACACCATGAGCGAAACGCAGACCGAAAAGCTTGTCATCATCGGCAACGGCATGGCGCCGGGGCGGATGCTGGAACACCTGTTCGAGAAAGCACCTGGCCGCTACCAGGTGACGATCTTCAACGCCGAGCCACGTGTCAACTACGACCGCATCATGCTATCGCCGGTCCTGTCGGGCGAGAAAAGCTACGAACAGATCGTCATCCATGGCGACGGCTGGTACATCGAAAACGGCATCACGCTCTACAAGGGCCACAAGATCGTCGCGATCGACCGCCACGCCAAGACCGTTACATCCGACCACGGCGTCACGGAGAGCTACGACAAGCTGGTGATCGCCACCGGCTCCGTGCCGTTCATCATCCCCGTCCCCGGCAAGGACCTGCCCGGCGTCATCACCTATCGCGACCTCGACGACGTGCAGGCCATGCTGCTTGCCGCCCAGTCGCGCAAAAAGGCGATCGTCATCGGCGGCGGCCTGCTCGGGCTGGAAGCAGCTGCGGGTCTCAGCCTGCGCGGCATGGATGTCACCGTGCTGCACGTCAACCCGACCTTGATGGAGCGCCAGCTCGACCCCGCCGCCGGCTATCTGCTGCAGAAGGCGATCGAGGAGCGCGGCATCAAGGTCATCACCAAGGCCAACACCAAGGCGATTGTCGGCAACGGCAAGGTCGAGGGCATCGAGCTCGACGACGGCCGTATCATTCCGGCGAGTCTCGTGGTCATGGCCGTCGGCATCCGCCCGAATATCGGCCTCGCAAAGGACGCCGGCCTCGCGGTCAACCGTGGTATCGTCGTCGACGACGGAATGCAAACGTCGGACGGTAGCATCCTGTCGCTCGGCGAATGCGCCGAGGTCGGCGGCATGGTCTACGGTCTCGTTGCTCCGCTTTACGAGATGGCCCGCGTGGCCGCCTCGCATCTGTCCGGCGACACCGTGCCAGCCTTCGTGCACTCCGATACTCCCACCAAGCTCAAGGTCACAGGCATCGAGCTCTATTCGCTCGGCGACTTTGCCGACGGCGACGATCGCCAGGAAATCGTGCTGCGCGATGCCGCGGCCGGCGTCTACAAGCGGCTTGTGCTGAAGAACAACAGGATCATCGGCACCGTTCTCTACGGCGAAACGGCCGACGGCGCATGGTTCAACGATCTCAAGAAGAAGCAGACAGATATCTCGGAGATGCGCGAAACGCTGATCTTCGGGCAGGCCTACCAGGGAGGGTCGCCGCTGGACCCTATGGCGGCCGTTGCAGCCTTGCCGGATGATGCGGAAATCTGCGGCTGCAACGGCGTTTGCAAGGGCAAGATCACCGGGACGATCACAGCCAAGGGCCTGACGTCCCTCGACGATGTCCGCGCCCACACCAAGGCATCCGCCTCATGCGGCTCCTGCACCGGCCTTGTCGAGCAACTGATGGCGCTGACGCTGGGCGACGGCTACAACCCCGCCGCCGTCACGCCGATGTGCACCTGCACCGAGCTCGGCCATGACGACGTCCGCCGCCTGATCAAGGCCAAGGGCCTGAAGACCATTCCGGCCGTGATGCAGGAGCTGGAATGGAAGACCTCCTGCGGCTGCGCCAAGTGTCGCCCAGCTTTGAACTACTACCTCGTCTGCGACTGGCCGGATGAATATGCCGACGACTACCAGTCGCGCTACATCAACGAGCGTGTCCACGCCAACATCCAGAAGGACGGCACCTATTCCGTGGTGCCGCGCATGTGGGGCGGCGTCACTAACTCCAACGAGTTGCGCGCCATCGCCGATGTGGTCGACAAATTCGAAATCCCGATGGTGAAAGTCACCGGCGGTCAGCGCATCGACCTGCTCGGCATCGAGAAGGAAGACCTGCCGGCGGTCTGGGCCGATCTCGGCAAGGCGGGGTTCATCTCCGGACAGGCCTATGCCAAGGGGCTCAGAACCGTGAAGACCTGCGTCGGCTCCGACTGGTGCCGCTTCGGTACGCAGGATTCCACCGGCCTCGGCATCCGCATCGAGAAATTCATGTGGGGCTCGTGGACGCCGGCCAAACTCAAGCTTGCCGTGTCGGGATGCCCGCGCAACTGCGCGGAAGCGACCTGCAAGGACATCGGCGTCATCTGCGTCGATTCAGGCTTCGAGATCCATTTCGCCGGTGCGGCCGGCCTCGACATCAAGGGCACCGAGGTTCTCGGCCTCGTCAAGACCGAGGATGAGGCGCTGGAGCATATCGTCGCCCTGACGCAAATGTACCGCGAGCAGGCCCGCTATCTCGAGCGCATCTACAAATGGGCCAAGCGGATCGGCCTCGAAGAAATCCGCCGGCAGATCATGGGCGATGCCGAGAAGCGCCAGGCCTATTACCAGCGCTTCGTCTTCAGCCAGACCTTCGCCCAGGTCGATCCCTGGTCGGAGCGCGTCTCCGGCAAGGACAAGCACGAGTTCAAGCCGATGGCGACGATCGGCTATCCCCAGGCTGCGGAGTGAGGAGATGGAAATGAACTGGCATCCGATCGGAGACATATCCGACATTCCGCTGCGCGGCGCGCGTTGCGTGAAGACGCCCCAGGGCAAGATCGCCGTGTTCCGGACGGCGGAGAACGAGGTCTTCGCCATCGAGGACCACTGCCCGCATAAGGGCGGGCCCTTGAGCCAGGGCATCGTCCACGCGAGAGCCGTCACCTGCCCGCTCCACAACTGGGTGATATCGCTGGAAACCGGCAAGGCGCTGGGCGCGGACGAAGGCGAGGTCCGGACCATCGCGATCCGCAATGAGGACGGCGCGCTTTTCATTGCGCTGGAGAGCCTGATGATGGCGGCGGAGTAGGGAATGATGCGCACAGGCATACCCCCCTCTGTCCTGCCGGACATCTCCCCCTCAAGGGGGGAGATCGACTCGTGGCTCGCGCCCCAGCAAACAGTGACTCTAGGAGCGAGCGGCTGCTCCCAGCTGATCTCCCCACCTGTGGGGGAGATGCCCGGCAGGGCAGAGGGGGGCGGCGGCACTCGATGGCTGACAGGCGGGCATTCCCATGCCCACTGAAACCAGGACCACCTGTCCCTACTGCGGCGTCGGCTGCGGCGTGATCGCCACCGTCGCGGACAATGGCGTGGTCTCCGTCAAAGGCGATCCCGATCATCCGGCTAACTTCGGGCGCCTCTGCTCCAAGGGCTCGGCGCTTGCCGAAACCATGGATCTTGAGGGACGCGTGCTGTACCCGGAGATCGCCGGAAAGCCCGCCGAATGGGACGAAGCGCTCGATCTTGTCGCCACGACTTTCTCACGGACAATTGCCGAACACGGCCCCGATTCCGTCGCCTTCTATGTCTCCGGCCAGTTGCTGACCGAAGACTATTACGTCGCCAACAAGCTGATGAAGGGTTTTATCGGCTCCGGCAACATCGATACCAACTCACGCCTCTGTATGTCATCCTCGGTTGCCGGCCACCGCCGCGCCTTCGGCGCCGACACCGTGCCCGGCACATATGAAGACATCGAGCTCGCCGACTTGGTGATCCTGACGGGCTCCAACCTCGCCTGGTGTCATCCTGTCATCTACCAGCGGCTGGCGGCGACCAAGGCTGCCCGTCCCGGCATGAAGGTCGTGGTCATCGATCCGCGCCGGACGATGACGGCGGATATTGCCGACCTGCATCTGGCGATCCGGCCGGATAGCGACGTCGCCCTGTTCGTCGGCCTGTTCGCGCACCTGATCGCAAGCAACGCCATCGACCAGAACTATGTGGCGGAATACACCAACGGCTTCGCCGATGCCTTCGCGGCGGCCTCGGCGACTTCGTTCAACGAGGTCCTGGAACGCACCGGCCTGCCGGCCATGCAGCTGCGCGAGTTCTACCGCCTGTTCGCCAGTACGGAGAAGGTCGTCACCTGCTACAGTCAGGGCGTCAACCAGTCCTCGTCGGGCACCGACAAGGTCAACGCCATCATCAACTGCCACCTCGCCACGGGCCGCATCGGCCGTCCCGGCATGGGTCCCTTCTCGCTGACCGGCCAGCCGAATGCCATGGGAGGCCGCGAGGTCGGCGGACTGGCCAACATGCTGGCCGCCCACATGGCCATCGAAAGCGCCGATGACCGCGACCGCGTGCAGCGCTTCTGGAAGTCGTCTGCCATCGCGACGAAGCCTGGCCTCAAGGCTGTCGACATATTCCGGGCCGTTGCCGATGGGCGCATCAAGGCGCTTTGGATCATGGCGACCAATCCCGTCGTCTCGATGCCGGATGCCGACGCGGTCGAGGGGGCGATAAAGGCCTGCCCGTTCGTCGTCGTCTCGGATGTCCTCAAGAACACCGACACAACGCGGCACGCCGACGTTCTCCTCCCCTCTCTCGGCTGGGGTGAAAAGGACGGTACGGTCACCAATTCCGAACGCCGCATCTCCCGCCAGCGCGCCTTGCTGGCCACGCCTGGCCAAGCGCGCGCGGATTGGTGGCAGCTGAGTGAGGTGGGACGGCGCATGGGCTTCGACGAGGCGTTTGCCTTCCGCGCGCCGGCCGCCATCTTCGCGGAACACGCCGGCCTTTCCAGCTTTGAAAACAACGGCAGTCGCGATTTCGACATCGGCGCCTATGCCGAGCTCGACGAAGCCGACTACGCAGCGATGCCTTCCTTCCAATGGCCGCAGCCATCAGGCAGCGCGCCGTCGGAGACCCGTTTCTTCGCGCGTGGAGGCTTCTACCACGAAGACGGCAAGGCACGCTTTATCGCGGTCGAACCCGCTGCGTCCGACCGCACCAATCGCGACTATCCCTTCACGCTCAACACCGGCCGCATCCGCGACCAGTGGCACACCATGACGCGAACCGGTAAGAGTGCCCGGCTTTCCTCGCACATCGCCGAGCCCTTTGCCGAGCTTCATCCGCGCGACGCCATCGAACTCGGCGTCGGCAATGCTACACTCGTCGCGATCGAAAGCCCGCACGGCAAATCCATCGTCCGCGCCCTGATCACCGAGCGGCAGGCCCGTGGAAACGTCTTCGTGCCGATGCACTGGAACGACCAGTTTTCCGCCAAGGCGCGCATCGATGCCGTCGTCGCCCCCGTCACCGATCCACTCTCCGGCCAGCCGGCCTCGAAGAATGTCGCCGTCGCAGTGCAGCCGTTCAAGACGGCGCGGTATGGGTTCGCGGTCTGCGCGACCAAACCGGAAAGTCTGGATGCCGCCTATTGGGCCCTGGCGAAGGCCGATGGCGGATGGCGGCTGGAACTCGGCTTCGACCATGCGACTGAGGATTGGGTCGGCTGGTCCCGCGCGACCTTCGCCATCCCCGAAGACGTCGAACCTCTCGGTTACGCGGACGCGCAGTCCGGAGATCTGCGGCTGGCCTTCTTCGACGGCACGCGCCTGTTGGCCGCATTGTTTCTGGCGCGCCAGCCGGTCGCGGTCGCGCGCAACTGGGCGATCTCGCAGCTGGCTGCCAGCCATGACGATCTGCGCAAGCGCTTCGCGCTCGTCGCCGGCCGCCCGGGTGCCGACAAGCCCGATCCCGGCGCAACCGTCTGCTCATGCTTCAGCGTCGGGGTCAACCAGATCGTCGCCGCCGTCCGCGGCGGCTGCGACAGCGTCGAGGCTGTGGGCAAACATACCAACGCCGGAACCAACTGCGGCTCGTGCCGCGCCGAGATCAGGGGGATCATCGATGGATGTCTTGCAGCAGCCGCGGAATGACGGCCCGCCCCGCATGGAGCAGCTCGCCAAGCTCCCTTTGTTCTGGGCGCTGGAAGGAAAACGCGCGATCGTCGCCGGCGGGTCCGATGCCGCGGCCTGGAAGGCCGAGTTGCTGGCCGCCTGCGGCGCGCAAGTCCATGTCTATGCTCAGACGCTCTCCGAGACGTTCGAGAATCTGCTCGCCCGCGGCGCTGCCCATCCACAAGGCGGCTTCGTCCACCACCCGCATTTCTGGGGCATCGACGCCATGACAGACGCCACCATCGCAATTGGCGACTGCGAAGAGGACGATGAGGCGCGGGCATTCGCAGCTGCCGCCCGCAGCGCCGGTGTGCCGGTCAATGTCATCGACAAGCCTGTTTTCTGCGAGTTCCAGTTCGGCTCGATCGTCAATCGCTCGCCCGTCGTCGTGTCGATATCGACCGATGGCGCAGCACCGATCCTTGCCCAGGCCATCCGCCGGAGGATCGAGACGCTGCTGCCGCCAGCGCTGAAAGGCTGGGCACGCCTCGCCCAGTCGCTGCGCGGGGCTGTCAATAGCCGACTTGCCCCTGGCCCTCTGCGACGGGCGTTCTGGGAGCGTTTCGTCGACCGCGCCTTTTCCAGTTCCGATACGCCGGAGGAGGGCGTCGGCGGGCTGCTTCTCGATGACGCCGCACGGCTTCTCGAAGCGCCCGCCACTGTTTCCGGCCATGGCCGCGTCACCTTGGTCGGCGCTGGCCCCGGCGATGCCGAACTCCTGACGCTTAAGGCGGTTCGAGCCCTGCAGTCCGCCGATGTCATCCTGTTCGACGACCTTGTCTCATCGGAAGTGCTGGAACTTGCCCGCCGAGAGGCCAAGCGCATGCTTGTTGGCAAGCGCGGCGGCCGCACCAGCTGCCGGCAGGAGGACATCAACAAGATGATGGTGCAGTTTGCCAAGGCAGGCAGGCGCGTCGTCCGCCTCAAATCCGGGGACCCGATGATCTTCGGGCGCGCAGGCGAGGAGATCGCTCATCTGGAAAGCGAGAATATCGAGGTAGATGTCATCCCCGGCATCACAGCCGCCTCCGCCATGGCCTCCTGCCTCGGCATTTCGCTGACCCACCGTGACCACGCGCAATCCGTTCGCTTTATCACCGGTCACTCTCGCCATGGCGGGTTGCCTGAGGATGTGAACTGGGCAGCGGTTGCCGATCCACACACCACGACAGTGTTCTACATGGGCGGCAGAACCGCGACGCTTATCGCCGACAGGCTGATCATGAAGGGTTTGCTGCCATCGACGCCTGTTCTCATCACAAGGGACATCAGTCGCCCAACTCAGGCGTGCTGGCATGGCACGCTTGCAGACATGTCCGATGGCATTGCAATGATTGGATATGACAGTCCGGTTATGATCGCGGTGGGGAGGGTATTTTTCGGACAGCGGCAAAGCGCGATCAAAACGGCGGGCAACAGCGACGTTTCCGGAAGGCTCGCCAATGCATATTGACGTGGTTGCGCCGATTGTTCTTACGTTGGCGATCGCTTCCAGTTGGCGCCGAACATTGCTTATCTTCGATAGTGAGATGAGTGCATCCTTTTCCAGATCGCCACTGACAATGATTGCCACCGCGATCAGCCTGTCCGGATTTGGATTGGCATTTGCCGATCACGGACTGTGGCTCGGCAGTCTTATCGCGATTGTGAGCATCGCGGTTGCTACGGGCATTCGAGACCTGACGGCGGTTGTGGTGGTCTTGATTTCGACAGCCTGTTTTTCAAGCTATCTCTGGCTGACGTGTTGCTTGTGAATCGAGTCGAACCTTCGGCCACGCTTTTTTCAGCGCCTGGGATGCAGAGAACTGCGAAGCTTTCAGTATTGAAGCCATCGCATGCGGTCACAGCGTGGCACCGCGTTCATTCCGCGTGATTCAATCTATGGGGTTCAATTCGGCGGCCCGGGTATCTGCCGACTAAGCAGCTATCTTCTCAAAGAAAGTCCTCGCGCCTTGGCGTGAAGGTGTCGATTAGCAATCCCTTTTCGAGCGCGACGACGCCATGGACGAGGTTGGGCGCGACGATGAAGCTGGAACCCGCATCGAGCCGTTTGGTGACACCATCGACGGTAACGTCAAAAGCTCCCTCGGCCACGTAACTGACCTGTGTATGCGGATGCGAATGAAGCGCGCCGATGGCGCTGGGTTCGAAACTGAAGGCGACGAGCATCATTTCCGGGCGATGCGACAGCACGGCGCGCCTGTTGCCGGGCGCGACCTCCGTCCACACAGTGTCCTCTGGAAGCGTGTAGTGATCAGCCATCATAATCTCCTATCGGGCAAGCCAGCCACCGTCGACCGGCAGCACCGTCCCATGAACGTAATCCGAAGCATGCGAAGCAAGGTAGACCGCCGCTCCCACCATATCCTCAGCCTTGGCCCAGCGGGCCGCAGGAATGCGCTTCAGGATATCGGCACTTCGCTCCGCATCGGCACGCAGAGCTTGCGTGTTGTTGGTCTCGACATAGCCGGGTGCGATCGCGTTCACATTGATGCCCTTCGATGCCCATTCATTGGCCATCAGTTTGGTGATACCGGCTAGGCCACTCTTTGACGCCGTGTATGACGGGACGCGAATCCCGCCCTGGAACGACAACAACGAAGCGACGTTTATGATTTTTGCAGGTATCCGACGGGCGAGTGCGGCCTTCGCGAATGCTTGGCACAGGAAGAAAACGGACTTCAGGTTGGTGTCCAGCACGGCGTCCCAATCCTCTTCCGTAAACTCGAGTGCATCGGCGCGGCGGATGATACCGGCATTGTTGACGAGGATATCGGGCGAGGCGCCGGCGGCAATGGCGCGCTCGACGACCGCCTTTGCCTCCATCATATCGGACAGGTCCGCCTTGAGCGATACGAACCGGCGCCCCGCCGCTGCCACCGCGTCCGCGGTGTGGTCCATGGCCGAGCGGCCGACGCCGACAACATCGGCGCCTGCTTCCGCCAGACCGACCGCGATGGCCTGGCCGATGCCGGTATTGGCGCCGGTTACGATGGCCCAGCGGCCGGTGAGATCGAAAAGACTCATCGCAGCTGTTCCATCGGCACCTTGTCCATATCGGTGAAGCTCATATTATCGCCGGCCATCGCCCAGATGAATGCATACCGTCCTGTGCCGGCGCCGGAATGGATGGACCAGCCGGGCGACAGCACCGCGTCGTGGTTCTTCAACACAACATGCCGTGTCTCGCTGGGTTCACCCATGAAATGGAAGATGCGCGTCGTTTCCTGCATGCCGAAGTAGAGATAGACCTCCATGCGCCGATCATGCACATGCGCCGGCATGGTGTTCCAGACCGAACCCGGCTCGAACATCGTCAGCCCGACAAGCAGCTGGCAGCTGTCGCAGACATCGGGATGGACGTATTGGTTGATGGTGCGGGCGTTGGATTCCTCCGCCGATCCCACAACCACTTTCCTGGCCATCTCCCGCGTAATGTGAACCGTCGGGCAAGCACGATGCGCGGGCGCGCTCAACAGATAGAAAAGCGCCGGTTCGGCCGCATCAAGGCTGGCGAAGGTCAAAGCGCCCTCGCCCATCCCGATGTAGAGCGCCTCCTGGAAACCGAGTTCGTACCGTTCTCCAGCGATGCCGACCGTACCGGCGCCACCGATATTGACAATAGCGGCCTCGCGCCGGTCGAGAAAACGCTCCGTGCCGGTCTGCGCGATGGCGGCAATTTCCAGAGGCACGGCACCCGGCATAACGCCACCGACGATCATCCGATCGAGATGACTGTAAGTGAGATTGGCCTCTCCTGGACGGAACAGGTCCTCGATCACGAAGCCATCGCGGAGGCCCTGCGTATCACGGCTTGCTGCGTCTTCGGGTCCGACGACCTGGCGTACTGAAACTGAAATGGTCACGGCAATGCCTCTTCTAGCTTGGAAATGGGATCAGGTGAGTACGACATATTCTGTCAGCTGATTGATCGAGGTGTCCGCCTTGTCGACATCGAACACCTTGGTGCCATGGCTCATGATCACGAAACGGTCGCAAACCTGATAGGCGTGATAGATGTTGTGCGTGACAAGCACGCTGGAGACGTTCTCGGCCTTGAGCTTCAGCACCTGGTTCAAAAGCGCTTCTGTCTCGCGAACCGAGAGCGCCGAGGTCGGCTCGTCGAGGAGCAGCACGCGCTTCTTGAAATAGACCGCACGCGCAATGGCGACCGCCTGTTTCTGGCCGCCCGAGAGATTGCCAACCAGCGTGTCGGGGCTATCGATCCCGGCGATGTGGACCGCATTCTCCAGCACGTCCATGGCGATCTCGCGCATCTCGCGTTGCTTGAGGAAACCGAAGCGATCCGTGAGTTCGCGACCCATGAAGATGTTGCGGGTAATCGACAGGGAATCCACAAGCGCGGTGTGCTGATAGATCGTTTCAATCCCGGCATCGGCCGAGTCCGACCGGCAACTGAAAGCGGTCTTCTTGCCATCGACGCTGAGATAACCTTCCGTGGGCTTGTGAATGCCAGAGATCAGGTTGACCGTCGTCGACTTACCGGCGCCATTGTCGCCGAGCAGACCGACCACCTCGCCTTCGCCGATATGGAAGCTCAGATTGCGCAGCGCAGTCAGTGCGCCGAAGCTTTTGGAGATGTTGTGCAGTTCAAGAAGGTTGGGGGCCGACATCACGCAAGACCTCGCCGCTCGATAAGATGGTTGAAGATGGCGGCCAGCACGATCAGCGTCGCGATGAACATGTCGAGATAGAAGCCGGGTGCGCGCAGCAGAAGCAGCACGTCGGTGATCGTATGAATAAGCAACACGCCGAGAAAGACACCAACGATCGACCCGCGCCCACCGCGCAGCGACAATCCACCGATCACGCAGGCCGCGATCGCCTGGAGCTCCAGTCCAGCGCCCTGCCCCGGCTGCACGCTACCTACGCGCGATGTGGCAATGATGCCGGCCACTGCCGCCATGCCGCCGGCAATCGCGAAGGCCACGAGCTTGACCCGGTTGGTGTTGATGCCGATAGCTTCCGCGGCACCACGATTGCCGCCTGTTGCGAACACATGGTTGCCGAAGCGGTGTCGGTGAACGAGATAGTGAAAGCCGACGACGAACAGGACGATCCAGATGAAAGCGGCGTTGATACCAAGCAATGTGCCGGAAAACAGGCTGGTGAAGATCGGCTCCGGGTCGAAGCGCACCTGGACGGCGCCGTTGTAGAGCAGCACGGCCCCTCGCCAGAACAACAGGCCGCCCAAGGTCACGATGAAGGACGGCAGCCCGAAGCGCAGCGTGATGTGGCCGTTGAGGAGGCCGATCATGATGCCGGCGAGGATACCGAGCGGTGCGGCGACGAAGGCGCTCAGCCCGGCACCGACGAGGCTCGCCATCAGGATTGCGGTGAAGGTGTAGACGGAGCCGATTGAAAGATCGAACTCGCCTGCGATCATCAGCACGCCGGCGCCAAGCGCCAGGCAACCGAGCACCGGCACGGCTTTCATCAGGATCGTCAGGTTCTGTGGCGAGAGATAGCGGAACTGATCCGGATAGAGCAAGGCGCCGACGATGCACACGATCTGCAGCGTCATGAAGACGAGGAAGATCGCGCCCGCCGGCATCGCCATGATCTGCCTGATAATCGGTTGCTTTTGCGTCCGCGACCGGGGCGCGGCACTGTCTATGAGAATGGGTGTCACGGTCTGGTACTCGATCGATTGGAGAGGAAGAACCCGCCGGCTTCGCCGGCAGGCTCCCACGAAACGCGGTTAGCGGAAGCTGCCGATCAGCGGCTTGACCGAACTGATGCGCGACTTGTCGAGGAAGGCGCCCTGACCGGTGTCGACGTCGGTCGGCGTCAGCCCGTACTTCTTCGAGAGCGCGATCTGGGCGATGGGGTAGTAGCCCTGAAGGTAGGGTTGCTGGTCCATGGTCGCGAACATCGCGCCTGACTCAACGGCGTTGACGATCTCGACCGCGAGGTCGAAGCCGCCGAACGGGATCTTCACGTTCGCATCCTTGATCGCGCCGGCGCCCACGGTCGATGTGACCGAACCCGTGCCGAACAGCGCCTTGACGCCGGGATTGGCGATCAGGAACTGCGCCATGATGTTCTGCGCCTCGGCCGGATCGAGGCCGGCGCGTACCGTCTCGACCTTGATGCCGCTTTCCTTCATTGCCTTCTCGATGCCGCCGCCACGCGCCACCGCGAAGCTCGCCTCTGGAATCTCACGCGGATTGAAGACGACGTCGCCGGACTTCAGGCCGAACTCCTTGATCATCCGGTTGCCGAGCTCGTAGCCGGACGCGAACTCGTCCATGCCGACATAGGCCTGGCGGCAATTGCCCTTGGCGCCTTCCAGATCGTCGTTGTTAAAGCCGATGACGACGATGCCAGCCTTGACCGCCGCGCAGATGCTGTCGTCGAAGGCATCGGAAGACGAGATGGCGACCGCGATGCCGTCGACACCGCTTGCGGTCGCGCTTTCGATCAGGTCGTTCTGGCGAACCGGATCATTGTTGGCGTACTGCACGTCGAGATCGACGCCGAATTGTGCCGCCGCGTCCTTGGCGCCCTTCACCACGGGGTTGAAGAACTGGACACTCGGATCGAGATAGATGATCATCGTTGCCTTGACGTCGGCGGCCAATGCCGTAGATGTCATCATCGTGGCGAGACCCGCGGCGAGTGCTGCGGTTTTCAACCTGGTCAATTTCATTTGCGTATCCTCCCTTTGGATGTGCAATACGGGTCGAAAGACCCAAGTCTCGGCTGGCGGGCTCCGACCAAAGATCACGCCAGCCGAGATTTTCCTCCCGGACGTCCCGCCTTCTCCCAAAAGCGGAACCGTCCTATCTCCTTTATTCTCTTGCTAGCCGAACCACGGCGTCGGTCGCCCGAACGTCACGTGCACGCCCTTGAACTGCGAATATTCATCGAAGCCGTAGCGACCGAGTTCCCGGCCGAGGCCGCTTTTCTTGTAGCCGCCGATCGGTAGTTCCGGCGTGCCATCGATCACGCTATTGATCCAGCAACGGCCAGCACGGATACGGCGGATGCTTTGCAGCGCATTTTCGAGATTGGTCGACCACACCGAGGCGGAAAGTCCGAATTCGCTGGCATTGGCGAGCGCGATGGCTTCGTCGGCGGTCTTGAATGTGAGGGTGGACAGCACCGGCCCGAAGATTTCCTCGCGCGCAATCGACATATCGGGCGTGACCCCCGCAAATACGGTGGGTGCGTAATAGATCCCGCTATCCTTGCCGACGCGTTCGCCACCAAGCAGCAATTCGGCACCCGATGCGATGCCCGCTTCGACATAGGAATGTACTTTGGCGATATGCGCTTCGGAAATCATCGCTCCGATCTTGGTCCGCTCGTTCAAAGGATCGCCGAACGTCACCTTGCGCGAGATATCAAGCAGGCGCTCCATCAACGCATCGCGGATGCCCTCCTGAACCAGGAGCCGGCTGCCTGATATGCAGCACTGGCCGGCATTGTGATAGACGCCGTAAGCGATACCATCGGCGGCGGCCTCGAGGTCCGCATCGGCAAAGACGATCTGCGGGCCCTTGCCGCCGAGCTCCAGACCGACGCGCTTGACGCTGCGCGCTGCGATCTCGCCAAGCTTGGTGCCGACACGCACCGAGCCGGTAAAGGCAACCATGTCGACGCCGGGATCCTCGGCGAGCACTTGGCCGGCCGGATCGCCGTAGCCGGTGACGACGTTAAAGACGCCATCGGGAATGCCGGCCTCCCGCGCCAGTTCCGCCATGCGGATCGATGTTCCCGAGGTGAATTCGGACGGCTTGAGGACAACGGTGCATCCCGCGCCAATCGCCCACGGCACCCGCTCGGAGGCGATGATGAAGGGGAAGTTCCAGGGCGTGATGATGCCGACGACACCGACGGCTTCGCGCAGCACCAACCCCAGGCGATCGTCGCCGATATTGTTGTGCGCCTGACCTTCAAGCGCGCGCGCCTGGCCGGCGGCGTAGGACCAGAGATCGGCGCAGAAGCCGATCTCGCCGCGAGCCTGGGCTATCGGCTTGCCGACCTCCAGGCTCTCGGCCAGGGCAAGCTCCTCCTGATGCTTCAGGATCAGGTCTGCGACTTTGAACATCAGCCGCGAACGCTCCGCACCTGACATGCGCGGCCATGGGCCGGTGTCGAAGGCACGGCGGGCTGCGGCAACCGCCAGGCGCACATCATCCGCCGAGGCTTCCGGCCACGTGCCGACGACAACGCCTGCATGACCGGGACTCACGCGGTCAATCGTGCGGCCGGAGGCGGCATCGACCGACTTGCCATCGACAAGCATCTGATAGCGGGATTTAATGTTCAGCCTGGGATTACCGGAATCAGGCGCAATGAAATTGGACAACACGTCTCCCACCAAGCCGACACATCGTGCCGACCCTCCCTTTTTATCCGATGTCCAACCACCGGATTTATGTTGCGTTTGAATTGTATGGTACTGTATGGTGGTTTAAATTGGATGTCAACGCATGACGGCGACGAAAGACATGAACCTGGAATCACTGAAGATCGAGAGCGGCGAAACGGCTGCGGCGCAGGTCGAGCGGGACCTGCGCGAGCAGATCATCAAGCTCGAACTGGCGCCGGGTACGCGGCTGTCCGAACAGGAAATCGCGACGCGAATGGGGGTATCGCGCCAGCCCGTGCGCGAAGCACTCATCGCGCTTGGAAAATCGAAACTGGTCGATGTGCGCCCCAACAGAGGTACCGTCGTCGTCAGGATCTCGGCCCGGCAGATGATGGAGGCTCGCTTTGTCCGAGAGGCGTTGGAGACCGCGGTTGCGCGTCGCGCCAGCGACAGTTTCGACACATGGACGCGCCGCCGGATCGACACCATTATCGGTCGGCAGCGAACCGCGATGGAAGCCCATGACCACAACGCATTCCGGCGCGAGGACGAGCAGTTCCACATCGCGATCGCCGAAGGTGCCGGCTGCAGTCTCGCCTGGAATGCCATCGCCGACATCAAGTCTCACATGGACCGTGTCTGCAACCTTCAGCTTCGCCATCCGGATTCCATGATGCGGCTTATTGCCGAGCACGAGGCGATCATCACGGCGATCGACAGCCGCGACGCCGATGCAGCAGCATCCGCCATGAGCACCCACCTGAATGGCATTCTGTCGGATCTGCCGCAAATCGAGGCAGATCATCCCGATCTGTTCGAATGAACGATCCGTTTCGGCGCATCCTTCAACTCGAATTTGCAGACGCTGCTGCCCCGTAACATCCGCATGCAAGGGGATGTGTCCCGACAGAGCAGTCGTATTGTTTGAACGGATCGAAAACGCATCGTGCCGCCACTTGGCTGCTGCGCGCCATGCCACCGAAATCAACCGAGCGGAGGCACGGAGATTCGGGTTGCGTCGACAATAGCATCTATTGTGACGCGCATGCGAGGCAACATCACCATGGCCGTTCGCCAGAGAACATGGATGGGAAGGTCGCCGCCGATCGTACCGCTCAGGACTGGTTGCAACAGGCCCGAGGCGAGGTCATCGGTCGCCAGCCACGCTGGCAGCAAGCCAATCCCATGTCCCCGCCGGATGGCCTCCAGCGTCAAGACACTTCCATCAAGGTGAAGGCGAGCAGGCGGCACCCACGAGACGACGGCGCCGTCCGATCCGCGGATCGACCAAGGCAGCGTCCCACCACCACGACTGGTGGCAATCAGACAATGCTGCCCAAGGCCACCGATGTCCTGCGGAACACCGTGACGGTCCAGATATGATCTTGATGCACAAGCGATGACGACTTGCGTCCCAAGCCTTCGCATGGACAGACCGCCCGAAGTAGGTGGCGATCCGACACGGACGGCAATGTCGACTTCATTGGTAAGCAGATCGACCTTTTCAGTCGCGAGGCTGATGTCCAGCGACAGGTTGATGTACTCGTGCGACAACTGCAAGAGTGCGGGCGCAATCACCGCGGCGCCCAGAAGTGGCGGCAGACTGACCCGCACCAGACCGCTGGGCATTATGGATGCGGCCGCCAATTCCGTCTCGATGGTATCGATGTCGGTCAGGGCTTTGTCACAGACCTCCCGATATCGCAGTCCTTCCTGTGTGAGCGCCAACCGCCTTGTCGTTCGCTCGAACAACCGCACGCCAAGGCGCGTCTCAAGCCGTGAGATGGCCTTCGCAACGGCAGAGGCTGTCAGGTTGAGGGATCCGGCCGCAGCAACAAAGGATCCGTGACGGCAGATGGAGAGAAATATCCGCTGCGGACCCGCGCGTTCCGGATGCTGCATGAAAAGCTCTTTCACGAATTTATGTCATGAATGATGGGAAAGATCATCACTTTAACGGAATTCGTGTTTTCGATATCACCGTTGGCATGAGCGATACAAGAACATATGCCATCATCGGCGGGAGCTCCGGCATGGGGTTTGGCCTTGCGCAGCGGTTGATCGATCGAGGTGACCGCGTCCTGATCGGCGGCCGATCCGAGGAAAAGCTGCAACATGCGTGCGCGCAGCTCGGCGAAGCGTCTACTGGCCGATCAGTTGATATCGAGTCGCGGGCCTCGCTGGCAGCTTTCTTTTCCGAATGCGGTCCGCTCGCCGGCCTCTTTACGCCCGGCTCGTCCTACCAAACGGGTTCGTTCCGGGACGCGGATGAGAGCACGGCCGAAAGCGCTTTTCGCGCCAAGTTTTGGGGACAGTACTGGGCAGTTCATGCCGCCCTGCCCTACCTCGGCGAACGGTCCGCCGTGGTTCTGATGTCGGGTGCAGCCTCGGCTCGACCGCTGGGTAACGCGGCTTACGCCGCATGCAATGCCGCAATTGAAGGTCTGACGCGGGCACTTGCCGGCGAACTGGCTCCGATCCGCGTCAATTGCCTGTCACCTGGAACTATCGACAGCGAACTTTGGCGCAATCGCCCCGCTTCGATCCGCGAGCCGGTGTTCGACAACTGGCGCGCGCTGACCTTGACGGGCGAGATCGGCAATGTCGAAGATGCTGTACATGCCGCATTGTTTCTTCTGGACAATCGCAACATGACGGGCTCCACCATCTACAACGATGGCGGATACACCCTGCGCTGAAGCCCTACCGGCGACCGGGCGAATCGGATCGAAGCATCGTGTTGCTTGGAACGCGGCCGAACGGGCGACTGCTTTCGAAGGCACGTCCCATCTGTCAACCTAGTCTGCCGCTATGACACCCGTTCTCGGCGGACGCCGATAGCTGTCGGCATGATGACGCTTTGGAAGCCTATCACCGTGTCCGAAGATTTTCTGCCGCAGCGAGCCTTCTTCGTACCTGGTTTTGTAGAGGCCCCGATCCTGCAGGACGGGCACCACGTGCTCGACGAAGTCCTCGTAGGTCTCCGGTACGACCGTTCGGGTCAGATTAAATCCATCGATTTCGCCCTCCTCGATCCAGGACGCCAGTTCATCGGCAACCTTGGAGCCGTCGCCGATGATTGTTGGATAGCGCCCGCCGATGGCAAGTTCGCCGAGGAGCTGGCGTTTGGTCCAGCCCCGCTGTTTGGCAAGTTGCGTTGTCGATTGGATGGCGTTGGACGTCCCATAGACGATCTGTTCGTCGAGATCGTATTTCGAGAAGTCGATCCCCGTGCCCGCCGAGAAGTGCGCGAGCCCGGCCTCGGGGTTTGCATACCGAAGATATTCGGCATGCTTTTCCTGAGCTCTCCTCTGGGTTTCTCCGGTGATGACGGTCACGCCAACGAACACCTTGATGTCATCGGGCTGGCGCCCCGCTTCGACTGCTGCCTGTCGAAGAGCCCGAACCGCCGTTTTCGCAGAAGCCTTATCTGTTCCGGTGATGAAGACGCACTCGGCGTGGCGAGCCGCGAACTGACGGCCCCTGCCCGAGGTGCCGGCTTGGTAGAGTACCGGCGTTCTCTGACGAGACGGCTCGCTCAAATGATATCCGTGCGACCGGTAGTATTCGCCATCATGCGCTATGGGCCGGATCCTGCCGGGGTCCGCGAAGATGCGGTGTGCCTTGTCGAGCAAGACGGCATCGTCGTCCCAACTCCCCTCCCAGAGCTTATAGAGCACTTCGAGATACTCGTCGGCTCGGTCGTATCGATTGTCATGCTCCGCCTGAGCGTCCTGCCCGAGAGCTCTCGCCGCACTGTCGAGGTAACCGGTGACGATATTCCAGCCTATCCTGCCGTCTGTGAGGTGATCGAGCGTCGACATCCGCCTGGCGAAGAGATAGGGGGCGTCGGAGTTCACGTTGACGGTGACCCCAAAGCCAAGGTTCTGCGTCACCGCGGCCATGGCCGGAACCAACAGGAGCGGGTCGTTGACCGGCAGCTGAATAGACTCCCTCGCCGTCAGATCCGTCGAACCCTGATACACGTCGTAAACGCCAATAATGTCCGCCAAGAAAATGCCGTCGAAGAGACCGCGTTCCAATGTTCGGGCAAGCGATGTCCAGTAGTCGAGCGTCTTGTAGCGGTGCGACTGATCGCGTGGATGCGTCCAAAGACCGTGATTGATATGGCCGACGGAGTTCATGTTGAACGCGTTCAGCAGGATCTGCTTTTTGCTAGGCACAGTCTCTCTCCACTTTTCGCCGCCCTCAGATCGCGCCGTGACGCGGCGGGAGCTTACCGCTCAAATAATAGTTCCCGATCGCCTGATACTTCCAGCGAACCGGGTCGTGCAGAGTGTGCGTGCGCACGTTGCGCCAATAGCGATCGAGGTTGTCTTCCGAATGAGTCGACGAGGTTCCCGAAAGCTCGAACAACTTGGTGGCGGCGAGAAGGCCGGCCTTGGTCGAGAGGATCTTCGCCTCCGCAACCGAGATCGATGCTGCCGCCACCGTCTCTTCGGTCATGTCGATCTGTGCTGTATCGACGGCTGCTGCTGCCCGTACAAGCAGGGCTTCCGCAGCACGAAGCCGCACCTTGACTTCGCCGACGCCATAAAGGGTCAACGGGTCGTCGGCGGCGTGGTCGACTTTCGCATCGATCCATGGACGTGAGCGATCCCTGATGAACCGGAGCATTTCCCGATAGGCACCCTGCCCGATCCCGAGATCGATCGCGGCGTGCATGAGCTGTGCCTGCGGCCCGATCGTCGTGGGCCGGTCGAATGACGCCTTGAACGGGACGATCCACTCGTCTTTGATCTGCACGTGCTCGAATTCCACCGAGCCGCTACCGGTGACACGCTGGCCAAACCCGTCCCAATCGTCGGTGATGGTTACGCCGGCTGCGTTCCGGGGAATAAAGACCAGATAGCTGGTCTCCTCACCGTCTTGCTCCGCAATGGCCAGGGTAGGTATCCAGTGCGCGTAGAGCGCACCGGTGCAATAGAATTTTCGTCCTTCGACGAAGGCGCCGTTCCGGTCGCGCACCAGCCTTGTCCGCCGCGCAAAGTCGCGCTGTCCGACCTCGGCCAGTGCGTTGCCAAACCGCTCTCCAGCGAGAACGCGGTCGTAGAAGAAACGCTTCTGCGCATCGCTGCCGCCGACCCGAAGCACCTCGAGCGCATAGTAGTGGTTTTGCGGAATCTGCGAAAGCGAGCCATCGGCGGCGCCGATGATCGCGATGACCTGCGCGAGGGTTCGGTTGGAGACGCTTGGCCCACCATAAGCCCGAGGCACGGTGATACCCCAAAGACCGCTGGCGGTGAACGCCTCGAGCTCCTGCCACGGCAGCACCCGGTCCTGATCGCGTCGGGAGGCGCCGGCTGCAAACGCGCCGGCAAGTTGGGCCGCCACCTCAATGGCTTCGTCGTCACCAACGATCGATGCCGGGCGACGCCGGTCATTTTCAGTGAAGGATGCAGGTGCTGTGTTTGTCATCCGCGCCTCAATTCCACTGATGTCTGGCCGGGTTGGCCCCGGTGAGCTCGTACTTGCCGATCAGGTGATATTTCCAGCGAACCGGATCGTGCAGTGTGTGTACGCGCGCGTTTCGCCAGTGGCGACCGAGATTGTATGCTTCGCGTGTCGCGGCGGAACCCGCGAGATCGAAAAGCTGCTCGGTCGCGGCGAGCGCAACCTCGGTCGTCAGTATCTTCGCCTCGGCGACCGCGACTGAGGCCAAGGCGCTAGAGGCATCCGTCACTTTATCCCTTGCAACACGGTCGATCGTCTCCGCTGCCTCATAAAGGATTGCCTGCGCTGCATGGAGATCCGTGTAGAGACTGCCAACCGAGTGAATGATCGTGGGATCGTCGACTGCCGAGGACACGCCGGAATCGAGCCATGGCCTTGCGCGATCACGCACGAAGGCGATGGCGTCGCCGATCGCGGCCGCTGCAATTCCAGCATCGATGGAAGCCTGGACGAGTTGCGAAATCGGACCGGCCAGCCCCGGACGATCGGCGTAGGACCAGACCGGGAAAACGAGATCCGGATCGACGCGGACGTCTGCGAACTCCACGGATCCGCTGGCGGTCGTGCGTTGCCCGAAGGATGACCAGTCGTCGATAGCGGTCACGCCCGGCGCATCGTAGGCGACCCACACCTGGACGGCTCTTCCCTCGTCATCGATCGCCCTCGTTGGAATCCAGTGGGCAAAAATCGCTCCGGTGGAATAAAAGCGACGGCCGGTCAGTCGAAGCCCGTCGGGCTTGGACCGCAGCGTCGTAGTGCTGACGGCTACCGACTTCGTCTTTTTCTCCGGCCCCGCGTTGCCAATGCGGAAACCATCGAGAACATCGCCGAAAATTCGACCCTTCTGGGCGTTCGAGCCGACATCCTTCAGCAACGCGAGCACACCGAACTGGTTCTGAGGGATCTGACCAAGGGCGGGGTCGGCCGCGCACAGAATTTCAAACACTTTTGCCAAGGTGACGTTCGACACGTCGGCTCCACCGAACGCCTTCGGTATGGTAATCCCGCCAAGGCCGCTTGCGGTGTATTCGTCGACCTCGCCCCACGGTAGGAGCCTTCTCGCATCCCGCTCGGAAGCGCCAAGTACAAAGCGTTCCGCCAAACGAGAAGCGACTTCCAGGGCCTCCTGATCGCTCGTTATAAGATGCGGCCGGACGGGAGCCGATGGGCGACGTCGTGTGGTGTCGGGGGAATGCGGATCATGGTCGGTCATAAAGTCTATCGATCTTTCAGATCAGCGGGCACGCAGGTATCGAACAGCGCTATCACCGGCGAATTGCACGAGGCAAACCAACGCGATCAGGACGACGATCACGGCCGCCATGACGGTGGTGTCGAAGCGCTGGTAGCCGTAGCGGATCGCCATATCTCCGAGCCCGCCAGCACCGACGGCACCCGCCATTGCGGAGGCGCCGATAACACTGACGAGCGTGATCGTGAAACCGCCGATGATGCTGGGGAGCGCTTCGGGGATCAGCACATGCCGGACGATATGCCACCTGCGACAGCCAATCGCCTGAGCCGCTTCGATGAGACCCGGGTCGACCTCGCGGAGACTGACCTCGGCGATCCGGGCGAAGAATGGCGTCGCGCTGATGGACAATGGCACCGCAGCTGCCCAGACGCCGATAGTGGTCCCCGTGATCAGCCGGGTAAGAGGCAGCAGCGCGACGAGCAGCACGATAAACGGGGTTGCACGAAAGCCATTGATAATCGCCGCCAGGAGACGTTGCGTCTTGGGCGCGTCGATCAGCCCGCCGGGCTGGGCTAGCACCAGAAACACGGCGAGCGGAATGCCTGCCGCAAATGCAATCAGCGAGGACACGCCGACCATCGCAATCGTGTCGAACAGCGCCTGCCACAGGCGTTCATACATCATCGCCGACATAACCGAGTATCCTGATCTGATGAGCGAGAGTTTCGAGGCCGTGCGGCACCGTCGTTCTCACCTCGTTGACGGAAATGAGCAAACGACCGCTCACATGCCCCTGAATTCGATCGAGCGAACTCTGCAGAACCCGCGTCGAAGTTCCCAGCGCAGCCGCAATCGCTGCGACGTCGGGTTCCAGCCCATCCCGCCCCGTGTAGGACAGTTCCACGATCGTTCTCGTCGTCTCCCGATCCGGCTTCTCGCGTAGTCGGCTTTGGACATCTTCAGGAATATCGCGGTTCAATGGTTGGAGCAGCGCCCGCGTTGACGGGTGGGTGGGGTTTCCAAACACCTGCCAGACCGGACCACTTTCGGCGACGCTTCCTTCGTCGAGGACGAGAACCTGGTCACAGATCTCCCGGATCACACTCATCTCATGGGTGATCAGAATGATCGTCAGATTAAGGCGGCGGTTGATGTCCTTCAGAAGTGCGAGGATCGCCAATGTCGTTTCCGGATCAAGTGCGGACGTGGCCTCGTCGCAGAGCAGGATTTCAGGCCGGTGGACGAGTGCCCTGGCGATGCCGACGCGTTGCTTCTGTCCGCCCGACAATCTCGATGGATAGGTCTTTTCCTTGCCCTCAAGCCCGACGAGCGAAAGAACCTCGGCGACACGCTCTTGGATCTGGCGTTTCGGAACGCCCGCGACAATCAGGGGGAACGCGACGTTGCCCCAGACGGTCTTCGAAGAAAGGAGGTTGAAGTGCTGGAAGATCATGCCGATCCTGCGACGCAATCCTACCAGCCCGTTCTCGTCGAGCGCGGATACATCGACGCCATCCACGGTCACCTTGCCGCCTGTCGGCTTCTCCAGACGGTTGATCGTACGAAGCAGACTCGACTTCCCCGCTCCACTCCGACCAATGATTCCGTAGACCGACCCGGCCGGCACATTGATGGAGATGCCGCGAAGCGCGTGAACTTCACCCGCCGACGATTTATAGCGCTTCTCGACATCGATCAATGAAACGGTGCCAATGTCGCCCAACGGTCCCGGCAAAGCGTGCGCTACCGGGACCGTTGCCAATGTTGGAGTTCCCAGCTTATCGCCCGTCGCTTCGGGCACACGCCGTGTCGTCGCGTTCAATGTACCCATGGCAGCGTGTAGAGCTTGGGATCCGACGCAAACGCCTTATCGATCGCGCCCTTCACGGCGTCCGACTTCTGGTAGAGATCGACCAGTTCCTTGATGCCGGTATCGTTGACCTTCGCCGACTGCACCGCAAAAACGATCGCAAACTGCTTATCGTCGACACCCGAGTAGAGCAGTCCCGAGCTGGGGTCGAACGCCTTCGATGCGACGATGAAGTGCGGGTAGCCCTGTGCGAGATCGACGTCGGCCGTCACACGGGAGAGTTGCGGTCCTTCGACCTCGTTGAACGTCAGGTGCCTCGGATTGTCGGTAATGTCATCAAGCGTCCCCTTGAAACCAACGCCATCCTTGAGCTTCAGAAGGCCTGCCTTCTGCAACAGGAGAAGGCCACGTCCCTGGTTTACGGGATCGTTGGCGATCGCGACGGTACCCTTGTCAGGAATCTCGTCGAAACTTTTGTGCTTGAGGGAATAGAGGCCAATATTGGCAAGAACGCCGATGCCGGCGCTCTTGAAATCATAGCCCCGTTCCTTGATGGCGTTAGTCAGAAACGGCTGATGCTGGAAGTAGTTCACGTCGATGTCGCCCGACTGCAGAGCGATGTTCGGCGTGGTCCAGTCGGTGAATTCAACGACCTGAATGTCGAGACCCTTTGCCTTTGCTTCGGGAACCAGCGCTTCGATGGAGTCGGCGTATACGCCCGGTACGACGCCGACTTTGATCGTTTCCGCGCTAACGCTGCCGGCCAAGACAATGCCTGCGAGCGCGACTATTCCTGCGATGTATTTTTTCATGGACGTCCCCTGTTTCTTTGGGATGAGGCTATTGCCCATGAAAGCGGTAGACAAAGAAGAATTTGCCGATCGAAACGATGGTGGGAGAAAAATTTTCGGCACCGCAACGAAACGGTGGACGTCTTGGCAGCCGAGCCAGCTCCGGTCGGTGGAACGCCGAGCAAAACAAAGCGACCACCGACGCGGTCGCGACAGCCGAAGAGCGATCTGCACCGCCGGCCGAAATCAATATGTCGGCGCCCACCGGCAGCACCCGCGTTCGTAAAGTCGTTTCCATCAATCCGTGAAATCGTTTGCTGATGGCGATGTCTCGCCTCGCGGCTTATACCAGCCCAACTTCGCGGATATTTCCCAGGCGGCGTCCATCACGCGCTCTGCCAGCCCATTCAGGTTGTCCGCATCGACAAGGCTGGCCAAAGTGGAGGCCGAAATAGCAGCGACAACGTTTCCGCTCCGATCGTATACCGGCGCGGCGAGACAGAACAGGCCGACCTGATATTCCTGGTCGTCTGTTGCCCATCCTCGTTCGCGAATACGGGTGAGGTCCCTCAGGATGTCGTCGGGTTGGGTCATCGTATGCTTGGTGAATGCCGACAGCGGCGCTGAAAGCAGTGCCTCATCCAGAGCTTCAGCCCAAAGCCATGCCGCGAGCGCCTTTCCCACCGCGGTCGCGTGGAGCGGCATCTGCACGCCAGGTTGAACCGAGAGGCGGACAACACCGGGCGCTTCAATCTGTTCGATATAGATAGCTGATCGACCGTCGCGCACGGCAAGATTGACCGGCAATCCGGTCACATCGCCCAATACCCGCATTGCCGGCAACGCAACCCGGTCGAGCTTTCTAGCCCGAAGGACGCTGGAGCCGACGGTAAACGCCCTGAGGCCGACGGAGAACAGTCCGGTCGCACTGTCATGGTCAACAAAACCGCGGCTCTTCAAAGTCTCGAGCAGTCGGGACGCCGTCGTCGGCGTCATGTCTACGGCGCGAGCAAGCGCGCTCAACGTCGCCTCGCGTTCGAGACTGAGATGTTCGAGAAGTGCCAGCCCCCTGTCGAGTGTACGAGTTACGGGAATCACATCCCGGGATCGGCTTCGCCCTCTCACCGTCACAGCGATCCCTCCTTCTTCCGTCGCGACTTGTTGAGCATGCGATCCCAGGTGACGAGATGGCGTGCGACCTGCAGTTCTGTTCCTGTATAAAGAAAGGAGCCGCCGACCAGCATTTTCGTGTGAACTTGCGGCGCAGCCAATGCGTCGCGTCTGATGCGGTCGAAGAAACCTTCTATCTCGCCGTCACTACGTCCTTCACTGTCACCGAACCATGCCAAAATCGGCACGTCGACGCTCGCCAGCGCCGGCGGTTGCCCGCTACCCCCGTAAAGATCCCGATGGACCCTGGGGCGCTTGGCGTAGGACTGGGCGCTTACCGTGTTCGGAGCCATGCCGGGGCGTGTGCCCCATGGCAGCAATTGCCAGCCGCGACCAGCCGCGACGAGCGTCTCGGCTTCGCCCACATTCGACGGATCCAGTTGATCGCGGACCAGAGAACCCGAGGATGCAAAGACCACGCCAGCGAGGCCGTTGCTGCCACGCTCGGCGATATCGACGACGATCTTGGCGGCTCCCCAGCCATGTCCCGCCAGGATGATGCGGCCAGCCCAGCGGTCGAGCGCGTATTTTCGCCACGCACTTACATCCATCGGCGCCTCCGACAGATACTCCCATGCTGAGCCTGCAAGCTTGGAGCCGCCCGGACCGCGAAGCCAGGCTCCAAAATTATGACCCCGGGTTTCGACGGAGAGGAAGCGCAGGCCTCCTCTTGCGACGGCCCGACCAATCTCGACGTACTCGGGCTCTGAAAAGCCGAGGCTGACGCCATGGATCCAGATGACCGTGGTCGTATCCGCGGGAACCGACGGCTCGAATAGGCACCCGGCAAGCGTGAACCCATCCTGCGAATGCACGTGTAAAATCTGTTCGCGAATTTCGGTACTATCTGCGGCTGTTTTCACAAAAAATATCTCCCCAAACAAACGCCATCGCGCAAAGAAAACTTTTCTATTTTGTCATTAAATGACAAATAAAATCGGTTGTTGACAAAATCAATATACTAAATAGCTTCCCCCCTCGATTTAACCCAAGGGGATTGCCATGAAGATCACCAAGATCACCTCCGAATATTACTCCTGGCCGCGGCCTGTTCCACTTACCAACGGTGTCGATACGTGGACCGACGTGCGACGCGCCGTGGTGAAGATCGAGACCGACGAAGGGGTTACGGGTATCGGGGTCGGTGGTGCGGCTGCAGGCGAGCGCCAGTTTCGTGATGCCTTCGCCGCGAAACTGATTGGCCAGGACCCGCTTCTTACCGAAAAAATCTGGGCGAGCCTTTGGAGCCCGAAGCTATCGGGTCGACGCGGCTACGAGACCAGGGCGCTTTCGTCGATCGACTTTGCCCTATGGGACATCAAGGGGAAAGTTGCAGGGCTACCCCTCTACAAATTGCTCGGCGGCTACGGCAATCGGGTCGCCAGCTATGTGGCCGGGGGCTACTACGGACCCGACAAGACGATCAAGGATCTGCAGGCCGAGATGGTCCGCTATGTCGATCGCGGCGCCAAGGCTGTGAAGATGAAGGTCGGCGGCGTTCCTCTCGGCGAGGATGTGGCGCGCGTCAAAGCCGTACGCGAGGCAATAGGCCCTGATGTTCGCCTGATGATCGACGTCAATTGCGCATACCGCTACTACGAAGCAATTCAGTTCGCACGCCGCGTCGAGGATTTCGACATCTTCTGGCTGGAAGAACCTGTACAGCCTGACGATTACGAAGGCATGTCGAAGATTGCACGCGGAACGTCCATTCCGCTTGCAGCCGGGGAAAATGAATACACCAAGTTCGGCTTCAGGGACCTGATCGCAACACAGGCCGTCGCCATCCTACAGCCTGACGCTCGCTGGATGGGTGGTGTGACCGAGTTCATCAAGGTGGCGTCAATGGCCGAGGCACATGGCCTCGATATCGCCGCGCATGGCGATCAGCAGGTGCATCTCCACCTTCTGGGTGCGATTCCGAACGCCCTCTACCTCGAATATTACCCGGTGGAATTCGATCCCATGCATGGGCAGGTTTACGTCGAGACGCCGAAGATCCAGCCCGATGGCTCGGTTGAGCTTCTTGAAACGCCAGGTCTCGGATTAGCACACAACGAGGAAGCGCTCGCCAAATACCGCGTCTCCTTTTGACACCCGTTCCCATCATTTCGTTGCCGCTCGATCAGGGAGTTTACAGTGACCAACCAACACAAACGCGATAATTCCGTCATCCCCTCGAACGACGGTGGCACCAGCCGCCGAACAGTTCTCAAGGGACTGGCCGGCGCCGCCGCCGCAACTGTCGTCGGCGGCCTTTCCAGCCCACGTATCGCTCGCGCGGCGAACGTTGTCCGCTTCCTCCATGACGAAACCGATCCACCAACCATCGAGTTCTTCAACAAGGCAATTGCGGCTTTCGAGAAGGACAATCCCGGCGTCACGATCGAGATGGAAGCTGTCGGCAGTGCCGGCCGCCTGCAGAAGGTGACGGCAATGCTCAACGCCGGCACGATGCCGGAGATCTTCAAGATTCTGCCAGAAGAGCGGTTCAGCTTCGGCAAGCAAGGCTTCCTCGAACCTCTGGACGACGTGATTGCCGAAATCGGCGTCGACGAATATCCAGAGCGCATGATCGCACCAATCGACGGCAAGCGCTTCTCCATCCCTTATACAATCGGTCATTCGAGCGTCTTCTGGTATCGCGATGATCTTTTGTCGGCGAAGGGTATCAAGCCGCCCAAGGATTGGGCTGAATACCTCTCAGCCGCGCAGGCCCTGACAAGCGGCGACCAGTACGGAACGGTGTTTCCGGCAAACAAGAACCGAGTGACCTCGCTGTTCTTCTCGCAGTATTACTGGTCGGCCGGTGGCACCTATTTCGATAAGGATCTGAAGCTCGTCTTCGGCGGAGATGCCGCGATCAAGGCGCTGGAATTCCAGCGCGAACTGGCAAAATCGGCACCGCCAAGCATTTCCAGCTACGTCAACAACGACCTCGTCAACGCCTACCTCACGGAAAAGGTGGCGATTGATATCTGGGCGGGCCGTCTTGTCTCGACCGCTGCCTTGAACAAGCCGGATTTGATCACGCGGACGAAAGCCGCCAAGCGACCGGCAGGGCCAGCGGGTGTCGGCGTCGGCTTCTCCAACGCCAATAGCCTCGCTCTCGCCTCGGAAAAAGTTGGCGCCACCAGCATCGCCGCAGCCAAGAAGTTCCTCACCTACATCCTCACCGGAGACCGGGCTGTCGATTTCGCGCTGACCGCCTATCCGCATCTCATCCCACCGACCAAATCGGTACGCTCGGACCCCCGTCTTCTTCAGGGCACACCGCAGTTGAAGGGTCGAAGCGATCTGGCCGAAGCGAGCTTCGATATCGCCAACACCCTCGACTTTGAATCGGAGGCAGGCGCCCGCATCGTCGATGGCAACGTCGTGACATCAGGCGTGGTCAACCCGTTGATCGGCGACATCATCGCTCGAGACATCCCGTCACAGATCGTTCAGCGCGTGTTGCTGCAGGGAGTGGAACCGAGCGAGGCCGTCGCTTGGGGCAAGACCCAGATGGAAACGATCCTGGCCGCAAAGAAGGGCTGACGCTCGCTGCGCATATCGGCAGCGTCGTTGAATGGAGAACTGGAATGGCAGCATTGGAATTGACGGAGATCGTGAAGACGTTCGAGGAGCGCTCGGTCGTCTCCGACGTGTCACTATCGGTTTCCGACGGCGAGTTTGTTGCCATTCTCGGTCCCTCAGGTTGTGGAAAGTCGACTTTGTTGCGCATCATTGCCGGGCTGGAGCATGCGACGTCGGGCAGGATCTCGCTCGGCGGCCGCGACACGACGTGGCTGCACCCGAAAGATCGCGACATAGCGATGGTGTTCCAAAACTATGCGCTCTATCCGCACCTGTCGATCTTCGAAAACATCGCTTTTCCACTGAGGATCGCCGGCGCCGCGAAGCGCGAGGTCGGCGAGGCCGTGCAACGCGTCGCGGCGTTGGTTGGCATTGCCCATCTTCTTGGCCGCAAGCCGCGTCAATTGTCCGGCGGGGAACGGCAGCGCGCGGCGCTGGCGCGCGCTCTGATACGGAAGCCGGCACTATTCCTGCTGGACGAACCGCTTTCCAACCTGGATGCCAAATTGCGCCAATCGGCGCGAGAGGAGCTTAAACTCCTTCAGAAGAAGACCGGCTTGACGGCGCTCTACGTCACCCATGATCAGGTCGAAGCCATGGGACTGGGCGATCGCATCGTCGTCATGAACGCCGGCGTGATCAGACAGGTTGGCACGCCAGAAGAGATCTATAGATATCCAGCCGACACTTTCGTTGCCACCTTCATCGGCACGCCGCCGATGAATATCGTCGAATCGCCAGACGCACTGGTCGGCTTCCGGCCTGAGACCGTCCAAGTCGGAGGTCCACTCGGTCCGGATACGACGGTGTTTCCCGTCGAGATCCAGCGCACCGAATATCTTGGAAACGTGCAACTGATCTACGCCTCCATACTCGGACCGTTCGAACCCGAGCGCGTCATCGCCGCCGTTCCCGTCAAGGGCGCCATTGCCGTTGCTGAAGGAGAACGGACGGAGTTTGTGGTTCCAACGGAAGAACTGCGCTTCTTCGACAAGGGCACCCGTCTGGCTCTGACCAAGGCGCTTTCTCATTCCGTGTCGTTGCCGCGCCGGTCCAGCGAGGCCTCGCATGTCTGAAGTCACAGCAGTTCAGCGAGGCGACCGCACGTTCGCGTATCTCACACTGCTGCCATCCGTCGCGCTCATTCTGCTGCTCATAGCCGTGCCGACGCTCGCGATATTCGCCCTCAGTGTACAAGACGTGACGCTAGGGCGTTTCACCGGAGAATTCGCCGGCCTTGCAAACTTTCGCGCGGTGCTGGGCAATCCGGATTTCTATTCGGCGCTGATCAACACCTTCATCTGGGTGTTTGGAAACGTCGGCTTGGAAATGCTTATCGGCACCGGGCTCGCCCTGCTTCTGCATCAAAGTTTTCGCTTCCGCGGGCTGGTCCGGGCCGTCGTGTTGGCGCCATTCCTCATGCCGACCGTCGTCGCGGTCCTCGTATGGCGCTACATGTTCGACGATATCGTCGGGATAGCCAACAGCCTTCTGATCGGCGTCGGTCTGGTCGAAAAGCCTGTTCAGTGGTTGACAAGCCCGCGCTTGGCGATGTTTTCCGTTATCCTGATCGGCACATGGAAGTTCGCGCCATTCGTCGTCCTCGCGATCCTCGGCATCCTGCAGTCGATCCCCACCGAACAGTATGAGGCGGCAAAGCTTGACGGCGCCAACGCCATCCAGCGGTTCATGCGCATCACCGTTCCATATATCCTTCCGGTCTTCATACTCACCGCACTGCTTCGAACGATCTGGTCGTTCCACAAGTTTGACCTGATCTATCTCCTGACCGGCGGGGGACCAGTGGACGCGACGACGACATTACCGATCCTGATCTACGTTAAAGGCTTTCAGGAATTCGACGTTGGCGGGGCGGCTGCGATAGCGCTTATCATGCTCGGCATTATCCTCGTCTTCCTTGCCATCTATCTGCTTCTCATGCGCTGGTCGGAGAAACGCCAATGACACCCAGCGGCCGTCTTCTGCCCTCAAATCCCGTGCAGTTTCACGCGGTGACGAGCAAGATATTGGTTTATCTGCTCGCCTTCACATCAATCACCATCATGGGCTTCCCACTACTGTGGATGATCCTCTGCTCCCTGAAAGAGCCGGCGGAACTCTACCAAGCACCACCCGATTTTCTTCCGGTGACAATCACCTTCAGAAACTACACGGATATTTTCACGCAGACCGGGTTTGCGCGCTACTTTGTCAACAGTCTCATCGTTGCATCCGCAACGACATTCCTGTCGCTGACGCTCGGAGCATTGGGAGGATACACGCTCAACCGCTTCCGGTTCGTCGGCTTGGCTGCCATCGCAGGCATATCCCTGCTCTGCTACATGTTGCCGGAGACGCTCGTGGTGATCCCGGTATACATGCTTGTGTCACTGGTCGGGTTGCAGGATACGCTTGTCAGCCTCATCGCGGCCAATACCGCATTCACGCTGCCTTTTGCCCTTTGGTTCATGCGCTCGTATTTTCGATCGATCCCGACATCCTTCGAGGAAAGCGCGATGCTCGACGGTTGCACGCGCTTCAAGGCTTTCAGGAAGGTAACTCTGCCGCTCGCGCTCCCGGGATTGATCTCGGTCGGCGTGTTCAGTTTCAACAACGCCTGGAACGAATTCCTTTTCGCTCTCATCCTTACGTCGTCGGAGCGCAACAAGACGCTGCCGCTCGGTCTGTCCACCTGGATCGGCCAAGACAGCATCTATTCCTGGGGGATGCTCCTCGCCGGCTCCGTGCTGCTGACAGCCTTTTCGATCCTGCTTTATATCCTGACGCAAGGTCGGCTTACATCAGGCCTAGCTGAAGGCGGCATGAAAGGCTGACCGTTCCATGAGATCGAGAGGAAGGGTACGCTGCGCCAACTCCCCGGAGCACTTTGCCAGGCTATCGTCACGAATGGCTTGACGTTTCCCCCCGAGAGCATTGCAGCGATCCAAAAACGAAATTCAACAATCGCTGTCGGAGAGACAGACATCTCGATCGTTTGAGTATCTATCACCTATTTGTGGATGGTCGTTCCTTGAAAACTGACGTGACGGCTTCGACCTTCCGCTCGGGTCGAGTGCTCATCTTCTGGCCAGCATCCCCAGGAGATAAGGCCCGCCAATAGCCGCCGCGATCAGGCCGGGAGACATCGGCCACGGGTATGCAATATTCCGCCCAAGCCAATCTGCCGCCACAACGCGCGGCGAAACCGACCTTTCAGACCGAGCTCCAAACGGCCTGAACACCAGCTGGCGCGCCAGGGCAGTACACGCATTGACTCTCGGCTGATCCCGGCCGATGAAACCGATATCCGCATTGGACACGCTGGCGTCTGCAGCAGTTCCACTCCAAGCGAGAACCAGACTGCAAATTCGATCGAGGACTGATGGCACGCAAGAACCGAGACGAGGTGTCATCATGGCACATGGAACCAGAGCCGACGCTCTGCCTCATATGCGAGCGCGTGATCCCGGACGACCAGAAAGAGGATCACCACCTCGTCCCGAAGAGCAAAGGCGGGAAGATCACTGTGCCCCTGCACCGCGTTTGTCATCGCCAGATACATGCGATCTTCACCGACGGGCAGCTGGCAAAGACATTCTCTACAATCTCCGCACTGCTCGAAGACCCGGCGATGCAGAAATTCGTTGCATGGATAAAGAGTAAGCCTCCAGGATTTTCGGACGCCGCGAAGGACTCGAAACAGGTTTCGGGCCGCAATCGACGGCCATAGCAATACAGAGACGATCCCCAGCCAAGGCAAGATACATCGAGAACACGGAAACTGCTTTCGAGACAGTTTTATACCAACGCAAATTGCTCTGGCTTCGGTGTCTCCCTGAAGGTGCTGGCGATGAGGGGATGCGCCAGCACCGTTTTGATATCCCGCTTACGCGTCAGGCGACCAGGAATTTTTCGATGATCTCCATCCGCGGCTCGACGCCGAGACCAGGCTCTGTCGGCAGAAACGCGTAGCCGTCCTCGATCCGTACCGGGCTTTTTGCCAGCGGACGGCTAATTTCGCCGGGTTCCACGCAATACTCCATGACCAACGCGTTTTCGATCGCGCAGAGGAAATGGAGCGATGCCGCGGTATTGATATCGGTCGTGAAGTTGTGATTGCAGACCTTGCGGCCACGGCTCTTGGCGTACCGGGCGATCTGGATCGCCTGCGTAAAGCCCGTGCGCGTCACATCGATCTGGACGATATCGATCTGGCCTTCGTCGATCAGTCGTTCGAAGCCGACCACCGTGCACTCCTCCTCGCCGGCGGCAATATGCTGGGAGCAGGCTCTGGATACCTTGCCGTAACCGGCGTAGTCGTCCGGATGAAGCGGTTCCTCGATCCAGAACAAGCGGTAGGGTTCAAACAGCTGCGCCCGGCGGATCGTCGTTTTCGCATCCCATGCAAGACCGACATCGAGCATGAAATCGACGTCATCGCCGATTGCCGAGTGAATGGCGTCGACATATCTCAGATCCATGGCCTCATCGTTGCCGAAGGGCTCCCAGCCGAACTTGACGCCCGTGTGGCCGGTGTCAACGGCATGCTTGGCGCTGGCAACAGTGTCCTCGACGCTGAACTGGAACATGTTCGAGGAGTAGACCCGCATCCGGTCGCGCAAGGCGCCGCCCAGCAGTTCGACGATCGGCCGACCAAGCGCCTTACCCTTAATGTCCCAGAGCGCGATGTCGATGCCGGCTATGGCCTGGATGACCGCGCCGGTTCGGCCGTAGTAGATCGTTGCGCGATGCATCTTGGCCCAAAGGCGGCTCGTTTCCAGCGGGTTTTCGCCGATAAGCAGCGAACGTTTGTCAAATGCCAATTTTGAGGGATTTCTCGGGATCGAGTGACCCGGGCGCCAAGCGCCGACGAGTGGGTGAGCATTTAGCTGATAACTGAACGATCGCCACAGGAACGCGTGATGTCCAACAGACAGGGAATCGGCGCGACGGCGTGATCGTCGCCGAGAAGGAGCGGATAGCCACGGTGATCGCCCGTATAGCCCACCTGATGACGTAGGGAATACATCGACGACCTTCGCGACCACAGGATGAAGTCGCGATCGTTTTCATTCGAACGGCGTTGCCTCCGTTCGCCAGCGACGCCCTCCCCATACTGACCGGCTCGCGCCGAAATCCTCGCCGACGGCCTTCAGGGCACGAGTTTGACAATCGGGACGGCGGCACGTTTGTGCCGCCGCCACTCAACGCCTTTGTCCTGGCCCTCTACACGACGGAGAGAACAGCCGGATCGCCCGACCGCCAGACATTGTCAACGGTGTTGCGCGTGATGACCCAGACGTCGCCGTCTCTCGCCAATACGACGTCGTAGCGGTTCTTCATCAGATAGTGACGCGCTGGATCGCTGCGGGGAACGTGCTGGGCTTCGACAAGGGCATCCATGCGCGCCATGTCTCCGTCGATCGTCACGCGAGGATTGCTGACGGAATGGGTCGTGTCGAGCGTGCCGAGCGAGGTTGTGAGTGCGGAAACGATGGCCTCCCGGCCCTCGATAACAGGATACTCGAACCCTGCCTTCGCGGCGGCGGGGCGGAAGTCGGATACCGCGTTCTCTGCCAAAGAGGAGGACAGAAGATCCGTGTCGCGAAGATCGATCCCGGCGGTGAAGCGATAGAGGGCTTCGACGACGGCGAGCCTGTCGGCTGCGTCCTGTGCTGAGGTGAGTGATTTGGTCATGATAAGGTTCCTCGTCATACCGAAGGCATGCGGACTGCACGCCTTTACCGGCATCAGTGCCCGTTGGGCGGCTGTGTTTGCTAGTTCTTCATTCGAGGTCGGCGTCGATACGTTCGATCAAGCCCTCCGCGTTGACGACGATCTTGAGGATGCCGACCTCGTGACCGAAATCGCCGGTGAAATCGAGACGCACGGTGGCGCGGAAGGCGTCAGGCCCTTCAATCGACAGAAGCTTGCTCCTCGTGTGATAGCCAACGAAGAACTGTTCGAGGTAGTCGCGAACACCATCCCGACCGACGAAGGCGTCGCCCACCGAAACGTCGTCGATGACGGCATCCGGCGCGAACAGGGACAGCGCGCCATCGACGTCGAAGGCGTTGGCAGTGCGGATGAAGGATTCGACGATCGTCTGCATGACGATTTCCCTAGAGATCGATAATCGTGGTGTCGGCGATGGTTTGTGCGAAACCGTTTCCGAACAGGCCAGCCGGGGTCTGAAAACCGGGGCGCATCTCGCCGGCCAAAACGCGGCGCCCGGCTTCGGCCACAGCCATCGCCGTGAAGGTGTAGCCGTTGACGGTGTCGAGGAGAGAGCGGACGACCTGCCCTTGATCGTCCGTGACCTCGACCAGTGCTTGGTAGCGGTTCGCCAGCCGCTCCTGTTCACTTGGCCCGTCCGGTAGCAGCGAGAGGTCGCCCTGCGGAAATCCGTCGCCGGTGACATGCACGAAAGTCTCGATATCGGGAACACCCGTTGCGCGCCAGATCGTGATGAGGTCGGGCAGCGTCACCCGGAAGCAGTCCACGGCCCCTTTGCCGAAATCGAACGTCTCGATTCCATCGGAGGGACTGGCGACAAGCGCGCCGTCCACACGTGCCAAGGTCTCGACCGTGACATTCTCCATGGCGCTGATCGCCGAACCCCGCGAGAGGCCGCCGGCGACATGCAGCACGATCCTGATCTTGCGGGGATTGGGGACGCGCTCAACACCATGTCCGGCGAGGCTGCCAAGCATGGCAACGCTGCCGCCACCACCCGGCATCAACATGACGCCCGCAGCCTTGGTCTGGTCGTCGAGGGCTTCGGCCAAGCGGTAGCTGTCGAGTTCGGCCGCAGTGTCGAGGTAGTGCACGCCGTTGCGGATCGACGCCTTGATCAGGGCATCGGCGGTGCGCATGAACGGACCGGCACAGTTCAGGAGTACGGCGATGCCGGCGATCCCGCGATCGACCGCCGCGTCCTCGTCGAGACCGAATACTCGATATTCCACGCCGAGTTTGGCAGCAAGCGTCGCGAGGTTCGCTTCGCTGCGGCCGGCGAGAACGATCGGCGTGCCTGCCGCCTTCGCATGTTCGGCCGCCATGCGACCGGTATAGCCGGTCGCGCCGTAGATCATCAATTTTGTCATGTCAGTGCTGCCATTCCTTGTAGACGAATTCGAGGCTGTAGCCGTCAGGGTCGCGCACCTGCGCAGCGTAATAGCGAGGGTCGTAGTGAAGCTGCGGTCCGGGCGGATGGATTTGCGATGCGCCCGCAGCCATCGCCGCGGCGAAGGCGGCATCGACCTGAGAGGCGTCGTTCGCGACAAAGCCGACATGAGCCGCGCGGCCTTCGACCACGCCTTCACGCAGCCAGAAGAAGACACGACCTTTTGCGCCAAACCCCTTCAGGTCAGGATGACCGGGAGGGCCATCCTTTCCCTCGTAGTCGTGGACGTGGACGATCCCGAGCGGGGCCAGCGCCTTGCCGTAGAAGGCCACGGATCGGCCGGTATCGCTGACGGATAGAAAGACGTGGTCGAGCATGGCGCTCTCCTTGTTCAGATGTTGTAGCCGCCGGCGACTTCGATGTTCTGGGCGTTGATCCAGCGGTTGTCGCTGGACAGCAGACTAGCGACGACGCCACCGATATCATCCGGCTCGCCGACGCGACCGAGTGCCGTCTGGCCTGCAAGCATCGCCTCGAATTCGTCGTTCAGCCCGCCGCCGAGTTCCGTGCGGATCGCACCGGGGGCGATCGAGTTCGCCCGGATGCCGCGCCCCCCGAACTCCTTGGCCATGTAACGGGTCAGGACTTCGAGCCCCCCCTTGAAGGCAGCATAGGGCGCGACGCCTGATGTCGCCACGCGGGTGGTGGCGCTGGTGATGTTGATGATGTGGCCGCCATCGGCCATCAGCGGCGCCAGCAGCTGGGTGAGGAAGAACGGCCCCCTCAGATGGACGTTGAACAGCCCGTCGAACTGCTCTTCGGTTACGCTGGCGATCGGGTTGAACAAGCCGTATCCGGCGTTGTTGACGAGATAGTCGAAGTCGCGGCGACGCCAGACGGCTTCCAGCTCTGCCGCAACGGCGTCGCGGAATGCCGGGAAAGAACTTGTGTCACAGACGTCGAGCTTCACCGCCACGGCCTTTCCGCCGCTTTGAGCAATCGTCTTGACGACCTCTTCAGCCTTGTCCGGGCTGCCGTTGTAGGTCACGACGACGCCCAAGCCGCCACGAGCACACTCGATGGCGGCGCTTGCTCCAAGGCCGCGGCTGCTGCCCGTGATTATGACGATCTTCATGGGTCGTTATTTCTCCGTTTGGTGTGACCTGAAGCTAGGCCGACACCGTACGAAGCGCTCACCCATTTCTCTCTGAAACTTGCCTATTTCTGCTGCTCCCTTGCGGAGCAGTCTCTGGCCGATGACAAGAAGGACCTCACCGGTTGATATCGAAGCGATGCCGTTGAAGCGGGGCTTTGGCGGGGCAGCGTTGTTTGACAGACCCCCAATGATCGGCCCCGACGAAACGGCGACAGTACGGCATGAGCCCTACCATACACCTTCTGTTCGCCGTTTCGTTCCGGTCCTGGTGCGAAGGTGCCGAGAATAATGAGCCAGGTCTCAACTCCGCATCACGATCCACCGACAAAGGACGGAATGCATCGAACGCAAATGGTACCGCTCTCCAATCCGAAGACCGCGGCAACAGGACATTTTCGCTCAGGCGCGCCAGCGCAGCAGTTTGGTCTCTGCTGCTCCCGCCAGGCGGTTCAAAAGAAAGCCAATGAGGCCCAGGATAAAGACACCCACCATGACAAGTGCCATGTCGAAGCGTTCGCGACCGGCAATCACCAAGCCACCAATACCGGGTCCGACCGCGAGAAAATACTCGGCGCCAACCGTTGCGAGCCAAGAGTAAATGAGGCCGAGGTGGATCCCGGTGGCGATCGATGGCAAGGCTGAGGGCAGATAAATTCTGATGATCGTCTGCCACGGTCGAAACCGAAGTGCGCGCGCGACTTCCAACAAATCTCTGGGCGCATCCTTGATTCCATCATAGGTGTTGAGCGTAATCGGAATGAACGCGGCAAGCGCAACGAAGACAACCTTGGCCTGCTCGCCGAAGCCGAACCAGACAGAGATCAGCGGGATCCAGGCGAGCAACGAAATCTGCTTAAGTCCGTTGAAGGTGGGCATCGCGAGCCGATCGGCGAGCCGGCTGACGGACAATAATGTGCCGGCCACGACACCGAATACCGAACCGATCAAAAAGCCCGCGATGTTACGCAGCAGGCTGGAAACAAGCTGCCAGATGAGCTCATTGTCGATGATCTCACGTTTCGCCGTCAGCACGACCTCTTCGATCGGTGGCAGGAACCTGACATCCACGAGACCGAACCGGCTTGAGCCCTCCCATGCTACGAGCAGGAGAAGTGGCAGCGTCAGGCCGCGGCGAATGCGGACAAATCGTGAGGATTGTTCTGTCATGGCCTAATCCTCTTCGCCCTTCTTCCACCGCTGGATCAGCACCTCTGCGGCGTTCAATCCCCTGTCCATGCTAAACCCAATGATGCCGATCGCGATCATCGCTATGATGACCGTGTCGAGCCAGAACATCTGGCGGCCCCAGACGAGCAGGTAGCCGAGCCCCTCCGAGGAGGCCAGCAATTCGACACCGACCAGCGAAGTCCACGCATGCGTGAGACCGTATCGAATGCCTGTGAAAATCGATGGCACGGCGCTTGGTAGCACGATGTTCCGCAAGGTCTGCCAATGGCTGAAACGCAGCGCCTTGCCGACCTCAAGATATTTGGCGGGCACGTTGCGGATGCCGGAAAACGTATTGAGCGTCACCGGAACCAGGGCGCCCTTGGCGATGATGATGATCTTCAGCGCCTCTTCGATGCCGACAAGCAGCATAAGCAGCGGGATCCATCCGAGCGTCGGTATTTGCGCGAATGCGAGAAACAGTGGTTTTACATAGTCCTCAACCCGCGGCGACAGGCCCATGGCAACACCCAGCGCCATGCCGAGCGTGGCACCAATCGAGAAGCCGACCAGCACGCGCAGCAGGCTAACACCGGCATGATAAAACAATTCCCCCGTCGAGATCATATCTCGACCGGTCTCCACGACATAGGCTGGTGCCGGGAGTATCTGCTCCGGAAGCCAGCCGTTTGCCGAGGCGACCCACCACATTCCGACGAGAAAGAGGGGAAGGAGAAGCGCGTCCCCCCTTGCCAGCCAGGCAAGCGCATCGCTTCGCCACATCGAGACGCGCGTGCGTTGGCCGAGTCCGATATCGATTGCCATGGCTGCTTTTCCCTACGATCTTATGAGGCGGCGGGCTTGCCGTCGGCCCCGTAGGCTTGCCAAGAGCCCTTCACGCCCAGACGCTCGAGCGCGTTCTTGAGATAGCTCGGATCGAACCAGCCATCGAGATCGACGTCACGGCGGATCAGCCCGAACTCCTTGCTCTTGGCGGCCTGCTCCTTGTATTGCGAGACAAGCAGGTCATCGATCAACGGCGAATTGCGGTAGGCAAGCGTATCGCCCTTGAAATATTCTTCGAGGATCGGGATGGCCGTGCCGGACTTGTGCCAAAGCTCGAACTGTTCGGCGCGGTTCGGCTCGTCCGAGGACCATTTCGCAGCCTTGACGAACGCATCGACCACTCGCTGGGTAATCTCGGGATGCGCATCGATGAAGGCCTGGCGGCCGATGATGCCGGCATTGCGACCAAAACGCGGGTCATCACCTTTTGTCGTGTAGATGACATCGGCCGCACCCTTTGCAGCAAGATTGATCAGCTGCGTGTCACCGAAGGCGGCGTCGATGTCCTTGCTGGTCAGGGCGGCCACCGTGCCGGCGCTGTCGAGATTGACGACCTGAACATCGCGCTCCTTGAGCCCATGGGCCTCAAGGATCTTGATTGCAGCCAGATGCCCGTTCGTACCGCGCTGCAGCGCGATCTTCCTGCCCTTCAGATCTTCGATCGACTTGATGCCCGAATCCTTGGCGACCGCCAGATACAAAGGTTTGCGGGCGCCGCTTGCCAGCAGATATTTCGTCTTAAGGCCGGTTGCGCGGCCGATGAGTGACGGCAGATCGCCTTGATAGGCGAAGTCGAGCTGATCATTGGCGAAGCCCTCATTGACGGCAGGACCCGCCCCCTTGAAGAAGGTCCATTCGATCTTGACGTTCGGGTCGTTGGCGAATTCCTTCTCCAGAAATTCGCCCGCCCGCGCCGTCGCTGCGGAGGTTCCTTCCGCATAGGGACGATTGTCGACGCCAATCGCGGCATAGCCGACGTGGATAACCAAGGGATCTTCCGCCTTTGCCGGAAGCGACCCGGCCGCAACAAGAAGAGCGAGGCCGGCGGCCAAGCGAGTTAAAATTGCTGATCTCATGACAATGCTCCGTTGATGAAAATTAGTGTGCGAGCGCCACTGCGGGCTTCGGACGGTCCCATTCCGGGGTCTGCGGCGACGGGATGGACGAGGGCTGCGCCGGTTCGGTGGTCTCGTGAAGACTTCCCAGGACGCGGTCTCGGACGGCAACGCTCTCGCTTGATGTCCGCCGGCGCGGACGTGCGAGCTTCACGGGCACGATCTCTCTGATACGACCCGGGCGCGGTGACATGACAACCACGCGGTCCCCGAGATAGACGGCTTCTTCAACGTCATGCGTCACCAGCACCATCGTCACGTTTTCCTTTGCCCAGATCTCCTGCAGCTCGTCCTGCAGACGTGCCTTGGTGATGGCATCGAGGGCGCCGAACGGTTCGTCGAGCAGGAGAACATTGGGCCGGCTGACAAGGCCACGGGCGATGCCGGCGCGTTGCGCCATGCCGCCGGAAAGTTGGTGGGGATAGGCGCCGCCGAAACCGACCAGACCAACAAGTTCGAGATGCTCATTTACCAGTTCGGCCTTGCGTGCCTTCGGCAGCTTGCTGTTCAACAGACCGAGCGCCACGTTCTGCTCAACGGTCAGCCATGGAAACAGTCGAGGCTCTTGGAACACGATACCGCGATCAAGGCTGGGCTCGGCCACGACCTCCCCGGCGTGGCGAACCGTGCCAGCGCTGGTCACATCGAGCCCCGCCAGCAGCCGCAGCAACGTCGACTTGCCGCAACCGCTGGCGCCAACGATGGTGACAAACTCTCCCTTGGCGACGTCGAGGCTGACATCCGCAAGCGCGGTTAATGTGCCCGTGTCCAGCTTGAAGTTGCGGGTGACGTGATCGACTTGAAGGTGGTTTGAAGTCATGGTTGTCTCCTATTCTGCCGCAAGCGGGTGACGGGCCGGGTGCTGCGGAACGCGCAAGCCGAGATTTTCGCGGAGCGTGCCGCCTTCGTATTCGCTTCGGAATATCTTCCGGCAGCGCAACTCCGGGATCACAAGATCGACGAAGTCGCGCAGACCGACGGGCAGATGCGGCGGCATGATGTTGAAACCGTCGGCCGCACCATCGTCGAACCAGTGCTGCATCTCGTCGGCAATCTGGGCCGCCGTGCCGACAATCTGCCGATGGCCACGGGCACCGGCAATGCGCAGATAAAGCTGACGAATGGTGAGTTTTTCGCGCCTGGCGAGATCCAGAAGGAGCTGCTGTCGGCTCTTGCTGGCGTTGGTCTCCGGCACCTCGGGGATAGGTCCATCCAGCGGATGGGCCGAAAGATCGATGCCACCAGCCATGCCGCTCAACAGCGAGAGGCCAACGACCGGGTGGATGAGTTCCTGGATCTGCTCGAACTTCTCCTCTGCCTCGGCGATCGTTCGTCCGACGACGGGAAATATCCCGGGCATGATCTTGAGCGTCTCGCCATCGCGGCCGTATTTGCCGAGGCGGCTCTTCAGGTCGGTATAGAAACTACGAGCGTCTTCAAATGTCTGGTGTGCTGTAAAGACGACCTCGGCAGTACGCGCTGCCAGTTCCTTGCCCGGCTCCGAAGAGCCGGCTTGAACGACCACTGGATGCCCCTGGGGAGCGCGGGCGACGTTTAGCGGCCCGCGAACCTTGAAGAATTGTCCGGTGTGATTGAGGATGTGCTGCTTGTCCGGGTCGTAGAAGACGCCACTCTGCTTGTCACGCGGAAAGGCATCGTCTTCCCAAGTGTCCCAAAGTCCGCGCACGACATCGGCGAACTCCTCCGCCCGCGCGTAGCGCTCGGCATGTGCATAGTGCTCGTCACGACCAAAATTGTGAGCCTCGTGTTCGCTTGAAGACGTAACGAGATTCCAACCGGCCCGGCCGCCGCTGATATGATCCAGCGAGGCAAACTTGCGGGCAATATGGTATGGCTCGTTGTAGGACGTCGATGCCGTTGCGACAAAGCCTATGCGCTTGGTGACTGCCGCAAGTGCGGAAAGAAGCGTGATAGGCTCGAACTGCGCGACGTACCGCGTCGCCGTCCGGCTCAAGGCCTCGGTATCGTTACCGCGCGTGCCGACCCCATCGGCCATGAAGATGAGATCGAATTTCGCAGCCTCGGCCAACTTTGCCAGTTCGACATAGTGCGCGAAGTTCGAGCCGGCATCTGCCTGCGCGTCGGGATGGCGCCATGCTGCGACATGGTGACCCGTCGGATAGAGAAAAGCACCGAGTTTCAGTTGCCTGGCATTGATTCCCACGTCGATCTCCCTTCGGAAGGAGCGGCTAGCCTAAATCAAAGCGATATTATCTATAGAAATTATAATCTATTTCATCGCGCATCTGGAAACTATTATGGTTGGATAGATGCCACTTAGGCGGGCAATATTCTGGCCACAAATCGTCGGGCGCGTGCATGAGAAGGAGACAGAGATGACGCTATCCACCGTTTTGGCATCCCCCGTTGACGATCGCCTCGATGCGCTGGCCCGGGAGCGGTATCGTGGCGGGCCGGCAATCTCCGGCACGTGGAATGAGACGCTCGACGCAATCCTGTCTCACCGCAGCGTCCGCAGTTATCTGCCCTCGCCCGTACCGACGGAGGTCGTCGATATCGCCATTACGGCGGCGCAATCGGCACCGACTTCTTCCAACCTTCAGGCCTGGAGTGTCGTCGTCGTCGAGGACACGGAGAAAAAGGCGCGGCTGAATGCAGTTGCAGGCAATCAGCGGCAGATTGCCGAAGCGCCGCTTCTGCTAGTCTGGATCGCCGATCTCGCCCGACCTCGCGCCATAGCCACCGAGCGCGGCGGCGGCGCCGAAGGTCTCGACTATCTCGAAAGCTTTCTTCTCGGCGTGATCGATGCCGCCTTGGCGGCACAGAATGCCGTGGTGGCGCTGGAATCGCTCGGCTTCGGTACGTGCTACATCGGTGCGCTGCGCAATAATCCTGAATTGGTGGCAAAGGAACTCGGCCTGCCGGAGGGTGCCATTGCGGTTTTCGGACTGACGGTCGGCGCACCCGACCCAGCACGCCCGGCTGGCGTCAAACCGAGGCTATCAAGATCGGCTGTCGTTCATCACGAGCGATACGGCGAGACCGCGCCGAGGCGCTCACTTGCCGACTATGATGCCGTTCTGAAGACCTTTCAGGCCGAACAGGCAATGCCGCAGATCGGCTGGACGGAACAGGTCACCAACCGCATCGCCACCGTGCAATCGTTGAAGGGGCGGCATTTGCTGAAGGACGTCGTGCGAAAGCTCGGCTTCGCTTTGAGGTAGCAAAGAAGCCGACGCCATTCCGCATCAACTCCAGAGATAGACACGCAGGCCATCGCATGAGCAACGCATCGGAATTTCTCTGGTACATCCCGAACGACATCAAAGCCGGCCATCGCGGCGACACAGCAACAGCTGGCCACAACAGCCTCGAGGCACTGACGACACAAGCAAAAGCCCTAGAGGATCACGGTTGGAAAGGCGCGCTGATCGGCACCGGGTGGGGACGTCCCGACACGTTCACTGTTGCAGCGGCGATTGCAGCGCGGACAAAGACCTTCGAGCCACTGATCGCGATTCGCCCGGGCTACTGGCGTCCAGCCAATTTCGCGTCGGCAGCTGCAACGCTGGATCAGCTCACCGAAGGCCGCATCCGCGTCAACATCGTCTCGGGGCAAGATAATCTTGCCGCTTATGGCGACAGCGAAGGCGATCAGAACCATCGCTATGCCAGGACCAAGGAGTTCATGCGTCTTGTGCGCCGACTCTGGACAGGTGAGGACGTGACTTCTGCCGGCGAGCATTTCCAGGTCACCGGTTCGACAGTGCAGCCCCGCATCACCCACAGGGAGGGACGCCGTCACCCGAAGCTCTACTTTGGCGGTGCGTCAGACGCAGCCGAACGCGTGGCCGCCACGGAGGCAGACGTCCAGCTCTTCTGGGGCGAACCGCTGGACGGCGTGCGGGAGCGCATAGAACGGCTCAAGGTATTGAGCAAAACGCTCGACCGTGATCTGCCGCCACTGGAATTCGGCCTGCGGATCACCACCCTGGTGCGGAGCACGACGGCGCAGGCTTGGCGGGATGCCGAGGCAAAGGTCGAGACGATGGCCAAAGGTAGAGCTGGAGAATGGCAGGATCACCGGCGCACAGTCGCGGTCGGACAACGGCGCCTGCTCGACCTTCACGAACGCGGCAACGTGCTGGACGAAAACCTGTATACAGCACCCGGAAAACACGGCGGCGGTGGTGCTGGCACCACCTGGCTCGTCGGTTCCGCCGAAGACGTGGCCCGCTCGCTAAAAAACTACGAGGCTCTCGGCATCACTCATTTCGTCCTGTCGGACACACCCTATCTCGAAGAGATCAAGCGACAGGGCGACCAGTTGTTGCCACTAATGCGCCGATAAGACAACGATGCCGCATCTTTTGGGCGGGGCGATGCAAATCCTCGGTCGAGTTTTCGATAACCGACCGCAATTATATCATCCGGAGTGAGATAATTCAGCAAAGAGCGGGGAGGCGTCAGGCATCCCCGCTCAGCGTTTCGGGTCCTCAGTCAGCCCAGCTCATGCGATTGAGGAAAAAGCTTTCGTTGGGCGTCGGCGTGAATTCAAGTTTCTTGCTCGCGCCGTAGATCGCGGCCATCTGATAAAGGGGAATGGTCGGAACTTCGGCTGCGATGAACTGGCTTACCTTTTCATAATCGCCAAGGCGGGTCGCTTCATTCGACGAAGATCCGGCTTCCTCCAAAAGGCCGTCGATCTCGGGCTTCGACGCAATCGTCCAACTGCTGCCGGAATGGAACAGCGAACTCAAAGCGCCGTCGGCGTCCTGGCAACCACACGACGATGTACTGATCGCAAGCGTCGGACCATCGACCGGACCTTTCTGTATCAGTTGAAGAAAAGTCGGCGTATCAACCTTTGCGATCTCGACGGCAAAACCAACATCCTGCAATTCCTGCTGGATCGCCTCGGCGACACGCTGGTCGAAAAAGGCGCCGATGGTGAATTGGAACTTTGGCGGCGCACCAACCTTGGAAACGAGCGCCTTGGCTTTCTCCGGATCGAACGGAAGGCCGCTAACCTTTTCGCTCCAGCCGAAATGCGCCGGTGTCAGCATCTGGCCGATAGGCTTGTCCAGACCACCGAGAATGCCTTGGGTGATGCCTTCTTTGTCGATCGCGTAGGCGAGCGCCTGACGAAGCTCAAGCTTGTCGAAAGGCGCCTTGTTCGGGTTGATGCGCACATAGGCGAGACGTTCGGTTAGAACCGGAATGGATTTGGCGGTTTCCGAAGTCTCAAGCTGGCTCGCCTGGTCGGAGGTGAGAGCGCGCGCAAAATCCACATTACCGGCCTGAATGTCGGCAAGGCGCGTCGATGAATCCGGCACTGCCCGGAAGACAGCCGATGCGAACGGGCCCTTCGTTGCCCAATAGGCATCGTTGCGTGCGAGCGAAACAGCAATGCCCTTGTCCCACTTGGCGAATTTATAAGGCCCCGAGCCGACCGGCGAAAGGTTGAACGCGGCGTTACCGATCTTCTCGACGACATGCTTCGGAACGATCGACAGATTGGTCAAGGCGGCAAGCAGCGCGGGATAAGGCTTCTTCAAGGTCAAGGTGACCTCATGTTCGCCCGTCGCCTCCGCTTTTTCGATCTTGTTGAACTGGCTGAGCTGAGGGCTGGCGAACTTTGGGTCGGTGATCCGGTTGACGCTGAAAGCAACGTCTTCCGCCTTCAGCGCGGTGCCATCGTGAAACTTGACGTCGTCTCGAATGGTGAAGACAACCTTGGTGTCGGAAGCGTTCTTCCAAGCCGTGGCGATATGCGGCACGATCTTGCCAGCGTTGTCACGCGTGACGAGATTGTCGAAGATGTTGCGATAGACGAAATAGCTGTCCGGATTCCATTGCTGCTGCGGGTCAAGACTGGAGGGTTCATTGACCAGATCCACAACGAACTGCTGCTTTTCTGCGGCCAGAACCGGCGACGTAATGGCGAGCAGACCAAGGCTTATGCCGGCAGCGAGGGAGACGAGCGAAGGCGATTTCATTTTTTCACTCCTGAGAGAAAATGTTGAAAATAGTGACGGTCAGTCTGTCGCGCGGCCCTGTCACAGCCTTGCGAAATCAAATGTGCACAGCCGGCGCGCGTAGATGGCACGCCGCCTGCTGCATCGGGCGAACCGGCTGCAGCGAGGGAGGCGTCTCGCGACAGATGGGCTCGGCGATCGGACATCGGGTTGAAAATCGGCACCCGGCCGGCGGATTGGCGGGGCTCGGCAGATCGCCCTGCAGGATGATGCGTTGCCGGGTGCGCTGCGCCTTGGGATCCGGCAGCGGAACTGCGCTGAGCAATGCCTCCGTATAGGGATGAACGGGTCGCGAAAAAACGTCCGCGGTGCGGCCCGTCTCGGCGATCCGGCCGAGATATAGGACCGCCACACGATCGGCGAAATGCCGAACAACAGACAGATCGTGAGAAATGAACAAATAGGAAAGGCCCAAGCGCTGTTGCAACTCAAGGAGCAGATTGAGGATCTGCGAGCGGATCGACACATCGAGTGCCGAAACGGGTTCGTCGAGGACGAGCAGCTTCGGTTGCAAGGCGATGGCGCGCGCAATGACGATCCGCTGCCGTTGACCGCCTGAAAACATGCTGGGCTTGCGGTCCGCATGCTGCGGATTGAGGCCAACCAATTCGAGGAGTTCTGCGACACGTTGAGCGCGCTGCACCCGGCTTCCGACACCGTGGATGGCCAAGGGCTCGGCAATGCTATCGCCGATGTCCATGCGTGGGTTGAGCGCTGAAACGGGATCCTGAAACACGATCTGGATGTCGCGCATACGCTTTGCGGCGCTTTCCTTGTCGTTCCCGAGCTCATTGCCGTCGAAGATGATCTGTCCAGTCGTGGGCTTCTGCATGCCGACGATTGTGGCACCGAGGGTCGACTTGCCGGACCCGGATTCGCCGACAAGGGCGACGCTTTCGCCGCGCTGGATCTCCAGATCCACGCCATCGACCGCCTTTAGCAATCTGGAGGTGCCTTGGCGTATCGGGAAATGGACTTTGAGATCGCGGATGGACAGCAGGTTTTCGCTCATATCAGCCCTCCAATGAGATCCTGATGCCAGCAGGCGGCGTCGCGGTCGGCGCCGGCAGGCACGAGCAACGGCGTCTTGCGACACTCGCCGTCCATCAGCGGACAGCGCGTAGAAAAGCGACAGCCTTCCGGCCAATGACCGATATCCGGTACCGTACCCTTGATCGTCGGCAGGAAGGACTTGGCATCGCTGCCGTCGAGCCGCGGAATGGTAGACAACAGCATGCGGGTATAGGGATGCCTCTGCTCGCGAAAAATGTCGTCAACCGCGGCATTTTCGGCGATCCGGCCTGCATACATGACGGCAACCCGATCGGCTATGTCGGCGACAACGCCCATGTCGTGGGTGATCAGCAGAATGGCGGTTCCAGTCTCGGTACGCAGGCGCTTCATCAGTTCAAGAATTTGCGCCTGGATGGTAACGTCGAGCGCAGTGGTGGGCTCATCGGCGATCAGAAGACGAGGACGCGTGATCAGCGCCATGGCGATCATCACGCGCTGGCACATTCCGCCGGACAGCTCGAACGGATACTGCTTCGCCCTCAAAGCCGGCTCCGGAATACCGACCTCTTCCAGCATGGCGATCGCTTGCCTTTGCGCCTCGCCTCGACCAAGCTTGCGGTGGACAAGCAGGCTTTCCGCGATCTGGCGCCCCACCGGCATCAGCGGATTGAGAGACGCGACCGGCTCTTGAAAGATCATCGACATCTCATTGCCGCGCAGCGCTTTCAATGCCTTCGCATCGAGCCCGTTGACCTGCCGGCCGCTCAAAATGACCGAGCCGCCGGTGACCGAAGCTACGGGCGGGAGCAGGCCCATGATGGAAAACGCAGTCATCGACTTGCCGCATCCGGATTCTCCGACAAGACTAACGATCTCGCCAGCTGCGACGGAAAAACTCACGCCATCCACAACCGGATTTTTACCGATAGCAACGCGCAGGTCCTCCACGCTCAATACCGGTCCGGTCATCGGCGCCCCTCTCGAACCGAGGCCCAGGGATTGCGCGGATGTGCCATGCCGACATTGACGCCGTCCCGGCGCATTACCGCGGAAGGGACCGCAAAATTGACCGGATAAAGCGTGTCATCGACCACTTCGACATCGAATTCACCAGCGATGGCGGCCGTCATCTCTGCACTGGCGCAACGATTGATCCTGATGCCAGTCCCACTGGCATCAAGCCGCGGGACCGACAACGCCATTTCGAGCGGCATGTCGTAGGCAAGAATGTAAGCCAGTAGCTGTGCTACTGCCGGAACGATCTGCCGTCCGCCGGCAGCTCCAAGCGCCAGTTCCGGCCGGCCGTCTCGGGTAGCGATAACCGGGCTCATATTGGCAAGCGGCTGACGCCGAGGCGCGATCGAGTTGGGTCGGCCCGGCCGCGGGTCGAACCACATGACGCCGTTGTTGAGCGCAAAACCTAGATCCGGCACCACGACCTTCGAGCCGAAACGCGACAGCAGCGTATTGGTAAGCGAGACCATCGTACCGTTGGCATCGACGACGCTGATGTGGCTGGTACAGCTCTCGCCGGAAGCATGACCGAGGTGCCGGTAGCGATGCTCATTGGCACGACGCAAGGCGCGCGCGAACGCGACTGCAGCCTGCCCGGAAAGCGGATCTTTCGCTGTCAGGCTCGTCTCAAGTTCGGCAAGAGCCGATATCAATGTCGGCCCGCCGGAAAGGCCTGGTACGGCATGGACGAGACGATCGTGGTACACCTGCGTTGCGGGAAGCAGCCAGCGCGGCTGATAGGATGCAAAATCATGCCCCGAGAGCCGAGAACCGCCGTGGCGCAGACCTGAGACGAGCCGATCGGCAATCTCGCCCTCGTAAAAATCGCGGGCGCCAGCCTTAGCAAGTCTCTCGAGCGTGGCAGCCTTGGCGGCCATCGGAAGAAACAGCGTCTTGCCGCCCTCCGGCACACGAGGCGCACGCCCCTCACGCAGGAACAGCGCCGAGGATGCGGGAAACTGCGACAGATTGTGTCCATCGATGGCAAGCGCAAGCGCCGCATACCAATCCACCAAGAGGCCACGATGGGCCTGCTCAATGGCCGGCGCCAGTGCTTGCGCCCAGGATATCGTGCCGAAGCGCGACAGGGCCTCGGCTAGCCCGGCGACAGCACCGGGAACGCAGATCGATCCATACCCGATCAGATTGCGGTCGCCTTCGACGGCTGGCCAACTAAACCAGTCACCACCATCTCCGCCGATCACCGGGTAATCCGCCGGATCGAGCGCGGCCGGCGACACGACATTGAAATCAAGCACATCGACATCGCCGGAAGTGCCATCGGCCCGCAACAGAAAGCCTCCACCGCCAATGCCCGACAGCCAGGGCTCGACGACACTGAGAGCGAGTGCGGTGGTAACAGCCGCATCCACCGCGTTTCCACCCGCCGAAAGCACGCGTGCGCCAGCCTCCGCTGCCAGCCAGTGCTGACATGCTACAAGCCCATGCTCACTGCGTGTCTCGACCTTGCCGATCTGCCAGTTCTCGCTCATGGCGACGTACCGAAACGACGAGGACCGATCGCAGCCGGGATCTCGGATTTCACGGCAAAGCGGCCGGCATTGACAGACGAGGCATGATAGCGGGCGATCTCCTCGGCCGTCGCGACCCAGGCGCCGCTTTCGGCGGTGACTATCTCCAAAAGCTTTTCGAGAAGAGCGATCCTTTGTGCACGGCCAGAAATCCAGTCATGCACCGTCAGAGTGAACAAGCCGCCGAACCGGTGCAGCATGCGCCATTCCGCCAGCCAGTCGTCGAGAACGGCTGCGCCGGAAACTGGCGCCTGGCGGTCGTTTCCGCTCCCTTCGAACTTGTAGAATATGGCATCGTCCAGCGCCCACTGGACGGGGATCTCCACCACATCGTCGATCGCGTAAGGATGATCGAAGCCCATCAGCGAGGAATCATAGGAGAGCCCGAGCCGCCTTACCTCTCGCAGCATATGCGGCGTCATTTCCCAGGCAGGCGAACGAAAACCAACCGGTCGGCGGCCGGTCTGGCGCTGGAACAGTTCGAGGCTCGCCTCGATCGCCGCAGTGAACTCGCGATCGTCGACATCACGAACGAGTTCATGGAAATAGCCGTGCAGACCGATCTCGTGGCCGGCGGCGACTAGCGTCGGCAAGAGATCCGGATCGGTCTCGGCAACGATGGCCGGTACATAGAAACTCGCCTTCACATCATAACGGGCGAAGAGATCGAGCAGACGCGTCATGCCGGACCGGAGGCCGAAGCGGCGTAGTTCCAGCCGCGCGAGGCGCTCAGGCAGATGATCCCGGTGCTCCCAGAGGAACGGCGCCGTCGCGTCGACATCGACACTGAACAGAGCCGCGCTGGTCTTGCCCTCCGGCCACGCATAGGCTGGAAAAGGAGCATAAGTGCCTTTTATCTGTTCTGGCATGGCGCGTATCCTTTCGCCCTCAAAGCGGCTGCTTCTTTGCCTGAAAAACAGCGAGCGAACCGATCGAATTGCCACCATCGACCGTGAGGGTTGCCCCAGTGACGTAGGAAGCGGCTTCCGAGGCGAGATAGAGCACCGCGTTCGCCGCGTCGTCAGGCAGGGAAATGCGGCCGAGCGGGATGTTGCTCGTGACGCTGTCGATATGTTCCTGACTCAAATGGTTGACATCGCTGCCCGGCGCAAAGCCCGGCTCGACGATGTTGACGCGAATGCCGAAGGCCGCGAGTTCGAGTGCCAGCCCCTTGTTCAGTCGATCGAGCGCTGTCTTCGACGTGCTGTAAGGCGCGGCAGTCAGCCGCATCTTGCGCGAGGCGCCGGACGATATGTTGATGATCGATCCCTTGGCGCCGTTGGCGATCATTTGTTTAGCGACTCCCTGCGACAGCAGGAAAGGCGCGCGCAGGTTTATGTCGAATATCCGGTCCCATTCTTCTCCGGTAATGTCGAGGAGAAATCCGGACGGATAAATGCCTGCATTGTTGATCAGCACGTCGGCAAAACCCCATTGCTGGCCAACATAGGCCAGCAGCGCCTTGATATCCGCATCCGATGTCAGATCAGCGGCATACTGCAGGTGATCGCCATCGCCGATCTCCTTGGCCGCTGCGGCAAGACGGTCGGCATCCAGGTCGGTCAGGATCAGCTTTGCACCGGCCTCGGCGAATGCATTGGCAATCCAGCCTCCGAAAATACCGGCGGCGCCGGTGACGACGACGTGTTTACCTTCGAAACCCTTGGAAAAATCGACCATTTCAACGACTCCTGGGATCCAGGCGGTCCCTCAGGAAATCGCCCAGAACATTGACAGACAAAACGAGAAGGAAGAGCGCAGCCCCGGGGACGACCGAGAGCCACCAGGCGTTCGCCACGTAGTTTCGGCCGACCGAGAGCATTACGCCCCAGCTTGCGGTCGGGGGCTGCACGCCGAGACCGAGAAAGGAAAGCCCCGCTTCAAACAGCACCATCAGCCCGAATTCGAGCGTGATCACGACCACGAGGGCGCCGGCGATATTGGGCAAGACATGATGGCGCAGAATCCGAAACCAGCTCGCTCCCATCGAACGGGAAAGGCGAAGATAGGAGGTATTGGCAATGACGAGCGTCTGGCCATAGGCGACGCGCGCATAACGCGGCCAGCGCGTCAGCACGAGTACAAACACCACGTTCTGCAGGCCGGGACCGAGCGTCGCGACGGTGATGATCGCCAACAGGATGGCCGGTACCGACAGGACGATGTCGACAGCGCGCATGATTACGGTCTCGACCCAGCCGCGATGGAGGGCGGCAAGCATGCCGAGGATGCTGCCGACAATGCCGGACAGGACGACGGAGGCAAATGCAACGAACAGCGATACCCTCGCTCCGTAGATCAGTCGGCTGAACGTGTCGCGGCCAAGCTCGTCCGAACCCAGCAGGTAACGCGTGTTGCGGATGATGAAACCCGGCGGCTTGAGGCGGCCGAGCAGATTTTGCGTGTTGGGATCATAAGGCGCGATCAGAGGCGCAAGAATGGCAGCGAGCAGGATCACGACCACAGCCGCTATTGCGAGCACGATTCCCACCGGCGGTCGGCCAATCACGCGACCGACACGCGAAAACGCGGCACTCATGTTTCCCTTCCCGGCAGCCTGATGCGAGGATCAATGGTGCTGTAAAGAAGGTCGGCGATAAGATTGAGCAGGATCGCCGCTGCCGCACCTATGATGACGACGCCCTGCACGATCGAAAAGTCGCGCGCGCTGATCGCCTGAATCGTCAACTGGCCGAGACCCGGCCAAGCGAAGACGGTTTCTATGATGATCGCGCCGGTCAAGAGATTGGCTATCTCGAGCGCCGAGATTGTTACAATCGGCACGGCCGCATTGCGCAGCAGGTGATGGACGATAAGCCTCGATGTGGAGAGACCTTTCGCATGCGCTGTTCGCACATAGTCCTTGCCGAGTTCGTCAAGCACCGAGGTTCTCGTTACGCGCGCAAACGTCGCCATGGATAGAAAGCCGAGCGCAAGCGAGGGCATGATGAGACTCTGAAAACCGCTGGCGCCCGACGGCGGAAGCCAGCGCAGCCAGACCCCAAACAACATGATGAGAAGGACGGAGGTCCAGAAAGTCGGCATGGATTGTCCGATGAGAACAAGCCCGACGAGCCAGCGTGCCTCGAACCGGTTGCGACGAATGGCAATCAGAATGCCGATCGGCACCCCCAATCCGATCGCGACCAGGAGCGCGCCCGCAGCGAGTTCCAGGGTATAGGGAACCCGGCTCGAAATGATATCGACCACCGGAAGATTCTGAACATAGGAGCGCCCCAGGTCAAGCCGCGCGAGATCCGCAAGAAAACCGAAATATTGGATATAAAGCGGCCGATCGAAACCGAGCGCCGTGCGTAGAACGTCGGCATCCGCCTGTGTTGCCCCCTGCGGCACGAGCAGCAGAACCGGATCGCCAGTCAGCCGCTGCAAGAAGAAGACAAGCGTAATAACGCCAAATAGTGCGATCAACGCCTGCACCAGCCGCCTGACAACGAACCCGCCCACCTTCGGCTCCCCGTTTCTAGATCCGGCAACCGTTCAACAAGGGTGCCGGTGCGTTTTGCTTGAAGCCGTTGGGACGCAGGTGCGTCCACGCTATTCGCTCCAGCTGGCACGGTTGAGGAAAAAGCTCTCGTTCGCTGTCGGCGTCCATTTGAGCTTGTCTGAAGCGCCGTAGATTACGGCCGCCTGATAAAGGGGAAGAACGGGAATATCCTTGGCAACGATGCTTGCGACATCTTTGTAGGCGGCAAGCCGCGTTTGCTTGTCCAGCGTATTACGCGCCGCATCCAGAAGCGTATCGATCTTTGGATCGGACAGCGCAGAGAAGGAGCTGCTGGTGTGGAGCAGCGGGAACGATATTCCGTCGGCATCCTGGCAAGCACAGGACCAGCGACCAAAGGAGATAGCCGGCTGCTTGGTCTTTTCGCTTTGGACGCGCTGCAGATAGGTGGCAAAGTCGACGCTCTCGACATGAACCTTGAAGCCAACATCGCTAAGCTGCTGAACCAGAGCTTGGACGATGCGCTGGTCGAAGGTCGGCGAGGTGAGGAACGCGATCGGTTCAGCGGCGTTGGCACCGGCCTGTTGCACCAGTTGCCTTGCCTGTTCGGGATCGAATGACAGGTCCTTGATGCCAGACACGTAACCCGCGTATTCGGGTGAGGCCAACTGCGATACCGGCTTGTCGTAGCCGCCGAGCAGGCCCTCGATGATCGACTGACGGTCGACCGCAAAAGCGACGGCGCGGCGAAGATTGACGTCGTTGAACGGTGGACGGGTCGTGTTGAGCTTGAGATAGGCAATGCGCTCTGTCACCGCGGTCAGCACCTGGACACCACCGGCGCCCGTTAGCTGCGCCGCCAGATCAGGATCGAGCGTTACGGCAAGATCGGCGCTGCCGGCTTTCAGGTCGGCGACGCGGGTTGCTGCATCCGGCACGGCACGAAAATCGGCGCGCTGAAAGTAGCCTTTCTTGCCCCAGTAACCGTCGTTACGAACGAGCACGACATCCACGCCGCGCTGCCACTTGTCGAACCTGTAGGGGCCGGATCCGACCGGCGCCAGATTGAAGGCGTCGTTGCCGATTTTTTCAACGACGTGCTTGGGGACGATGGATAGCTTTACCAGCTGCGACAGAAGAACCGGATAGGATCCATCAGTTTTGATTGTCACCTCATCGGCGCCGGATACGCTGGCCGAGAGGATTTTATTGAACTGGCTGAGCTGCGGGCTCGCGAATTTCTTGTCGATGATGCGATTGATGCTGAAAGCGACATCTTCCGGCGTCAACTTCTGACCATCATGAAACGTCACGTCGCTGCGAAGGGTGAAGGCGATCTCGCTATCAGACTTGTAGGCCCAGGATTGGGCGATCGACGGTATGATCTCACCCTTGTCATCACGACTGACAAGTTGGTCGAAAATATTGCGATAAACGAAATAGCTGTCCGGATTCCACTGTTTCTGTGGATCGAGCGAAGAAGGCTCGCTGACAAGATCGATGACGATCGTATCCTTGGCAGCGGCATAACCGAAAACAGGCATCCCGCCGCTGATCAACGCTGCACAGGCTAAAGCGCGAAACACTTTCATCTAAAGGATCCTCTTGGACGTTGGTTGCGTACGGCCGGGATGCGTCACGGAGAGATCATCACCGGCTGTCGTTTTCTTCTTCACCGTGCGGACGGCAGGGAATTCGAGGTCGGATTGGAGAAGCTGGCCTTGCGCGAAGGCCGTGAACGCTTCGCTTGTCTTGCGAATGAAAGTGGCCGCCTCTTTGAGACGACCCGCCTTTTTGGCGGCGACATAAGCGCTCCAGTCGACCGGCTTCAGCCTGACCTGCGCTGCCGCCTCGAAGAAATTCAGATAGAATTCAGACCTGTCCCAGATGTTCGACAACCAGCCGGCAACCAGTGGCGCCTTGATTTGTGAGGCAAGCAAGTCGCAAATTTCGCGCTCGTAACGCCGCAGAAGGGAAAGCTGATCGACCGAAAGACTGGAAGAGGAAGCGATCGCCGCGATCATGTCGCAGATAGCCTCCAGCCGCTCTATATCGCGCTTCGAAAGCTCCACTTCCGCCAACAAAGGCTCCAATTGCTTTCGACCGAGCGTAATCTCCCGCAGCCCAACGGCAGTAATGGGTGCAACTCTCCAGCCGCTCCGGGCATGAGATGAGACGAACCCTCTATGCGCCAGACGACTGAGAACGGTGCGTATGATGCCGCGACCAAATTTGTATTCACCACAAAGGGATTGCTCTGAAAGCCGTTCGCCAGGCGACAGCTTTCCAGCAACAATATCGCTGAGCAATCGCTGTTCGGCGACCCCGACGACATCAGTTGTCTTTTTCCCGATGAATGGACTTTGACGATCTAGCATGTTGGAAAACTAACATCTCAGTTGAAATGGCTGAAGCATCAGATGTCCTATATTCCACTCATTTTGTAGATTATTTTGGCGTATATTCGGAAAGCTGCGGCAGCTGATGATCGCCGATACTTTCGGGCTCAGGCGTTGCTGCGCCCAGCCGGGTCACGATCCAGGCAGCGCTCGATGTCCTCAGAATGATCTCAGTGCCGGCTCCAGCTCCGCCACGACGGCTGCCCATAACCTTGCCATAGCGAACAAAGGTGATAATGGTACTCACCTTAAGTGGGCGTGCGATCGACCGGATATCGCTTGATATCGTTGCCCGCAAAGGGTTGGCAGATGACTTCGTGGAAAGGCTCGCTGTCCGGCGTTGTCATCGGAGACGCAGAGTAGCGGAGTTTAGCAATGAACTTTTGGCATTCGATGATTTGGCGAACGGACGGCATTCGCGTCACCGCACCGGTCAAATGGCGCTGCCTCGACGGATTGGTTAGCGTGCTGTGGGAGGCCGAAAGCCAGTCGGGTGCTACGGGTTACTACCTTTCGGCGGATCCCCGCATCATGATTTTCTTCAGCGACGTCTCATCGCAAGTCCAAATTTCAAATCGCGACGGAGAGTTCTCCCATAATTACCGGCCGATGATGCGTGCTGTCTTTGTGCCTGCCGGCGTGCCGATGTGGACGACCAGCAAGTCCACTCACCGATTTTCTCATCTCAACCTGCACATGCACAAGGATCGGCTGCTGAGGTTTTTGTCGCCATCCGTGGGCGCATCGGCGGCTTTGGCGGCGTTGCGCAGCCCTGTTGAAATCCAGGATATCGCGGCGATCGAAACCCTGGCCGGCTTGGTGGCAGCCGAGATATCACAGCCGTCCAAACATGCGGTCTATGCCGAGAATTTGGTCGGTAGTATCGTCGCAGGTCTTCTCGACATTCCCTCGCAAGCGGGAGACAGGGCAACCGGCAGGCTGACGCAGGCGCAAATGAACAAACTGACCTCGCACATCAACGCCCAGGGCGGAAGTCGCCTGAGCGTTTCCGAGATGGCCGCGACTGTTGGTCTGTCAGAGAGCTGGTTCTCCAACGTTTTCAGACAGACCACTGGCAAGACACCGCTGCAATGGCAGCTTGCAAATCGCATTGATGTTGCAAAGAAGCAGTTGATCCACAGCGAGTTGACCGTGGCGGGCATAGCCGCCCAACTTGGGTTTGCCGATCAGGCTCATTTTACCAAAGCCTTTCGGCAGATCGCCGGCGAAACGCCGGCGGCATGGCGCCGGCTCCAACAGGCCAGATAGGCACGCCTTTACCGCCAACAACGTTGGGATGGGACTTCCCGGTTACCAGCTCCGGCGAAGTGTGGCATAGACCGCGCGGCCAGGATTGTAGAAATCAGCACCGAAACCGCCGTTCGCAACGTGTTTCTCGTTGAGCAGATTGCTGACATTCATCTGGAACGTGGTGTTTTCCTGGATTTTGTAAGTGAACGAAGCGTCGAAAACAACATTGCCCTTTGCCTTCGAGGTGTTGGCGTTGCTGAGATAATAGGAGCTGGTGTATCGGGCACCGAGACCGAAGGTCATGTCGCCGATAGCACCGTTGCCTTCCTTCGTGTATGTCGCCCACATCGACGCGAGGTGCTCTGGAACCAATGCAAGACGATTCCCCTCGTTCCCGCCGGTTCCATTTTCGACGATCTTGGAATCGATGTAGGAATATGCGGCGATCAGGCTAAGATTGTTGGTGACATCGGCCTTGGCCTCGAGGTCAACACCACGGTGCCGGATTTTGCCAACAGCGGTCTGCACGGGCGGTGAGCCGGTGGTCACCGTAATGTTCTCCTTGGTCAGATCGTAGATCGATGCGGTAAACAACGCGGGAAATTCCGACGGCTGATACTTGACGCCAATCTCGTATTGCTTGCCGGTCTCCGGATCGGTTCCGACAGCGGGCGGCACCGCCGATTCCGCATAGCTGACATAGGCGGAGAGCTCTTCCGTGATCTTGTAGGTCAACGCGAGACGCTTGCTGAACTCGCTGAGGCTGTCGTCTGCCGTTGTGTCGGCGATATGGTTGATCTGGTTGAGATCGAACCAGTCATTACGCAGCCCTACCGTGGCGATCAATTTGTCGAAAAACGTCAGTTCCTGTTGGAGGTAGATCGACTTGGTTTTCTGCTTGTCCGTAAAGCTTGTGTACAGGGGAACCGACGTCGGCGCGCCCGTGTATACCGGGTTCATCCAATCGATGTCGGTCGCGGGACCGTAGAAGTTATCGCTGTCGGAACTGTAGTTGTTAAACCCGACTCCAAACAGAGTACGGCTGTCTATGTCGTTGAAGCTCGTATCGTATTGCACGTGTGCATCGATGACGAAAGTTTCGGCCGAAGTCTCGTTGCCGAAGTAATCACGTGTGGCGATGGTCGAGCCGTCGGTCGGCGTGCTGGCGATGTAGGCGTAGCCGAAATTGCTGTTTGCGTTGCTGTATCGCGCGTTGGAACTGAAGGTGAGGCCCGAGCCGAAATCGTGATCGAACATGACACTGACGCTATTGCGGTTCGTGTCGCGATAATTGTAGTCGGGCTCGCCAAAAAACCGGCTTCTATCGAAGTGTGAACCGACAGGGTGCCCGCCGCCTCCCGGGACTGCGTCGCGATTGAGATGGTCGAAAACAACGCTCAAATTGGTGTCGCCGCTGGGACGCCACGTGAGACCACCCATGAAGAATTTTTCGTCATTCTGCGAATAGTCGTATTCCTCATCCGCGTTTTGAACTTTGCCGGTAAAGCGATACGACAGCGTGTCGTCCTTGGTGATGTTGTCCCCGAAGTCGATTCCGGTTTCAGCATGGCCATAGGATCCGCCGGTCACATAGGCCTCGCCGAACTTTTCGCTTTTTGGCAACTTGGTCACATAGTTCACGGCCCCACCGGGATCGGAAGCGCCGAATGCCGTCGAGCTTGCGCCCTTCAAAACTTCCACACGCTCGTAGGCGTATGCGTCATCCCGAATTCCGCCGAAAGGCTGACCCATGGCCAAGCCATCGCGATACATGTTGGCGTCGAAGCCGCGAATCTTGAAAAAGTCAAAGCGGTCGTCGGAGCCGTAGAAATCGGTGTTGACGCCAGCAGTGTACTGGAGGACTTCCTCGATGCTCTGTGCATTGCGCTCTTGAATTTCCTTCGACGTGATCACCGAAACGGAAGCTGGAGTATCAAGAATGAGGGTGGGCATCTTGCCGTCACCCGTCGTCTCGGTCGCGACAATCGATTTCGAATCGTTGCTCGTGTCGAGCTTGATGCCGTTCCCCTGGATCACGACCGGCGCAAGCGTGGTGTCGGAACTCGAACTTGCAGCGTCCTGACCAAACGCGAAAATCGGCGTCAGCGCGGCCAATGCCGTGCAGCCAAGAAAAGCCGATTTCCGGTAGCGGATAAGGGCTTTTCTAGAGTTGCAGCCTGTCTTTTCGATGCTCATGTTCAAATTCCAAATCTTAAAATGCTATTGCGCCCGCCGCAGGTGCGTTCGGGGCATTGTCCGCTTAGGCGACCAGACCAGAATCACGCCACCAACCGGGATTGCCCGACATCTTCTGATCGCGCATGTCCTAAGCAGATGGTTTGGCTTTGTCGTCCCGAGATGGGCCATAACTTGAGAATAGTTATCCAGTATTGTAACATTTTCGACTTTTGTAGAAACCTACGGAAATTTCACGCCGCTTTTCGGTCGATGCCGGCATCGCCATTGACGGGGCCACGCTAACCTGAAACTGGGAGTCCACTTTAATATCAAAGCGGAGTTGCTCTATGCTGCGGTCAGTTCTGGTTATTGTGCGATTGGTGGCGACATTCGTCGGATTGATGACGTTTGGCGCTGCCTGGGCAGGCGATAGCACCTCTTATCCGATAGTCATAAAACATGCGCTCGGCACGACGATTATCAGCAAGAAGCCGGAACGAATCGCAACGGTGGCCTGGGCCAATCATGAGGTGCCATTGGCACTCGGTATTGTGCCCGTAGGCTTCGCGAAAGCCAACTTCGGCGACGACGACGGCGACGGCCTGTTGCCATGGGTGGCCGAAAGGCTGAAGGAGCTTCATGCCAGCAGCCCTGTGCTTTTCGATGAAGGCGACGGGATTGACTTCGAGGCCGTCGCAGCAACAAAGCCCGATGTAATCCTTGCATCCTATTCCGGCCTCAGCCAGTCGGACTACGACACATTGAGTGAGATCGCGCCTGTGGTCGCCTATCCAGACGCGCCATGGTCGACCGATTGGCGTGAGATGATCCGCTTTGACAGCGCCGGCTTGGGCATGGCCGAAGAGGGAGAAGCGCTGATTGGAAAGATCGAGGCCGAGATCGCCGACGCGGTCGCGGGACATCCCGAGCTTCAGGGCAAATCGGCCATGTTGATCACCCATCTGAATGCGACGGACCTGAGCACCGTAAATTTCTACACGACAAATGACACACGAGTAAAGTTCTTCGCGGATCTTGGCTTGAAGTCTCCTAAAAGTGTCGTTGAGGCTTCGCTGCCGGGAAAGTTTTCCGGTTCGCTAAGCGCAGAGCGCATCGATGCGTTTGATGACGTAGATATCGTCGTGACCTACGGAGACCAAAAGCTGCTCGACGCGCTGGACGCCAATCCGCTTATGTCCAAGATGCCCGCAGTCGGCAAAGGCGCGCTTGTGATGCTGGGCCGCGATCCCCTCGGAACCGCCGCAAATCCAACGCCATTGTCGATACCATGGGTGCTAAAAGACTATGTGGGCCTGCTGGCCGATGCGGTCAAAAAAGCGAAATGATCGCGGCTCTTGGCAAATCAGGATCCCGCCCTGCTACCGTCGGGCGGTCGAACCGAAGCTGCAGCCTCTGGTTTGCCGGACTGGTGGTCTTCGTTGCAGCACTTTGCGCGCTTTCAGTTACGGTCGGGACACGCGAAGTGAATTGGAGCGACATCGCTGCCGGCCTCACCGGGCATGCCGACAACATAGGTCAGGCCGCTGTCAGCGTACGTATCCCACGGACGCTTCTCGCATTGCTGTCGGGAGCTGCGCTTGCCCTTGCCGGAGCCGTCATGCAGGGCGTAACACGCAATCCCCTGGCGGATCCCGGCATTCTTGGGGTCAACATGGGAGCATCTCTTGCGGTCGTCGTCGGTGTTGTATGGTTCGGTATAACTTCGTCCGGCGCCTATATCGGCAGTGCCATCATCGGTGCCGGGTGCTCCGCGGCATTTGTCTACACCATCGGTTCGGTAGGACGTGGTGGGGCAACGCCGTTAAAACTGGCACTGGCAGGCGCCGCGACATCCGTGGCATTTTCATCGCTGGTGATTGCGGTCGTGCTTCCACGCGCCGACATCGCCGGCGGTATTCGCTCGTGGCAGATCGGCGGCGTCGGCGGCGCCACCTTCGACCGTATCTATCCCGTCCTGCCGTTTCTCGCCGTGGGATTCGCGATCAGCATGCTGTCGGCGCGGAAACTCAACTCATTGGCTCTGGGTGACGAACTGGCCGCTGGCCTCGGTGAACGAGTTGCGGCGGCCCGCGCGTTTGCCTCACTTGGAGCGATCTTGCTGTGCGGGGCGACGACGGCAGTTTGCGGTCCTATCGGCTTTCTTGGGCTGGTGGTACCGCACCTTTGTCGTCTGCTGATCGGGGTGGATCATCGCTGGCTCCTGCCCTTCAGTGCCTTGGGCGGTGCCTGCCTTTTGCTCGCCGCCGACGTCGTTGGGCGTATAGCTGCTAGGCCGGCGGAAATCGACGTCGGTATCGTGACGGCGCTCGTCGGGGCGCCATTTTTCATCTGGATCGTCAGACGCAAGCGGGTTGGTGAATTGTGACCAGCGTTCAGTTCACCCCTGCCGGTATCGCCGATAGCCGGCGTCGTCGGGCGCGCAAGCACAGGCTTGCCGTCACTATCCTGCTGACGCTCATCGTTGTTGTCTTCGCGCTGACCCTTTGTCTCGGGCAATCCCTGACGCCACCGGACGAGGTCCTGCGTGTGCTCCTCGGTGAGAAAGTGCCGGGTGCGGCCTTTACCGTCGGGCAACTGAGATTGCCGCGAGCCGTGTTGTCCCTGCTTGCCGGGCTGAGCTTTGGATTGGGCGGCGTGGTTTTTCAGATCATGCTGAGAAATCCACTGGCCAGCCCCGACATTATCGGCATCAGTTCCGGCGCGAGTGCCGCCGCGGTCTTTGCCATCGTCGCGCTCTCTTTGAGCGGGCCGATCGTATCGGTTCTGGCGGTGGCAGCGGGCCTCGGCGTTGCGCTTCTGGTCTACGGCTTGTCTTTTCGCAACGGCGTCGCGGGAACGCGGCTTATTCTTGTGGGAATTGGCGTTTCGGCAATGCTTGAGAGTGTGATTGCCTACATTCTTTCCAGCGCGCCCGCATGGAACCTGCAGGAAGCGATGCGATGGCTGACCGGCAGCGTCAACGGGGCGCAGCTTGACCAAGCGGTGCCTCTGTTGATGGCACTCGTCGTCTTCGGTGGTGTTCTGCTTAGCCGTTCGCGGGATCTTGAGGCACTACGGCTGGGCGACGATACCGCCGCCGCGTTGGGCGTCAATGTTGCAGGCACTCGGATAGTCGTGATCGTTGCGGCCGTCGGCATGATTGCGTCCGCGACCGCCGTGACCGGGCCGATAGCGTTTGTCGCGTTCCTTTCAGGGCCGATCGCCGCACGACTGGTAGGAAACAGCGGCTCCCTCTTGGTACCATCCGCTTTGGTCGGAGCGACGCTTGTGCTGGCCGGCGACTACGGCGGCCAGTTCCTGCTGCCAAGTCGCTACCCCGTTGGCGTCGTAACCGGAGCACTGGGTGCCCCCTATCTGATTTTCCTGATTGTCCGTGCCAACCGCAGCGGAGGTTCGCTATGACTGCTCATTCCCTGACGGCAAGCCAACTGTCTTTCGGCTACAGCGATACAGAGATCCTGCAGATGCTCGATCTTACCGTACCTACAGGCCAGATGACTGTGATCGTCGGCGCCAATGCATGCGGCAAGTCAACGCTGTTGCGCACGATGTCCCGACTTTTGAAACCTCGCCACGGCCATGTGCTGCTCGACGGCAAATCGATACATCGGACGCCGCCTCGGGAACTTGCGCGGACTTTGGGGCTGCTACCTCAGTCGCCGATCGCACCGGAAGGAATTGCCGTGGCCGACCTTGTCAGCCGTGGACGACATCCGCATCAGGGCCTGTTCTCACGCTGGACGCGCGATGACGACGAAGCCGTCGAAAGCGCGCTTGCGGCTACCAGAACGACCGAACTCGCCGACAGGCCCGTCGATGAACTGTCCGGAGGGCAGCGACAACGCGTATGGATCGCCATGGCGCTGGCGCAGCAGACGGATGTGCTGCTTCTTGACGAGCCGACGACGTTTCTCGATATCAACCACCAGGTCGAGGTCTTGGATCTCCTGACCGACCTCAATCACTCTCGTGGAACCACCGTTGTCATGGTCCTTCACGATCTCAATCTCGCCGCGCGCTATGCTGATTATCTTGTCGCCATGGCGGGCGGACGGGTCCACAGCGCGGGCGATCCGGAAGTGGTATTGACGGAGGAAAATGTCCGGCAAGTCTTCGGCCTTGAGAGCCGGATCATTGTCGATCCCACTTCAAGCAGGCCGATAATGTTGCCGATAGGCCGCCATCGGATGAGCCAGCCAACGCGCTGACCGAAAACAAGATACCGCCCGAGGCAGACGCTTCAAGGAGGATAGCGCATGAATGCAATTCAAGAGTTTACAATTTCCGGCGTTGCTGTGCCCCGCGATCCGATAAGCATGCTGGATCAGATCTGCGAGCATTTCGTCGAGCATGCGGAGGTCGTGCGAACCGAAAACCGAGCCCTGCTGAGCAGCAAGATCGGTACCGCCAGCATCCATATTGACGACACGCAACTGGTGATCGAGCTTGCCTGCCCGACACAGCAGATGTTGCATATGAGTCGCACCGTGATCGCGGAACATCTCTTCTATTTCGCAGGCGAGGATCCCCTTGACCTGAGTTGGTCCGACCAAGCGCAACTGGCCTCCCTGCCAAATATCTACGAGGTCACCGTTGCCTCGGTCGAGGATGTCACGCCCCATATGCGACGCGTCAAGTTCGCCTGCAATGATATCGCGCCCTTCGTCGATGGGGACATGCATGTCCGTCTGCTGATACCGCCGAAAGGCCGGCCACCGATCTGGCCCGGCATTCGAAAGGACGGGCGTGTCGCTTGGCCCGAGGGAGACGACGAATTGCTGGTACGCGCCTACACAATCCGCGCGATCGATACAGAACGGGGCGAATTATGGATCGACTTTCTGCAGCATCCTGCGCCGGGCACCAAGACCCCCGGCGCCGACTTTGCAAGAGATGCAAAGCCCGGAGTAAAAGTGGCGTTTCTTGGCCCGGGCGGCGGCAGTATTCCCCAGGCGCAATCCATTCTGTTTGCCGGAGACGAGAGCTCGCTTCCGGCGATAGCCCGAATTGTCGCCGAGGCGTCGCCCGCTACCCGAATGCAGGCAATCATTGAGGTCGCAAGTGAAGCCGAGGAACAGCCTTTGCCATCGGCCGGAACACTCGACGTCCGGTGGCTGCACCGCGACACCTACCCGGCCGACGCCAAAAGTGTCCTGGTGGACGAAGCGGAAAAGGCGATCAACGTGATGGAAAACGAAACGTTTGTGTGGGTCGCCTGCGAAAAAGCCGCCGTTCGGGCGATCCGTAGCATCCTGAAGGGCCGCGGGCATGATCGAAAGAAAATGTATGCTGCTTGGTATTGGGAGCGGGAGGAAAAGTGATGGCCGGGTACTTCAATGGGCAGCCTGATCTTGCCGTTGCTGGAGCACTTTTTATTCAATAGCTTAGGGTGGAATGCGCAGGAAATTACAGCCCATGTAAACAAGAGCGCCCGCACATTTCTGCGGGCATAAGGCTCTCAATAACGCTTTGCCAAAATCTTGGCTCTGAAATCTTGTACGTGCGCCAAAACATTCATTGCGAAGCTCTGATAAGTTGCGCATTCAAATGCGTAAACGCGTCCATCATCAACTCCACTGGCCCATAAACGTGACTGGCGATAACGAGCGCGACGAATACGGTTCCCTGCGGCTGGCATCTATCAAATGAAGCTTGACGAGAACCTTTAGTCCGCAATAACCTGCAAACATTCACCAGGGGTGTCCCGGCAAGGGGCTGAGATTCTGCTATCGCGCGCAGTGACCCGTTGAACCTGATCCAGTTCATACTGGCGTAGGGACGGTGCGAGCGCTCGAAGAGTAGCGGATTCACGCTTGGAATCCGTGCAGGCGTCTTTTCATCATTCCGGCTGAGGACTGGGTCTCCAATCGAAAACTTGGAGCCTCAAACCATGAATATTGCCGCGAAAGCCATCACCCCCACAGTCACCACCGGCTCTCTGCCGGCCTCCCGTAAGATCTACATCCCGGGCGACCTTCATCCCGATATCCGCGTCCCGATGCGCGAGATCGGTCTCCACCCTACCTCCGGCGAACCGCCGGTCACGGTCTATGATTCCTCTGGCATCTACACCGCCCAGGACGCCGATATCAGCATTGAACGGGGTCTTCCGGCGCTGCGACACAACTGGATACTCGCCCGCGGCGACGTCGAAGCGCATGACGGCCGCCAAGTGCGTCCCGAGGACAATGGCTTTGCAAGCGGCGAACGCCTGACGCCCGAATTTCCCACCAAACGCCGGCCGCTATGCGCCAAGGACGGCACGGCCGTCACCCAGCTGGCCTATGCGCGCGCCGGCATCATCACGCCGGAGATGGAGTTCATCGCCATCCGCGAAAATCTTGGCCGCAGAAATAAAGGCGAGGCCCTGCTACGCGACGGTGAAAGCTTCGGGGCTCACATTCCCGACCACGTCACCCCCGAATTCGTACGCCAGGAAGTGGCGGCCGGTCGCGCCATCATCCCCGCCAATATCAACCATCCCGAGGCCGAGCCAATGATCATTGGGCGGAACTTCCTGGTGAAAATCAACGCCAATATCGGCAATTCCGCCGTCACCTCCTCGATGGCCGAGGAGGTCGAGAAGATGGTCTGGGCCGCGCGCTGGGGCGCCGATACCGTCATGGATCTCTCCACCGGCCGCAATATCCACAACATCCGCGAGTGGATCATCCGCAACTCGCCGCTCCCAATCGGCACCGTGCCGCTCTATCAGGCACTGGAGAAGGTCGAGGGCATTGCCGAGAACCTGACCTGGGAGGTCTATCGCGACACGCTGATCGAGCAGGCCGAACAGGGCGTCGATTATTTCACCATCCACGCCGGCGTACGGCTCCACTACATCCCGTTGACCGTCAACCGCGTCACTGGCATCGTTTCGCGCGGGGGGTCGATCATGGCCAAGTGGTGTCTTCATCATCACCACGAGAGCTTCCTCTACGAGCATTTCGAGGAGATCTGCGACATCTGCCGCGCCTACGACGTCTCTTTCTCGCTGGGCGATGGCCTGCGCCCCGGCTCGATTGCCGACGCCAACGACGCCGCGCAGTTCGCCGAACTGGAAACGCTGGGCGAACTGACGAAGATCGCTTGGGCCAAGGATTGCCAAGTCATGATCGAAGGCCCCGGCCATGTGCCGATGCACAAGATCAAGGAAAATATGGACAAGCAGCTTTCTGTGTGCGGCGAGGCTCCGTTCTATACACTGGGACCGCTGACGACTGATATCGCGCCGGGCTACGACCACATTACCTCCGGGATCGGTGCTGCGATGATTGGCTGGTTCGGGACGGCGATGCTCTGCTATGTCACGCCAAAGGAGCATCTCGGCCTGCCCGATCGCAACGACGTGAAAACCGGCGTCATCACCTATAAGATCGCCGCCCATGCCGCCGATCTCGCCAAAGGTCACCCGGCGGCCCAACTGCGCGACGATGCGCTGTCGCGCGCCCGCTTCGAATTTCGCTGGGAGGACCAGTTCAACCTCTCCCTCGATCCCGAGACGGCGCGCAGCTTCCACGACGAGACGCTGCCCAAGGAAGCCCACAAAGTCGCGCATTTCTGCTCGATGTGCGGCCCAAAATTCTGCTCAATGCGGATATCCCACGATATCCGCGCCGAGGCGCAGAAGGAGGGGCTGGATGCCATGGCGACCAAATACCGCGACGGCGGCGATCTCTACATGGCGGTCGATGCCGGCGGAAAGGTGACCGGCTGAGATGCGCGTCCTCGTCAAAGGGGCCGGCGTCGCCGGCCTCACCGTTGCTCATGAAGTCGGCGCGCGTGGTGCCGAGGTAGCGGTCTTCGATCCCAACCCGGGCTTTCTGGCGGCCGCTTCTTGGCTCGCCGGCGGCATGCTCGCGCCGTGGTGCGAGCGCGAGAGCGCCGATGAAGCGGTGCTGCGCCAGGGACAGGACGCACCCGATCGCTGGGAAGCGATTTTACCCGGCGAAGTTCGAAGAAACGGTACCCTTGTGTTGGCGCCCGCCCGCGACCAAGGGGAATTAAAGCGCTTCGCAGGCCGCACGACGGGATATGACTGGCTGGACGAACAGCAGATCGCAATACTCGAGCCGTCACTGGCCGGGCGCTTCCGACAGGGCTTGTTTTTCCCACGAGAGGCCGATCTCAATCCGCGTCGGGCGTTGACCGCACTGCACAGCAAGCTGACTGCACGCGGCGCGATTTTCGGCGAAACAAGCCCCAACGAGCAGGATTTCGATCATATCGTCGATTGCACCGGCGCGGCGCGCATCGGCGAGACCGGCTCGCTGCGCGGCGTCCGCGGCGAGATGCTTTATCTCAGGAGCGACGAGATCAGTCTTGATCGCCCCGTGCGGCTGCTGCATCCGCGCATCCCTGTCTACATCGTGCCGCGCGGCGACGGCCTGTTCATGGTCGGCGCGACGATGATCGAGACGGAATTCCAGGGCCCGGTCACCGCCCGCTCGCTGATGGAATTGCTGAACGCCGCCTATGCGTTGCACCCGGCCTTTGCCGACGCGGCAGTCGTGGAAACCGGTGCCGGTATCCGGCCGGCATTCCCCGACAATTTCCCTCGCGTGGAACGACGCGGAAAGCTTGTTTCCCTGAACGGCCTTTACCGCCACGGCTTTCTCTTGGCGCCCGCCATGGCGGCAAAGGTAGCCGACATAGTCTTCAACACCGGCATAGCGGGAGGACTCACCCCATGAAAGTGATCGTCAATGGCGAACCCAAGGACATCGCCGCCGCCACGCTCGAAGAGTTGCTCGCGCTGATGGATTACGAAGGAGATTGGCTGGCGACCGCCGTCAATGGTGAACTCATCCACCGCGAGGACCGGATTGCCCATTCGCTTAACAATGATGACCGGATCGAAATCCTGTCGCCCATGCAAGGAGGTTGACCGATGCTTGAACTTTATGGAGCGCAACTGCGCTCGCGCCTGCTGCTCGGCACCGCGCGCTATCCGTCACCCTCGATCATGGCCGATGCCGTCAGTCGCTCCGGCACCGAGATCGTCACCGTCTCGCTTCGCCGCGAAACAGCGGGGGGCCGCAATGGCGGCGCCTTCTTCGAGACGATCCGCTCGCTCGGCGTACGATTGCTACCCAACACCGCCGGCTGCCACGGCGTTTCCGAGGCGGTACTGACAGCAAAGATGGCGCGCGAGCTGTTTGCCACCAATTGGATCAAGCTCGAAGTGATCGGAAACCATGACACGCTGCAGCCCGATGTCTTCGGCCTCGTCGAGGCTGCCGGCATCCTCGTGAGCGAAGGCTTCGAAGTCTTCCCCTATACCACCGACGACCTTGTCGTCGCCGAGCGGCTGCTGGAGGCCGGTTGCAGGGTGCTGATGCCGTGGTGTGCCCCGATCGGCAGCGCCGCCGGCCCGCTCAACCCGACCGCACTACGCTCCATGCGCGGCCATTTCCCCGATGTGCCCCTTATTGTCGATGCCGGCATCGGCCGCCCCTCGCACGCAGCGTCGGTCATGGAGCTCGGCTTCGACGCCGTTCTGCTGAATACCGCCGTGGCCAGTGCCGGCGATCCCGTCGCGATGGCCAGCGCCTTTTCCGGTGCCATCAACGCAGGTCGCCAGGCTTTCGAGGCGGGCATGCTGGATCCGCGCGACATGGCCGTGCCATCGACGCCGGTCATCGGACAGGCGGTGTTCGCGTGAAGCTCGACCCATTCTATCTGATCGTCGATAGCGCTGACTGGATTGCCCGTTTGGTTCCGCTCGGCGTCAAGCTCGTTCAATTGCGTATCAAGGAGCGGACCGAGCCCGAATTGCGCCACGAGATCCGCAGTGCGCTTGCAATCTGCTTAAAACATAAATGCCAGTTGATCATTAACGACTACTGGCGCCTGGCAATCGAGGAAGGCAGCGATTTCGTCCATCTCGGCCAGGAGGATCTGGAAACGGCCGACCTGAAAGTCATCAAGGCCGCTGGCCTCAGGCTCGGCATTTCCACGCATAACAGTGCCGAGTTGCAGATCGCGCTCGCGGCCAAGCCGGACTATGTTGCACTTGGACCAATCTATTCGACGGTTCTCAAACAGATGCAGTGGGCGCCCCAAGGCGTGCACCGCCTGCGCGAGTGGAAATCGCGCATCGGTGGGGTGCCGCTGGTGGCGATCGGTGGGCTGAACCCCGAGCGAATTGCCGGCGTTTTTGACAACGGCGCAGACGCCGCGGCGGTCGTAACGGATATTTCAAGAAACGCTCATCCGGAGGAGCGGACGAGCGAATGGCTTGCTCACACACACCAATGGCGATCGCCAGTCGCGTTTACCGGCTAGCCCAGATTTTGAGGGTGGCGACCTCCGCCTGTTCTTCTTGATCCTAGGCTCTCATTCCGGTCACATGAAATTTACGTGGCAGGTAACGCGGAAGCCTGAACGTGATGATGGCCATGGCATCGATCGAAATTGCCTTAAACGTTCTTGCAAATGGCAGGCAGCAGTTTGGCGTCCTCTGCCTTGAGATATAATCGAGGCCTTGATTTACCCTTGAGACGCGCGGCGAAATAGAAGCTATACGCTGAGAACGTTTGTCAGCGTCTTGTCGTGAGCCGTCCTTTGGCAACAAGATGGACGTCAACAGTGGCCTGGAAGGCATCAGCAGATCAGCCACTAATTATAAAGTTTCGAAAATTCGCCAAAAATGGGATGATTTGCTATATATATTGGATATTGCGCAATAAGCGTTCTGAATTTAGCTGTCTAAAGGGCACAGTGTTTCTCGCCGCATATCTGATGTTGCCCTATTTTCGCCGGCGAAAAAGGAGTTAATTGATGTTTGCTAGAACAGTTTTCGGACTTGCCCTTTCCATCGCCACGCTGGCTGCGACGCAGGCTTCGGCCGACGCTACACTGGACCGTATCAAGGGTCGCGGCAAGCTGACCGTTGGCGTGATCCTGTCGGGCGCGCCTTTCGGCTTTATCGATCCGAAATCGCAGGAACAGAAGGGTTACAATATTGACATCGCCAAGGCGCTGGCCGCCGATCTCGGTGTCGAACTGGAAACCGTGACGGTGACCCCGCCGAACCGCGTGCAGTTCCTGCAGCAGGGCAAGGTCGATATTCTCATCGCCAACATGCAATACACCGAAGAGCGCGCCAAGGTTCTGGACCATGTGCCGACGCCTTACGACCGTGCCGGCGGAGCAGCCGTGGTGCGCAAGGATAGCGGCCTGAAGGACTGGGCCGACCTCAAGGGCAAGCCGGTCTGCATCTCGCAGGGCTCCAACTACGCGCAGCCGCTGGCCGAAGAATATGGCGCGATCGTCAAGGGTCTGCCGAGCCAGCCGGAATCGCTGCTGGCGCTTCAGGGCGGCAATTGCGTGGCCGCCGTGCATGTCGGTGCGACCGTCGGCCTGCTGCTGGAAGACCGTGCGGACGAATGGAAGGATTACGCTATCCCCTTCCCGACGGAACTGATCCCGTCCGATAGCGTCATCTGGCTGCGCCAGGGCGAAAAGGACACCCAGACCGCGCTCGACGAAGCCGTGAAAAAACTGCATGCTTCCGGCAAGCTGCTTGAGCTGGCAAAGGCCAACCGCCTGCTCAACACCAAGTATCTCGAGGAAGAGAACAAGAAGCTTTCCGCCAAGTAAGTGGAAGGCGCCGGTAGAGCCATATGCAGGACATGAACCTGACCGGCCTGTTCATCGACATGATGGGCAGGCTCGGCCTCAATTACGAGTTTCTGGCGACGGGATACGAGGCACAGATCTGGCGTGACGGTTTTATCACCACGCTTTATCTCGTTGCGGTCACCATTCCCGTCAGCCTGATTGTCGGCCTGATCTTCGCAGCCTGCCTGACCTCAGGCAGGCTTTGGCTTTCTGCGCCCGTGCGTGCGTTTGTGGAGCTGACCCGCAACACGCCGACACTGGTGCAGCTGATGTTCAGCTTCCTCGTCCTCAACACCGTCGTTTCCAACATGCTCGGCGGCGCGCAGAACAATCCGCTTTCGCCGTTCTTCTGGGTCGTCGCCGTTGTTGGTCTGCATGTCGCGGCATTGCATGCGGAAGCGATCCGCGGCGGCATCGAGGCCGTGCCTTCCTCGATGATCGAGGCGGCACGCGGCATGGGTTTCAGCCAGTTCGAAATCCTGCGTTACGTGCAGATCCCGCTGGCCTTCCGCTCATCGCTGCCGGCCATCGTCAACGGCCTCATCAGCCTCGTCAAATCGACCACCGTCGGCAATGCCATTGCGGTCAGCGAAATCACCTATGCCTCGATCATGGTATGGACGCAGCGCGACAATGTGGTGGAGATGATGATCGTGCTTCTCGCCTTTTTCAGCCTGATCAATTTCGTGGTGGCCCGCATCGGCCAATGGGTTGAGCGCAGGCTCGCCATTCCGGGGTATGGGCTATGAGCATGACGGCAACTCAAGCACCCAAAACAACAGCCAAGAGCAGCCGCGTGCTCCGTTCGATCGGCTTCGTCGCAATGCCGCTGATCGTCATCGTCTGGTCACTCGTCGACCTGACACTCGGCAAGGAACTGGTGGAGTGGATCCCCTACCTCGCCTCCGGCTTTTCGATGAACATCCTCATCACCATCTGCGCGGTCACGCTCGGCACCACGGCCGGCGTGCTTCTCGGCCTGATGCAGCTGGCGCCCTACTGGTTCGTCCGCCTGCCGGCGCAGATCTATGTGCAGATCTTTCGCAATGCGCCAGCGCTCGTGCTGATCTTTGCGACCACCTACATATTTCCGTTCGAGATCGTCATCGCCGGCAATTACCTGCCCTTCCCGGACTGGGTGAAGGCGGTGATCGGCCTTGCCATCCTGTCCAGCGCCTATATCGCCGAAATCACCCGCGGCGCCGTGCTGTCTATCCCCACGACACAGTGGGAAGCCACCAAGGGCCTCGGTTTTTCGCGCCTGCAGGCGCTGCGTTACGTGATCCTGCCGCAATGCGTGCGCCGCTCGCTGCCGCCATGGATGAACGTCGCCTCGTCGATGGCCATGGGTACGTCGCTTGCCTCGCTGGTGGGCGTGCATGAACTGATGCATGCGGCAACCGACGCCAGCACCGCCGTGCGCCGGCTCGATTTCACCATCATCGCCTATGTCGTGGTGATGGCCGCCTTTTTCACGCTTTGTTACCCGATTGCCCGCCTGACCCGTCGACTCGAACAGCGCTTCAACGCGGGCTGAAGGATTTTTTGACATGACTGCATCTCCCGAGACTGAGACCGACACCGCGATCGTGAAACTGGAAGACGTTCATCTGTCTTTTGGCCAGACGCAGGTGCTGAAAGGCATAGACCTGACCATCAACAAGGGTGATGCCGTTTCGATCATCGGCCCGTCCGGTTCGGGCAAATCCACCATCCTGCGCTGCATCAACGCGCTGGTGACGCCGCAGAGCGGCAAGATCACCGTGGCCGGCACCCGCGTCGATCAGTTGACCAAGGAAAGCGAACGCATTCAGCTGCGCAAGCGCGTCGGCATCGTGTTCCAGCAATACAATCTGTTTCCGCACCTGACCGTGCTCGACAATATCGTGCTGGCGCCGACACGCATTCTCGGTGCCGACAAGACGGCGACCGTCAAACTGGCGCGCGAGCTTCTCGAAAAAGTACGCCTCTCCGAAAAGGCCGATGCCTATCCCGGCCAGCTCTCCGGCGGCCAGCAGCAGCGTGTGGCGATTGCCCGCGCGCTGGCCATGAAGCCGGAACTCGTTCTGTTCGACGAGGTCACCTCGGCGCTCGATCCGGAAACGGTGGGCGAGGTCCTGTGGGTGATCCGCGACCTCATCCGCGACGGCATGACCAGCATTCTCGTGACCCATGAAATGCGCTTCGCCGAAGAGATCAGCGACACGGTGGTGTTTACCGAAAACGGCAAGATCGTCGATTACGGCCCGCCGCAGCAGATCTTTCACTCGACCGACAATCCGCGCATCCGCCAGTTCGTTGGCGGCCTTTCGGGTGGCGGACGTGGTGCGGTGCGCGACGGCGAGGGTATCTGACCATGGCCAGTGCACCGCTCACCACCGCCTTCGCCGACGCGATCATCAATTCCGATCCGACCCGCGACGCTGCGGCCATGGAAGCGGCACGAACCGCGATCATCGATTTTCTCGCCTGCACGATTGCCGGTGCGGCTGACCGCACGACCGGCGTCCTCGCCAAGGCGGTGGGCGCCGATCTGCCAGGTGACGCCATTCTCGTCGGCAGCGACGGGAAGACCGATGTGCTGGTGGCAGCCGTGGTCAATGCCTATGCCGGCCATGTGCTGGATTATGACGACGTCCATGCCAGCGTGCGCGGCCATCCCACCACGGTGATCATTCCAGCCCTGCTGGCTCTTGCTGCAGAGCGCGAATTTTCGGCCGAAGCCTTTGTCGCCTCCTACGTCGTCGGCCTTGAGGCGATGGCACGGCTTGGCCTTTCGCTCGGATCCAAACATTATGAAAACGGCTTTCACGCCACCGCAACGCTCGGTCCCATCGGCGTCGCCGCCGCGATCTGCCATCTGACCGGCGCAGCCGTGGAAGAAACCGCGATCGCGCTCGGCATCGCCGCCACGCAGGCATCGGGTCTCAGGCTTCAATTCGGCTACGACACAAAACCCTATCACGCCGGCATGGCCGCCCGTTCCGGCCTGCTGGCGGCACGGCTGGCGGCAGCCGGTTTTGGTGGTGCGCCGGATTTCCTCGACAATCCGGTCGGGTTCCATTCGGCCTATGCCTTTGACGCCGGCAAGCCGGAACTGGTGAGCGCAAACTGGGGCAGCCCATGGCAGATCGTATCGCCCGGCCTGACGCTCAAAGCCTATCCCTGCTGCACGGCCAGCCACCCTGTCGCCTCACTCGGCATTGAACTCAATCGCGAAGGCCTGACGGCCGAAAAAATCGAAAACATCACCTTCACCTATCCGCCCGGCGCCGACGCCGCGCTGGTCGTAACCAAACCGACCAATGGCATCGAAGCCCGCTTCAGCCCGGAATATGTGTTTTCCGCCGCCCTGATCGACGGCGCGCTCAGGCTCGACCATTTTGACGAACGCCCCGTCGAAGACCGTATCATGACGCTTGCCGCCCGCGCCGGCCGCCGCCATGATGAGACGGCGCCGCGCATGTCGACCGATCCGACCACACGTTTTGTCGTGCTCGACATCACGCTGAAGGACGGCGGTACCATCAACCGGCGCTTCGATGGTCTTCCGGGCGTGACAGATCCGACCGAAAAATTCCGTGACGCGACCGCCGCCAACGCGGCCTTCGCCGACATTCCCGCGCTTATCCGCAGCATGAAGACCGAGGCTGATCTTTCCCGGCTTGTCTCTCTGCTCAACCAGAACCACATTTGACGAAAGAATTTTCCATGAGTGCCCCAATGAGTGCGAAGAGACAAATCCATCTCGGCCTGTTCCTGCAGGGCGCGGGCCACCACGTTTCCGGCTGGCGTCATCCGAAGGCGGAAGCCGGGAGCGAAAATTTCGATCTTCTGCGCCGCGTCTCGCAGATCGCCGAACAGGCGAAATTCGACATGGTGTTCCTGGCCGACGGCCTGACCAGCGGCGTCGATGCCCACCCTTCCACCATTGCCCGTTTCGAACCGCTGACGCTGCTGGCGGCACTGGCTCTGGTAACCGAAAAAATCGGCCTCGCCGCGACGTCTTCCACCACCTATGGCGAACCCTATCACACGGCGCGCGCCTTCTCTTCGATCGATCATCTGAGCCATGGCCGCGCCGCCTGGAACATCGTCACCACCTCCTATGCCCGCACCGCCAACAATTTTTCCAAGTCGCATCCCGAGCATGACGAACGGTATGCCGTGGCGGGAGAATTCGTCGATGTCGTGCGCGGCCTGTGGGACAGCTGGGACGATGACGCCTTCATCAAGAACAAGGAAACGGGCGTTTATGCCGACCCGTCCAAGGTTCACCTGCTCGACCATAAGGGCAAATATTACTCGGTGAAGGGACCGCTCAACATCCCGCGTTCGCCGCAGGGCCATCCGGTCCTCATCCAGGCTGGTTCTTCCGGCCCCGGCCAGGATCTCGCTGCCCGCACCGCCGACGTGGTGTTCACCGCCCAGCAGAGCCTTGCCGAGGCGCAGGCCTTTTACAAGAGCCTGAAGGGCCGCGTCGAAAAGGCTGGTCGTCACGCCGATGACGTCGCCGTCATGCCGGGGTTCCTGCCGGTGATCGGCCGCACGTCGAAGGAAGCCGCCGACAAGCTGGCCGAACTCGACCAGTGGACGGACCTGAAAAGCGCCATGCCGCTTCTGGAAGAACGCATCGGCCACAGCCTTGCCGATTACGATCCGGATGGCCCGCTGCCGGACCTGCCGATCTCCGACCAGCTGCGCAGCCGCGCCGAACTGCTGACGGCTCTTGCCCGCCGCGAAAACCTGACCATCCGCCAACTGGCGCTGCGCGTCGCCGCCGGCCGTGGCCACCATATCGTGCTCGGCACGCCGGTGGAGATTGCCGACCGCATGCAGGAATGGTTCGACGGCCGCGCCGCCGACGGCTTCAACGTCATGCCACCCTTCTTCCCGGAAGGTCTGGAAGACTTTACCCAGCTGGTTGTTCCGATCCTGCAGGAGCGCGGCCTGTTCCGCACCGAATATTCGGGTTCGACGCTGCGCGATCACCTCGGCTTGGTGAGGCCAGGGTTGTCAGCTCAGTAAGGGCGCCATGTGCTTTCGTTGCCTGATATCTGACCATGGCCCCGTCCAGACAAGCAGTTCATGTCCTTGAAAAGGCTGCAGCGTCATATCCGCGCCTGCACTCATAGGGTTCGAATGCGACCTTCGATAGGCCCCACGGTTCGTAGGTGAATTCGGCAGGCTTGGCTGACAGATTCAAGATGATCTTGTAGTCGCCTTGGTCGGTATGCGTCGACGATGCCTCGAACGGATACGGAAGGCTATCCGTCCGACCGTTCAGATCACGGACAGACTTCAGAATGACGTGCGGCCGTCGACCCCCTTTCTGTTTATCGACGAGAATGTCTTCAATTTCATCGATTTCAGCATGAAATATTTTCAGTTCCTTCCGAAGGTCTTGTGGAGTGGCATCATACGAAAACTCGGGCGAAAATTTGAACGTGAAATATATGATACCGATCGCACCATGTATGATTGAAGACCACGCTTGTACACGGAACTCCGCCGGCGTGGTTTCCCTGCCCACGGAACCGTCAAACTTCGACAGCCCTACGAACGAAAACTGTGGTCTGCCGCCACTCCACCGCAGCAGACGATCGATCGCATGACCCTGATGAGTGGACATGTAATCATCGAAATCGAAAACGACGTCGTAGCCGGACGCAATTGGATAGCTGTCATGGCTCAACCAGTCGACATAAGGGCTGTCAGCGTAGTCAGACATGATTTTTTCGAGATGGACATTGTTGATATGGACGCCGATGTGGTTGAGCCACAATGGCTTGTTTCCAACAGACCAGGCGCGCGCGACGACGTCCACCTCTTCAGGCGTCGCCGAGACATCCTCATAAGTAATGTCCTTGCCACCGGGCTTGAGGTTGGAGGGCTCGTCGACCATCGCGAGCGCAAGAAGGTAGGGATTAGACATGTCTCGATCGAAAACGTCACGATCAAGCTGTGAGTAATTCTTCTCATCAACCCCGGCCGGGTGGCGGACCATGTAGAGACCCTGTGTCATGGCCGCGTTTGTCCACTGGACTGGATCTGCCCCCGCGTTCATCGTGAAAATCGTATTGACGCCCTGGGCCTTCCATTCAGCCATCTTTTCAGCAGGCTGCTGGTATACGCCCTTAACGAAGAATACAGGTCCAGGATATAGTGGACGCGTGGCTGCGCTCGCTTGAGCACTGCCGGTTTTCGCCGCCAGGAAGCCTGCAGCCGGAACCAGCAAACTCATCTTGAGCATACTGCGACGAGTTTCATTGCGCATGAACTGCCTCATTGGCTTCGAGGAATGACAGGCTCTTGTACAACCAGGTGTGACGCACACCGCGCCACCTATTGCAGTAAAGGCCGCTTCAAATTTTCCGAGACATCGATCGACGATTCAGCCGCTGGCTAGGGGTGACTCTCGGTAAGCGTCAGTAGCCGTACTTCTCAAAGCTAAATCGGCATTTGTTCAAAACAACGCCGAGCACGTTGGTTCTTTCGGACAGGCTTTGCTCGCAAATATCGACTTCGGAGAGAGTGCTTTGCTCCGCTGCGGCGATCAATATTACGCAGTCCACGTTTGGTAGAAAAGCGAGCACATCGTCAGTGGAGAGCATCGGCGGAAGATCATATAGAACGACGTCGGCACCCATCTTCAAATGCATGTCCGACAAGACCTGTTTGCAAGCAGCGCTTTGAAGAAGCTCCGCCGAAAAATGTGCTGGGTAGCTGTTCGCCGCAATCGCCAGATTGTCCCCGTGGCGCATGAAAGCATCCCTCAGATCAATTTCACCCCTTAGAAATTTTTCCATTGAAGCTGCATTTTTCAAGCCCAACATGTTGGCGACCTGAGGACGTTTCAAATCCAGATCGAGCAGCAATGTCCGGCAATCCTGCTGGTTTGCCAGGCTGAATGCGAGATTTAACGCGGTAAATGTCTTTCCGCAGGCAGGCGTCGGTGAGGTGATGGCGACCGACTTCCACTGGTTCTGTCTAAGGGTCTGGAGTATCTTTGTCCGCAGCATGTCAAAAGCAGCGTGGGCGGCGTCCGACCTGTCCGCTGTCACAATACGATTTGCCGATATCGCTTCCGGATCGATTTTGAGCGCGGGAAGCTCTTTCCAAGTTATTACATCGTCGAAGCGCGAAGTAAGCATATGTTCGTTGTCCCGCAACGTTCCGGTTTTCACACCCGAGAGAAGAGTAATTTCCACGACCAAAGCCTCCGCCACCATTTCAAATGTTCAAAGTTTTCATCGTACCAACGCGTTGCAGCTAGGTGGTCTTCACCAAGGCTGACCACAATCTTTGGAACGAGCCCTCGGCCGGCATCTGCCAATGAGGGAGCAGCAGCAATGACGCGGCCACGACCCCACTTGGGAACATCGACATTGCTTTACGTCTGAAAGATTTTCCGGATGCATCGCTCGGTGCAGGGATATACGGGATCACAGCCAACGGTTGATGCTGCAAGAGACTGGCAAGTTCGGACGGTCTGCGAATTGTTTTGTTCAGGACCTCCATTAGAACGACAAAGCATACCGAGAGCGCAACGCCGGCAATCACTCCAAATCCAGCGATTACCCGACGCAGCGACTTTGTCGCAGTCTCCGGCGGCGTTGCCGCCTCAAGCATGGAAAACCGCCCGCCATCGGACCGGACCTCCATCTGGTTTCCCAGCGAAGCTTCGGCACGCTTTGCGATCGCAATGTTGTACTGCGTTTGAACGTTTGCAACCGTTCGCTCGATTGCATTAAGCTCGGTGTCGGTTGACGGTGTCGCATTCACCGATCGCGTCAAATCGGCAATACTCAATATCAAGCCCGCTCGTTCGCGTGCTATGGCATCTAGACGCTCTGTGATATCGGCGAGCTGCAAATCGTAACCCGTCGACACCGTCTTCTCGCCATCTCGACTAGCGCTTTTGGAAGCGTTGCCGCGAAGCGAAGCGATTCTGCTTCTCAGCGCGACGATGTTCGGACTGGAATCCGAGAAAATCAGAAGCTGGTCCGACAGCGCTCGGCTTAGGTCCTGCAACGTCTGCTGTTCCGGACTTAAGGGGGCATTCGTGTACTGTCCGGTCGTCCGATAGCTTTCAACGAGCAGACTGCGCCTGGCGCGAAGATCGGCCTCCTCACGCTCCAAGGCCGCAAGCCGCCCCTGTTCGCTGCTTTGCCGCTGACGACGGAAATCCAAGCTCTCCGGTAGACTGTCCTTGTTGTCATTTTTGAATTGCAGGAGTTTGGCTTCTCCCTGCTTCAGTTCCGCCTCGAGCCTTGCTACTTCATCGTTGAAAAGTTGCAGCGTATCGCTGGCTCTGTCCGTCCGCTGGCGCTGATTGCTCATCAATATAAGCGAAGCAAGCTCATTGGCTGCCTTTGCTGCCATTGCAGGCGTGCCAGCAGTGAAAGCCACGCTGAATACGGTCGCCCCATCACCGTTACCCAGTGGGCGTTCGCTGAAATTTATCCGCGTTTGCATGTCCGATATGATGGCGTCGCTTGTCGGCTTGATCTTCGCTCCGTCATAAATCTTGAGCTTGTCCGCCAGCGCGGTGAGATGCTCCCGCGTCGTGATCTGTTGTTGAATGATCTGCAGTTGCTGCAGCGAGTTTGTAGCTACCGTCGAGCGGACCAGCTCAGCAGGAATTTGCGGGGCCTCGACCAGGATTCTTGCCGTTGATTGATATTGGCGTGGCATCAATAACGCGATTGCAACTGCGACGGCCGTCGACAGGCACACGATTGTCACGACGTACCCCAGCCGGCGAAGCAAAAGCGATAAGTAGAATCTGATGTCTATAGAACCCATGACGCGATTACCTGAAATGAGAACCCGATGGCGTGGCTGGGATATTAGCTATATTTATTTATATCCGGATGAATAGCTGGTCGATAGTAGATACAGAATCTCACCGGTAGTACCTTTGGATTATTTTCTCCATGTAAAAACATTTTGCAAAGCGTTTTCACCGTTAGTATAATAATATTACTGGACAACAGCGGATTTACTTATAGTAAAAATGTTGTAAAACTCTTTTCTTGAAGTATAAACAAAGCGAAGAAGACGCACATCCTGCAGTGAGAGTGCAGGCATCAGACTGCTGGAGCGTCCGTTTTCCGGCTAAGAATGCGTTGTTCCGGAGGGGAAAATGCGCCTGTCACCCAATGCCGACCGCCGTACAACTGGCTGGATAGCGGCCATCGTCTTCGGGCTATCATTTGCATGCGGCGGCGCTGCTGAAAGTGCACCTATTCCTCCTCGCACCAAAATCCGACTGACGGTACTTCAGTGGATGCCGACAAAGGGCACATATGAGCAATGGGGCTCGCTTGGGGGCGAGTTCACGGTGTCGGATACAGGCAACGTGTCGGTACCGGTGTTGGGGCGTATCCCGGTGGGAGACCTTGACGATGTCGGCTTCGCCGATTTGGTCGCAAAGCGTCTCCAACAAAAGATCGGCCTGGTCGATCCGCCGATGACGACGGTCGAAATTGTTCAGTACTCGCCGATCTACGTGGTGGGGGATGTCGCGAAGCCGGGCGAGTATCAATTCAACACCGGCTTAACCGTGCTGCAAACCTTGGCGATGGCGGGCGGTGACCTGCGTGAGGCGCGCCTGTTCGAAAGTACGGCGGACATCACCAAATTGCTGGGGGACATCCAAGAACTTGACGATTCCATCATCAGAGCAACCGCCAAAATTCAAAGGCTCGAAGCGGAGATGTCTGGTTCCAAGCAACTTCTGTTTGACAACCAGATAAATGCCTCCGACCCCTTCGCGTCTGCGATCCTGAGCCAGGAGCAAGCTATCTTTGCGGCACGCGCAAACGCGGTGGACAGGAAAGCAAAATCACTGGTCGAGTTACAGAATCTTTTGTCGGAGGAAATTCGCGTTCTCGAAGACAAAATCAAAAGCAACGATGCCAACATAAAATCGATACAGGAGCAGGTGGACAGCACCGCGATGCTTGTTGCGAAAGGTGCACTCGTCGCGACAAGGCAGGCAGAGATCGAGCGTACTTTGAGAAGTTATCAGGATGATCGGCTCGACATCACGACTGCAATTATGAGAGCACGTCAAAGCATAAGCCAAGCAACGAGAGACCTGCAGGCGCTTTACGACGAACGGCAAACGGAAGTCACATCGGAATTGCAGTCCGAAAGGGCGTCGCTGGTTCAACTGAAGGTCAAACGAGAAACCAGCAACAAACTGATGCTGCAGAACCTTTCATCCGTTGGAAACGCACCGCGTCCGGGAGAAGAGCCGACGGTTACCTTTTCCATAATGCGGCGGGAAAGCGGAATAGTGAAAGAATTTCCTGCCTCGGAGACAACCGTGCTGCTTCCCGGAGACGTGGTAAAAGTGAGCCGAAAATCGCCACCGACTTCATCTCCCGCATCCCAGCAAGTCATTTCTTCGGGCCCCCAGCTCTCGAATCGAGAAAGTCAATGAAGACTATCCGATCTGTTAGCTGTCAGATTGCGGGCTAGAGCGTCAGATGGGTTTGCATTCGAGTGCAACTGCTCGGCAGAGCTACACCGAAATCTTCAAGTCAACGATCGTGATCGGTGGGTCGTCGATCATAAACGTCGGGTTTTCCATAGTTCGCAGCAAGGCAATGGCGGTTCTTCTCGGACCTGAAGGCGTGGGCCTGATGGGCCTTTACCTCGCCACTTCGGATATGGCCCATACAATCGCGGGTTTTGGGCTGAATGCTAGCGGCGTTCGCCAGATTGCTGAGGCAGCGGGAACTCACGATGCGGAAAAAGTTGCGCGCACTGCCGTCGCATTGAGGCGTATATCCCTGTTGCTCGGGCTTCTTGGCACCTTGCTGGTAGCGTGCTTCGCCGCTCCTATCGCAAGATTCACATTCGGCGATGACAAGCACACCACCGCCATCATGGTTTTGTCGGTGATGGTCCTGTTCCAGGTCATGTCGGGGAGCCAGGCAGCGCTGCTGCAAGGTATGCGCGACATTGCCGCGCTCGCGCGAATTAGCGTGTTCGGAGCATTTTTCAGCACAGTGATCAGCATTCCAGTTATCTACGTATATGGTGAAAGCGGGATCCCGGCGTCGCTTGTCTGCGTTGCCGCGACGACGCTGATGACCTCTTGGTGGTATAGCCGCAAAGTCAGCATCAAGTCTGTTCAACTGACGTTGCGGCAGTTGGGTGAGGAATGCCGCGGCCTCTTCAGGTTCGGCTTTATTTTCATGATCAGCGGATTGCTGACCTTCGGCAGCGCCTATGCAATTAGGCTGATCGTGCTGAATGACGCGGGTATAGCGGCAGCAGGCCTATATCAGGCGGCCTGGGCTTTGGGTGGGCTCTACTCGGGCTTTATTCTTCAGGCTATGGGAACCGACTTTTACCCGCGGCTCACTGGCGTCGCAAACGACAACGCACAGTGTAACCGCCTTGTTAACGAGCAAACACAGGTGAGCATACTGCTGGCCGGCCCCGGCCTTATTGCAACGCTCACGCTGGCACCACTCGTGATACATAGCCTTTATTCGCCTGCGTTTTATGCGGCAATCGATATCCTGCGGTGGATATGCTTGGGAATGATGTTGAGGATTGTCGCCTGGCCGATCGGTTTCATCGTCTTGGCGAAAGGCGCTCAAAAGATATTCTTCTGGACGGAGGTCGCAGCGACTGTCGTGCATGTCGCACTGAGCTGGATTTTGGTGAAGGCGTTCGGCCCCGTCGGAGCGGGCATCGCTTTTTTCGGTCTTTATGTCTGGCACGGCATTCTCATCTACTGGATTGCGCGCCGCCAAACCGGTTTCCGATGGTCGTCCACCAATCGATTTCTTGTACTGACCTATACCGCTCTATCTGGAACGGTATTTCTTGCAGTTCAGTTTTTGCCCTGGTTCGAAGCGGGCTTAATAGGATGCGCGGCCACTCTTGCAGCATCCATCTACTCCCTAAAGGCGCTCGCCGCACTACTGCCGCCAGAATCGTATCCTGCCGTGATCCGCGCCCTGTTGGTAAAATCGGCTCCTGCGAAATCCGGTTGATGATCCACTCTGTCCCTGATCCAATCAGCTTCAGCGGTAAGTCGATAGGCGTAATTATGCCGACTGTATTTCCCAAGCACTGTGTGCAATTCTTTCGGCAAGACGCGTTTGATATGACGTCAATGCGCCGGATGACGGTTTCTCGTCTTTGGTAATGTGTTGGGAGTTGACCGTGCCTGAGCAACGAGACTTACAAGCTTCCCACAATGGACGATAGCTTTGTAAACAAGACCATCGCCAACCAATCTGGTGCCAAGCTTCTCTCCCGCTCGGATCCGAAGAGCGGCAGTTCTGTGCGAACGTCATCCCCCCCCGACGGTCGTTCGCGCCGTGTATTCAAGAATGACGATGCTTCAGCGCACGGTTCGAGATCTGCCAGGCTTTACGTCAACATATTTATTACGTCGCTGATTTTGCCCTGGAGCTTCCAGATCGGGCCCTTGTCTCTGTCGCCCTATCGACTCGTGCTTCTCGTGATGTTTGTTCCAGTGCTGACGTTCTGGTGCAGTGGCCGCGCGGGCAAGTTACGGCCATCCGATCTGCTCCTGTTCGCCTATTGCTGCTGGTCATTGGCATGTCTGTTTCTAAACCAAAGCCGGAATCAGAGCGCCGCCCAATCCATGACATCGTTCGGCATTCAGTTCGTCGAGACCATGGGCCCTTTCCTGATGGCGAGGTGCTTCATCCGGTCGGCGGATGACTTTCTTGCGATGTCGCGGACGCTTTGCGGAATAGTCCTGCTCCTGCTCCCGTTGGCGGTCGCCGAAGCCGTGTTCAATCGAAATGTGGCAATCGAGATTTTCTCCCAGTTTCTTCCGACGACACCTGCGGTAGACGAGGGAATGCGTATGGGTCTCCGGAGGGTTCAGACCGTATTCGGCCATCCCATTCTTTTCGGGGTGTTCTGCGCCTCCAGCGTTCCCATCGCCATTCTTGTGCTTGGCTATCAGCGATCGATACTTAGCACTCTCGCAAGATCGCTTGTTGTGATCGCGGGAACGTTGCTATCACTGTCCTCGGCACCGATTGCAGCGATGGTGATCCAGTTCTTCTTGATCGGTTGGAACTACGCACTCAGAAGCTTCCCGCAACGGTGGTTGCTTTTGCTCGGGGCCATCATGCTATCTTATATCGCCCTGGAAGCGGTTTCAAATCAAGGCGCGGTGGGCGTCTATATAACATACCTGACATTCAATGCGCAGTCGGGCTTCTATCGCATGGCGATATGGAACTATGGCTACGACTCCGTGTTAAACAATCCCTTTTTTGGTGTCGGACTGGGTGAGTGGGTTAGAGCCTCATGGATGACAACGAGCATCGACAATTTCTGGCTCCTGAACGCCATCCGTTGGGGACTGGTCGGTGGCATCCTCTTGATCGCTTCCGTCTCTGCTGCGCTTCTCCAGGTACTATTTGCGCGGCAATCAGACGACAGGGCATCACAATACAAGCTGGCCTATCTGCTGGTAATTTTTGTCCATATCTTCACAGGATGGACGGTGCATTTCTGGGGCTCCTCATACGTTTTCTTCATGTTCATGCTCGGATCTGGCTCGTGGCTCCTCGATTCCGCCGCATCGCACGACAACAAATTCAAGCGCCTCGGTGGGAAGGGAACTGCGAGGTCGGCGCGGCTTGCGGCTAGTCCAACAAACCGCTTGAGAGCAGGCGAGCCGCAGACACCGCAAGGATGAGAGCAATTCCAGTGGCGGAAGTTTCCATGTTCCCTTTCAAAATCCTACCCGTGGAAAGCGCGCTTTTTCGGAATGCCGGCTAACGCCGAGTCAAGTTGATCTCGCTGGTGATCACCTGTTGACCCGATGCGGGATCGCGGTCCGTCGTGCGGATCCGGATCGCATTTTCGCCTATACGTTGAATCACCATATCAGCGTTCCGGTCGCCATTGATGATCCTCGACCAACGGACCGACAGGTTGATTGCATCTCCCTTGCGGCCACCGTTCAAGGCAGAGACTCCACCGGAAGGTCCGATATAACGGCCTGCATATCTGTTGCCTTTGGCGGTCAGTTGGGCGGAGACGGCGCGCGAGACCACCAGCAGACCCCGGCATTTGCCGTTCATCGACAGTGCCTCTCCATCCGCCTTTGATTGGAAGCTGCAATCGAGCTTGATCGGTGACGAACCTGTTGTGCGCTTCATCATGCCTGCGCCGCTCCAATCGCCGGCAAGCGACGTGAGAAACGGCGCTTCGCTTGCAGATGCACCGCCGGCGGCAAGCATCGAAATCGCGACAAAAGTCAGAAAGCGGCGTTTCATGACATCCTCCAGCCATCCAATCTGGAAAATGCGCCCAGCGCAGCAAGGTTCCAACCTCCCTGCCCCTATCGAGCGGCAGGGCCGTTGCAGGGTGGTGCGGTCAGACGATCGCAAGGCCAAGGTGTGTACTGCCGTCTAGCACGATTTCGATGGCGCCGCGGCTCTTCAGTTCGATTGCGCCGCACAGCGTGCCGGTTGTGATCAGTGCGCCCTTCTTCAAAGACGTGTGGGGGCGAAGCCTGTCGTTGGCGTAGGCGAGCAGCCATGCGACAACATCATCCTTGGGATGCTTCGCCAGTCCGTCATAGATTGTCTCGCCACCGTGCGTGACCTTGAGCAACGTGCTGCCGATCGTATCGATGACACTCTTGGGCAGGACCGGACCCAGGACATAACCCTTGTTGCCGATGCGCTCGGCCAGATAGAGCAGGAAAGATACCGTGCCGCTCTCCATTATACTGCTCGCCAGAAGCTCAGCGCCGAGATGGGCTTCAGCTATGGAATCGATGATCTCCGGCCTGGTGTAAAATCCATCCTGGCGAACCGGAATATCCCTGCCGAGACGCACGGCGATCTCTGCCTCAAACTTCATGCCGGGTTGCCACGTAATCGACGCGCCCGATGAAGCTTCGAAATAGGGGTGCAACGGCGCGGTCACAGGCTGGCCATCGGGCGACATGGCGACCTTCCATGCGGGTTTGGAAATGCGTTCTTCCGCAACCAGAAAGTTCTGAGCATCCATCGCGTCCTGCAACGTCGCCGGAAGCGTGAAATCGCCAGTAGGCGCCTTTTTCCCTGATTTTTCAAGGCTGGCGAGCCGCGCTGCGAGTGCCCGCGGATCGAAACCCTCGCCGGATGAAACGGTCATGTCGTGTTTTCCTCACCTGATCTGATAACGCTTTCAACCTAGCGAGATTGACAGGCCGCGCAAAGGGGCGATCCGGAAAAGAATGCTATGCCAGCGCCGCATGCCAAGCGCGACGGTATGCGGCAAGGCCACCGATCCCACGCGGTGGAACTTGCTTTTCAGCACCCGGAACCGGCCGGATGCCGGCAAGAAGCGCGGCACCGGCGCTGGTGCCGGTCGAGCCGGGTACCGCAATGACACTACGACCCGTCAGGGCGGCGAGACTGTCGAGATAAGTGTGGTTCACCGAGAACGGCCCCTCGACGATGATTGGCCCTTTCGCGCCGATCAAGCCAAGACAGGCGTCGGTCATCAGCGCAAGATAGAGACAGACAGCTGCGTAGCGTTCGGGATCGGTGGCGCCCACGGCGTCGATCCATCGTTTCTGCTTGCCAGGAAACGGCCCAGAACCCGGCACCACGTTGGGCAACAACATCATGCCCCTGGCAATGACGGTCGAAACGGCATCGATCATGTCGTCCTTTGCCACTGCACCGATCTCGGCAGACAGAACCTCGAATTCCCGGCCGCCCATGAAACGGGAAGACGGCACGGCACGGCCATAGGCATCGACATTTCCCAGCGTATCGCGCTTCGGATCGAGGTGATCTAGATCGCCACCAACACCGAAGTTCACCACCCACGTGCCCGTCGAAACCACGGAAAACGGCGACGCGCGATTGACGAGATGCGGCAGAAGCGACGCGTTGGAATCATGGATTCCGCAATAGACGGGAACGGATTTCTCGAGACCGATCTCCTGCGCGATCTGCTGCAAGACGGGCCCCAGCGCGTCGAACGCCGACCGGATCGGCGCCATCACGTCCCTAATCCCGAGCGTCTTGACAAGGGTCGAATATGAGGATGTCCGTGGGTTCCAAAGATCGGTGTGGCAACCAAGCGACGTCCGCTCGTTCGCCGCCACGCCGGTCAGCTTGGCTGCCCAGTACTGCGGGTAGGTGACGATGGTCGCGACATCGGCGAAAAGCTCCGGAAAGACCATCTGCTGATAGTGGAGTTGGGCGCCGATGTTCAGACCCATCGACTGGCGCGGCGAGTATGTTTCCTCGAATGGCGGGCGCAATGCCGTGTAGGCGTCGATCACCGATTGCGGATATTCGTGCTCGTAGTCGAGCACCGGCATGACAAGCTCTCCCGCCGCGTCGAGAAGGGCAGCGGAGGCACCGTGAGTGGTGATCGAGATGGCATCGAAACCGGGCGAGACAGCAAAGCGCCGGAACGCATCAAGCGCAAAGCCCCATAGGCCCTCGACGTCGTAGTGCGGATAGATGCCCGAGGTGATCACCCTGTTGGGCGTCTTGACGACAGCGATCTCCGCGCCTGTGGCGCTGTCGAGCACCACAACCTTGGCATTGGTCTTGCCGATGTCGAGAACGGCGACGCGGGCGAATTGCGGCTCGGTCGTCATGGCATATGGAAAACCGTGACGAGGTCGGTCTGCATCGGCGAATTATCCGGATTGGTCGCCATGATGTCGCCCATATGGGCCCACCACTTCTTCATGACGGGATGCTCCGGCAAGCTTGCGAGCGTATTGTCGCCGGTGCGTGTCAGGACGCCGAACAGCGTGTTGGTTTGCCGATCCAGATGTATCGAATAGTCGCTAGCGCCCGACTGGTGTAGCAACTCGACCAGCTCTGGCCAGATCTCGTCGTGCCGCTTCCTGTACTCGGCTTCCATGCCCGGATTGAGCGTCATCTTGAAGGCGTGCTTTTCCAGCGTCATTTCGAACTCATTGCTTTGATGCGGCGGGCGATGATCGGGATGGCGATGGTGATGATCAGCAGCAGGCCGATGAAGATCGACATGACGATACCGGGCACGTTGAGCAGGCCCAGCCCGAAGGTGACCAGACCCATGACGAAGGCGGCGATGACCACGCCGCCGATTTTGCCGGAGCCGCCGAGGATCGAGACACCGCCGAGGACGACCATGGTGACCACCTCGAGTTCCCAGCCTTGCGCGATCGACGGACGCGTCGAGCCGAGGCGCGATGTAAGGCAGACAGCGGCGACGCCACTCATGAAACCGGTGAGCATGAACAGGATGAACTTGACGCGCTCGACAGGAATGCCGGAGAAGCGTGCGGCGAAATCGTTGTTGCCGATCGTATAGACCTGCCGGCCGAAATTGGTGGCGTGCAGCAGGATGGCAAACAGGATCGCCACGACGATGAACAACACGAACTCGAACGAGAATACCCAGACGACGTAGCCCTGCCCGAAGAAGGCGAAATCCTCTGGATAGCCACCATAGGCCTGGTCGCCGAGCACGATATAGGAGATGCCGCGAAACAAGCTCATCGTGCCGATGGTGACGACGATCGACGGCAGTTTCATCACCGAGACGAGAAAGCCGTTGAACATGCCGCAGAGCAGACCAACGGTGACGCCGATGGCCACCAACCCCGGCGCGCCGATCCCTGCCTGTGCAGCCGCACCCATGGCGGTGGACGCCAGCGCGATGATGGCGGCGACGGAGAGGTCGATTTCGCCTGAGATGACCAAGAGGGCCATCGCAAAGGCGATCATCGCCTTTTCGGTGAAATTGAAGGTCGCGTCGGAGAGGTTCCAGGCGTCGAGGAAGTAGGGCGAGGCCAGCGAGTTGAAGATGAAGATCAGCACCGCGACGCCGAACAGCAGAACCTCCCAGCTCGACATGATGCGCTTGAACGGCGTGCCGAGGCGATCGGGAATGACGCGCTTCTCGGAGGGTGGGGAAACGACGGTGCTCATGCGGCCACCTCTGCTGGTATCTCTGCGGCGGCCTTGTCACGCAGGATGATGCGGCCGCGATTGCGCTCGCGCCGTGCGTTGAAGACGACGGCGAGGATGATGACTGTGCCCGAGATCGCCATCTGCGTGAACGGCGAGATGCCGATGACGGGCAGCGCGTTCTTGATGACGCCGAGGAAGAGCGCGCCCAGCACGGTGCCCAGCACCGATCCGACGCCACCGGCGATCGAGATGCCGCCGATGACACAGGCAGCCACGCTGTCGAGCTCGAAACCGTTGGCGATATCGACATAGGCGACGGCATAGCGCGAGACCCAGAGGTAGCTGGCCAACCCGGCCAGTGCGCCCGACAGAACGAAGGCCAGGAATTTCGTCCAGCCGACATCGATACCGGCATAGACCGCGGCCGTCGGGTTGCCGCCCGCGGCATAGGTCGAGCGGCCGAATTGGGTGTATTTCAATACGACGTAGATCAGCGCGACGATGATAACAGCCGCCCAGCTGAGGATCGGCATGCCCATGACCACGGTGCGAGGGACATTGAGGAAGGTCGGCGTCATCTGGTGCGCATTGACCCACTCGCCACCCGACAACACGAAGGCCATGCCGCGATAAATGGTGAGTGTACCGAGCGTCACGACGATTGGCGGAATCTCCAACGCCCAGACGAGGAAACCGTTGATCGAGCCGAGAAAGGCGCCGATCAGGATTGCGGCGAGGATCAGCACGAACAGCGGCAGATCGGGAAAGGTGGCGTTCAGCATTGCGATCGCCATGCCTGTGAAGGCGAGATTGGCGGCAACCGAGAGGTCGATCGATTTGGTCAGGATGACCGTCATCTGCGCCAGCGCAAGGATGATAAGGATCGACGTATCGTTGAAAATACCGGCGAGATTTCCGGGTGTGGCGAAGCCATCGGCCCGCGTCGAGAAGGCGGCGATCATCACCGCGATGATGATGAAGAGCAGCGTTTCGCGTTTTCTGAGCAGTCTCAACATGCGGATACCTCAAGCATTCCCGGTGGCGGCGCGCACCAGCGTTTCCGGCGTCAGATCCTTGCGCTCGAAAAGGCCGGCCGACAGGCCTTCCTTCATGACGAGGACTCGGTCGGACATCCCGATGATCTCGGGCAGCTCGGACGAGATCATGATGATCGACAAGCCCTCAGCGGCGAGCTCGCTGATGAAGCCATGGACGGCGGCCTTGGAGCCGATGTCGATGCCCTTTGTCGGTTCGTCGAGAATGATGACCTTGGGCATGGTCGCCAGCCACTTGCCGATGACCACCTTCTGCTGATTGCCGCCCGACAGCGTGCCGACCGGCACCGACAAGGCCGCTGCGCGCAGATCTAGACGCTCGGCATATTTGCGCGCCAGCGCGAATTCGTTGGCCGCCTTCAGGAAGCCTTTTCGCGAGGTGCGACCGAGGGATGGCAGCGTCATGTTCTGGTAGATCGGCATCGGCAGCGCCAGGCCATGGCGGCCGCGCTCTTCCGGCACGTAGACGATGCCGGCACGGATGGCATCAAGCGGCGAGTTGATGGCGATCTCGCGACCATCAAGGGTCAGCTTACCCGACAGCGGCCTGGTGATGCCGAACAGGGACTGACAGAGCTCCGAGCGCCCTGCCCCGATCAGCCCGTAGACGCCGAGGATCTCGCCCTTGCGCAGCGTCAGCGAAATGTCGCGGAACTCGGTCTGGTGACAATATTTCTCGACCTGCAGCACCGGGCCGCCGATTGCGACGTCGACCTTCGGGAAGGCGTTCTCGACATCGCGACCGACCATGAGGCGGACGATCTCGTCCTGCGGCGTCGCTTTCAGATTGCCGTGACCGACGGCGCGGCCATCGCGGAAGACGGCGAAATTGTCGGCGATCTCATAGAGCTCATCGAACTTGTGGCTGATGAACAGGATCGCCTTTCCCTGCGCCTTCAGCCCCTCGACGATACGGAAGAGATCGTCGATTTCCTTGCGCGAGAGGGCGGCGGTCGGCTCGTCCATGATGACGATACGGGCCTCGATCGACAATGCGCGGGAGATAGCCACTAGGTGGCGCTGCGCGATCGAGAGGTCCTTCAGGCGGATTGTCGGGTCGATGTTGCTTTCCAGCGAGACCAGCAACGCCTTGGCACGGCTGTTCATCAGGGCCCAGTCGATGGTCCGGAACCGGGTGCGCGGCGCATGGCCGAGGAAGATGTTTTCGGCAACCGTGAGCTCGTCGAAGAGTACGGTTTCCTGATGGATCGCGGTAACGCCGGCATCGATCGCCGCTTGCGCATTGGCGAATGTCGTTACCTTGCCGTCGACGAGGATCTCGCCTTCGTTCGGCCGGTAGATGCCGGTGAGGATCTTGACGAGCGTCGACTTGCCGGCGCCGTTTTCGCCGATCAGCGCCGTGACCTTGCCGGGATAGAGCGCGATGCTGACATTATCGAGCGCCTTCACGCCAGGGAATATCTGCGAAATGCCGCGCATCTCAAGAATGGCGGGCACGTCGTCGGCAACGACGCTTGCAACAGGTTGTTGAAGGGCAGTGTTCATCGGCGCTTACCAGTGTTCATTGGGAAATTCCCGGCGGCATTGGCCGCCGGGTCGTGTTTGCTAAGCGGGCTTAGAAAACCTTCGAGAACTGGTCGATGTTCGACGCGTTGTAGATGAACGGATCGGCCATCGCGGCTTCGCCCTTGTCGTCGACCTTGATCTTGCCCATGCGGCCGGCTTCGATTTCGGTGCCCGGAGCGCCGGTCGCGTCACCCTTGACGAGGTGATAGGCGATCTGCGTTGCGGAGTAGCCGAGGTCGATCGGGTTCCAGATGGCGAATTCCTTCGTCGCGCCGGACTTGATCGCGCCGGCCATTTCGGACGGCAGGCCAAGACCCGTGACATAGACCTTGCCGACGAGACCCTTGTCTTCGACGACCTTGGAAGCGGCCAGAACGCCGACCGTCGTCGGAGCGACGATGACCTTGACGTTGGGGTTCGACTTCAGCAGGCCTTCAGCTTCGCGATAGGACTTGTCGGAGAGGTCGTCACCGTAAACGGTGGTGACGAGATTCAGGCCCGCGAAGTCCTTGAGCTGCTTCTTCATCTGATCGATCCAGATGTTCTGGTTCGTCGAGGTGGTGGTTGCCGACAGGATGGCGAAGTCGCCCTTGCCGCCTTCGAGATGATCCTTGACCAGCGTCAGGCACATCTTGCCGATCAGCTCGTTGGACGACGGGTTCAGCTGCAGGATGCGACCATCCTTGTTGACGCCGGAATCCCACGAGATGACCTTGATGCCGCGCTGCTTGGCCTTCTTCAGAGCCGGAATGACGGCATCAGGATCGTTGGCCGAGATGGCGATGGCGTCGACGCCCTGCGCGATCAGCGAGTTGATAACTTCGATCTGGCCTTCGGCCGTGGTCGAGGTCGGGCCGGTGTAGATGACTTCTACGCCGCCGAGTTCCTTGGCGGCTTCCTGCGCGCCCTTGTTGGCGGCTTCGAAGAAGCCGTTTCCGAGCGACTTTACGACGAGGCCGATCTTGATGTCCTTGGCGCTTGCGGCACCTGCCATCAGGGCCACGGCAAAGGCGACGCCCACCGCCAGTGTTTTTGCGAGTTTCATGCTTTCATCCTCCCAGGTTAAAAAGACTTGACTACATCCTGCCGGGCTTCTCAGGCGACCGACGAGGAATCCTCCTTCACTTGCGAAACCGTGTTCGCAATCACGAGCTTGACGCCCGCATCCTCGATCATCCGGACGGACTCCTCGGAGACTCCCTCGTCCGTGATGACTGTGGTAACGCGATCGAGCGGGCACAGAATGAGGCTCGAGCGCCGGCGGAACTTGCTGGAATCGACCATGACGATCAGCTCGTCGGCCTGATGCATCAGCTTCTGCTCGCTCTGAATGATTTGCGCATCGGCCTCCATGATGCCAAGCGGGCCGACGCCCTGCGCACCGATGAAGAAACGCCGCGCATAGAAATTGCGGATCGCATCATTGTCGAACGGCGACAGGATCAGGCTCTGTTCGCGATAGATCACGCCGCCCGGCACCGTCACCGTGTTCTTCGAATGCTTGACCAGATGCTCGGCAATCGCAAACGAATTGGTCATCACCTGCATCCGGTGCGCGGCCATGAAGTGCACCATCTGGAATGTCGTGGTGCCGCCATTGATGATGATCGCATCGCCCGGATCGCAGAGATCGACGGCGGCGCGCGCAATTGCGCGCTTTTTATCGGAGTTGACTGATTCTGAAACCCGGAACGGGCGCCCTGCGAGATTTCCGAGCTGCGGCGGGTGCACTGCTTCGGCGCCACCACGCACGCGGCGGATCTTTCCCTGCACGTGAAGCGCCGCGATGTCACGCCGGATCGTCGCCTCGGAAGCCTCGGTCAGCTCGGAAATATCCTGAACTGTCACTACCGACTTTTCCTGTACGGCGCTCAATATGATGCGATGGCGTTCGCGTTCGTGCATGGGTTCCTCCTGCATCGTTTATTTCGCAGTTGTTACTATGTGTCAATCAGAAACGATCATATATTTTCATAGTGCGCTGCAACATAATCGCTTTTGATCGTTTTCGATTGACAACGTCGGTTTTCATGAGCGATACCGTCACCGCAAGGGACGCGGAGTTCGTTCGGGCGTCCACGAATTCTATATGGGAGGATGACATGGCGGCAACTGTCCGGCTTCTGGATAACCGTTGGGACGAGACATATGCGGCAGGCCTCGATGAGCCTGGAAAGCTGCTCTATCGCTCTAACCTGCTCGGCGCCGACAAGCGCATCACCAATTACGGCGGCGGCAACACCTCCGCGAAGGTCATGGAAACCGATCCGCTGACCGGCGAAAAGGTCAAGGTTCTCTGGGTCAAGGGTTCCGGTGGCGACGTCGGCACCATCAAGCTCGACGGCTTCGCGACGCTTTATCAGGACAAGCTGGATTCGCTCAAGGGCATCTACAAGGGCGTCGAAGACGAAGACCGCATGGTCGGCTTCCTCCCGCATTGCACCTACAACCTCAACAGCCGCGCCGCCTCGATCGATACGCCGCTGCACGGCTTCGTGCCCTTCACCCATGTCGACCACATGCATCCGGACGCGATCATCGCGATCGCCGCATCCAAGAATTCAAAGGAACTGACGCAGCAGATCTTCGGCGCCGACATCGGCTGGCTGCCCTGGCGCCGCCCCGGCTTCCAGCTCGGCCTGGACCTCGAAGCTTTCGTCAAGGCAAACCCGAATTCCAAGGGCGTCGTGCTTGAGAGCCACGGTCTCTTCACCTGGGCAAACGATGCCAAGGCCTGCTACGAACTGACGCTCGACATCATCAACAAGGCCATCGTCTGGTTCGCCGAGAAGACCGAGGGCAAGACGATCTTCGGCGGCGCTGTCACGCAAAGCCTGCCGGTCGCCGAACGCCGCGCCATTGCCGCGCGCCTGATGCCCGAGATCCGCGGCCGCATCGGCAAGGCGGAGCGCAAGCTCGGGCACTTCGACGATCAGGACGCCGTGCTTGAATTCGTCAACTCGAAGGACTTGGCACCGCTCGGCGCGCTTGGCACCAGCTGCCCGGACCACTTCCTGCGCACCAAGATTCGCCCGCTAATAGCCGATTTCGATCCTGCAAAGCCTGACGTGGACGCCATCGTTGCCGGCCTCGACAAAGCGCTGGAAGACTACCGCGCCGACTACGCCCGCTACTACAACGACTGCAAGCATGCCAACTCGCCCGCCATGCGCGATGCGAACCCGGTGATCTTCCTCGTTCCCGGCGTCGGCATGCTGTCGTTTGCCCGCGACAAGGCAACCGCTCGCATCGCCAGCGAGTTCTATGTCAACGCCATCAACGTCATGCGCGGCGCCTCCACCGTTTCCGAATATCAGGGCCTGCCGGAGCAGGAAGCCTTCGATATCGAATACTGGCTGCTTGAAGAAGCCAAGCTTCAGCGCATGCCGAAGCCGAAGAGCCTGGCAGGCAAGGTGGCCTTCGTTACCGGCGGCGCCGGCGGCATCGGCCGCGCGACGGCAGCCCGCCTGATCGGCGAAGGTGCCTGCGTGGTTCTGGCCGATATCGACCAGGAAGCGCTCGACAACACCAAGGCGGATTTCGCCAAGCAGTTCGGTGGCGATGCCGTTCGCGGGGTCAAGCTCGACGTCACCAAGGAAGATGGCGTGATCTCGTCCTTCGCGGACGCCTGCGTCGAATTCGGTGGCGTCGACATCCTGGTCTCGAACGCCGGTATCGCGTCGTCGGCGCCGATAGAAACCACCGAGCTTGCGATGTGGAACAAGAACATCGATATCCTCGCGACCGGCTACTTCCTTGTATCGCGCGAAGCCTTCCGTCTGTTCCGCAAGCAGAACCTCGGCGGCAACGTCGTGTTCGTCGCGTCCAAGAACGGCCTGGCCTCCTCGCCGAACGCGGCTGCGTATTGCACCGCCAAGGCGGCCGAGATCCATCTCGCCCGTTGCCTGGCGCTGGAAGGCGCGGAAGCGGGCATCCGCGTCAACACGGTCAATCCGGATGCGGTTCTCCGCGGATCGAAAATCTGGAACGGCGAGTGGCGCGAACAGCGTGCGGCGTCTTCGAAGATCGAGATCACCGAGCTCGAGGAGCATTACCGCAAGCGCTCGATGCTGAAGCTCAACGTGTTCCCCGAAGACATCGCCGAGGCCATCTACTTCCTCGCATCCGATGTGTCGGCCAAATCGACCGGCAACATCATCAACGTTGACGCCGGCAACGCACAGAGCTTCCCGCGCTGATCCCTACTTCCGGAGGATCACCCAGATTGCATGGATGATCCCCGGCACGTAGCCGCACAGTGTCAGCAGAATATTGAGCCAGAACTGCAGGCCGATACCGACCTGCAGGAACACGCCGACAGGTGGCAGGATGATCGCGAAAAGAATGCGTATGATGTCCAAGGTCGCCTCGTAACGGATTAAATTATTTCACGCAGCGAAACGCGGACAGGAGCCGTTTGGTTCAATGCGACAAGGGAGGAATTGATGGCAGACACCATAATTGCGCAGGATGTGATCGCGCAGGAAAACGAAAAGCGCGCATCCGCGCTCAAATCCGATTACGAAGCGCTCGGCGCCAATCTGTCGCGTCGCGGTGTCGACATCGAAACGATCACCCGCCGCGTGTCCGAATTCTTCGTCGCCGTCCCCTCATGGGGCGTCGGCACCGGCGGTACCCGCTTCGCTCGCTTCCCCGGAACCGGCGAACCGCGCGGGATCTTCGACAAGCTAGACGACTGCTCCGTCATCAACGAGCTGACACGCGCCACGCCGAATGTCTCGCTGCATATTCCGTGGGACAAGACGGATGTGAAGGAACTCAAGGCCAAGGGCAAACAACTCGGCCTCGGCTTCGACGCGATGAATTCGAACACCTTCTCCGACGCGCCCGGCCAGACCCACTCCTACAAGTACGGGTCGCTCAGCCACACGGACGCGGCAACGCGCGCGCAGGCTGTCGAGCACAACATCGAGTGCATCGAGATCGGCAAGGCGATCGGCTCCAAGGCACTGACGGTCTGGGTCGGCGACGGCTCGAATTTCCCCGGCCAGAGCAATTTCACCCGCTCCTTCGAACGCTACCTCGCCTCGATGGCCGACATCTACAAGGCGCTGCCCGAGGACTGGAAGCTCTTCTCCGAGCACAAGATGTACGAGCCGGCCTTTTATTCGACCGTCGTGCAGGACTGGGGCACCAACTACCTGATCGCACAGACGCTCGGTCCAAAGGCGCACTGCCTCGTCGACCTCGGCCACCATGCGCCGAACACCAATATCGAGATGATCGTCGCCCGCTTGATCCAGTTCGGCAAACTCGGCGGCTTCCACTTCAACGACTCGAAATACGGCGACGATGACCTCGACGCAGGCTCGATCGACCCGTATCGCCTGTTCCTCGTGTTCAACGAATTGGTCGAAGCCGAGCAGCGCGGCGTCAACGACTTCAACCCGGCCCATATGATCGACCAGTCGCACAATGTGACCGACCCGATCGAAAGCCTCATCAACAGCGCCAACGAAATCCGCCGCGCCTATGCGCAGGCGCTGATCGTCGACCGGAAGGCGTTGTCCGGCTACCAAAACGACAACGACGCGCTGATGGCAACGGAAACGTTGAAGCGCGGTTACCGCGCCGATGTCGAGCCGATCCTCGCCGAAGCCCGCCGCCGTGCTGGCGGCGCCATCGATCCGGTCGCGACCTATCGTGCCAGCGGCTACCGCAAGAAAGTCGCCGGCGAGCGGCCGGCATCCGTCGGCGGCAGCGGCGGCATCGTCTGAGGCGCAACAAACCTCATCGGGCCGCCACCAGATCGGTGGCGGCCCGAATTCGTTCTATACTGCTTCGCGTGTCTCGACATAGAGAGCGTAGATCGAGTGGTTGGTTGTCATAACTCGCCACCTATTCTGACGCGGTCAGGATTTTTTAATAACGAGTGCTTAGGTTGCGCTTGCGATGTCCGGGTATCCTGTCGTTGCTCAGCGCATGATGCGCCCTTCCAATATAACAAGATCAATTTTCCGCTTCTGCTCGATCGCCCAAGCCTCGAGCACGGTTCGTCGTCCGGCGACTATAAGGTGCGCTATGCTCAAGAATTTGAAGATAAAGACCAAGTTTCTCATCGCGATTGCGATGCTTGGCGTGATTTCACTGGCTGGCCTCACCTATGTCGCCAACAAGTTCCACGCTGCCAATCAATCCTATACCGGCTTCCTGCAGAACGAGAGCACCGCAGCAACGCTCGGCGCCCGCGCCGCCGCGGGCATCTGGACATCCACGACGTGGCTGAGCCGCGCGCTGACCCAAGAAACGGGTTCGCCGGCATTCGACAACATCTCCAAGCGCTTCGGAACCGAATTCGCCGGCGCCCGCGACAGGCTGTCGCAGATCCCGGACCTCGTCGCGAGCCGCAAGGACGCCATCGCCGAACTGCTGGTTGGCGCCGACGCGTTGAAGGCGATTGGCGACCAGGCGCTTGCAGCGCACGCAGCAGGCGATGCGGAGGCCGTTAAAAGCCTTTCCGCCAAGCTCGACGAAGCGATCATCGCCCTATCGCCGAAATTCGGTGCCAACAACAAGGCAATGGCCGACCTGCTCGACAATGGTGGCCGCGAATTGTCAGCATCCGTGTCCTCGACCATCTTCACGTCGATCTGTGGTCTTATCGTTGGTATCTTCGCCGCAATCGCCTTTGCCATGACAATCGCCCACAAGGGCATCACCGCGCCGATGGCAAAGCTGCGCGAGCGCATGGCATCGCTGGCTGCCGGCGAGACCCAGCAGGATATCGACGGTCTCGATCGTCGTGACGAAATTGGCCAGATGGCGACCGCTGTCGCCGTCTTCCGCAACAACGCCATCGAGCGTCTGCGGATCGAGCAGCAGGCGGAATCGGCGCGCTCCATGAGCGAGAGCGATCGCCTGCAGCGTGAAGCAGAAAAAGCCGAAGAAGCGGCAAGCCTGCAGACCGCGGTACAGGCACTCGGCCAGGCACTCGGCAATCTTGCCGATGGCGATCTGGCCTGCCGCATAGACATGCCGTTCACCGGCGACCTCGACACGCTTCGTCAGGACTTCAACGCCGCAGTGTTGAAGCTCAACGGCGCACTCCAAGCCGTCGGCGCCAATGCAAGCGCGATCGGCGCGGGTTCCAGCCAGATCCGCTCGTCCGCCGACGATCTGTCCAAGCGGACGGAACAGCAGGCTGCATCCGTCGAGGAAACGGCCGCTGCCCTTGAAGAGATCACCACGACAGTCAAGGACGCGGCAAAGCGCGCCAATGAGGCGAGCCAGCTCGTTGCCCGCACCCGTGAGGGTGCGGAGAAATCGGGAGAAGTTGTCCGCAACGCCGTCAAGGCGATGCATCTCATCGAGCAGTCCTCCAATGAGATCAGCAACATCATCGGCGTTATCGACGATATCGCGTTCCAGACCAATCTTCTGGCACTGAACGCCGGCGTCGAAGCGGCCCGCGCCGGTGATGCCGGAAAGGGCTTTGCGGTCGTCGCACAGGAAGTCCGCGAACTCGCGCAGCGCTCTGCCAAGGCTGCCAAGGAGATCAAGTCGCTGATCACCGCGTCCGGCTCGCAGGTCGAGTCCGGTGTGGCACTGGTCGGAGAAGCCGGCAAGGCGCTCGATGCGATCGTTTCGGAGGTCCAGGAGATCAACCGCCACGTCCATGCGATCGCGGAAGCCTCGCGCGAACAGTCGATCGGCCTGCAGGAAATCAACACGGCCGTGAACAGCATGGACCAGGGCACGCAGCAGAATGCCGCCATGGTCGAAGAGACCACGGCCGCCAGCCACAGCCTGGCGAACGAAGCAACGGCGCTGTCGCATCTGATGTCGCAGTTCAAGCTCGGTGGCGAGGCACCGATCCAGTCCCGCCCGGTGGCCACCAGCGCCCGCGCCAGCCACGCCTCCGTCTCCTCGCCCGCGCGTCAGTTGGGGCAGAAGCTCGCCAGTGCCTTCCGAGGCAACGCGGCGCTGAAGCAAGAGCCTGAATGGTCTGAATTCTGATCAGTCCAACAGAGTGAGGACGGGGCCGAATTCGGCCCCGTTTTTGTATTCGGGGAGCGGTAAGTTCAAACCAAAAAAGCCGCCGCTTTGTCAGCGACGGCTCCTACAGGGGCAGGGAACGCCCGAAGTGTCAGCAAAAGCTGCAGGTCACAGCCGGATTGCTCTTGATAACATCAATAAATTTCTTGACCGGGTTGGAACGCTGTTCGCGTTTCACCGCCGCCGTCTCCAGAAGCCGCTTGAAATCGTCAAGCTTCACGCCATCGGCGCGCATCACCATGGCGATCAGGGGGTCGCGAAGGGCTTCGGATATCGTCAGGTCGTCTCTGGTCTTTCTCATGGCTCAGTCCTCCTTTCGTGGGCGGTCGCCCGTGTTCCACTTCGGATGCACTGCCCTCTCGGCATTGACTTCCGCAAAAAGTGGTGTTACCGGTAAGTAACAATGCATTTGTTACCGATCGGTCACACGGATGTCAAGGACGTTGTCCTCAAAAAAATCAGAAACTTCCACTGCTCTCATGCCGGCAAACACAGACGAAAAGATCCCGCCGCGGGAACGCATCGTCTCGACAGCCGCGGAGCTTTTTCGCGAACACGGCATTCGCGGCATCGGCGTCGATGCCATCGCCGAAGGTGCGCTCACCAACAAGATGACGCTCTATCGGCACTTTGGCTCGAAGGACGAACTGGTGTGCGAAACGCTGCGCCGGGCCTCCGACAAGGCCGAGGCGATCTGGCGTGACTTGGAGGCGGCCCATCCCGAGGATGCCCGCAGCCAGCTCGTCGCCTGGGTCGAGATGCGCACCCAGAGCCTGTGCGGCGAGCATGTTGGCTGCGACCTTGCCAATGCGGCGATCGAGCTCAAGGGCGAAGGTCATCCGGCCTATGGCGTCATCGAGCGCCATAAGGCAGAGCAGCGTGACAAGCTGGAAGCGCTCTGTCTTGCCGCCGGCGCGCGTGAACCGCAGCTGCTGGCTGATACCCTCACCCTTCTGCTGGAAGGCGCCCGCGTCACCCGGCAATCGATGGGCAACGACAACTGTTGCGGCCATTTCTCCAAGGCTTGCAATGCGGCGATTGCCGCGTTCGCCTGAGCAATCAAGCGTCTTCGCACAGGCGGAGACGCGCGGTCTTCTCAGCCACACCGTCCCCGCTGTATGCGCCGTCATGTCGCGCGCGGCCCAAGATCAGCTGCCAAACTGGTTTCGGTTGAATTCGATCGCCGTATCGGCTTAGCTCGGCCTATTGCATGGCAACGATGAGCATCTCATGACGCATACGGCTGACACCATCATCCTCAACGGACGTGTTCTGACCCTTGATCCCGATAGGCCGCGTGCCGAGGCAATCGCGTTCGCCGATGGCAAAGTCCTCGCGGTGGGAACGAATTCCGATGTCGAGCTGCTGCGCGGACCTCATACCCGGATCACCGATGCCGCTGGCGGCTCCGTCCTTCCGGGCTTTTCCGAAAACCACATGCATCTCTTTTCAGGCGCCGCAGAACTCGACCATCTGCAGCTCACCGGTGTAAAGGGCCTTGCCGCGCTGACCGAGGCGGTCCGCGCCTACGCTCACACGCGCCAGACGCAGAAGGTGTTGTTTGCGCAGGGCGTCGATTACGCCATTCTCGGCCAGGCGCAGACGCTGACCCGCCAGCATCTCGACGCGATCCTGCCCGCCCAGCCGCTGGTTCTCTTCGCGCCGGATCACCACACAGCCTGGGCCAATACCAGCGCGCTGGAGCTGGTAGGCATACTCGTTGGCGCCAAGCTCGGGCCCGGCAACGAGGTCGTCATGGGCTCTGATGGCCTCGCAACGGGCGAATTGCGGGAGATGGAGGCATTCAGCCCGCTGCAGGCGGCCGGCGGCTTCGATCGTTATCGGCTGGGCCTTTCCACCGGCGGAGAGCCGGACCCTTATCCGGATGCCGCACAATGGGCGCAGGATATCGCCGTCATGCGACGCGGCCTTGCCTATTGCGCCAGCCACGGCATCACCACCATCCAGAACATGGACGGCAACCTCTACCAGCTGCAGCTGCTGTCGGCGATCGAGCAGGAAGATGGCCACCTGCCCTGCCGGGTGCAGGTCCCATTCCATTTCAAGAATTTCATGTCGATCGACATGCTCGAGAAAGCCTCCGACATGGCCGCACGCTTCGACAGCGACTGGCTTTCGTCCGGTCTGGTCAAGGTCTTCTACGACGGTGTCATCGAGAGCGGCACGGCGGTCATGGTCGAGCCTTATGCCGATATGCCCGAGACTCGCGGCGAGGGCCTATTCACGCCCGAGATGTTCCGGGCCGTGGCTGTGGAGGCGGATCGGCGCGGGTTGCAAATCGCCGTTCACGCCATCGGCGACGGCGCGGTGCGCGCGGTGCTCGACGGGTACGAAGCTGCGAGGACGTCAAATGGCGCCCGCGACAGCCGGCACCGGATCGAACATATCGAGGTCGTGCATCCCGACGATATCGGACGTTTTCAGGAGTTCGGCGTTGTCGCCTCCATGCAGCCGCCGCATCCGCCCGGCTGCGCTGGCCTGCCGCTGGAGCCGACCATCTCGCGCATCGGCCGCGACCGCTGGCCGGTGAGCTATGCCTGGCGGACGCTGAAGAACGCCGGCGCCCATATCTGCTTCGCGTCGGACTGGCCGGTGTCGCCGATCGACCCGCTGGTCGGCGTGAAGGCGGCGGTTACCCGCAAGCGCTGGAGCGAGACCGACCCCGATCAATCGTTTTCGCTGACGGAAGCGCTTGCTGCCTATTGCGTCGAAGGCGCCTATGCCGAGTTCAAGGAGGATCGCAAGGGCATGATAAAGCCGGGTTACGTTGCCGACATCGTCATCCTCGACGCCGATATCGAAGCGACCGCTCCCGACGCGTTGGATACGATCCGGCCGACAACTACGATCTGCGGCGGGCACATCAGTTTTTCCGACCGATAAATATTTTCCACCGGGAGATTAGATTCGGGTTGTCAACGCACATGGCGTGTGGTCACCTAGCCAAAAGCCGAAAAGGCGGGAACAGCAGCTTCAGCAACGGTGAGTGGCCCGCATATGGCGGAATTGGACGCGATTGAAATTCGCAGTGTTTCCAAGGTATTCGGCTTTGGCGAGTTCGCCTTTTCCGCCGTCGACAACGCATCGGTTTCGATCCGGCAGAACGAGTTTTTCACGCTGCTCGGCCCATCCGGCTGCGGCAAGACCACGCTTCTGCGGCTGATCGCCGGCTTCGAATATCCAACATCCGGCGAGATCATGCTGAACGGCAGCGACATTGCCGCCATGCCGCCCTTCAAGCGGCCGATCAACACGGTTTTCCAGAGCTATGCCCTCTTCCCGCACATGACCGTTGCGGACAATATCGGCTTCGGGCTGTCCATGCTCGGCCGGCCGAAAAGCGAGATCAAGGCGCGCGTCGCGGCCATGCTGAAGCTGGTGAGGATGGAAGCACTGGCCGGTCGGCGCACCAGCCAGATCTCCGGTGGCCAGCAGCAGCGCGTCGCCCTGGCGCGCGCGCTTGCGCCACAGCCAAAGGTGCTCCTGCTCGACGAACCGCTGTCGGCGCTGGACTACAAGCTGCGCAAGGACATGCAGATCGAACTGAAGCGCCTGCAGTCGGAAACCGGCATCACCTTCATCTTCGTCACGCATGACCAGGAAGAAGCGCTGACGATGTCGGACCGCATCGCCGTCATGTCGTCCGGAAAGATCCTGCAGGTCGGCAAGCCTAGGGAGATCTACGACGCACCGACCGATCGCTTCGTGGCGGACTTCATCGGCGAGACGAATTTCCTCAAGGGCCGGATTCGCTCGATGGCGGGCGGGATCGCCGAGGTCGAAACGCGTGCGGCCGGGCGCATCTCGGCAACCATGCCTAAGGATTTCGCGACCGACGGAGACGTGACGCTGGTGCTGCGGCCCGAGCATGCCGCCCTCTGCTCTCCGGTGGACCATCCAGCCTGCCAGATGACGGGCACGCTGGAGACCGTCGTCTATTTCGGAACGGATACCCACTACCACGTGCGCCTCGCCGACGAGGAAACGATATTCACGCTGCGCGAACAGAACAAGCCGCTGCAGGCCGCGCGATTTTCCGAGGGTGACCGGGTCGGCATCGCCATCGAACCCAACGCAGCCAGGGTCTTGAGGGGCTGACATGACAGACGCGATCGCAACGGTTGAAACGGAAAAGACCCGGGACATCCGGAAGCGATGGCTTCTTTCGCTCCCGGCCCTGCTGATCATCCTTGCAGCCGCCAGCGGGCCGCTGCTGATCGTCGTCGCCTATTCGTTTCTGACGCCCGGACCGTATGGCGACGTCGTCTGGCAGCCGTCCCTCGATGGCTGGATCAACGTGTTTCTTGAGAAGGACATTTTCGACGACACGTTGTCGCTCGCCAGCGCACATATCTCGATCTTCGTGCGTTCCGTCGTGCTGTCGCTGGTGACGACGGTGCTGACGCTGGCGATCGGTTTTCCCACGGCCTATTTCATCGCCACCCGCAGGGAGACGACGCGCGAACTGTGGCTGCTGCTGATCACCATACCGTTCTGGACGAACCTGCTGATCCGTACCTTCGCCATTCTGGAGATCATCCGCAACGAGGGGCTGATCAACGGCCTGCTGCTGAAGGCGGGCCTGATCGCACGGCCGCTGCAGATGCTGTTTACCGACGGCGCTATCCTTACCGGCATGGTTTACGTCTACCTGCCGCTGATGGTGCTGCCGCTCTATGCCAGCATGGAGAAGCTGGACTTCCGGCTGGTCGAGGCCGGCTACGATCTCTACGCCACACCGTTCAAGGTGCTTCGCCGCATCATCATCCCGCTGGTCAAGCCCGGCATCATCGCCGGCTCGATCCTCGTCTTTATTCCAGCGCTCGGTGCCTACGTCACACCCAGCATCCTCGGCGGCGGCAAGAACCTGATGCTTGGCAACCTGATCGAACTGCAGTTCGGCCAGGGGCGCAACTGGCCGCTCGGATCGGCGCTGTCGATCGCGCTGATGCTGATCGTGATGGTCGCGCTTCTGTTTTATGTCCGCAATGCCGGTTCGCAGGGGAGCCGCCAGCATGGCTAGGTCCTTCTCCGTCCGCAGGCAGCGTGGCTTCACCACGATCGCCATGGTCTGCTTCGCAGCGCTCTACCTGCCGATTGCCGTGCTGGTCTTCTATTCGTTCAACGCCGGGGAATCGTTGGCGTCGTTCGATGGCATGTCGCTGCGCTGGTTCGAAAAGGCATTCCAGAACCAGCAGGTGATCGACGCATCGCTGCGTTCGCTGCAGATCGCCAGCATCGCGGCCGTGATTGCCACGATCGCCGCAACCATGGCGGCGCTGGCGACCACCCGGACGGAGCCCTACCGCGGCCTGACGATGAAATACGCCTTCATCAACCAGCCGCTGATGATCCCGGAGATCGTCACGGCGGTGGCTTTGCTGATCTTCTTCGCGCGCATCAAGATCTGGACCGGCTATTCCGGACTTGGCTACCTCGTTGCCGCCCATACAGCCTTCTGCATTCCCTTTGCCTACCTGCCGATCCGCGCCCGGCTGGAGAACATGGATCTGACGCTGGAGAAGGCTGCAGCCGACCTTTACGCGACGCCGTGGAACGCCTTCCGCTATGTGACGCTGCCGCTGCTGTGGCCCGGAATTCTTGCCGGCTTCATGCTGGCCTTCGTCATCTCGCTGGATGACGTCGTGATCACCGAATTCGTCAAGTCGGCCGGCCAGGATACCCTGCCAACCTACATGCTGGGGCAGATCCGCCGCTCCATCACGCCGGAGATGAACGCGATCTCGACGCTGTTCCTCGGCCTGTCGATCTGCGTCGTCATCGTCTTCTTCGTCGTCAACCGAAATCGTGCCTGAACAATAAAGAGAGGGAGCTTAAGCATGAAACGCATGACGTCCACCATCGCCCTGGCGGCGGCACTGCTGGCATCGGCCAGCTTCGCCCACGCCGAAGGCGAACTGAACATCTACAACTGGGGCAACTACACCAGCCCCGAGATGATCAAGAAATTCGAGGACACCTACAAGGTCAAGGTGACGATCACCGACTACGATTCCAACGACACCGCACTTGCCAAGGTTCGCCAGGGCGGCTCCGGCTTCGACATGGTCGTCCCCTCGCAGAACTACATTCCGATCTGGATTTCCGAGGGCCTTCTGCTTGAGACCGATCCGGGCAAGATGGAAAACTTCAAGAACGTCGCCAAGGAATGGGCGAACCCTGACTTCGACCCCGGCCGCAAATACACCGTGCCATGGGCGATGGGCATCGTCGGCACCGTCGTCAATACCGATGTCTACAAGGGCGATATCAACACCTGGGGCATCATCTTCGACACGCCGGACGAGCTGAAGGGCAAGGTGAACGTCGTGCCCGAGATGACCGACGTCGTCGACGCGGCGGTGCTCTACAATGGCGGCAAGAAGTGCACCGGCGATCTGGCGATCCTGAAGAAGGTGCGCGACACGCTGGTCAAGGCCAAGCCGAACTGGGTGGCAATGGAATACGGCACCATCGAGAAGATGGGCTCCGGCGACTTCGCCGCCTCCAGCGACTGGAACGGCTCCGCCTTCCGCCAACGCCTGAAGAACCCCGCCATCAAGTTCGGCTATCCCAAGGAAGGCTTCGTCGACTGGAGCGACAACCTGTCGGTGCTCAAGGATGCCAAGAACGTCGAAAATGCCAAGCTGTTCCAGAACTTCATGATGGACCCCGAAAACGCCGGGATGAATTCCGGCTTCCACCGCTACGCCAACGGCATTGCCGGCTCCGACAAGTTCATGCCGGCCGACATGAAGGGTGCGCCGGAAATCAACGTTCCCGCAGAGTTTGCATCGGTCGGCGTGCCGTCGATGACCTGCCCGCCGGACGTCCAGGCGCTCTACACCAAGATCTGGACCGAGCTCCAGAAGTAGGTCGCCCATCTGCACCCCGCCAGGATAAGGTGGGGTGCAACCTTTTCCCGCTGATGGATAATCTTATGAAGACCGTCTTTTCGCCGCGCCATCGCGGACATGCCGAACAACTCGAGCTGGTTGCAGGCGCCATCGTCCCGGGCTTCGAGCTGCCGTCGCGCGCCGAATACGTCGCCGAACGCATCCAGGCCGTCGGGCTCGGCGCCATTCTCGAACCGAATACGCATGACCTGTCGACGGCGGCCAAGGTTCATCGCCAGGACTATCTCGATTTCCTGCCAACGATCTGGAGCCGCTGGACCGCCGAGGGTCGCTCCGGCACAGCGCTGCCCTTCACCTGGCCGACACGTGGCCTGCGCGGCGATGTGCTGCCCGAGTTCATCGACGGCCTGCTCGGCTACTATTCGTTCGACGCCGGCTGCGGCATCGTCGAGGGCTCATGGGATGCGATCAAATCCTCGCACGACACGGCGCTGACGGCGGCCGCCCTAGTGCATGGCGGCGACCGATCGGCCTTCGCGCTCTGCCGCCCGCCAGGCCACCACGCCGGCGCCGGTTTCATGGGCGGCTACTGCTACATCAACAATGCCGCCGTCGCCGCGCAGTGGCTGCGCGACAACGGCGCGAAGAAGGTCTCGATCCTCGACGTCGATTACCACCACGGCAACGGCACACAGGAAATCTTCTATGCCCGCGCCGACGTTCAGGTCATCAACCTGCATGCCGACCCGATGCAGGAATACCCATATTTTCTCGGCCATGCCGACGAGCGCGGGAGCGGTGAAGGCGAAGGGTATAACCTCAACTACCCCATGCGCTTTGGTACCGACTGGGATCGCTGGAGCCAGGCGCTGGATGACGCCTGCGGCAAGCTCACGTGTTACACGCCTGATGTGGTCGTCGTCTCGCTCGGCGTCGATACGTTCGAGAAAGACCCGATCAGCCGCTTCAAGCTGACCACAAGCGACTTCCCCAAGATCGGTCAGCGGATTGCGAAGCTCGGGCTGCCGACCCTGTTCGTGATGGAGGGTGGCTACGCCGTGGCGGAAATCGGCGTCAATGCCGTGAGTGTCCTCACCGGCTTCGAAGGCGCCTGATCATGGCGACAGACCATCTAGCCGAGCGGCAGCCCAAATCGACTGGTCCCGCAACGGAAGCGTTCGGCCGCGCCGACGTTACGCTTTCGAACTGGCGGACCACGCCCTACAGCCGCTGGTCGTTTCAAAACGTCGGCGAGATCATCCCTTCCGCTTTGATTGCCGGGTCCCGTTTCGGGCAACGGCAATCGGAGGCGTTTGGTCTTGGCGATCTCGCGATCGTCGAGTTCGCGGATACGGACGGTGTCACCACGACATTGGCGGATTTTCTGGCTGCGAGCGAAACCGATGAGCTTGTGGTGATGCGCGCCGGGACAATCGTGGCCGAATGGTCGGCGGCACATTCCGATCCTTCTCGCCCACACATCATTTTCTCGGTCTCCAAGTCGCTGACCGGATTGCTGGCCGGAATCCTGGTTGGCAAAGGGCTTCTGTCCTTCGACAAGCTGATCGGCGAGTATGTGCCCGAGGTCGCGGGGTCGGCCTATGCCGACGCGACGGTCCAACAGCTTTTCGACATGGAGATCAGCAGCAATTTTGTCGAAGACTATCTCGATAGTTCGGGCGGTTTCGAGCGCTACCGCCGCGCCACACGATGGAACCCCGACATACCGGAAGATCCGGCGCCGGATCTCCACGGATTTATATGCAGCATCCGCAAAGGCGATGGCCCGCACGGCGAAAAACACGCCTACCGATCCCCCAACACCGATCTGGCCGGCATCGTTCTCGAACGCGCCGCCGGTGCCCGGTTTGCGTCCTTGATGAGCGACCATCTGTGGAGGCCGATGGGGGCAGTGTCGGACGCGATGGTGACGGTCGACCGCATTGGCACGGTGCGCGCCGCTGGCGGCATTTCAACCACGCCACGCGATCTGGCGCTGGTGGGCGATCTTGTCCGAAGGCAGGGTGGAGGCGTGGTCCCGGCTCGGTTCGTGAGCAACCTCTGGTCCCGCACTAGACGCGACGCCTGGGCAATGGGAGACCAACTGGAACTCTTTCCCGAGGGAAGCTACCGCAATTACTGGTATGAAACCGGCAACGGCGAACTGGCGGCGATCGGCATCCACGGGCAGTGGATCTGGATCCATCCGGCGACAGAGACCGTCATCGTCAAGCTCTCGTCGCAGACGCTGCCCGTCTATCCCGCCCTCGATCATGCAATCATCCGCATGATGCGTGCTGTCTGTACGGCCGCGTGACCGTCATGCTCATCTTCCGTGTTGCGGATATGCGGGAAACCGGCATGATCGGCTTGAACGACCGTCTGGTCTCCGATGTGACCGCAGTGCTCACGGGCGCGAGGGACAGCAGACGGAGATACGAGACCGCGACACACAGCATCAAAGAAGACCGCAGAACAACGACCCCAGCATTCGCTCCAGCCTGTGAGAATTGACATGACCGTACTCTCTAACTCGCTTGCCGCCGCCGACATCGCAACGACGATGCACCCGAACACCAACCTGCGACAGCACGAGCGTACAGGTCCTCTGGTGATCGAAAGGGGCGATGGCATCAGGGTCTACGATGAGCGCGGCAAGGAATATATCGAGGGGCTTGCCGGTCTCTGGTCGGTGGCCGTCGGCTTTTCCGAGCCGAGACTGGCCGAGGCGGCCTACAAGCAGATGCTCAAGCTGCCCTACTACCACACGTTCTCTTCCAAGGCGAACGAACCGTCGATCCGCCTGGCCGAAAAGCTGGTCGAGATGACGCCGGCCAACATTACACGTGCCTTCTTTACCTCCTCGGGTTCGGAGGCGAACGACACGATCGTGAAGATGGTCTGGTACATGAACAATGCGCTCGGCCGGCCGAAGAAGAAGAAGTTCCTGTCGCGCATCAAGGGTTATCACGGCATCACCGTCGCCTCCGGCAGTCTCACCGGCCTGCCGATGAACCACCGCGACTTCGATCTGCCGGCGATCCCGGTTCATCACCTGACCTGCCCACATTTCTATCGTTTCGGTGCGGAAGGCGAGGACGAGGCGGCGTTCACCGCGCGTCTGCTCGCCGAGCTCGAAAGTGTCATCGCCGCCGAGGGTGCAGACACCATCGCGGCGTTCATCGGCGAACCGCTGATAGCCGCCGGCGGCGTTCTGCCGCCGCCTGCCGGCTATTGGGAAGGTGTCGAGCGCATCTGCCGCGCCAATGATATCCTGATCATCTCCGACGAGGTGATCTGCGGTTTCGGCCGCCTCGGCACGCCATTCGGTTGCCAGAAGTATGGCTTCACCCCTGATATCATGACGCTGTCGAAGCAGATCACCTCGTCCTACATGCCCTTTGCCGCCGTGATGTTCTCCGATGCAGTCTATCAGGCGATCGCCGACAACTCCGAGAAGATCGGCGCCTTTGGTCACGGCTTCACGGCAACCGGCCATCCGGTCTCCTGCGCCGTCGCGCTTGAGAACCTCGCCATCATCGAGGAGCGAGACCTGATGGGCAACGCCGCGCGCCTCGAAGCGCAATTCCAGGCAGGCCTGCAATCCTTCGCCGACCATCCGCTGGTCGGTGAAGCCCGCGGAGCAGGCCTGATCGGTGCCGTCGAACTGGTGGCAGACAAGACGACGCGCAAGCCCTTCGAAAAGATCGGCAAGGCGGGCGCGCTTGCATCAGCGATCGGCCACGAGGAAGGTCTGATCTTCCGTGCCATCGGCGACCAGCTTGCGCTATGCCCTCCGCTGATCGTCACATCGGACGATGTCGCGGAGATCATGGCGCGCATGGGCCGGACGCTCGACCGGCTGACCGGAGCGGTCGCAGCCGAGGGCCTTGCGTAAGGAAGCCAACGCACGCGGGGCTTGGGCTGCGCGTGCAACATCATGGGTGGAGGATGGAAGACCCGATGGGCGACATGGCGCCATTTGTCTGGAACGATCCGTTCCTTCTGGAGGATCAGCTGTCCGCAGAGGAGCGGATGATCCGCGATACGGCCAGCGCATTCGCAAGGAGCGAACTCGCGCCTCGGATCAAGGACGCCTACATGGAAGAGACCACCGATCCTGAGCTGTTCAAGGCCATGGGCCGCGCTGGTCTGCTCGGCGTGACGCTGCCGGAGAAATATGGCGCGGCCGGCGCGAACTATGTGTCCTATGGACTTGTCGCCCGCGAAGTGGAGCGGGTCGATTCCGGCTATCGCTCGATGATGAGCGTGCAGAGTTCGCTGGTGATCCATCCGATCCATGCATATGGAAGCGAAGCGCAGAAAGATCGGTACCTACCCGGGCTGGTCGCTGGAGACCTGATCGGCTGTTTCGGACTGACGGAGCCCGACGCGGGTTCGGATCCGGGCGGCATGAAGACACGCGCCGAGAAGACCGCGACCGGGTACCGACTGCACGGTGCCAAGACCTGGATCTCGAACGCGCCGATCGCCGACGTCTTCGTCGTCTGGGCGAAGTCCGCCGCCCACGACGATGCGATCCGCGGCTTCATCCTAGAAAAGGGCATGAAGGGGCTTTCGGCGCCCAAGATAGGCGGGAAGCTCAGCCTTCGTGCGTCGGTCACCGGTGAGATCGTCATGGATGGCGTCGAGGTTGGCGAGGATGCGCTGCTGCCCGGCGTTTTCGGGTTGAAAGGCCCGTTCGGCTGCCTGAACAGGGCTCGGTACGGAATCTCGTGGGGCGTGATGGGCGCGGCCGAGGATTGCTGGGAGCGGTCACGGCGCTATGGCCTCGACCGTAACCAGTTCGGCCGGCCATTGGCCGCGACGCAGCTGTTCCAGAAGAAGCTTGCAGACATGCAGACGGAAATCGCATTGGGTTTGCAGGCCTCCCTGCGCGTCGGGCGGCTGATGGACGAGCACCGGTTCGCTCCTGAGATGGTGTCGTTGATCAAGCGCAACAATTGCGGCAAGGCACTCGATATCGCCCGCGCTGCCCGCGACATGCACGGCGGCAACGGCATCCAGATCGAATACCACGTGATGCGCCATGCGCAGAACCTCGAGACGGTCAACACATACGAGGGCACGCATGATGTTCACGCGCTCATTCTCGGCCGCGCGCAGACCGGCCTGCAGGCCTTCTTTTGATCGCAGGAAGCAGAACGTGTTTTCGCAACCGGAGTGCGGATGATGTCAGCACCACTTGAGGGCGTCCGCGTGATCGAGCTTGCCCGCATTCTCGCCGGCCCATGGATAGGCCAGACGCTGGCAGACCTCGGCGCGGATGTCATCAAGATCGAGAGCCCTGAAGGCGACGATACACGGCGGTGGGGACCACCCTACATCGACGATGGCGAGGAGCAATGGGCGGCGTACTTCCATGCCTGTAACCGCGGAAAGCGCAGCGTGACGCTCGATCTGGCGACACCGGAAGGCCAGAAGACGGTCCGGGCGCTTGTCCGCTCGGCAGACGTTCTGATCGAGAATTTCAAGGTCGGTGGGTTGAAGAAATACGGGCTGGACTATGCCAGCCTTACCGCTCTCAATCCCCGCCTGATCTACTGCTCCGTCACCGGCTTCGGCCAGACCGGTCCCCATGCTCAGCGCGCGGGTTACGACTTCATGATCCAGGGAATGTCCGGCATCATGGACCTGACCGGCGAGCCGGATGGCCCGCCGCAAAAGATCGGCGTAGCCTTCGCGGATATCTTTACCGGCCTCTACGGCGTCGTCGGCATTCAGTCCGCCCTTATTCAAAGAGAACGCACCGGCAAGGGGCAGCAGATCGACCTCGCCCTGCTCGACTGCATGGGCGGCGTTCTTGCCAATCAGGCGATGAACTATCTTGCAACCGGCGTCGCACCGAGGCGCCTTGGCAATACCCATCCCAATATCGCGCCCTACCAGGCAGTCAGGGTCGCTGACGGTCACATCATCATTGCCTGCGGCAACGACAGCCAGTTTGCCCGGCTCGTTGCGGCGCTCGATCTTGCTGAACTCGCACTGGATCCGCGTTTTGTCACCAATGGTGTCCGCGTGGCCAACCGGGATTCGCTCACCGCGCTGATCGAAGCGCGCACACAGCAATGGTCCAAGGATGATCTTCTGGCTGAACTCGAACGGATCGGTGTTCCCGCGGGGCCGATCAACAGTGTGGCGGAGCTCTTCGCCGATGCGCAGTTCACCTCGCGCGGCATGCAGATCGAGGTGGATGGTGTCCCTGGCATCCGCACACCGCTCGCCTTCTCAGGCGCCGAACTCACCCTGTCGCGACGGTCACCGCGTCTTGGGGAGCACAACGAAGAGATTCTTGCCGAGCTGGAAAAAGGTGCCGCTGCGGAACAGACCGGCGAAACGTAAACCTTCGCGGCCGAGCCTCTTGGCGTGTGCCAACACCGCGGACTCGTCACGTTCGTCATGACTTACGAAGTGCGACGCCCATCTCGTGCCAAGACTGACTTGATCTGGCGTGAAATCTGCGGATAAGTCTTCGACAGCAACATGACATCCGCCGCCACGACCATGGCCGGTGATCGTGTTCTTGACAGGAAGAAGGAAATTCAAGCATGGCCACGACACCACGCCGTCCGATCAATGCGATGGATGCGGCGGAAGCCCTGTTCAAGCCTGCGAAGAAGGTTGCGGCACCCGCGCTGGAGCGGCCGGCCATTCCCAACACTAAGGAAACGGTGTCCATCCGTATCGATGCCGATGTGCTGGCTTATTTCCAGGAAGAAGGCCCCGGTTGGCAGGAGCGCATCAACGATTGCCTGCGGGCGGCCATGAAGGCGGCAGACTAGTCGCTGACCCACTCGCAATGCCGCGCGCGCACCCTATGCTTCCATGGTAAGCGACGTGCGCACTGAAACGGCTGTCCGCCTCATCACGTGAAGGAAATGGTTATGGCAAAGAAGCGCCCCGAGGGGATCGAGAGCTACACTGCACCGGCTGGCGGGTGGGGCGCGTTGCGCGCCGTCGCAAAGACACTCAGCCATCAGCAGATTGTCGCGCAAGGCACGACCACGCTTCTGAAGGCCAACCAGCCGGAAGGCTTCGACTGTCCCGGCTGCGCCTGGCCCGACCCCAAGCACACCTCGTCGTTCGAATTCTGCGAGAACGGCGCGAAGGCGATCACGTGGGAATCGACCGCCAAGCGCGTCGATCCAGACTTCTTCGCGCAGCACACGGTGTCCGAGCTGTGGGACTGGACCGATCACAATCTCGAGGATCAGGGTCGCCTGACGCACCCGATGATCTACAACGCCGATACCGACCGCTACGAGGTCATCGCTTGGGACGCCGCCTTCGCCCGCATCGGCGCCGAGCTGAACCTGCTGGACGATCCGCACCAGGCCGAATTCTACACATCCGGCCGTGCCTCGAACGAGGCAGCCTTCCTCTACCAGCTGCTGGTGCGGGCCTACGGCACCAACAATTTCCCCGACTGTTCCAACATGTGTCACGAGGCAACCAGCGTCGGGCTGCCGAAGTCGATCGGTGTCGGCAAGGGCACGGTCACGCTCGACGACTTCGAACTGACCGACGCGATCTTCAGCTTCGGCCACAATCCCGGTACCAACCATCCGCGGATGATGTCGACCCTGCATGAAGCGTCGCGACGTGGCGTGCCGATCATCGTCTTCAATCCCCTGAAGGAGCGAGCGCTGGAGAAATTCGCCTCGCCGCAGGACCCGATCGAAATGGTGACCATGTCATCGACGCCGATCGCCTCGGCCTATCATCAGGTCCGCACCGGCGGCGATCTCGCCGCCCTCAAGGGCCTGATGAAAAGCGTCTTCGAGATCGACGAGGCCGATCTTGCATCCGGCGGCGCCGGCGTTCTCGATCGCGATTTCATAAGGGAACACACGATCGGGCTGGAGGCGCTGCGGGAGGATATCGACAAGACGAGCTGGGACAGCATCATTGCCGTTTCCGGCCTGACCAGAGCCGCGCTGAAGAGCGCTGCGGATGTGTATGTGAAGGCGAAGAACGTCATCCTGTGCTACGGGATGGGCATCACCCAGCACAGCAACGGCACCGGCAATGTTCAGCAGCTTGCCAACCTTTTGATGCTGCGCGGAAACATCGGCCGTCCCGGCGCCGGCATCTGTCCGCTGCGCGGCCATTCCAATGTTCAGGGCGACAGAACGGTCGGCATCACCGAAATCCCGAACAAGGCGCTTATCGACGGCATGGAGAAGGCGTTCGGATTCCGCCCGACCGATCTGAAAGGCCACAATGCCGTCGAATCGATCGAGGCCATGAACGACGGCACGTCGAAGGCGCTGATCTGTCTTGGCGGCAATCTGGCCGTTGCCATGTCCGATCCCGACATCACATTCCCCGCCATGCGCAAGCTTGACCTTGCCGTTCACATCGCAACCAAGCTCAATCGCTCGCATCTGCTGATTGCCAAGACGTCGATCGTGCTGCCCTGCTTTGGCCGAACCGATCTCGACACGCAGGCGACAGGCCCGCAATCCGTGACGGTCGAGGACTCCATGTCGATGGTGCACGCCTCGCGCGGCTTCCTCAATCCGCCGAGCGAGATGCTGAAATCCGAGCCGGCAATCGTCGCCGGCATCGCCAAGGCGACGTTGGGAGATCGCTACGGGATCGACTGGGACGGCATGGTCGCCGACTACGATCTTATCCGCGACAAGATCGAGATCGTGTTTCCCGATTTCAAGGACTTCAATAAGCGTGTGCGGGTTCGCGGCGGCTTTCGTCTTGACGTGGCGGCTTCCGATCGACGCTGGAAGACGGAGAGCGGCAAGGCGACCTTCCTCGTTGCCCGCGGTCTCGACGAGGATCCGCTGATGAAGAACCCCGACGCACTCGTTCTCACCACACTGCGCAGCCACGACCAGTACAACACAACGATCTATGGCCTCGACGACCGCTATCGCGGCGTGTTCGGTCGGCGGGACGTAATCTTCATGAACAAGGACGATCTCGCAAAGCGCGGCCTGGTGGACGGTGCGATCATCGACGTCGAATCCCTGCCAACCTCCGGCGGACGCCTGCGCGCGGCGCGTGGTCTGCTGGCCGTCGAATACAACATTCCACGGGGATCGGTTGCCGGCTATTATCCTGAGATGAATGCACTGATCGCGCTGTCCGACTATGACCGTCTCTCCGGCACGCCGGCTTACAAAGGCGTGCCCGTGGTCATCAAGGGTGCGCAGGCCTGATGGGCCGGTCGCATCGACCGGTGCTGGCGCGTCAGTTTTAGTTTGAAGAAGATATCAAATAGTATGTCCCGGGCCTCGATCATGCGAGGCCCGGGACAATGTCTTAGCGCGCGCGCTTCAGCGCGTCGCCGATGATCGAGACGATCGTCGCGATCTGTTCCTTCTCGATAATCAGCGGTGGCGACAGAGCGATGATATCGCCGGTCACGCGCACCAGCAGGCCCTTGTCGAAGCAATCGACGAAAACGTCATAGGCGCGCGTACCGGCTGCACCTTCGCGTGGGGCGAGTTCGATGGCGCCGACGAGCCCAAGCGTGCGGATGTCGAGCACATTTGGAAGACCCTTCAGCGAGTGCAACGCATCCTGCCAGGTGTCCGCCAGTCCTGCGCCACGGGTCAGCAGACCTTCTTCCTCGTAGATCTCAAGTGTCGCAATGCCGGCGGCGCTGGCGACCGGGTGGCCGGAATAGGTGTAGCCGTGGAACAGCTCGATCTGGTTTTCCGGGCCGGTCATCATCGCGTCGTAGATCTTCCGGCTTGCGAACACGGCGCCCATCGGGATGGCACCGTTGGTCAGACCCTTCGCCGTCGTCACCAGATCGGGAACGACCCCGAAGTAATCGGTGGCGAACGGGGTGCCGAGACGGCCGAAGCCGGTGATGACTTCGTCGAAGATCAGCAGGATGCCATGCTTGTCGGCGATGGCGCGCAAGCGCTCGAGATAGCCCTTCGGCGGCAGGATGACGCCGGCAGAACCGGACATCGGCTCGACGATAACGGCGGCGATCGTCTCCGCGCCGTGCAGCCCAACCAGCCGCTCGAGGTCATCGGCAAGTTCGGCGCCGTGCTGCGGCAGCCCCTTGGTGAAGGCATTGCGTTCCACATCCAGCGTATGGCGCATGTGATCGGCCGGTATCTGCGGAAAGACGCGGCGATTGTTGACGAGACCGCCGACGGAGATGCCGCCGAAGCCAACGCCGTGATAACCCTTTTCACGGCCGATGATACGCGTGCGGGTGCCCTGCCCGATGGCACGCTGATAGGCGATGGCGATCTTCAGCGCGGTATCGACCGATTCCGATCCGGAGCCAGTGAAGAACACGCGATCAAGCTGCGCCGCAACGCCGCCGGGCGCGATCTTGGCGAGCTTTTCGGCAAAATCGAAAGCGACGGGGTGGCCCATCTGGAAGGTCGGCGCGAAATCCATGGTCCGCAGCTGACGCTCGACCGCTTCGGCGATGCGCTTGCGGCCATGTCCGGCGTTGACGCACCAGAGACCAGCAGTCCCGTCCAGCACCTGTTTGCCGTCCACATCGGTGTAATACATGCCTTCCGCGGCCGCCAGCAATCTGGGCTTGGCCTTGAATTGCCGATTGGCCGTGAACGGCATCCAGAAATTGTCGAGCGAAGGGCTGTTGGCTTTGCTGATCTGATCCATGCTGTTTCTCCGAAGTGGCGATGATACCTGCATCGGCCATTTGAGATTGCCGAACAAGTCCTTTTCTGGATATTTTCAAGCCGTTGAAATTGTTGGCCACGATGCGGTCGAGTTGCTATATTTCGAACAATCTGAACATCGGGAAACACCATGTCCGTCGACATCGGCCAACGCCTTCGCCATCTGCGCCTGCTGAACAACCTTTCTCAGCGCGAACTCGCCAAGCGCGCAGGCGTGACAAACTCCACCATATCATTGATCGAGTCAAATTCCTCCAACCCATCCGTGGGGGCGCTGAAGCGCATTTTGGACGGCATTCCGATCGGGCTTGCGGAGTTCTTCGCCTTTGAGCCGCAGAAATCCCGCAAGCCATTCTACGCGGCCGGCGAATTGGTCGAGATCGGCAAGGGCCCGATCTCCTATCGACAGATCGGTGAAAGCCTGTTTGGCCGCCAGCTGCAAATTCTGAAAGAATGCTACCAGCCCGGCGCCGACACCGGGAAGGTGCCGCTCGTACACGATGGCGAGGAAGGCGGTATCGTATTGTCGGGTCGGCTCGAAGTGACCGTGGATGACGAGCGTCGCATTCTCGGACCAGGCGATGCCTATTATTTCGAGAGCAGGCGGCCCCATCGCTTTCGCTGCGTCGGACCGGTGCCGTGCGAACTGATCAGCGCCTGCACGCCGCCCACCTTCTGATGCAGGCCATCCACCCGCAAATCCGATTGGCGCCCGCGTCTGTGCCCCTGTCTTTCATACAGTTGACTCGACTGCGGCAAGAGGACTAGCTGCGCTCGTCCAGCCCGTCGCTCGACCACGATACGATCGCGATCGATGCCCGGGCAGATCGAAATTTCATGCCAAGAGGAAACATCATGTCGGCCACCGCCCGCCCTGCCCCGATCACCGAGACCGAACGTCGCCAGCGCCTTGCCACCTTGCGCGCAGCCATGCGCGGCGCCGATCTGCAGGCCGCGCTTCTCGGATCGACGGAGAGCCTTCGCTACTTCACGGGCCTCGTCTGGCACCAGAGCGAGCGTCTCGTTGGCGCGTTGATCACGGCGGACGAGCTGTTCTACATCGTGCCCGGCTTCGAGCGCAGCCGCGTCGACAGCCTGCCGAAGCTCGACGGCACCATCGTCACATGGGAAGAGGATGAGAACAGCGCGGATAAGGTAGCGGCTCTTATCTCGCCCATCGACCGGGTCGCACTCGACGACGCACTGCCGCTGTTCGTCTATCATGCGCTTGCCCGCACCATTGGCGCCGAGCGGCTTGTCGATGGCGCGCGATTGATCCGTGACATTCGCCTGCGCAAGTCTCAGGCCGAAATCGACATAATTCAATACGCGATGAACCTGACGCTCGAGGTGCATCGCCGCGCGCATGCCTTTATCAAGCCGGGCGTACTGACATCGGATGTGGTCCGCTATATCGACGAGCAGCATCGGTCGCTCGGGGCGGCAGATGGTTCCAGCTTCTGCATCGTCTCCTTCGGCGAGGCGTCGTCTCTGCCGCATGGTGCCGACGGAGAACAGACCTACGCCGCCGGCGACGTCATTCTCGTCGATACCGGCTGCCGCATCGACGGCTACCATTCCGACCTGACCCGCACCTATGTGCTGGAAGAGCCGACAGCCGATTTCGCCCGCGCCTGGGCAATCGAACGCGAAGCGCAGCAGGCGGTTTTCGACGCCGCGACGATCGGCGCAACCTGCTCCAGCCTCGACGATGCCGCCCGCGCCGCCCTCACCCGCCATGGACTTGGTCCGGATTACGCGTTGCCCGGCCTGCCACACCGGGCAGGTCATGGCCTTGGCCTCGAAATTCACGAAGAGCCCTACATCGTGCGTGGCAACCAGACGCTGCTTGCGGCCGGCATGTGCTTCTCCAACGAGCCTATGATCGTCTTCCCGGGTCGCTACGGCATTCGGCTGGAGGACCACATCTACATGACTGAGGCAGGTGCCGAATGGTTCACGCGGCCGGCCAGGAGCCCCACCGAGCCTTTCGCCTAGTATCTTTGATAGGACGTCCTACGAGGCCGCTGTTTCCGCAGCGGCCTTTTCTCATTCGACGGCAAGCCTCTCAGAAATCTCTTTCACTGCGGATATTTGCTGATAATCCTTTGCGAGCGAGGAATGAAGGAGGAGTCATGAGCCGCAATATCGTTCTTGTAGACCCATTGCCACGAACGCTCGACCTGATCATGAAGCCGGATGTTCGCCAACGTTTGGAACGACTTGGCGAAGTGATCGTCTGCGAAGACCGGCAGATGCCAAACGAACAGGTCGAGGCACTGCTTCCCGACACCGTGCTGATCTTCGGGCAGACCGACATGCCGAGGGAGCGACTGGACAGGGCGCCGAAGCTCAAGGCGATCATCAATGTCGAATCCAACTTCATGCCGAATATCGATTACCAGGCCTGTGTAGAGCGCGGCATCTGGGTAATCACCCCGGCATCAGCTTTTGCATCGCCAGTCGCTGAGGCAGCGCTTGGAATGGCTCTCGATCTGGCGCGCGGCCTCACCTCCGCCGATCGCGCGTTTCGCGCCGGCACCGAGCAATACGGACTTGCCGGAAACGAGGGAGTCTTCCGTTTCGCGGGCGCGCCTGTCGGCATCGTCGGCTTCGGTGATCTCGGAAAACAGCTACGTGAACTCATTCGCCCGTTCAAGAATGTGGTGCGGGTGTTCGACCCCTGGCTGCCTCTCGAGATCATCGAACGTCTCGACTGCATCCCAAGCAGCCTTGATGAGACGTTCAGCGAAAGCCGCGTCGTCTTCGTCTTCGCAAGCGTCACCAGCGAGAACGAGGGATTTATCGGGCGACGGGAGTTTGCACTGATGCAGCCCGGCTCCGCCTTCCTGCTGATGAGCCGCGCCGCCGTCGTGGATTTCCCTGCGATGCTGGAGGCGGTGACGTCGGGCCATATCAAGGTTGCGACGGATGTCTTCCCCGAAGAGCCTGTATCGCCGGACGATGCCGTGCGTGCGATCCCCGGGCTTTTGCTATCGGCGCACCGAACGGGCGGGACACGCGACGCCTTCTATGAAATCGGTTCCATGGCCGTTGCCGATGCCGAACTGATCATGAAGGGCCTGCCGCCACAGCTCTGCCGGCGTGCCGATCCGGCAACCGCAAGCCGGCTCCGTTCCAAGCCTGTCGCGATTTCTTGATGAGAGCGGTCTGAGCGGCCGGGGAAAAGAAAAAGCCTGCCGCGGGAGGAGGTGCGGCAGGCTTTTTCAAAACAGTGAACAGCAGCTGGGAGGAGGAGTGCTACTGTCCGCACAAGCGCCCCTGGGAGGAGGAGTGAGACGCTTGCAAAATCGAAGCGTTGCGGGAGGAGGATGCATTGCTTCGATAACTGTGTTTATACACTAGACTGGCTTAAACGGTAGGCAAATTTGCGCAGGGCAGCCATGCGCTATGCGCTTGGCGCGCAGCTAGGCCACTTTTGATTATGCAGTCACCCCTATTGCCCGCAACGCGTCGCCCAAACATGTTGCAGCCATGTCGTCACTGAGCATTGTGATGCTTTTAAGCCGTGCGCTTGAAGGATGTGGTGGCATCAACCCTGGAGTCTGCGCAGCATTGTCCCCAGTTGATGTTCGGGCGCGGTTTCCTGAAGGCTATCAGACCTGCACGGCAAATTGCCTCTCATGCCAATTCGGACTTCGACCGGGCTATAGCCGAATTCACGCTTGAATGCGCGACTGAACTCCGAACCATCGGTAAAGCAACGCTGCTCGGCAATTTCAAGTATTCTGCGTTGGTCACTTGGGTTTGCCAAGGCAGTGTGCGCGTCAAGCAAGCGCCTGTGTTGGATGTAGCGCCTAACGCCACCGAAGGCCTCGAACATTCGATACAGGCGGGAGCGCGAAATACCCAGTTCACGTTCAATCATTCGAGCCCCAAGAGACGCGTCATACAGCCTTGACTGTATTATTTTCTGTGCACGATGAAGTAGGGTTACCGCTATGGGACGCCCCGCCATGTGGCAATGATCCGCGGAAGGAGATACGCAGGCAAGCATCATGGCCCGCGTGGCTTCCGCGAGAGCCGGAAGATCAGCCTTGTTGACGCGCGGCAACTGCCTTGCCAAGCCTATCATGTAATCATGAAATAGCAGCCCCATCCCCCCATCCAACGTCGTGAATTCCGCGGCGCTTAACGCCTGAGTTGTCTGAGGGCAAAAGTCGCGTGGAACGTACAACATGAGCAGTTCGCTTGCCGCTAGTTTCCCGCGGAAACTATGACCAAGAGAATGGACCTGCGTGACGCCGACGGTACCCCTGAACGTCCTTGAGGACGTTTCGGTGTAGACATCGCCCGACAGCAACACAGACAGGACGAAGTGGTCGAGAGGCTCCCAGCGACCGGGACGCGTTACGCTCTCAAAGTCCAGAGCATCCGTGGTGACATGCGCGTAGGCAAAGCAGCCCAGATCCCAGATCACTTGCTTTCCGATGAAACCTTGCGAGATATCACGAGAACATTCAACATTCAGGATCGGAGCGAAGTTGGTGCGCCAGGCCTCGAATTGACACACCCTCGGAACCCCGCCTGTCACAAATTCAAAAGACGACAGTGCCGGGACCTGCGCCGATCCGCCTGGATCCAGCAGATGCTGAGTTTGGATCGCATCCAGGTCAACTGAATCTTGCGCTGCGTGAAATGCAACTGGTTGCGTTCTTGAATGGCGAATCGTCATGGTGCTAGCGCCGACCAGACTGCCAATGAAAGGCGACTTTCGACATTCAAGTTCCCCCAACTAAAATCTTCATTTCAACTGGATTTTTCTTGCGGCAGTCATGTCGTTATATTGTCTACACACTATCATAGCTAACACTAAAACACAACCTGACCGGGCAGGCAGCCGATAACATGCCTTGTTGCGTGGTTCCTCGGGCTAAATCGGCGACGTGCACACGGAACATTCGCTCAATGCTGCTTCGACAGGAAAGGTGACCGCAAGTTCGGTGCCTGTGAAGCCGCCGCTAATAAACGTGGAGCATAGCCTTGGGATTCTGAACCATAACGAGACCGTCGACGAAGATGTAATGTACGGCTCGAAGGAGGCTCTCCCTCCGCTGGAAAATACACCAGCCTGAATTGTCGGAATCATGAGTTCTTCTTCCGAAGCCAAACTTTCCATGTGGACCCTGATGGCGATGTGTGTCGGCTCCATGGTGGGTGCCGGCATCTTCTCGCTTCCGCAGGCTTTCGGGCGCGCCACCGGTCCCTTTGGCGCACTGGTCGCCTGGACAATTTCCGGCATAGGCATGTTGATGCTGGCGTTCGTTTTCCAGACTTTATCAGCGCGGAAACCAGATCTGGATGCAGGCATATATGCCTATGCGAAGGAAGGTTTCGGCAACTACCTCGGGTTTTTGTCGGCGCTCGGCTACTGGTCCGCAGCGCTTCTAGGCAACGTCTCCTACTTCGTTCTGATCAAGTCGACGCTTGGGCTATTCTTTCCGATATTTGGCGACGGCAACACGGTTCTCGCCGTTGCGTGCTCCTCAATGCTGCTTTGGATCGTTCACAGCCTGATCCTGCGCGGCATCCGGGAAGCTGTGGCGATCAACACAATCGTTACCTTCGCGAAGATCATTCCAATCGCGCTCTTCATCGTGTTCGTCATCTATGGCTTCCAAGCCGACATTTTCGCCATTAATTTCTGGGGAGGCGAGGCCGCTACCTTCGGCAACATCGCAGGACAAGTCCGCGCGACGATGTTGGTCACGGTCTTTGTCTTCGTCGGCATCGAGGGGGCAAGCGTCTATTCTCGTTACGCCCGCAATCGCGCCGACGTCGGCGTTGCAACGCTCCTCGGATTTATCGGCGTGCTCTGCCTGCTCGTTCTGGTAACGATACTCTCTTATGGCATCATGCTGCGTCCAGACCTCGCCGACCTGCGCAACCCATCGATGGCAGGTGTACTTTCGGCAATAGTGGGCCCATGGGGTACGCTTTTCGTCAGCGCCGCGCTGATGATTTCTGTCGGCGGCGCCTACCTGTCCTGGGTTTTGCTTGCTGCGGAGATTCTATTCTCTGCCTCCAAATACGGCACGATGCCGAAATTCCTCATGCACGAAAACAAGGCCGGCGTGCCTTCACATGCTTTGTGGCTCACCAATATCGTGGTTCAGATCTTCCTGATCCTGTCGCTATTTGCTCAATACGCGCTCCGTCTCGCTATCGAGCTGACCAGCTCGATGATCTTGATCCCCTATTTTCTTGTCTCGGCTTACAGTTTCAAGCTTGTTGCAACTGGCGAGACTTACGAACTGGAGCCGGCAAGCCGTCGCCGCGAAGCAGTGCGATCGGGGCTGGCGCTCGTTTACACGTCGTTCCTCATTGCTGCGGCAGGCGGCAGCCATCTGCTTCTTTCCGCCGCGATCTATGGACCTGGAACCATCCTTTTCTTCATGGCCCGTCGGGAACAGAACCTGCGTGTATTTACGCCAGCGGAAACATTGATGTTCATCACTGCCGCCATTGGCGCCATGGCCGCCATCTACTTTCTCGCGACGGGTCGAATATCGGTCTGAGCGCATATCCTCATGAAAATCCGAAGTTTTCTGGAATCGAGCGCGGGCGCACGAGGTTCAGACCTGCCCGAATTCCTCTAGTTTAGTGCTCATGAAATTTTAAACGCAGAGCATAGTTGTGAGATTCCCTGCGATCACCGGCAAGGCTGAAGCACTCTATAGTAACTGATACAGGAACGTGCCGGCAGCAGTTGTATTCATCGAAAGCCCGAGCAACCTTGTCATTCGAGTTCCATCATGGCGTCGGCTTCCACGCAAAAATTATCACTTTTCGCACTAACGTCGATGGTCGTCGGTTCAATGGTGGGCGCTGGGATATTCAACCTTCCCGGCCGTTTCGGAACGGCGACCGGTCCCTTCGGTGCGATTATTGCCTGGATAATCGCCGGCACCGGCATGTACATGCTTGCACGTGTCTTTCAGGCCTTGGCGGAGAAAAAGCCCGAGATCGATTCCGGTGTTTTCGCTTACGCCAAAGAAGGCTTCGGCAACTATATGGGCTTCCTGTCCGCCTTTGGATACTGGCTCGGTAGCTGCCTCGGCAACGTCTTCTACTGGGTGTTGATCGGTTCGACACTCGGGCGTTTTTTCCCGGGGCTCTTTGGGGATGGAAGCACGATAACCGCCATCATCGTCTCCCTTATCGGGATATGGGCTTTCCATTTCATGATCCTTCGCGGCGTTGAGCAGGCGGCTTTCATCAATGTGATCGTCACGATTGCCAAGATCGTCCCAATTGTCGTCGCCATCCTGGCTATGCTTTTCGTCTTCAACTACACGCAATTTTCGGCCAATTTCTTTGGCGGCGTGGACATGCCCGAAAAGTCCCTATTCGCGCAGGTCCGAGACACGATGCTGATCACCGTCTTCGTTTTCCTTGGGATCGAAGGGGCAAGCGTCTATTCTCGCTTTGCCAAAACGCGCGCCGATGTCGGCACAGCCACGATTCTCGGCTTCGTCGGGGTGACCGGCCTGATGGTGGCGATCACGCTGCTCCCCTATGCCGCAATGCCTCGGGCGGCGGTTGCCGGCGTCCAGAATCCATCCCTTGCGGGCGTCCTCGAGGTGGTTGTCGGCCACTGGGGTGCGGTGTTCATATCGATTGGCGTGCTGGTGTCGGTGCTGGGTGCCTATCTCGCCTGGTCGCTGATTTGCGCGGAAGTCCTGTTTGCTGCCGCCAAATCCGCCGATATGCCGAGGCTATTTGCGGCGCAGAATGGCAACCGGGTACCGGCTAACGCGCTATGGCTGACCAATATCGTCGTTTCGTTGTTCGTGATCTCTACGTACTGGTCTCGCGACGCCTTCAACTTCATGCTCGACATGACTAGCGTCACGGCGCTTCTGCCCTACCTTTTGGTGGCGGGCTACGGCGTTTTGCTCGCCCGCCGCGGCGAAGGCTACGAGGCAACGCCGCATGAGCGCGGTCGCGACCAGGTATTTGCCTGGATTGCAGTGGTTTACACGATCATCATGTTCATTGCCGCCGGGCTCAAATACGTCCTGTTGGTTACCGTTCTTTTTGTGCCGGGAACCATTCTTTACGTATGGGCCCGACGCGAGCAGAAGGTGCAGTTGTTCACCTCCGCCGAGCTTATCGTTTTCGCCGTCACCTTGGTGGCAGGCCTCATTGGTGCCTACGGCCTGCTGACCGGCACAATTGAACCTTAATCAACTGGGGGACTACCTCGATGACAAAGGACAGCAAATTTGGCGTGCATTCCGAAGTTGGCCAACTGCGAAAGGTTATGGTTTGTGCGCCGGGCCGGGCCCATCAGCGTCTGACGCCGAGCAATTGTGACGCCCTTCTGTTTGACGACGTCCTCTGGGTCGATAACGCCAAGCGAGATCATTTCGACTTCATCACAAAAATGCGCGACCGCGGCATCGACGTCGTCGAGATGCACAATCTTCTTGCCGAGACGGTTGCGATCCCGGAGGCAAAGAAGTGGATACTGGACAACCAGGTGGTCGCCAACCAGATTGGTCTTGGCCTTCTCGACGAGGTGCGCTCCTACCTTGAGGGTCTTTCCAACCGCGATCTGGCCGAGACTCTGATCGGTGGCCTTTCCACCTTCGAGTTTCCCGAAAACGTTGGTGGCGAGCAGCTGGAACTGATCCGCGATGCGGCCGGGGTCAACGAGTACCTGCTTCCACCGCTGCCGAACACACTCTACACGCGCGACACCACCTGCTGGATATATGGCGGCGTCACCTTGAACGCACTCTACTGGCCGGCGCGCCACGAGGAGACGATCCTCACGACCTCCATCTACAAGTTTCATCCGGATTTCGCCGGTCAGGTCAATGTTTGGTGGGGGGACCCAACAAAAGATTGGGGCCTTGCGACAATTGAAGGCGGAGACGTCATGCCGATCGGCAAGGGCAATGTCCTCATCGGCATGAGCGAACGAACGTCGCGACAGGCGATCAGCCAAGTGGCAGCAGCGCTATTTGAGAAAGGCGCCGCAGAGCGCGTCATCGTTGCGGCAATGCCCAAGCTGCGTGCGGCCATGCACCTCGACACAGTCTTCACTTTTGCAGACCGCGATTGCGTGTTGCTCTACCCTGACATCGTCAACAACATCGAAGCCTTTTCCTATCGCCCAGACGGCAAGGGTGGCGTCGAACTGCACAAGGACAAGGGCTCGTTCGTCGAAACGGTGCGCGACTCGCTCGGGTTGAAGGCCATGCGTGTCGTCGAGACCGGTGGAAACGACTATATGCGCGAGCGCACGCAGTGGGATAGCGGCGCCAATCTGGTCTGCGCATCCCCGGGTGTCGTCTACGCGTATGACCGCAATACCTACACCAACACTCTGCTGCGCAAGCAGGGCATTGAAGTCATCACGATCAATGGCGCAGAGCTTGGACGTGGGCGTGGCGGCGGGCACTGCATGACATGCCCCATCGCGCGTGATGCAGTGGATTACTAGCCGTTGCCGGAAAAGATGGCCCTGCTTCATTCGCGTCGAAGGCGGTGAGGCTTGTTCTTGACTGCGGAAGGCCACGTAAGCTGCGTAACGCAAACCGTTGGTTCAGCGACGTTGCTGCCAAGCTGACATTGTGGGTTTGAATGAATGTTTGGTGGAGATATTTCTCGGAGGAATGCCGTGTTTAGCGCTGGTATGAAATATCGACACCTCATCCATAATGGTGGCTGCAGTTGTGCTAGTCCAGGGCTTCAACAACGATCTGGCTATCTTGCCGACTATTCGCGGCGAAACTTTTTGGCGGCGATCGGATCGGTTGCCGTGGCGGGGATCATGCCAGGTGCGGGCAACGCGCAGAACGCAAAACGACCCTCCAAGATACTGCTGAAGCAGGTCCGGCTGTTCGACGGAAAATCCGATAAGTTGCACGACGGGGTACAGGTACTCGTCGAGGGGAACACGATCGCCGCCATCGATCCGGCCAACAACCCTCCGCCAGAGGACGCGACGATCATAAACTGCGACAATCGCATGCTGATGCCCGGCATGATCGATGCGCATTGGCATGCGATCTACGCCCCAGTACCGTTACAGGTGCTTATGATGGGCGACCCCGGCATTATATTCGCCGCCGCCACCGCGGAAGCCGAGCGCACGTTGCTGCGGGGCTTTACCACGATCCGCGATCTGGGCGGCCCCACTTTCACCTTCAAACAAGCGATCGATACCGGGATCATTCCCGGCCCACGCATCTTTCCGTCTGGGGCAATGATCACGACTTCCGGCGGTCACGGCGATCTGCGCATGCCGTTTGAAATTCCTGCGCGGGATGGTCAGCTCAGCCTCAGCGAACTAATGGGAAGTGCGGCCATCGCCGATGATATCGGCGGCTTGCAGCGTCGGGTGCGCGAGCAGCTTCTTCAGGGGGCGTCGCAGGTCAAGATCGTTGGCGGCGGCGGCGTCTCATCCCCGCGCAGCCCGCTCGACATGACGACCTTCAGCGAAACCGAAATTCGCGCCGCGGTGGAGGTAGCCCGGGACTGGAACACCTACGTGACGGTCCACGCCTATGCGTCCAACACCGTCCAGCGCGCCATAGCGGGTGGAGTGAGCTGCATCGAACATGCCCATCTAATGGACGAACAGACGGCAAGGATGTTTGCCGACAAGAAGATCTGGCTAAGCACCCAACCCTTCCTGACGATCGAAGACGCCGCCTCGCAGACTGGCGTCGGCGCCGAACGCGCAGCACAGATATTTGTCGGAACGCCAAAGATATACGGATATGCGAAGAAATACGGGATCATGACCGCCTGGGGTTCGGATCTTCTGTTCTCTCCCGAACTGGCGCCGCGGCAAAATATCATGCTCACGCATCTGAGCAATTGGTTCACAAACGCAGAAGCCCTGCGCATGGCAACGTCGGGCAATGCGGGTCTTCTGGCACTTTCCAACTTGCGCGCGCCTTATCCAGGCAATCTCGGGGTCATCGAGAAAGGGGCGCTTGCCGATATGCTTGTATGGGACGGCAATCCACTCGACGATATCAAGTTGGTCGAAAGACCTGAGGAGACCCTGAAGATCGTCATGAAAGACGGCCGAATTTTCAAGAATACCCTTTGATACTCCTAATCGAGGATGATGATGCGGGCCGGACGATATAGAACAGTTCCTTCGGCCCAGGTTGTAATTGCGGTGCTTCTCGTGATCGCCATGCTGCCGGCAGGTGCGACGGTCGTGGCACCCTTGGCATTCGCTCTCTTGGCGATTTCCCTTTTGTGGCCGGTGCAGCACGGCATGCAGCGCTTCCTTCCAAGATACATCGCACTTCTGGTGACCCTGGCCGTGATGATACTTGCGCTTCTGGCATTCGGCTGGATCGTCACATGGTCCTTCGGTCGGGTCGGCGGATGGATGGTTTTCAACGCGGCCCGGTTCCAGCAGCAATATCAGGAGATCCGCCAATGGCTCGACGAGCAGGGCGTCAATGTCGATGTTCTTTGGGCCGACAATATGGGTACCGCTTCGGTGCTGCGTGGTGTCCAGACCTTGACGAGCCGGGTCAACAGCACGTTCAGCTTCTGGCTGATTGCTTTGACCTATCTTCTCCTTGGGGTGATGGAGGTTGAGGATTTCGAAGGCCGGATCAAAAGAATGCAAAGCTCGAGGGCAAGGAAATTGCTGCTCGATGGCAGTCGGCAGACGGCGCAGAAGCTTCGGCGCTATATGAAAATCCGTACAATCATGAGCATCGCTACGGGACTCTTCGTCTTCGGGTTCACGAGTGCCTTCGGACTGCCCCTCGCGAAGGAATGGGGGGCCATCGCCTTTGTGCTGAATTACATACCCTTTATCGGTCCGCTGGTGGCAACGCTGCTTCCTACGGCATTTGCGCTCATCCAATTCGACGACTGGCAGTCGGCGCTTGTGATCTTTGTTGGGCTGAACCTCATCCAGTTCACGCTTGGCAGCTATATCGAACCACGCGTATCTGGCAATGCGCTCTCCCTATCGCCGGTCGTCGTCCTGTTTTCCGTTTTCGCCTGGAGTTACCTGTGGGGGATATTTGGCGCATTCATCGGCGTTCCGATCTCGATCGCGCTGGTGACTTTCTGCCGCCATCACCCCTCCAGCCGTTGGGTATCCGAACTCTTGGGCCGTGATACCGAAGCAGATCGCGACAGGGGCTCGATCTGAGGCACTGCGCGCGGCGATAGTGGCCTACCCGTCAGGCAGCCCGACGCCGGTGATTACAAGGCAGCACGCCCAGGTCTTGATTTCATCTGGCACTGCTGCTGAACTCTGACTTTTTCACGAACGGCCAAGAACAGCCTACCAAAATAGGTCCGCTGGACGCCCCAGCGTGGTCAATACGAACTCGGTTACCCTGATACCAGCAAGCAAGAAAAACTTTGAGAAAACCTTTTCTCGCTTGACACAGTTTGAGGGAAAAGGTTTTCTCTCTCAGGTGGAGGAAACGGTTTTGGCTATTGGAGGTTCCGGAAAACGTGTGACGATCCATGACGTTGCTGCGGCTGCAGGCGTCAGCATTTCGACCGCGTCGAAAGCCCTCAACGATACCGGACGCATGGGAGACGAGACGCGGTTGCGCGTGAAACGTGTTTCAAGCGAGATCGGTTTCCGCCCCAATGCTCTTGCAAGAGGGCTGCTCAGCAAGCGTAGCTTTACCATCGGTCTTCTGACCAACGACACCTACGGTCGCTTCACGCTGCCCGTTATGGCGGGCGTCTCGGAAGCGCTGGTTGATCACGGCGTTTCGGTCTTTCTGTGCGCGATCGAGGATGATCCGGCACTCGGGCAGATCCACGTGGAGGCGATGCTCGACAAGCAGGTGGACGGTATTATCGCGACGGGAAAACGCATCGATCGCGGCTTGCCCGTTGATCTGTCGAAGCTTCCGGTGCCTGTCGTCTATGCCTTTACGGATGGGCCGTCGGACAGTGTCAGCTTCCGCTCCGACGACGGGCAAGGCGCGCAAGTGGCCGTCGAATGGCTGTCGCGTCTGGGGAGAAAGCGGATCGTGCATCTGACCGGCCCACAGGATTTCTTCTCGGTGCGGGAACGCGCCGACGCCTTTAGCGCGGCGACCGGTGGAATCGAGCCCGTTCTTTACGGCGTCTGGTCGGAGAGCTGGGGTCACGAGGCTGTCGCCCGGATCTGGGACACATCAGGCGAGAAGCCGGACGGTCTGTTCTGTGGCAACGATCAGATTGCCCGTGGCGCAGTGGATGCGTTGCGCGAGCGAGGCATCAGCGTGCCCGAGGAAGTGTCCGTTGTCGGCTTCGACAATTGGGAGATTGTCGCGGCCCAGACACGACCGCCGCTAACGACGGTGGACATGGGGCTGAGGGAACTCGGGCGGCAGGCCGGCTTGACCGTTCTGGCGCTCGCCGAAGGACGACCCGTCGACCCGGGCGTGCGGAAACTGCCATGCCGGCTGGTTGTCCGGCAATCGTGCGGGGGAAAGCCCTCGGAAGAATGAGCAAGGGCGCTGAGGAGAGCGTCCGTTTGGGAGGAGTGTCATGATCAAGCGTCTTTTGACAGCGACAAGCATCGCTGTTCTTTGCCTCGCATCGTCAGCCGCCGCCGCCGAGAAGGTGGAAATGTGGGTGCGCACGGGTATCGGCGATGCCTTCAAGAAAACCGTTGAGGCCTATAACGCCAGCCACGAAAATCAGGTGGCGATGACCGAGGTGCCGTTTTCGGAACTGGTGCAGAAATACGCGACCGCGATCGCCGGTGGACAGGCACCGGACGCACTATCGATGGACCTGATCTACAACCCGGCCTTTGCGGCTGCCGGGCAACTCGAGGATTTGACGGACTGGGCGAAGTCGCTGCCCTATTTCAACGCCCTGTCACCATCGCATGTGAAGCTCGGCACCTATCAGGACCGCATCTACGGCCTGCCGTTGTCGGTTGAAACATCGGTCTTCGCTTGGAACAAGGATCTCTACAAAAAGGCCGGGCTTGACCCGGAAAAGGCACCCACCAGCTGGGACGAAATCACTGCCAATGCCGAAAAAATTCGCGCTCTGGGTGACGACACCTATGGCTTCTACTTCTCGGGTGGCGGTTGCGGCGGTTGCATGATCTTTACCTTCACTCCGCTCGTCTGGGGCTCCGGTAAAGACATCCTGTCCGCCGACAGCAAGACCGCGACGCTCGATACGCCGGAAATGCGCAAGGCCATCGATATCTACCGCAACATGGTCAAGAAGGATCTGGTGCCGGCGGGTGCGGCCAGCGACAATGGCGCAAACTTCCTGAGCTTTACCAGCGGCAAGATCGGCCAGCAAAGCCTCGGGGCATTTGCCATCGGCTCTCTGGTCACCGAGCATCCGGAGATCAATTTCGGGGTAACGCTGATACCGGGCGCGACGGGCGGCACATCGTCGTTTGCCGGCGGCGACAATTTCGTCATCACCAAGGGCACGCCGAAGATCGCCGCGGTCAAGGAATTCCTCGAATACATCTATTCCGAGGATGGCCAGAAGATGATGGCGAAATACGGAAGCCTGCCGACACGCGGCGATATCGCCGAGAAAGTCTTGCAGGGCCTCGATCCGCGACTGCAAGTCGGCATCGATGCGATCGCGGTCGCCAAGACGCCTTACACGCTACAATTCAACGACCTGATCAACAGCAACAACGGCCCCTGGGCCACGTTCATCAGCGCCGCGATCTTCGGTGACGATGTGGATGGCGCCTTCTCGACCGCTCAAGGCGAGATGCAATCGATCATCGACAGTGGTCAATAATCGCTCCGCGATGCTGCCAAGACCGGAAGGCGGTATCCGTCTTCCGGTCACCCTTCAGAAAACCTTGCGGAGCTCCTGGATGATCGCATCGGGATCTAACCTTTTGTCGCCCAGACGCCGGCGCTCCCGCAGAAAGGGGCTGCACGGGCTGGTCTACATTGCGCCTGCCATGGTGCTCGTTATCGCCTTCTTCGTCATCCCGGTGATTTTTACGGGCTGGATGAGCTTGCACAACTGGCCCCTGATGGGGGGCACCCGCTGGATCGGTTTCAGGAACTATGTCCGCATGTTCCATGACGCGCGCTTCATGGCGGCCCTGCAGTTCACGGCCTATTACACCGTCGTCGTCACCATCGCGATCTTCGCCGTGGCCTTTCCGTTAGCGATCTTCGTGGAGAAGCAACGACAGTTCGTCAGCGCCTATCGCACCATCATCTTCCTGCCCGTTGTCGTCGGCCTAGCGACAGCATCGCTGCTCTGGGTGTGGTTGGCAAATGTCGATAGCGGCTTTATCGGTCCGGCCCTCAAGGCACTTGGTTTGGTGGACAAGGCCCCTAACCTGCTCGCCACTTTCGACAGCGCCTTTCTCACCATCATCGTCATGGTCGTCTGGAAAATTGCGGGCTTCACCATGATCATCCTGCTCACCGGCCTGCAGGCCATTCCTGCCGACCTGACGGAAGCCGCCCGCATTGACGGGGCCGGCCGATGGCAGCGGTTCCGCCATCTGACATTGCCGCTGATGCGCAAGACCATCGCTCTTGCGCTGATCGTTTCAGTCACCGGATCGATCCTCGCCTTCGACCAGTTCTACATCATGACATCAGGCGGGCCTCAGAACCGTATGATCTCGGTCGTCTACTACATCTTCAACCAGTCGTTCGTGTCCTTCAATCTCGGCTACGGGGCGGCCTTGTCGATCGTGCTCCTCGCCATTCTGGTAGCCATCAGTATCGTCCAGCTCTGGCTTCTGAGCGTCCGGGAGGAAAAGCCGTGACGCCTGTGAAAACAACGTCAGCCAAACAGCGTCGCGCCCGGCTAACGGCACGCTCGAACGGTATCTATCACGCCACCGGCGTCGCCATTTCGCTGTTTTTCCTGGCGCCCTTCGTGATTGCGTTTCTGGCCTCGTTTCGTCATGGCGCGGAAGCCGGCATGCCGCCCTTGCCGCCGTGGCCTATCAATGGTTTCAGCCTTGATGCCTACGGATCCTTGGACGGCTTTGGCGCCGGGATCTGGCAGCACATGCTGAATTCGTTGATGGTCTCGCTTGCCACGGTGATCCTGACGGTGATCGTCAGCCTGCTCGCCGGCTACGGCTTTTCGCGCTACCGGTTTCCGCTCAAGAACGTTCTTTTCGTGCTGATCATCGCGACGCTGATGATCCCGTTCCAATCGATCCTGACGCCGCTCTTCATCATTCTGGCAAAGCTCGGGCTGAACAACTCGCTGTTCGGGCTCACCCTTATCTACGTCACGCTCCAACTGCCATTCTCGGTGTTCATGATGCGCAATGCCTTCGACGCGGTACCGAAAGAGATCGAGGAGGCTGCCCGGATCGACGGCGCCCGCGATCTCAGGCTTCTGGTCCGCGTGCTTTTGCCGCTGGTTCTGCCAGGGGTGGCGACCGTCGCAATCTTTGCGTTCCTGAACGCCTGGAACGAGTTCCTGGCGGCACTGATCCTTTTGTCCAGCAACGAGAAATACACGCTGCCGGTTCTGATGATGGCAGTACGCGCCGGTCGTCTCGGGGCAGTCAACTGGGGCGCGGTCCAGGCCGGCGTGGCCGTCATGACGATCCCCTGCCTGATCGTCTTCCTGCTTTTGCAACGCTACTACATGCGCGGGCTGATGGCCGGCGCGGTGAAATGATCTCTAGAAACGGATGAAGCCATGACAATGACGAAGAAAGACCGCCAGTTCCGCCCCCTTCCCGTTCCGAGCGTCGATATCCACGGCCTGTTCGGTGATCGTCAGGACGCGATCTGCAACACGACAGCCGAGACGCTGCTCGATCGCTGTGTGGAAGCCGGCATGGTCGATGCGATCGACACCAGCAAGCCAGGCCCGGGCATCGTCATACCGATCCAGCCGTGGGGCGGCACCACCCAGATGTTCTGGGATAGCGATCTCGGCAAGTCGATCGAGACGGTTGCCTATTCGCTCTACCGGCGGCCGAACCCGAAGCTGCAGGCGCGCGTCGACGAGATCATCGACATGTATGAGAAGATGCAAGACGCCGACGGTTATCTGAACGCCTGGTTCCAACGCGTCCAGCCGGACCGCCGCTGGACCAACCTGCGCGATCACCACGAACTCTATTGCGCCGGCCACCTGATCGAGGCCGCGGTGGCCTACTTCCAGGCGACAGGCAAGCGCAAGCTGCTCGACATCATGTGCCGCTATGCCGACTACCTGACCAAGACCTTCGGTCGGGGCGAAGGCCAGCTTCGCGGCTATTGCGGCCACGAGGAAATCGAACTGGCGCTGGTCAAGCTCGCCCGTGTGACCGGAGAGAAAAAATATCTCGATCTCTGCAAGTTCTTCATCGACGAACGAGGCACGGAACCGCATTTCTTTACCGAAGAAGCGATCCGCGACGGTCGCGATCCTGCCAATTTCATTCAAAAGACCTACGAATACAGCCAGTCTCACGCCCCGGTGCGCGAGCAGAAAAAGGTCGTCGGCCACGCGGTGCGCGCCATGTATCTCTACTGCGGCATGGCCGATATTGCCACGGAATACAATGACGACAGCCTGACCGCAGCACTCGACACCCTGTGGGACGATCTGGTCACCAAGCAGATGTATGTCACGGGCGGCATTGGACCGGCGGTGTCCAACGAGGGATTCACCGACTATTACGATCTGCCCAACGAAAGCGCCTACGCCGAGACCTGCGCGTCCATCGGTCTCGTCTTCTGGGCGAGCCGCATGCTGGGTCGCGGCCCGAACCGGCGCTACGCCGACATCATGGAACAGGCACTCTACAACGGAGCCATGTCGGGCCTGTCACTCGATGGCAAAACCTTCTTCTACGAGAACCCTCTGGAGAGCGCCGGCAAGCATCACCGGTGGATCTGGCACCCCTGCCCCTGCTGCCCGCCTAATATCGCTCGCCTGCTTGCCTCGATTGGCTCCTATATGTACGCGGTCTCCGATGACGAGATTGCAGTCCATCTCTATGGAGAGAGCCAGGCGCGTTTCGAGATCGGCGGTACGGCTATCGGATTGTCGCAAAAGACACGCTACCCCTGGGATGGGGCCATCGGGTTCGACGTGACGACGGACAAGCCGGCACATTTTGCCATAGCCCTGCGCATTCCTGAATGGGCCGATGGCGCAAAGTTGAAAGTCAACGGCGAAGCGATCGATCTCGCATCGGGAACGGTGGATGGCTACGCCCGCATCGACCGGGACTGGACGACCGGCGATCATATCGATCTCGACATTCCGCTTACCCCACGTGCGTTGTTTGCCAATCCTAGGGTCCGGCAGGATGCCGGCCGCACGGCATTGATGCGCGGGCCGATGGTCTACTGCGTCGAGGAGACTGACAACGGCGACGGCTTGAACGGCATCAGGCTGACGCGTCCCGTCTCGCAGGCGACGACAGCCAAGACGGAAAACCTTGGCGGCGCCGTGGCGCTGGATCTTGCCGTCACCCGCGACAGAGCCGACTGGGGCGACGCTCTTTATCGCACCACGCCTCCTGAAGCGGAAGAGACGACGGCGCGTTTCGTGCCATACTCGTTCTGGGACAACAGGTCGCCCGGCGAAATGCTGGTTTGGGTGAGAGCCGGTGAAAACGACAATGCATGACGTGGCCAAGACAGGTGTCGTACTGACCGATATCCGCAAGAGTTTCGGCAACTTGGAGGTCATTCACGGCATCGACCTGACGATCACGGAGGGTTCCTTCGTGGTCTTCGTCGGCCCATCCGGCTGCGGAAAATCGACGCTTTTGCGCATGATCGCCGGACTTGAAGAGGTGACCGACGGTGAGATCGAGATCAAGGGGCGCGATGTCACCGATCTCGATCCCTCGGATCGCGGCATCGCCATGGTGTTCCAGTCCTATGCGCTCTATCCGCATATGAGCGTGCGCGACAATCTGGCCTTCGGGCTGAAAATGGCGCGCACGCCGGAAGCGGAAATCGAAACGCGGGTCCGGGCAGCCTCTGCGATCCTGAAGATCGACCCGCTTCTCGACCGCCGGCCCGGCCAACTGTCCGGCGGCCAACGCCAGCGCGTGGCGATCGGCCGCGCGATCGTACGCAAGCCGGATGTGTTTCTGTTTGACGAGCCACTCTCGAACCTCGATGCCGAACTGCGTGTGTCGATGCGCATCGAGATCGCGCGACTTCACCGCGAACTTCGCAACACGATGATCTACGTCACCCACGACCAGACCGAAGCGATGACGCTTGCCGATATGATTGTCGTGCTGCGTGATGGGCGCATCGAACAAACCGGCACGCCGCGCGAGGTCTACGAAAATCCAGCCAACATCTTCGTTGCCGGCTTCATCGGATCGCCACGGATGAACCTGCTGGCTGCGCGGTGGGCAGACGATGGCTCGATACGCCTGGGCGAGAACCGTATTCCGGTGTCACTGCAGTCAGGGAAGTCGTCAGCGGGGGCCGAGATCACGATGGGTATACGCCCCGAACATCTGGTCGTTTCCACCTCGGGTGAGGGGTTGCTTCAAGCCAAGGTGGATTTCTCCGAGTATCTCGGCGGTACGCAGTTTCTGTACTGCCAGACCAACGAGGGACAATCGATCATTGCCGAACACCGCTCGCCGGCTCCCGTGAATTCAGGCGACATGGTCCATTTCTCATGGGATAGCGCGCAACTGCGTTTCTTTGACGCCTCGGGAAGACGGGTCCGATAGGGCCGCCGGCCATGCGAAATCGAGTTTTCGGTGCTCGCCCGCTTTCAAAGCAGGTCTGGAATGGGAAGAACATCAAGGGATTGGGTGTCTAACAACTTATGTAGACGGTTGGGTCCTGATGTCCGCGTATTGTTGCGGGCTTGTCACCGAAGGACGCCGTTGAAAGTAGGGTGCCAGCGCGGAAATGTCCTCCATTGGCTTTCCGAAGAACCAGCCTTGGGCACTCGCGTCGGGGAGTAGCTGCTGTAGTTGATCCGCCTGATCGGAGGTTTCGACACCTTCGACAAGAACGTTTCCGCTTACCTCATTGATCATGCTGCAGATGTTTCCGAACATCTTCGCTCGCAGAGAGTCGGTTCCAACCGCGCTGGTGAACATCCTATCGACCTTTACCACGTCTACCGGCATGCTGGCCAAGTAGGCCAGTCCCGAATATCCCGTTCCAAAATCGTCGATGAAAATTCTGAAGCCCATCGAGCGAAACTTGACGACCGCCGTAATGAGCGCCTCCATGTCCGCCGAAGCGCGTTCGGTAATCTCCAGCGCAATCCGCCTCGGATCTATTCTTCGGCTCTTCGTTTCATGCAGAAGAAATGTTGTGAAATCAGGCGAAAGCAGATCTGTGACGCCGACATTGATACTGACGTAAAAGTCGGAAGTATCTGTCAGATGTCCCTGAAGGTCGGAGAGCGCGCGAATGATAACGGCGTTTGTGAGCTCAGGCAGAAGCCCCATCTTCTCGATACGGGCAATGAAGACTTCCGGAGAGATCGCCTGCCCGTCCTCGTTGTTCCATCGCGCGAGCGCCTCAACACCGGTGATCTGGCGGTTTCCGAGGCTTACAATTGGCTGGTAGGCGACACGAAATCTGCCGCGCTTAAGTGCCCGTCGCAGTTGCCTATCCATACTGCGGTAGGTTCGCAGGAGGTCTTCAATCGCAAATCCGCCGCCAGCGCCTGCAAGTGCACCCAACAGGAGGATAGCACACGCGGCAAGCGGTGACCGCGCAAATACATTCGCGGAGATATCCTTTTGCATTATAACACAGATTTGGTGCCGTTCATCGCAATCCGTGGCGTGGCGCCCGCGCATCTGCAACAAATCATTCGTTTTTCGAAACGCCGTAATGACTGCTGGAGCCTCGCGACCAAAACCTCTGAAAATATGCCCTCCATCGGAGGTCACAATGATCGCGCGCATATCATCCGAAATTTCATCGTATCTGTGAAAGGCAGCAGAACGCATATAGAGAATTGCGTTGCCGGAGACCGCCACATCAGCTTTCAGGCGGCGATCAAATGCCAGCTCTTTCTCTTGCCATAATAGTACGTTCGCAGGTGTAATGTGATCCGGCGTCGAGACCGCAAGCGGGGTTACTGGAACGCCCCACAGCCCCGTGCAATCCACCCTACCGTCGCGGTACCTGCCTGCATCAAGGACATACATGGAACTTGCAGCTAAAAATCGCAGGTCTCGCAAATCGCTCGGCGCGCAAGCCGGGCCCGGCAGATCATTCACCGCTGTAATGATCTTGTTTGACTCATCTGCGACGGCAACCGCCACATGAAGAAGTTCCGCAGCATCCCTTGCTATTTGAGCATCAACCGCTTCAATTTGAAAGAGCTGCGCCGCAGACAACGCGATAATTGCGCCGACTATCGGCACCGTAACCCATGCGAAGCGCACCCGAACTCTCCAATTGACGATCGTCAATTCCAATATTCGAACACTCGCGAACAATGGATTAAGAATGGTTAAACTATAAACCCATCTTCGACCCGCTGTTTATTAGCACTGCTTCGCATAAAGCAAGTCAAATCGCGTGGAGGACGCTCTCCTATTGATTGTTCGGCTAAGATGGCCGGACTATGAAGCTTGGAAGGCAGATCGTCGACCATATGGCGGACGGCACAGAGGGTGTATCGACACCTTGAACGCGATCGAGGGTCAGACGTCATCTGGTCGGGCCGCGTCGAGCACTTCAGCGTAGATCATAAGCCTTTCGGCACTCTTCAATCCTCGGCCAGTTCTCTCGGATCCAGGACGTGAACCCTTCCAACGCAGGCAACATCCCCACGCCCATCTCGGTCAATTGGTACTCGACGCGCGGCGGCACCTCCGGGAAATAATGACGGATCAAAAGCCCATCTCGCTCGAGATTGCGAAGGGTCAGCGTCAGCATGCGCTGGGTTATCCCCTCGATGCCGTTCTTTAGCTCACTGAAGCGTAACCTGTGCTCATCCGCCAACGCCAGATGCGACAACACCAGGATCGTCCACTTGTCGCCAAGCCGTGCCAGGACCGCGTTTGGTGCACAAGGCCGCATGTAGGGCTTATTATTTTTTTCTTCATAGCGGCGACCATGAATTTCCTTTTCCAACCGTATCACTCCTGTGCCTCAGGCTTCAAAATGTGCCGTCTTCCGTCGGCGCTCTCGCCGTATATATAGGTAGCCCATGTTCAACACGAGGGTACGAAATGACGAACGATAGGCTCCCGATCCTGGTCTTTGGAGCAACCGGCCAGCAGGGTGGCTCTGTTGCCAACGCGCTTGCAAAGGCGGGCTGGCCTGTAAGGGCAATGGTCCGTGACATGACGTCCGCGAAAGCGGCCGCGCTCGGTGCCGCTGGCGTTGAGCTATATAGCGGAACCTTCGATGATCCCGAAGCAATGCGGATCGCTATGCAAGGCGCATACGGTGTCTTCAGCGTTCAACCCAGTTCGCCGGGCGGCGTCGTGACGGACGAAGAGGAGGTGAGGTTTGGCACGTCTATCGCCGATCTGGCGGCCGCTGAAGGTGTGAAGCACCTTGTCTACACTTCCGGCAGCGCTGCCGGGGATCAGCCAAGTGGGATCGCGCATTATGACACCAAAGCACAAATCGAGCGGCATATCAGGAGTCTGCCGATCACTCATACGATCGTGCGACCTGCAACGTTCATGGAACTCCTGGTCATGCCAGGGTTTGGCCTTGATCAAGGTCGTTATACGTTTTTCGTGCATCCAGATCGGGCTATCCAGGTTCTCGCTGTGGAGGACATCGGAAAGATCGTTGCGGCAATATTCGCGGACCCGACGCGTTTCGGTGGGCAGACTTTCGAAATTGCCAGTGACGTTGTAACAGGACATGACCTAGAGGCTCTTTTCTCAGAGGCGGCCGGTCGGCCGATTCCCTACTCACGGTTTCCCGACGACATCCTCGTGGCAAATCCGTTCCTTCAAAAGCTCACCGAACTGGTCGATGACGGACGGCTGGCGGGACATGCTGACCTAGACAAGCTGCGCCAGATCAATCCCGAGCTGAAATCCTTGAAGTCCTGGCTGCATGGTTCTGGAAAGGCGGCTTTCCAACAGGCGTTGGGAACAGCTGGTGCATGGGAATACAACCGGTGACGTGCTCGTCAACGGACGCTCTGATTTCAGGAGGCGGCGGTCAGCCGCCTCCTACATTTAATCGCACTAAGAACTCAGACCGCTACGCCAACTGAAGTTCGCCGACCGGATGTGAACACTGCGATGTTGTCTGCGCGCTGCTGCGTGATAGCAACCATAGAGCCAAATGTGGCACGGACGACTGCAGTCGGTGCAGCTCTTTCCTTGATGATCACCCCACCATATCCCCATCGATCGCCCGCATTTGCCTGCGATAGCGATAATGCGAGCTTGCTATCCCGGCGGGTCTAACGGTGCCAAGGCCTCATTCCTCCGCATCCACTCATGACGCCTCCACCACATCCTCAGCGGCAGAGCTGTCGTCTCGCGGAATCCGGAACCACGCGACGTAAAGTGCCGGCAGGAAAAGAAGCGTGAGTGCCGTTCCCACCACGATGCCGCCCATCATGGCAAACGCCATTGGCCCCCAAAAGACTTCTCGTGAGATTGGGATAAGCGCAAGGGTTGCCGCAGCGGCGGTAAGCATGATTGGCCGCATTCGATGCTCTGTCGCATCCACCACCGCGTGCCATGGCGACATCCCTTCCTTCCTGTGTTGCTCGATCTGAACGACGAGAATGACGGAATTGCGGATAAGGATACCAATCAGCGCAAGCACGCCGAGAATGGCCACGAAGCCCAGAGGCGAGTTGCTGAGCAACAGTGCCGCGACCACGCCGATCAATGCTGTCGGAGCGACGGCGAAGACGAGAAACAGCCTGCTGAAACTCTGTAGCTGGATCATCAGGATCGTCGCCATCGCAAACAGCATCAACGGAGCCACGGCGGCAATCGGCCCGGACGAGTCGTTGCTCGATTCCACGGCACCACCGATCTCGACACCATAGCCGGCCGGAAGCGACTTCTGGAATTCCTCGACCTTGGGTCGCAGCCGCTCCACGATGGTGGCTGGCTGCGTCGAGCCGATAACCGCTGCCTTGAGGGTGATGGTAGGAATTCGGTCGCGCCGCCAGATTGTCGGTTGTTCGAGCTCGTATCGGAAGTTGGCAACCGCGGAAAGCGGAACCGAGTTGCCGTTGGCACCTGGAAGTTGGAGGTTTTGCAACGTTTCGATGGAGGCGCGCTCGGTTTGGTCAGCTCGTCCGACAACATCGATAAGGTAGATGTCGTCGCGGACCTGCGTGGATGAAGATCCGTCGACAATGGTGCTGAGAACCGTGGCGATGTCTTGCGAGGAGACGCCGAGTTGCCGGGCCTTGTCCTGCAGAACGTCTACTTTGACGACCCTCGATGGTTCGTTCCAGTCCAGAACCATGTTCGAGAGAAGCGGGTCGGTGCCCACAATCCCCGCGAACTCCTGTGACAACGCACGGACTTTCTGAATATCCGGACCGCTGATGCGGTATTGCACCGGCTTGCCCACGGGAGGGCCGATGTCGAGAAGCTTCACGTAGGCGTCAGTCCCTGGAAAAGTCTTATCGAGATAGGCCTGCAAATTCGCGCGAAGGTGATCGCGAACGTCGAGTCCCTTCGTCACGATGACCGTCTGACCAAAGGACACATCCGGAGACTGCACATCAAAGGCGAGAATGAAGCGGGGAGCGCCCTGGCCCACATAGCTCGTCCAGTGATCGACGTCCTTGTTGCCCGCCAGCATTTCCTTCTCGAATTGTCCAATCTGCCTGTTGGTTTCTGCAATCGAACTGTTCTGCGGAAGATTCCAGTCCACGATCAGTTCATTGCGGTCGGATGCCGGGAAGAACTGTTGCTGCACGAGCGACATGCCGCCGACCGAGGCCACGACGAGCGCCACCGTCAGGATGATGGTCGTCCAGCGCCAACCCATGGCAAGTTTCAGCAGCCAGGCAAAGGCTGACGCAACGCGACCTTTCTTCTCGTGGTGCTTTTTCATCGTCTTCGGCAGGATCGTTACACCGAGAAGCGGCGTGAACACGACCGCGACAACCCAGGATGCGATCAGCGATACGGCGATGACCACGAACAACGTGTATGTGAACTCGCCCCCGGCGCTGGTGTTAAAGGCAATCGGAATGAAGCCCGCTACCGTGACCAGCGTACCCGTCAGCATCGGGAACGCTGTTGATGTGTAGACGTGTGTCGCAGCCTTTTTCAGATCGTCACCCGCCTCCAGGCGCGCAACCATCATCTCGACAGCGATCATGGCATCGTCGACAAGCAAGCCCAGAGCGATGATGAGAGCTCCGAGGGAGATGCGCTGGAGGGAGATACCGCTGTATTCCATATAGACGAAGGTAATCGCGAGCACGAGCGGAATGGAAATGGCAACGACCATGCCTGCCCTTAGACCCAGACTGATGAAGCTGATGACGAGAACGATCGCGACGGCTTCGAACAAGGCTGACGTGAAACCCGACACGGCTTCCTCGACGACCGCCGGCTGATCAGACACGCGGTTGACATCGACGCCGATAGGAAGGTCCTGTACGATCTGTTTCATCTCGGCATCGAGAGCCTTCCCGAATTCAAGAAGATTGGCGCCCTGACGCATGCCGATCGCCAGACCGATTGCCGGCTGGCCGTTATACCTGAACAGAGCGGAGGGCGGATCGACGTAACCACGCGTTATCGTCGCGATCTCCGTCAAGGGGAAGAATCGATCGTTCACCCGCAGGTTGATGGCGCGCAAGCTATCTTCGGACGTGAACCCGCCTCCGACGCGAATGGCGATGCGTTCGGGGCCCGCATTGATGAAGCCGGATTGCGTGACCGCATTCTGCTTTTGCAGAGTGTCGATGACGGACTGCCTGTCGATACCGAGAGCCGCCATCTTTCGGGTCGAGAACTCGAGGTAAATTGCCTCGTCCTGTGCCCCGATGACATCGACCTTACCGACATTGTCCAGCGTCAGAATTCTAACCCGGGCATCTTCAACCAGATCGCGCACCTGGCGGTGCGTCAGCCCATCTGCGGTGAAGGCATAGATGTTGCCAAAGACGTCGCCGAAGCGGTCGTTGAAGAACGGACCAATGACGCCGCTGGGAAAATCTCCCTGGATGTCGGCGATCATGTTGCGTACGCGCCGCCATGTCGGTTCGACATCCTTCGCCTTGGTGCTCGGCAGAAGATCGAGGAAGATTGTTGTCTGTCCGGCGACGGTCTGGCTTCGGGTGAAGTCGAGAGTTTCGAGCTCGTCGAGCTTCTTCTCGATCCGATCGGTAACCTGTCGTGTCACCTCTTCCGCCGAGGCCCCCGGCCATTGAGCGTTGATGACCATGGTTTTGATGGTGAAGTTCGGGTCTTCTTCCCGGCCGAGATTCAAGTAGGAAAATGCACCGACCAGCGTGAACACAATCATGAAGTACCAGACGAGCGAGCGATGCTCGAGTGCCCAGTCCGAAAGGTTGAATTTCTTCACTGATTGTTCTCCTGATCGACCTTGATGGCCTGGCCATCCTGCAGTTTATTGACACCGGCGACGACCACGCGGTCGCCAGGCTGGATGCCCTCCTTGATGCGTACCTTTCCGGTGGGATCAAACGCCCCATCCAGCGCGACTGCCTTAAGTCTGACCTTCTCCGCCGCAGCATCGACGAGCCAGACACTCGTTGCGCCATCTCGATGCAGCACGGCCGATGCGGGAAGAATGATACGGGGTTCAGGGGAAATCGTTGCTGTCGCCGTAACGACAGAGCCTAGCCGGAAGGAACTCGGCGGAGCGCTTAGATCGATCTTGGTGCGGCGCGTTCGTGTCGTGGCCTCGGCGACTGGCGCAATCTCGCGCACGACGCCGCTTGTGCGAATGGCGGGATTGAGCAGCAGGCTGATTTCGAACGGCGCTCCACTTTTGAGGCCGCGTGCGTCTGCTTCCGGCACATCGATAACCGCGTCCCTTTCGTCCGGGCGAGCAATCGTCACCACGACCTGTCCCGCGGAGACGACCTGCCCGACTTCGGCGGATGTCGCGGTCACGACCCCGTCAAACTCGGCTTCGATCTGGGCATAGCCCAGTTGCTCGTTAGCCTTGTTGAGATTAGCCTGCGCTTTTGCGACGGAAGCGATGGCACTCTTGTATGCCTGCTCTGCTTCCTCCAGCGCAGCGACCGATCCGCTGCGGTTATCGGCAAGCTGCCGCTGTCGCTGTTCGCTGCTTGTGGCGTTGCGCAACTCGGCCTGCGCGCTTGCAAGATCGGACTGGGCGCTGCGCACCGCCAACTCCAGGGAAAGCGGATCGATTGCAGCAACGACATCACCTTTCTTGACGACATCACCGACGCTCACCCTGCGCGCCACCATGCGACCTAGAACACGGAAGCCGAGTTCCGTCTTAATCTGGGGTTCGATCGTACCGGTCAGACGAAGAGATTCGGCAGGCGTTTCCTGGGCAATGACGGACAGCACCCTGCGTGGGACTTCAACCTTCGCGACTTCCTCTTTCTGGCATGCGGATAGGGCCGTCGCAGCAAGGAGCACGGCGCCAAACTTGATAGAAACATTCACTTGGTAGGTTCCTTATCATAGGATACGAGCTCGCCGTCACGCAGGAATTTCGTTCCCTCGGACACGATGATGTCACCTGGCGCGACACCCGACTCGACGATAAACCATGCAGTCTCGTATTCGGCGACGTGGATAGGCCGTATCGAAACCTTATTGGCTGCGGGGTCCAGCACCCAGACGGCCGGCAGCCCGCCTTTCGATGCCATCGCCGACCAAGGTAGCCGGATCGCATCCAGGGGTTTGTAGCTAAACGAACCGGACACAGACGCCCCGAGCGGCATGGGATCAGTCTCTCCGAGATCGACTTTGACCCGGATCGTTCCGGAAGACGCGTCAATGGTGGGCGAGACTTCGCGGACGCTGGCGTCGATATGCCTGGTGGGATCCGACAGGGGCGCTACTGTCACAGCGGGATCGATCTCACGATCAAGAAAAAGACTTTCCACGACCTCAAAAACGGCGTCGCGCGGTCCGCGATGGGCAAGCGTAAAAATCGCCTGAGCGGCTTGGGCGACCTGTCCAACCTCAGCGTCTCTGGCGGTAATCACGCCAGCGGAATCTGCCTTGAGCTCAGTATAGGAAAGCGCATCGCGCGCCGTATCCATTTGCGCCTGGGCGGACTGAACGCTCGCTTGCGCTGTTGAGATCGCTTGTTGCGCCTGATCCAGCTGAGCCCTTGTCCCGACACTCATCCGGAAAAGATTCTGCTGACGATTTAACGCTAGCCGAGCCTGTGTTTCCTGCGCCTTGGCGGCATCGAGATTGGCAACCGCGACGGCCAGTTCCGCCTTTTGCTCCTCGGAGTCAATCCTGGCGAGCAACTGGCCACTTTTGACTTCGTCACCGACATCGACGAAGCGTTCAATGATCTTTCCGCTAACCCTGAACGAGAGGTCGGTCTGAACCCTGGCCTCGACTTCCCCGGTGATTGTTCTGCTCTGGCTTATTGGTTCATCCTTGGCAACGACAACGCGCACATAGCGTGCTGCGGGTACGTCCGCAGCCTTCTCCTCGCTGCATGATGCGAGGATGGCAACAACGAGGAGATGAATCGCGATCTGAATGGGTTTCATAGGGACGCCCTTTTCCGGTCTTACGACTGGGGCTATAATATTGACTAACTCATTAGTCAATGAGATTTGAGTGTCACTTAGTGTGCCGCTTCGATATGGGATTTGCAATTATGACGATCGAACGAAAACTAACTCGGGCAGAACAAAAGGAGCGGCGTCCGCTACAGATCCTGGACGCGGCTTTCGAAGAGTTCGTGACTCACGGCTACGCGGCAGCGCGGGTGGAAGATATTGCGGCGCGGGTTGGGGTAACCAAGGGCACCGTCTACGTCTATTTCGAGACGAAGGAGAGACTTTTCGAGGCCATGATCCGGCATATCTCCGTGTCTTTTGCTGAGATCATGGACACGTCGGAAAAACTGATCGGCACACCCGCCGAACGTCTGGAGACACTCTTGCGGCTTCTCTACGATCGGGATGGCCGCGGGCCGCGTGAACTGTTGAGGATGGTGATTTCGGAGGGCCCGAAGTTTCCGGAAATGATCGCTCGCCACGAGAAAGAATTTATTGAACCGCTCATGCGAAAAATCTCTGCCATCTTGCAGGAGGGAGTCGCTGCTGGGCAGTTTCGAGCAGAGCCATCGGGGTTCGCAGAAATCGTTATGGCCCCGGTGATGTCCCTAACCGTGATGCGCTTGATCTCCGATGATCGCAGGATTATCGATCAGGATGCCTATATCCAAACGCACATCGATCTAATTCTTCACGGCTTGATGAGGAACTGACGCCATACGGCCATGCCTATCGCAGCAGTTCGATTGCCTTGGGAATGAGCACGCTGGAAAATCTCGTCACGTGCAGCCGCAGGCTGCTCAGCCCGCCGGCGCTCTGGCCTCGGAGCAGAGACATTGAGGCAGAGCCCTGCCGGCCGTCAATTTGGCACCATCCCTTGGCCGCTAGGCAGAGTCAGATTCTGTAAAACCGCGCGGCGTTGTCGTGGAAAAGCGCGAGTTTCTCATCGCGCGAGTAGTCTGCCACCAGCGTCTTGAAGCTGTTCATGATGGTATCGTAGGTTCCAAACAGCTTGTCGACCGGGAAATTCGAAGCGAACATGCAGCGCTCCACGCCGAACGCCGATATCGCCTCCTCCACATAAGGTCTGATGCTTTCAACGGTCCAGTTCCAGTCCCCCATACCAAGGCCCGAGATCTTGCAGGCGACGTTAGGCGCATTTGCCAGATGGCGCATTCCCTTTCGCCATCCTTCGAAATGGCTCGGACCATCGACCTGCATACCCGTGTGGTTCAGGATGAACTGAACGTCGGGAAAGTCGCGGGCAAGGTCAAGAAACTCTTCCATCTGCCAATAGTAGAGCTGCAGGTCGAAGCTGAGGCCCCTGCGAGCAAGTTCATTGAAGCCGCTACGCCACTCTGGCGTCCGACTGACTTCTGGTTCGGTGAGGTAGGTTTTGGCGGGATCAACATGGTGGTTCATCGACTGGCGAATGCCGCGAAAGTTCGCACAAGACATGTGCTCGTCCAGAAGATCGCCTACATCGGGCTTTCGAAAATCGGCATATCCGACAATACCGTGCGGGAAGCCGTGCTTGTCGGCCACGCTCTGCAGCCAGCGCGTTTCCCCCGCCGGATCCTCTGGATCGTAACCGACATCGAGGTGGACCGACTTGACAAGGTTCTGGTTCTTGGCGTCGGCGAGGAAGTCTTCAATCAAGTATGTTTTGTTGATCGCCGTATAGTCGCCGAATGCGGATTGTTTCACCCCGTCCGAGAGCCACGGGTAGTAGTTTTTCTCCAGATCCCAAAGATGAAAATGCGGATCGATAATTGGTAGGTTGTCCATGCCTGCTGCCCTTGATGAGATCACATAGAAAGGACGCCGACTTCAATACCGGCGCCCGGGCGCTAACCTAGTTAGCGGGCGGAAATACCCGTGCTATCACTGCCTTTGCTTCTGGAGTATCGACCTTGTCTGCCGTGACAAGAGGCATCACAAGTGCCAGATCCTTCTTCACTGGAGTGCCGGAAATCGCGTTGAAGACTTGCTGCGTCCCGTCGATTCCCTGGCCCACGGCTTCCTGGAAGAAGATGCCCTGAATGGCATTGGACTTGAGAAGCGCAATAGTCGTCGGGCTGCCATCCGCCACCGCGATCCCGACCTTGCCGGTCATTCCGCGTGTCTGAAGGACCTTCGCCGCACCGGTCCCGGCCTCGTCGTACATTCCATAAATGGCCTTTATATCAGGATGTGCCGTCAGCATGTCATTCGCCTGGGTGACAGCCTCGTTGACAGTCAACCCGCGCGTCTCGAGCATTTGAGCGAGCTCGCAGCCGTCGGCCTTGAAGGCTTCCTCGGCGCCCTTCAGATACTTCTGTGCATTTTCTCTGTCCTGCGGGAGGGACAGCATGCCGACCTGATTGCCTCCCCGATCTTTCGCCAACTTGCACACGAAACTGCCCTGCGCTTTGCCAGTCTCGTAGTTATTGGCCGTAACCGAAGAGGTATAGTCGCTCTGACCGGGCTGCGGCCCGATACCGGCGAAGGCAATCGGAATATTCTGTGACTTCAGATAGGCAAGAAGCGGTGGCGTGCTCGTCGAACTGACCGGTCCGATGACGATGGCGTCGACGCCCTTCGTCACCGCGGTGCGCGCATTGTCCATCTGCTTAGCCGGCGAGTTCTCCGAGGTGAATTCGACATAATCCATGCCGAGTTCCTTTGCCTTCTCCTTCACGCCGTAGCCGACCCACTGCCAATACGAGATGTCGAGAGACGGTGCGAGATAGGCAATCGTCTTCTTCTCTTGTGCTTCCGCTACTCCGAAAAGTGCGAAGCTTGCCAATGCGACACCTGCGGCGAATTTAAGTCTGTTCCTAAGGTTTTTCATTATTGCTCCTCCTCCATTCAACCGGCGACATGCCAGGCTGAGATCAAACGGCTCCTCGCCGCGATTTGCTAAAGCGATCGATCAGGACCGCGATAAGAATGGCCAGACCAGTGACGGATCCCTGCCAGAAACTGTTGATGCCGATAAGATTGACGCCGTTCTGAATGACGGTGATCATCAGCGCGCCCAAAACCGCCCCGACCGCCGTTCCCGTGCCACCCAAAAGACTTGCTCCACCGATCACGACGGCTGCGATGGCTTGGAGCATCAGGCTCGAGCCCGCGGTCGATTCCGCATTCAAAATGTAGGAGATCGTCAGGAGCCCTGAGAAGGAGGCAAGCAAAGACGAGGCGACATAGGCCATGAATTTCGTGCGCTTGACCGGAATGCCCAGCAGGTAAGCTGCTGTGGAACTGCTCCCCACCGCATAGAACCAACGTCCCGCGACCATCTTTTTCAAGAAAAACTCGATGACGATCAGAAGAACCACGCAGAAGATGATGTAGTTCGGGACGCCAGGTATCATGCTACCGCTATTGAGCAGCCAGAAATCAGGATCACCGATTGGCATCGACCGCCCGTTTGTAACGATAAAGGCCAGGGATCCCGCGACAGCAAACGTAATCAGTGTAACGACAAAGGGTGCCAGACCCGCGATCGTGACAAGGAATCCATTGATCGAACCGAACAGAAGACCGACGCACAAGCCGATGATACTTGCCGATACCCCGCCGAACCCGTTCGCCATCGCCTGCGCCGCAACCATGCCAGTCAAAGAAAAGACCGATCCGACAGACAGGTCTATGCCTCCGGTTACAACGACCAAGAGAACGCCGAGCGACATGATGATGAGCGGAGCCCCGGCTTGGGTGATGTTTGCGAAGTTTCCCCAGGTCAGTGCCTGTGGCACCTGCGAACCTACCGCGAGCGCAAGAAGAACGATCGCGATGGCGATGGCGATTTCCGTCCGGTAGGCGCTAAGGAGGCTTTCCGTTCGTTTGATATCCGCTGCTGACGTCTCCGTCCGCGCAACCTGTATTTCAGTCCTGGTCATGCTGCCATTCCAGTCAATGTAACGAGTTTCTCTTCGCTGAAAACGTCCTGTTCCAGGACGCCAGCACACCTTCCTTCAGTGTCGAACGCGACGATCCGGTCGCAAACCTCCAGCAATTCGACGTTCTCGGTGGACCACCAGACGATAACCGTGCCGCTGGCAGCCATCTGCCTGATGAGCTGATAGATCTCACGCTTGGTTCCGATGTCGACGCCTCTCGTCGGCTCCTCAAGGACAAGCAGGCGTGACGGGATGCCGAGCCACCGCGCAATCAACAGCTTCTGCTGTGTGCCGCCGCTAAGGGTATTCGGAAGGTCCCAGACCGACGCCGCCTTTACCTTGAGCGCTTTCAGAAGCTCGAAACACTCGGCTCCTTCCGATCCGCCAGCGATCGCAGTGCCGCGGACAATGCGTCGTGACGCCATGATGTTATCGATGATGGGAAGGCTGTGAAGAATGCCCTTGTGCGAACGGTCCCCGGTGATGTAGCCAGCCCCGAGCCGAGCTGCCTTCCTCGGCGACTGAAGCCGACCCGACCAGCCAGCGCGCGCAACGGTCCACCTCTTGGTCCGAGCCGCTCCGGTGAGACTCGCAATCAACGCCGCCGGCCCGGAAGGAGCTCCGGCCACACCGAGAATGGTGCCTGGCCGCAGCTCCAGCGTGAAGCCTTGCTCCTGGAGGGTAATGCTGTCCCTTTCCGCAGTAGCGTCGAGCACCCGTGCCGAGGGGCGCGCAAATTCTTCCGGGTGGGAGGCCGCCACCTGCCCCATTTTTTCGACGATCGCGACGTCGCTGAGCTCGTTGATTGTCTGTCGATCGACAACGGTCCGTCCATCGCGGATGATCGTACAGACGTTTGCTATCTGCCTGATCTCCTTCATGCGGTGAGAGACGAACACCACCGAAAGGCCATTCTCGCGGGTGAGCTTTCGCAGGACCGCGAAGAGCCTTTCAGTCTCGAGCGCCGTCAGGTTGGCGGTCGGCTCGTCGAGGAGGATCAATTCCGCGCCCGACGAGAGTGCCCTTGCTATCTCGACCATCTGTCCCTCATGAAGGGTCAGGCTTCCAACCAATCGGTGCAACGAGGTGGCAGCGAACTCCTCGTCGATCATCCTGAGCGCTTCGAAGGCCCGCATTGCCGCCACAGAACGCTTGAACAGCCGCGTGCCTTTCCGATGGTGCGGCAGCGCTATGTTTTCCGCGACGGTCATGTGGGGCAGAAGCGCCAGCTCCTGGTGCACGACTGCCACCTTGGCCCGACCCTCCGCCTCGCTCCGCTCTCGGCCGTTGCTATCGAAGAAACGGACGTCGCCATCGTTCTTCGAGGCCGCACCGGTGATGATCCTTATCATCGTCGATTTCCCGGCACCGTTTCCGCCGAGCAGAGCATGAACTTCGCCACGAGCGACGGAGAAATCGACGCCCTTGAGAACGGTCGTCGCGCCATAGGACTTGGTAAGTCCGCGAACCAAGACCACGTTTCCCGATGTGTCACTCATCGAACCCTCCTCAGTAGACCGTCAGGGATGGCACAAAGCTGACCGCAAGCAGGAGCAGCATCGCCATGCCGAAGTAGGGCCACAGCTCGTTTGTGGTCGTTCCCAGGGGTGCCCGTGCGATCGACGATGAGATGAACAACGTTGTTCCTATCGGCGGCGTGTAGAGACCAATTCCCAGGTTGATCACCATCATGAGTCCAAGCTGAACCCGGTCGAGCCCAATGGAGTCGGCAAGAGGAACGAAGATGGGGCCAAGCAGCAGGATCGCAGGAGGCATGTCGAGCGGCATGCCAACAATCAACATGATGAGGTTCATCATGAGAATAATCACGATCGGGCTGGAAATGTGCGTGGAGACCCACTCTGCCATGTGCTGCGGTGCCTGGTCGAACGTGAGCACCCAACCAACGGCCGCACTACCCATGATCACCAGCATGACGACACCCGTCGCGACGCCCGCCTCGACCATATTTCCACAGAAGCGCTTCCAGGTGAGATCGCGGTAGAAGAGGATGCTTAGCAGGAGCGAATAGACAACCGACAAGACCGAAACCTCGGTCGGCGTCGCAAGTCCGAAACGAAGAAACACGATTATGAGGACCGGCAGCAGCATGGCCGGGAAGCTCTGCAACGCCAATCGTACCAGTTCCCGCTTTGGCACCTTTGTGGCGACGGCGGCATATCCTCGCCTGACGGAAACGAACCAGCATACGAACACGAAGCTCGCTGCCATGATCAGGCCTGGAATGATACCTGAGACAAATAGGTCGCCTACGCTCACGCCGCTGATCAGGGCATAAAGTATCATTGGGATAGACGGAGGGATCAACACGTCGATCACGGCCGAAGTCGCATTGTTAGCCGCACAGAGCGCCGGCGGAAAGCCCTGCTTCTTCTGCCAGGGGATCAACACGGACCCTAAAGCGCTCGCATTCGCGACAGCCGAGCCGGACACCCCCCCAAATACCACCGAGGATACAACCGTCGTCGAAAGCGGGCCGCCCCTCCACCGTTGCATTGCACGAGAAGCGAGCTCCAATAGCTGCCGGCCCAGTTCCCCGCCAAGCATCAATGTCCCCGCCAGCATGAAGAATGGAAGCGCCAGCATTGGGAAGGACTGGGTTTGGTCATAAACCTGCTGGGCGACGACTGAAAGCGGCACGTAGCCGTTGAACAGCACTCCCAGCCCCGCTGCGATGATGAGTCCGTAGCCAACCGGAACCGCGAGGACCATCAGAATACAGAATGAAATGATCATGACGATGGTCATAGCGCGAGCTCCTCGGGCTTCAGTTCGAGCCGATGATCCCAGCCAAGACGCAGAACACGGGCGGTTGCGGCGATTGTTACGATCGACACGAGGACGGCGCCGATGGAGAGCGAGTAGTATCCAATGCTATTCGGAAGCTGCAGCACAGCGCTGTGTTCAGCGCCCGCTATTTCGGCCACCACGGTGGCCTGGTACGCAAGCACGAGGAACGCGGCGACACTGATGCCGTTTGCGATGATCAGGGCGACCGTCCGGCTACGGCTGGCAAGCTTGTCATATAGCCATTCCACGGCCATGTGCCCGCCAGCGTGCGCCGCTATAACAATGCCGCCGATGATGAACCATGGGAACATCAGCATCGGCAGTTCCTGGGCAAACGAGAGGCCTCCACTTGTAGATATGTAGCGAATGACAACGTTTGCGGTGGTAACGATCGTCAGGGCGATGCCACTGACGATGATGACCAAACGTGCGAATACGACGATGATGCCGGCCACTGCATCGATGGCCGAATATAACCTGCTCATGAGGCCTCCAAGTCGGAAAAGGGTCAGCCCCTGGCTGCAGCTTCAACCTGAGCGACGAAGTCGCCGAAAGGCTTTTTCTTCCAGGTATCTGCCACGGCGGCCGTTGCCTTGACAAACGCGTCGTGATCGACCTCCACGACTTCGATTGCGGCGTTCTTCTTGAAGTTTTCGAGAACTTCCGCAGCCTTTGCATTGGAAAGCTTGCGCTGCAGTTCCCCGGCTTCCTTGGCCGCCGCCGTCACGGCCTCAAAGTCGTTTCCGAGCCTTGCCCGAGCGATTTTCGACATCAAGAAGGGCGTCGATTCCCACTTGTGCGCCGTCAAGCTGATGTATTTGTTGACCTCATAGAGCTTCGAGCTCTCGATGTTGGCCAAAGGATTTTCTTGGCCATCGACGACGCCCTGCTGCAAGGCGATGTAAAGTTCACCGAAGGCGATTTGCTCGGTTCCGGCACCCAAAGCCTGAAAGATGTCGATGGTCATGGGATCGGCCGGTGTGCGGATTTTCATGCCGGCAAGTTCGGCCGGTGCCGTGACCTTGCGCTTGGAATTCGTGAGGTGACGAATTCCGTTGTCCCACCAGTCAAGCGGGATGACGCCGACGGCTTCGAAACGCTTGGTCAATTCAGAACCCACGGGTCCATTGAGAACGGCCATTGCCTTGTCGGTGTTTTCGAAAAGGAACGGCAAACCCAGCGCGTTTAGTTCAGGTACGATCGCCGAGGTGGCGCCCTGGCTGTTGGCGGTAAAGTCGAGCGCGCCGGTTCGCAGGCTGGTCAGCATTGCAGAGTCGCTGCCGAGCGTCTCGGCGCCGGCGACGTTGATCTGAATACGTCCCTCGGTCTTTTCCTTTACAAGTTCCGCGAATTTGGCCGCCGCGACGGTTCTGGGATTGCCTGGCGCTGCACCATGACCAAGCGTAAGCGTGGTCGTCGCGGCGTTTGCGTACCGGTTCGATAGCAGGATTGCGGGGGCAGCGAGAGCTGCAGCAGCGGTCCCCAGAAATGCGCGTCTGTTTACGTGAAAGCTCATTTTATCCTCCATAATAAGCTTTTCTCGGATCGGCCGGTTCTCCTCAACCGGCCGAGGCTGTCATGTCGACAGCCAGGCTTTGACCGCCTCTGTGACTTTGAGAGTCGAGAGACCGTATTGGTCGTGAAGAGTGGGAAGGGCACCCGCCTCTAGAAACTGGTCCGGCAAACCGATCTGACGGAAGGCCGGGGGGGCGACGCCGGCACGCATCAGCGTCCCCGCAACGGCCTCGCCGAGCCCGCCGATGACCGTGTGGTTCTCGGCGACGACAACAAGACGCCCACCTTTACGGCATTCGGCTATGATCGTTTCCTCGTCGAGTGGCTTGATCGTCGGGACATGCAGGACCGCCGCATCAACCCCGTCCTTCTCAAGCAGCTTGGCGGCTTCGAGCGCACGCATCGTCATCAGACCGGACGAGATGATCAGCGTGTCGCGGCCGTCACGAATGAGCTTCGCCTTGCCAAGCTCGAACTTGTAGCCATACTCGTCGAGGACCAGCGGCACGTTGCCGCGCAGCAACCGCATGTAAACGGGCCCCTTGTGGTCCGCGATCACTGGCACGGCCTGCTCTATTTCACTCGCATCGCATGGATCGATGATCGTCAGGTTCGGCATGCCACGGAACATTGCCAGATCTTCGGTGGCCTGGTGGCTCGGACCATATCCCGTGGTCAGGCCAGGAAGAGCGCAAACGATCTTCACGTCGAGCATCTCCTCCGCGATCGCAAGGCATATGAAATCATAGGCCCGCCTGGACGCGAATACGGCGTATGTGGTGACCCATGGCTGGAACCCTTCTCTCGCCATGCCGGCCGCGGACATCATAAGGAGCTGTTCGGCCATTCCCATCTGGTAGAAGCGGTCGGGATGGGCAGCGCGGAAGACATGCAGGTCGGTATACTTCGCAAGGTCGGCGGACATGCCGACAATCCTGTCGTCCCTATGAGCGAGTGCCGCCAAGGCATTGCCAAAGGGAGCGGACTTTGTCGGCTGATCTGGCCCGGCGATGGACGCAATCATCGCCGACGTCGTCAAGCGCGGCTTCCCGTTTTCATTGTCGAGATGCGCTGGCCGGATGTATTTCGAACGTCTCATGCTTCCACTCCCGCATCTATAATCCTGAGGGCTTCCGCCCACTCGTGAGGCTCCACTCGCAGGAAGTGGTTACGATCGCGTGCCTCAAGGAACGGCACGCCCTTCGCCATCTTGGTGTCGCAGATGATGATGCGCGGTCTGGCATCCGTGTGGTTACGAGCGGCGTCAAACGCTTTGACGAGCGCGTCGATATCGTTGCCATCAACTCGCTGCACAAACCATCCAAACGCATCGAATTTCGGGGCCAGCGGTTCGAAATTGAGAACTCCGACCGACGGGCCATCTGCCTGCATCTGGTTGACGTCAACGATGCCGATCAGATTGTCGAGTTTGTACGATCCCGCCGACATTGCCGCTTCCCACGTGGAGCCCTCGTCGAGTTCCCCATCGGAAAAGAGATTGTAGACGAAAGAGGAGGAATTTTTCCGCTTCAGGGCAAGAGCCATTCCAACAGCGATGCCAAGTCCGTGCCCGAGAGATCCTCCGGTGATTTCCATACCGGGCGTGTAGGCGGACATGCCGGACATGGGAAGGCGACTGTCGTCCGTTCCGTAGGTTTCAAGCTCGTCCTCGGGAACGATCTTGGCCTCGATCAGCGCTGCGTAAAGCGCGATGGCATAATGCCCGATCGAGAGAAGAAACCTGTCACGGCCCTCCCACTCCGGATCTTCAGGACGATAGTTGGTGGCATGAAAGTAGGAAACCGCGAGCACGTCTGCGACGCCGAGCGCTTGGGCAATGTAGCCCTGCCCCTGGACTTCGCCCATACGAAGCGCATGACGTCGGATGCGGCGCGCCCGCTCCGTGAGGCTGATGTTATGGCCAATGCTGTTCATGATCGAGTATTCTCCTGGTCGACAGACGCCGGATATCAGTGGATCAGCATGCCGCCATTGACATCAATCGTTGCCCCCGTGACATATGCCGACAGGTCCGATGCGAGGAACAAGTATATGTTCGCGACGTCGGTTGCGTCTCCGAGACGACTCAACGGAATACCTTTGATAATGTCGGCGCGCATTTGATCGGTAAGCTTTCCGCCGGTGATATCAGTCTGGATAAGGCCGGGCGTGACAGAATTCACCCTAATGCCGGCCGGACCAAACTCTCGCGCCATCGCCTTGGCGAGACCGAGGACCCCGGCCTTCGCTGCGGAATAATGCGGTCCACCGAAGATGCCGCCGCCTCGTTGCGCCGAGACCGAGGACATGCAAGCGATCGAGCCACCGCCGCCGTCGCGCATATGAGGGATGAAAGCCTGGCTGAGAAACAAGACCCCTGTCATGTTGACGGAGACGATCTTTTGCCAATCAGCTTCGGTGATGTCCAACGTGGTCACCGGCTGAGTGATACCGGCGTTATTGATCAGCACGTTCACGGCGCCGAACGCTGTGATCACCTCGGCAGCCGCCTTGGAGCACGAGTGCTTGTCCGCGACGTCGCAGCGGAGGCCGATGTGACCGCCGGTATCCACGTTTGGCAACTCTGCGGCCGCTTCGGCAGCGGCGTCTGCATCGATGTCGAGAATGGCCACACGTGCGCCATGCTCGGCGAAAAGCTGCGCTGTTGCACGGCCAATGCCGCGTTTGCTCGCCGCGCCCGAAATGACCGCGGTCTTACCAATCAGTAGCATGTAATCTCCTCCCGATGCTTCCCGAGCATCTGGCAAATCTAAGGCAAGTCACTTGGCTTGCGGATTGAAGCGTGCCGCAGATGAGTGCGATCGACAAACGCGAAGTTTACAACGGCTGGTGAATCTGGTTCACTTATCGCATGTTGCAGATGGCATCCCTTTCCGCGGTCCGCATCTTCGAGGCCGCCGCTCGACTTGCGTCCTTCAGAGCCGCGGCCGAAGAGCTGCGGCTCTCTCCGAGTGCTGTCAGTCATGCTATTTCGAAGCTCGAACGTGACCTCGGCACCTCACTCTTCGAGCGCAGCACCCGGAAGGTCACCTTGACGCTCGCGGGGCAGACTTTGCTGTCTCATGCCTCGAACGCCTTCGAGGAACTTCGCCGCGGTGTTGAGATGATTTCATCTAACAAGACCCATCTTCTGCGGGTCCACTGCGCACCAAGCTATGCCGCACAGGTCTTGTCTGGAAGGCTTCCGGATTTCTTGGGAAAACACGAGGGCGTTGAGGTCAGGGTCGCCGCGAGTACAAGCTACGCACGTTTTGTGGACGGTCTTTTTGACGTCGACATTGTCTACGGAGAACCGTCGAACAGAGAAGATCTGATCGTCGTTCCGCTGGGGGAGGAGATCGTCTCCCCCCTATGCTCTCCCAAGATGGCCGAGCGGTTAAAGACACTTCGTGACCTTACCAAAGTGCCGCTAATCAGGAGCGACCTGAAACGTATCCAGTGGATCGACTGGTTCGAACTGAATAACCTTGGCCCCCCGCCTCTTCCGGCCATGAGCTTCGACCGCAGTTTTCTTGCGGTCGACGCCGCGGCAAATGGGTTGGGCGTTGCACTTGAATCGAATACTCTTGCCAAACGGGAACTGGAGAACGGGCGTTTGGTAAAACCCTTCACCACCAGTCGCGACAACCGTTACATTGGACACTATCTCGCCTATCCCAAAGGCGGGAGCCAGCGACGTCTGGCGCGAATCTTCGCTGAGTGGATAACGTCGCGCTGAACGCGAATCAGCAAGCCGGCACTGTTTCTCCTGAGAAGACGGGCGTGCCCGATGATAGCGTCATTCGATTGCAGCGATCATCCGTGAAGCGATGCCGTGAGCCAGGAGCACGCTTTGTCAATTGCCACCGTCCTTCTTGATTTGAGCGGTATCACGACGTTGTAGCGCCCCTCGGCGGGAAACGCCGTCTCATCGAGTGCCACCAGCGTGCCGTCATCGAGAAACGTCTGGACCAGCGCTCCCCATCCCAGCGCGACCCCCTGCCCCGCGCGCGCGGCAAAGATCGTCTCGGTATAGTGATTGAACCGCAGCGACGGCTTGACCGCAAATTGCAGATCAAGACGGGCGATCCACTGGTTCCAGGAGAGCCAGGAACGATCCTCCGCGTCCGTCTCGATAAGCTCATCATCTTTAGACAGCGGGCCGCCGCACCGCCGTTCGAGGTAGTCCGGCGAACAGACCAGCATGACAACGTCGCCGCGAGAGGCGATCACCGTTCCGTCGTTGAATGGCGGAACTCCAAATCGCACGGCGATGTCCACCTGCCCGCCATCGAGATCGATCTTGTTGTCCTGCGAGATGACGCGCATTTGAATGCCGGGATTTTGTGCGCGAAAGTCCGCGAGGCGCGGCAGCAGCCAGAACGAGGAGACGGCGACGGTAGCGCCGATCGTGACGACGTCCTGAGCGGAGCCTTTGATCGATTCGATCGTGTCCAAGATGTTGGCCAAGCTCTGGGCGAGCGATGCCCCGAGCGCGAGACAGGCGGCCGTCGGCTCGATCGCCCTGTGCTTGCGCAAGAACATTGGCTGACCAAGCTCTTCCTCAAGAAGTGCGATCTGCCGACTGACCGCCGCCTGAGTGACTCCCAGCTCGGCGGCTGCGGCCGTGAAGCTTTTTCGCCTGAGAATAGCTTCCAACATGATAAGTGCGGTGAGGGATGGCAACCGTTTTCGAAATGACATCGGACACCCTCACATAATTCCACGTTATGCCAGCGTGAAATTTTATGCCGTTGAAGCCGTTTTCGTGCAAGCGCAAACTCTCCTTATAAAATCATAAGGGGTCATCATGCTAAACAGGCTGCCATCCGACATTTCCGCGCTTCTCGAGGCCCGAGCCAACGGCCACTCTCTTCCGGCGGGCCTCTACACCCGCGACGATGTGTTCGATGCAGATATTGACGTGTTCTTTCACAAGCACTGGATCTGCGTGGGCCTGGATTGCGACGTGCCTGAGCCTGGCGACGCGACGGTAGTCGACATCGGCAAGACAAGCCTCATTCTGCTCCGCGACGACGATGGCGACCTTCGCGTGCTTCACAACGTCTGTCGCCATCGCGGCTCCCGTTTGCTCGACCCCGGCAAGACGATCGTCTCAAAGCTTGTCTGTCCTTACCACACTTGGACCTATGAACTCACCGGCGAGCTCGCTTATGCGCCGCATATGGGAAAGGACCTTGACAAGCAGTGCCACAGTTTGAAGCCGGTGAGCTTCAAGTCGATCGGCGGGCTCATCTATGTCTGTCTTTCCGACAACCCACCCGAAGACATCGCGAAACTCGAGCAGACCATGGTCGAGCGGCTCGCACCCTATGACATTCGCAACGCCAAGGTCGCCCATCAGACGGACGTCATCGAGGACGGCAACTGGAAGCTCACGATGGAAAACAATCGTGAGTGCTACCACTGTTCGGCAAACCATCCCGAATTGTGCGTATCTTTCGTCGACCTCGATTTTGGCTTTGATCCGGAAACATTGAGCCAGGAGGACCGCGAACAGGCCGAAGAGCATCTTCGTCTCTACGAGCAACGAACCGCTGCCTGGGAGGCCGATGGCTTCCCTTCGGCCGCAGTCGAACAGCTCTCGGATTGCGCCACGAACTTCCGCAGTCAGCGCCTGATCATCGCCGGCGCCGGCGAATCCCAAACGCACGACGCGACGGCAGCCTCCGCGAAGTTGCTTGGCGAAATGACCCGCAAGGACCTGGGCGACATGCACCTGTGGGGTCACAATAGCTGGAACCACTTTATGGGCGACCACGCCGTCGTCGCGATAGTCATTCCGCTTTCGGCGGACAAGACACTCGTCAGGACCAAGTGGCTCGTCCACAAGGATGCTGTCGAAGGCGACGATTACGACCTGGAGAAGCTTACGGACGTCTGGGTTGCCACGACGGACCAGGACGCCGATCTCGTCGCCCGCTCGCATGCCGGCACCTTGGATCCGGCATATCAGCCGGGGCCATACTCGAAGTTCTCGGAAACCAACCTGGACAAGTTCGCCGCCTGGTACATCGATCGGATGCGGGCCCATGGGTATTGAGTTCCCGTCGATGCAGCTAAGTCAAAATGTAGATCAGCCCTGGGATCCAGAGGTCGACGAGACACTTGTCTGTCTCGACGTGCATCAGGAGACTCATGACGTGAAGAGTTTCACCTTCGCATCTCCCGATGGCAGACGATTCAGCTTTGAAGCGGGCCAGTACTTCCTGTTCGACTTTCCCACGGGATCGAACGGCGAGGCACGCTGTTACAGCATCTCCTCCTCGCCGCACCGGAACAGGTCATTTACAGTGACGGTAAAGCGCGTGCCCGGCGGGAAGGTCTCGAACTGGCTCCATGACAACATGGCGCCGGGCATGACCGTGAAGGGCCAAGGCCCACTCGGCCATTTCATTCGGCCGAGAGACGAGAAGACCAAACTTCTGCTTCTGTCCGGAGGGTCGGGCATCACGCCTGTGATGGCTATCACCCGTGACCTCGCGGATCGATACGAGCCGGCGGACATCGTTTTTCTTCACGCGGCGCGGACGCCAACCGACCTCATATTTCGTCATGACCTCTCGGGACTATCGACACGCATGAAGGGGTTGCGTCTCCAGTTTCTTCCAGAGACGGTGACTGGCGAACAGGCCTGGCCGGGATTGACGGGCCGCATCTCACCGGAGTTCGTCAAGCTCGCGGTTCCTGATATAGCCGGACGCGTCGTCATGTGCTGCGGTCCCGCGCCCTTCATGGCCGCGGCCCGCTCGATCACCGCTGCTCTTGGCGTCCCGCCAGGGAACTACATCGAAGAAAGTTTCGATGCCGCTGTCATCGACGAACCGGGGCTCGACGTCGAGGCGCAGCCGTCGTGCAAAGTTTACAAGGTCGAATTCTCGAAGCAAAAGAAGACTCTGGAGGTCTCTTCCAATCACACCGTCCTCTCGGCCGCAAAAAAGGGAAGCGTCAGACTTCCCTCGTCCTGTTCGAACGGCGTCTGTGGCACATGCAAGTCGAAGCTCGTTTCCGGTTCGGTCGAGATGATCCACAACGGCGGAATCCGGCAGCGCGAAATCGATGCCGGCATGTTCCTGCCCTGCTGCTCCAAACCGCTCAGCGATCTTGTAGTGGACCGCTGATCCACGGCGTTCGACGCTGTCCAACCCTGAAGGACCAAAACTGATGCTGCGTGGCGACCCTGCCTCCGACTCTGGCAACACGACCGTATTCAAGGACGAACGGAAACAGGCCTATCTCAATCCGGAAGGCGCCGACCGGCCGTTGATCAGCGCTATCCCTGCCACCACACTCGACGCCGCGAGGCGGTACCGCCTCGCGCGCCTGCGTGCCAGGATGAAAGACTGGGATTGCGGCGCTCTGCTGCTCTACGACCCGGTCAACATCCGCTATGCCTTCGACTGTTCGAACATGAGCATCTGGACGATGCACAACCCATCGCGGTACGCGCTGATACTTGCGGACGGGCCTGCCATCATGTTCGAGTTCGAGGGCGCCGAGCACGTCAACGACGGTCTGCCCGGTATCGACGAAGTTCGTACGGCCAAGTCCTTCCTCTTCTTCACCGCCGGCAATCTCGCCGAGGACAAAATGAAGTCGTGGGCAGACGAAATCGCCGACCTTGTCAGGTCGCACTGTCCTAACTTGCGCATCGCGGTGGATAGGCTGGAGCCTGCTCCAGCCCACGAATTGCAGAGCCGCGGATTTATCCTCGTCGATGGCCAGGAACTAGCGGAGCGGGCGCGATCGATCAAGAGCGCCGAAGAGATAGAACTGATGCGTTGGACGATCCGCGTTTGCGAAGCGGGCATGGCTCGCATGTATGAGGTTTCGGAACCCGGCAAGACCGAACGCGAGATCTGGGCAGAACTCCATTTTGAAAACGCACGCAGCGGGGGAGAATGGCTGGAAACGAAACTGCTCACTGCGGGGTCTCGCACCAATCCTTGGTATCAAGAGTGCTCGGATTACGTCATCAAGCGTGGCGAGATGATCGCGTTCGACACCGACATGATCGGCCCCTACGGATATTGCGCAGACCTTTCGAGGTCGTGGACCTCCGGCCACGTCGCGATGAACGACAAGCAGAAGGAACTGTACGCCGCGGCACGAGATCAGATCGAGCACAATCTCTCTATCATCAAGCCCGGTATTTCCTTCGTCGAGTTCAACCAAAAGAGCTGGCGGATACCGGAAAAGTACATCCCCTATCGGTACAGCCTCGCCGTGCACGGAACCGGGATGGCCGATGAGTGGCCGGGCATCCTTCTGCACCCCGACTTCGATGACAAGTTCAGCGGCGTCATCGAGGAGAACATGGTTTTGAACGTCGAGAGCCTGATCGCCGAGGCGGGCTCCGAGAGCATCAAACTTGAGACGCAGGCGGTTGTCACGTCAACCGGCGCTGTCCGTCTCGACACGTTCCCCTGGGAAGAAGCTTGAGCCATCGTGGCAAGCTATCGAACCGGGATCAGATTTACCACTGGCAAATCTGGCCTCGCGATTGTAGGTGCGCTCTATCCTGATGGTCACATGGAATTTTAGCGGCGAAATCGCTTTATTCCCATGTCTCTGGAACGTTTGGCAAGGCTTGGATCGCAAGCCGAACGACAGCTCAACAATCAGTGATACTTGCGGTCCTCGGCGGCCGCCCACAATCGCCTTGCTGACGGGAGGTCCGGTGGCGAACAGCGTCGCAATTGGTCTTTAGCTTCAATAAACATCTGTGAAGCACGCCTACACCAATTAAGTCTTCGTTTTGTTTGACAGAGACATGTGGCAAAATTACTCATGAGTAAGGTTCGGGCCCGGACCTGATCTTCGCATCAGTATATTGGAGCTATCATGCAATCCTCTCGGAACGCCGCAATCGCGAGCGGGCCCATCTTCGCGCGTCGTGGAGGCGCGTGGCGAATAGCCGCGTTGACGCTTGCCGTCGTCACCGCTCTCTTCGGCATCGTCCTCTTCTTCGGCGGTGCCTGGCTCATCGTGCTTGGCGGCAGTTGGTATTACGGACTAGCTGGTGCCGGACTTCTGGCCACCGCATTTCTCGTCTGGCGCCAGCGGATGGCCGCGCTTCGCCTCTATCTTGTTGTCTGGGTGCTGACCATCCTGTGGGCCTTCTGGGAAGTTGGCTTCAATTTCTGGGCACAGGTTCCCCGTCTCGTCGCCCCGACCGTCGTTCTGGTCCTGATCCTCGCGATCCTCCCAGCACTTCGCTCCAACCACCCCCAGGGATGACGTTCATGACACATCTTATTCGCATCACCCTTGTGGCTGCCATTGCCTGCGCAATGTCTGGAACGGCAATTGCCCAAGATGCCGCGGGAGCCGGAAACGTGGCTGCGACGACCGCTCCGGTCGCCAGCGCCGCCACCCAGCCCGACAGTGGAGCGGACTGGCAGTTCTATGGCGGCGACAAGAATGCGACGCGCTACAGCCCGCTTTCCCAGATAACACCGGAAAACGTCGGCAAGCTTGAGCGTGCATTCGTGCTGCATACCGGCGACCTCCCCAGCAGCGGCGCACGCTATTCGCCTGAAACGACCCCTTTGAAAGTGGGCCGGAGCTTGATCTTGTGCTCAGCCAAGAACATTCTGCTCTCGGCGGACGCGGCGACGGGCAAGGAGAACTGGCGCTACGATCCGGGCGTTTCCGACCAGGCCATTCCGCACGCGGCCGCATGCCGCGGTGTCGCCTATTACACGGCACCGTCCCTGGCCGACGATGCCGCTTGCAAGACCCGCGTGGTCGAAGCAACACTTGATGCCCGGCTCATTGCCGTCGACCTAAAGACGGGCAAACCCTGCCAGGATTTCGGGCAGAACGGCGCCGTCGATCTGTGGCACGGCATCGGCAAGAAGGTGCCCGGCTGGTATGCCGTGACGGCCCCTCCGACCATCGTCCGGGGCGTGGTGGTGACGGGTGCGCAGGTCAAGGACGGTCAGGATGAGGACGCGCCCTCGGGCGTAATTCGCGGCTTCGACGCCGTGACCGGCAAACTGACCTGGGCCTGGGACATGGCAAACCCCGCCAATAAGAATGGACCGGCGGATGGCCAGACTTATACGCGGGGAACGCCCAATAACTGGGCGGCCGGCGTCGCCGACGAGAAGCTCGGCTATGTCTACATCCCGCTCGGCAATTCTTCCGTGGATTATTACGGCTCCAACCGCAGCAAGATCGAGAACGATCTCTCGACGTCGCTGGTTGCGCTGAACGTCGCGACGGGCGAGCTCGTATGGCACTTCCAGACCATCCATCACGATCTCTGGGACTACGACCTCGGAAGCCAGGCAACGCTGATCGACTATCCCGGACCGGACGGCAAGACAGTGCCGGCAATTCTCCTTCCGACGAAACAGGGCGACATCTACATCCTTGATCGCGCGACCGGCAAACCACTTGCCCCGGTCGGCGAGGTGAAGGGCCACAAGGAGGGATCGGTGGAACCGGACTTTGTGTCCGACACTCAACCAGTCTCGCTCTGGCATACGCTTCGTAAGGATCCGCTTACGGAATCCGATATGTGGGGCTTCACTCCCATCGATCAGATGATGTGCCGTATCCAGTTCAGGATGGCGAATTACGTCGGATACCTCACGCCGCCTTCCGCCGACCGACCCTGGATCCAGTATCCCGGCTACAACGGCGGTTCCGACTGGGGTTCGGTCGCGATCGATCCCGTTCGGGGCATTCTAATCGCCAACTACAACGATATCCCGAACATCAACCAGCTCATCCCCCGGCAAGAGGCCGATAAGATGGGTGTCCGGCCTATCTATGCGCCTAAGCCCGATGCCACAGCCCATGTTGCGGGCGGCGGTGAAGGCGGCGGGTCTGTCTACCCGCAGATCAACTCCCCTTACGCTATTCGGGTCAACTCCGGCTGGCGCAACTGGGGCACGGGCGTGCCCTGCAGCGCACCGCCTTATGGCGGCATCAGGGCGGTCGATCTCAAGACGGGCAAGACAATCTGGGACGAGCCGCTCGGCACGGCCCGCCGCAACGGCCCGTTCGGTATTCCGTCATACCTGCCGCTCACCATCGGCTTGCCAAACAACGGTGGCTCGGTCGTCACCGCCGGCGGGTTGATCTTCATCGGAGCCGCGACGGACAACCTGTTTCGCGCGATCGACATGAAGACGGGTGACGTTCTCTGGCAGGACGTTCTTCCAGCCGGTGGCCAAGCCAATCCGATTACCTATGAGGTCGACGGCCAGCAATACGTGCTGATGGCGGCTTCCGGCCACGCCTTTATGGAAACCGGTCGCGGCGATGCGCTCGTCGCCTACCGTCTGCCTAAATAACAGCAGGCGGCGGGCCGGCTTCGCTGGCCCGCCGCCCCTCGAAACGGATCGCCGGTGGAAATTCCTGCTTGATCGCATATAAGTCGGCCCTACCCGTATTCGGGATGACTATCCCCGAGAGAAAAGCGAGGGACCATGCCAGTGAGACCTCTCAACCTTCACGCGACCCAATTTTTCGAAGCCGTCGCCCGACTTGGGGGCGTTACCAGGGCCGCGGAGGAGCTTCAGGTATCGCCCTCAGCCGTCAGCCAGCAGATCAAGCTTCTCGAGCAGCAACTCGGCGTCAAACTGTTCACTCGTTCGAAGCAGGTACTTTCCCTCACGATCGACGGCGACCGCCTCTACCAGGCTGCGACCAGGACCCTGCAGAACTTTCGCGACGTGCACGGCGCCATCCTTCGCCAGCGCGAAAATCTCAGCCTCGGCATCCGCGTGAGCCCTTCGTTCGGCGAGAAGTGGCTGGCACCGCGGCTCGTGAACTTCTGTATTCGTCACCCCGACCTCAACGTCCGCGTCGACGCGACCCCCAACTTCACCGACTTCGCCAATGAGGTGGTCGACGTCGATATCCGGTATGGCGAGGGTCGCTGGGAACAGCTGCACTCGCAGCGTCTGATCGACGATCTGGTCATTGCCATGTGTTCCCCGGCTTACCGCGACGAACTTTCAGCTATATCCGATGACCCGATGGTCCAGCTCGGTCGCGCACGGCTCGTGGACAGCGTGAAGACGCTGCTGCGCTGGGATCACTGGCTGGAGCTCAACTCGGCCCAGGGCATAGCAATGACCTATCCATACCGGCTTGAGAGGTCCTCAATGGCTGTCGAGGTGGGTTGCCAGGGTGGTGGGTTGATTCTGGAAAGCGTCACACTGGCGCATGACAGGCTGGTGCGTGGAGACCTTGTGCCATTTTCGCCAGCATTTCCGGCCGTGCTGGTTCCGGCTTACTGGATCGTCTGCCCGAGCAGGCACCTGTCGCGCCGCGCCGTCAAGGACTTCATCGACTGGCTGGTGGTAGAGGCCGAATGCCAGACGAGCCAAGCCACCAGGATGCTGGCCGAAATGGGAATCGAGACGCGGTCCAGATAATGCGACCTTTGTCGGTCGCCTGACCGCATCCCCGCCGCTGTTCAACCCGGCTGCCCGGCTGAGCTGAGACGCCGGCAGAGGAGGACGGCCCGCTTCGTCGATCCACACGGCATCGACGCATGTTGCCGGCCTTTTCCAACACCATGGATGTGAAGTCAGCGCTGTTTCGGAGCACGCGCCCCTGTCCCGGGACGCGTCACCTTTACGCCTGGTTGCGTGCCATGAAGTCTGTGGCGCTGCCGTCGCTGGCATCCACGAAAGTGATGTCGGTCGGCGCACGGCGAGGGGCATCGATCGACAGGAATACCACCGGCTCCTCAAGCAGCTTGGGGAGCGAATGAATGACGTTGCGTTCGAAGAAAAGAAGATGGCCTGGACCGAATTCCGCTTCGGTGGACGCATCATCCATCCAGAACGTTCCGCGGCCGGACAGAACGTAGAGATACTCATCGCATTCCCGGTGAAAATGTGCCGGCACGCCGCGGTAAGCGCGGAAGACACGGCAGCTGGCACCCTCGCGATCGACCAGATACTCGTCGGCCAGCATCGTCTTTGCCGTCTCAGGAAGTTTTGCGGCGATTTCGGCTGGAATAAACCGAGCGAATTTCGCGTCTGTGTCGGTGGTCATGGGAGCTCCATCTGAGGTGTGTGATATTCGTTCCAACTTTGACGATCAGCCATTACATCGCCTGATCGAACAGCAGATTGACCCCTCCGTTCCGCTCGATCGCCTCCATGTAACGCAGCACGACCGGCGGGAATTCGAGGCCGTTGACGATGCTCAGCGATCGAAGGATCGGCCACAGCTTGATATCGCTGATGCCGCCGAACACGTGTCCGTCGATAAGCCCGGCCAAAACCTTGAGCTTGACATTCATCTCGGTGACGTAAGCCGGGCTGCTGGCAAGCAGAGCATCGAGATCGCCAAAGGCTTTCGCTTCGCGCAGGCGAAAAGCCTCACGCGCCTGCGGCGTTGCGAGTTCTGCGAACTGCGCCCTGGTGAAGCGCGGGATGAATAGTTTCAGTCCAAGCCGCCACGCATCAGTCCCCCAGGCATCAAGTGCATCGTTGGCGGGACCATCGAAGATCGGCGTTTCAAGCTGGTCGATGAAGCGGACGATATCGAGGCTTTCTCCCATATGGGAACCGTCCGGCCGTTCCAAGATGGGAACGGCCTTCTTTCCGATAAGGCGGGTCGGCGTTTCGGCATCCCCTTCCATGACGACAACCGTCTCATACGAAACGTTCTTTAAACCCAGAGCCAGCCTCGCCCGGGTGCAGAACGGGCAGTGCTCGTAGATGTAAAGTTTCACGCCGCGCCCCCAGCGAGCTTGACAAGCGGCACGACTTCGGAGCTCTCGACGAGCGCCGGAACCTGGGCGAACAGTTCGGTGATGTGCGGAGCGGTCAGGTGCTTGTCGAGCAGTGCCTGGCTGGTCCATTCTTCGGTCCAGATAAACCGGCGCGGGTTTTGGGCATCTCTATTGAGCTGGTAGGTAGTGCAGCCTTCTTCCTTGTGGGTTTCCGCGATGACACCGCGGAAAAGCTCTTCCAGCTTTTGCTCGGAACCGGCCTTGGCGACAAAAATTGCAACAACAGGTGTGGTCATAAAAATGCTCCATAGATACTAAAGAATAACATTACTTAGGAGTAAGTTTTTAAATTGCAACCCCCGTGGGATGAAGATTTTTTGAAATCCTGTTACGGAGCGGACAATCAAACAGAACCGAACGGACCCATGCCTGTCAGACACAAAAACAAAGGCGAACAGACACGTGCCAGGCTACGAGAGGCGGCTATTGCGGTGTTCGCGCGCAACGGCTTTCACGGGACAAAGGTCAGTGATATCGTTGCCGAAGCGGGATTGAGCCAACCGTCCTTTTACCTTTATTTCGACTCCAAGGAGGCGACTTACGAGGCGCTGGTGGAGGAGTTCAGAGAAAGCCTCCAGCGCGTCACCCTTTCAAATCTCATCGATCCCGCGACGCCGAAAGGCAGTGTGGAAGGCCATGTGGCGCTCAGTTTCCAAAGATTCCTCGATTTCATGGCCAAGGATCGGGCGTTGACGGAGATCGGCTTTTTCCAACCACCTGGTTGCTCGGTGACGAAACAGCAAATGGTCGTCTGGGTGGCTAACAATATCAGCCAGGAGCAGGCACACGGTATCTTTCGAAAGGATATCCAGCCCCTGGAAATCGCTCGAATGCTGGTGGGTATCCTTGATCAGTTCGGCCGGATCGACGCGGACGACACCGACCGTCAACGACTGGCGGCGATCTGCGGAAAACTGTTCTGTTCCGGTGCGGGAGCAGACGGGACCTAGTCGCCAGGAATGCCCGGTACCGTTGTACCAAGAACGTGATGTATCGAAGAAGAGATTTGGCATTTTCGTAGATTGACGAGGCAGGAAGGTTCCGGGCCTGTTCAGGCAAGCGTCAACCGCTCTCCGAACGCGATGCCCGAAACCAATTCATTTCGTCATGAGTGCTTAAGCAATGAGATCCGCCTTATGGCCGATCGTTGCATCACTTGTGGATCAGGATCGTCTTCGGGTTCGTGAACAACTGACGGCCTTCAGTGCCGTGCTCCGTTCCGAGACCCGATTGCTTGACGCCGCCGAAGGGAACATCGACGCCCTGGGTGTGGATCTCGTTGACCCACACCATGCCGGCCTCGATACGGTTGGCGACCGCGACGGCCGCCTTGGTATCGCGCCCCCAGACCGATCCGCCAAGGCCGTAGATGGAAGCGTTCGCACGGTTCACAACGTCATCGATGTCGTCGTAGACGAGGATCGGGAGGATTGGCCCGAACTGCTCCTCCTGAACGATCCTGCTGTTCTCCGGCGGGCTGTCGACGATGGTGATCGGGAAGAAGTAACCCGACTGGCTTTCATCGATCTCACCGCCAAGAACAATCGTCTGGCCATTGGCCTTGATGTCATCGAGGAATGTCTTCAGCTTGGCGAACTGCATCTTGTTCTGAACCGGTCCTACGCCGACTTCAGGATTCAGACCGTCGCCAACCTTTACCGTCCGGGCATAGTCGACGAAAGCCTTGACGAACTCCGAATGGAACGAGCGGTGGACGTAAAGACGCTTGATCCCCACGCACCACTGGCCTTGGTGGCCGAAAGCGCCCCAGAAGAGTTGGGGAATGATCGCCTTGTAGTCGGCATCGGGAAGGACGATGGCTGCGTCGTTGCCACCAAGCTCAAGCGTAACGCGCTTGACGGTACCTGCCGCGGCGCGAAGGACATGCCGGCCCGTTTCCGTGGATCCGGTAAAGCTGATCTTAGCAATATCGGGATGGTTGGTCATCTGCGGTCCCAGATCATCCAGACCGGACACGACGGAGAAGACCCCTGCTGGGAACACGCGCTGGGCAATCTCGCCGAACCGCAATGCGGTCAGCGGTGTGAACGGCGTCGGCTTCAGAACGAAGGTATTGCCGGTGATCAGCGCCGGTGCCACTTTCCACAGCGCCAGCAGGACCGGGAAGTTCCAAGGGGTGATGCCGCCCACCACGCCGAGCGGGACGTGATGCAACTCGACGGTATGGGTAGCGGTTTCCTCGACGATTTCCACCGGAAGGCGGCGCGCCGCAATCTGGCGGATATACGAGATCGCCTGATCGACCTCCGGGGCGGCCATCGTCTGTAGTGGCTTGCCCTGCTCCAGTGTCAGCAGGCGAACCAGATCGTCTCGGTTCTCCTGAAGTGCGTCGGCATAGCGATCCAGATAGACCTGCCGCTTCTCATAGCCGAGGCCGGACCAATCCTTGAAGGCGATCTTGGCTGCGGCAATCGCCTCATCGAGTTGCTCTGCACTTGCGGCTGGCGCCTCTGCAAAGACCTTGCCGGTTGCCGGATTGATCACGCCGAACGGGTCTTTTGCCTCTACAAGCTTTCCTCCAATGCTGAGGTAGAACGGGCCGGTAAAGAAGTCGGCTTTGACAAGCTGCCGTCCGGCAGTCGTGATGGCATTCATGGTATTACTCCTGTGGTGTCCCGGACGCGACGACGCGCAGAATCACGGTCCGTCGATCCGGTGCTTTCGAGGCCGCGACGCGACCCCTGCTCGACGAGCCGCCGCGTTTGTTGCGGCCGGCGGCTCGTTGTTTCGTTACGGGAGGATGTCTCGGCTGTGCGACGACGTCCTCGTGCCGTCTTATTTGGCGGCGTTCGCGGCCGTCTCGATGACCTTCGCAACGGTCCGCGGGTTTGACATGTAGACCGCGTGGCTGGACTTGATTTCAGTCACCCGGGCACCGCCGCGCTTGTACATCCATCGTTCGAGGTCGGGATTGATCGCCTTGTCCTGCGTGGACACGATCGCGAAAGACGGCTTGTCGTGCCAGGCTGCCTTGGTCGTGGTTCCAGCGAACGCCTTCTCAGCGGCAAAGACCTGGGACTTCGCCATGAAATCGGTCGTTGCCTTCGGAAGATCAGCGGCGAAGTCTGCTGCGAACTTCGTCGACTCCAGATAGAGATACCCGTCCTTCGTCGCCTTGATATCCTCGCTGGGCAAAGGCATCGTCTTGGCAAGCGATAAGAGACTGTCGCCGGCTTCCGGCATGAACGCCGCGACATAGACCAGCGACTTGACCTTCGGATCGTTGCCGGCATCGGTGATCACGAGCCCGCCATAGCTGTGGCCAACTAGAACCACCGCGCCATCCTGCTGATCGAGAATCCGCTGGGTCGCCTGGATGTCATCCTGCAGGCTGGTTTCCGGCTCCTGAACGATGCTGACCTTGTAGCCATCCTTGGTCAGGATATCGGAGACGGCCTTCCAGCCCGAGCCATCGGCAAAGGCACCGTGAACGAGGACGACATTCTTGATCTTGCTATCCGCGGCATTGGCAGCGCCGGCCGTGATGACAATCGATGCGAGAATGGCTGCGTCTGCGAGAGCGTGACGAATCTTGGACATTGCATTTCACCTTTTGTTTTCTTTGGGTTGACGATGGGTCGATGTTTGTTTTTGGAAAGCGAGGCAGCTAATGACGGCGTATCGCAACCGTCACCGAATGGGCCCGTATGGATTAGAATTCCTGCACCGTCGGCCGGATGACGATCTCGTTGATATCGACATCGTCCGGCTGCTCGATCGCAAAGGCGATCGCACGAGCAACGGAGGCGGCCGGAATGGCCTGCTGGTAGAAATCATGCACCGTATCGCGCGCGGTGCCCGTCGTGCCGAGCTTTAGATCGCTTTCGACGGCACCTGGTTCGATCGAGGTGACGCGCACCGACTTACCGACTTCCATGCGCAGGCCTTCCGAGATGGCGCTGACAGCGAATTTCGTCCCGGAATAGACCGTGCCGCCCGGTGCGAAGACCTTGATGCCGGCGACTGAGCTGAGGTTGATGATGTGACCGCTCTGCTGCGCCAGAAACAGAGGCAGTGCAGCGGCAATTCCGTAGAGCGTACCCTTGAGATTGACGTCGATCATGGCGTCCCACTCGTCCGTATTGACTTCAGCCATCGGCCGGATCGGCATGATGCCGGCATTGTTGATGATGACGTCGAGTTTGCCAAAGTCTCGGACCACGGCCTCGACCACCGCCTTGACCTGGTTCTTGTCGGCAACGTCCATTCCGTAAGCCCTGATGTCGCCGCCCTGCGCCGCGACTTCTGCGCGAACGGCTTCAAGCTTGTCCTCGCGCCGTGCGGCGATTGCGACCTTGGCGCCCTTTGATGCCAGATTGCGGGCGACTTCCGCCCCGATCCCGGTGCTGCCGCCGGTGATGAGAACGACTTTGTTTGCGATACCTGTGGTCATAATTTTTTCCTTGGTTGGAAGATGGTGGCCTTTGTCTGGCGATGTGGTCAGGGAGAGTGGAGAACGCCTAAGCGTTGGGGATTGCCCGGTGGGCGGAGCGTGCAAGGCGTTGGCGATGGGGCTGCAGGAACGGTGACAGCGCGAACATCAGGAACGCCACCGCAGCCAGCATCCAAAGGGGAATGCCGAAGCCGCCTGTCATGTCGCGAAGCACACCGAGAAACAGCGGGCCGAGAGCGCCGGCGAAATAGCCGATACCCATCACGAAAGCCGTCCAGGCATTTGCCTCGTTGGCGTTCGTCGCATTGTCGAGCGGCAATATCATCGCCAGGGTGAAGGAACCGCCGATACCGCATGCAATCAGCGGGATGAAAAGGAATGGCAAAAGGTCTGGATGTACGGCGATGGCGACCGAACCAATCAGCGTCAGGCCAGCAAAGAAGCCGATGACAAGACGTCTGTCCTCATTTCGGCTCATCAGGCCAGCGACTGGGTTTGCAATCATGAAGGCTGCGGTGAAGCTGGCAAGGACGAGCCCCGCCTTTGTGGCGTTCAGGCCGTATTCGCGGAACATCGGTGCCGTCCAGGAAACAAAGCCAAAGAACAAAATATTGTTTGCGGAGAAATAGAGTGCAACGAGCCATGCGGTTGGGTTGCGAATGGGCAGTCCGGCCTTGGTCGATACCGATTCCACCGAAGATGCAGCATTTGTCCGGCGCTCGGTGCGGGCGACAATCGCCCAGGCGGCGATAGCCAACAGACAGGGCAGCGCGAATATTCCCGCACCGAAACGCCAACCGCCTTCGAAACTCGCAAGCGGTTCGGTCAGCCCGGCCGCGACCGTACTACCCAGCCCGAGCGACATGGCGTAGACACCCATCAGGACCGCTGCGCTTTTTGGAAAGCTCTTCTTGGCAAATCCCGGAATAAGCGCACCCGCTACCGCTATTCCGGCACCGACGCCGACGGTCGCCGCGAGCAGGAACCCGATCGACCCTGCAAATGGGCGCAATGCCGTCGCCACCATCAACACAGCAAGAGCAATGAGGATGACCCTGTCGCGACCGAACCGCTGCGCAAACCAGGGTGTGGGAAAGGCCAGCAGGCCCATCAACATCGCGGGAATTGCGGTCAGCAGCGATGCCTGCGCGTTGGAAAGCGCAAACTCCTGCCGGATCTGCGGCAAGAGAGGACCGATGGAGACGATGCCCGGCCGAAGGTCGATCGCCACCAGGATGATGCAGGCGGTGACGGCGACAAAAGACAGAGGAGTTGCCTGCGCCGGGACACTGAGATCGCTGCTCCGGACCATCGCCGGCTTGACGCTGGCAAGCCTGCTTTGTTGGGATGTTTCAGTCGATAGGATGTGGGTCATTTTCTTTTTCCAGGGCGTACGTCGACGGTGCCTGTTCGTTCGAACGGCTGCGGCGAGTTGCAATGTCGAGAAAGAGGAATGGGTATTGCGGGCATGCCCGTTACCGGCGGAGACTAGGCGCTGGTGCCCGGAGCAATTGTCAGGAGCGAGCAACGCTCCTGACAATTTCTTTACAGTCAGGCAGCCTTGCCGACCTTCAGCATCGTGACGAGAATGCGTGCCGTCTCCACAGACGAACCCGGATTCTGACCGGTGATCAGCAATCCGTCCTGCACCGCGTAGGATGCCCAGTCGTCGCCGCTGGAATAGATCCCGCCATTGTCCTTGAGCACGTCTTCGACGAGAAACGGTACGACATCCGTGAGGCCGACACCGTCTTCCTCGGTGTTCTTGAAGCCGGTCACATTCTTGCCCTTAACCAGCGGTGTGCCGTCAGCGGCCTTGACGTGGCGTAGAACACCCGGAGCATGGCAAACGAGAGCGACTGGCTTGCCGGCACGATAGGTGTCTTCGATAAGGGCGATTGAGTTCCGGTCTTCAGCCAGATCCCAGAGCGGGCCGTGACCGCCCGGATAGAAGACTGCATCGTAGTCTTCCTGCGATATCGAGGCGAGCTTGACGGTCGATGCGAGCACCGCCTGTGCCTCCAGATCGGCATGGAAGCGGCGGGTCTGGTCGGTCTGGAAGTGAGGCTCGTCGCTCTTCGGATCGAGTGGCGGCTGACCACCCTTCGGCGAAGCGACGGTGACGTTGGCGCCAGCTGCCAGGAAGGCGTAATAGGGTGCGGCGAATTCTTCGAGCCAGAAACCGGTCTTGCGACCGGTGTTGCCGAGTTCGTCGTGCGATGTCAGAACCATGAGAATATTCATTGTACAAATCCTTTGAGCTTGCTTGAACCGTGGAACGGCGCGGTGGGATGTTCGACTTGCTGTCCGGCCCGCCGTTTTGGACAGTTCGAAGATGCCCTATCGATTTGCATTTCTGAAATTTATTTGTTCTATGACAGACATTCATATGGAATGATGACTGAATGAAATACGATTTGAACCTGCTGCCCGTCTTTCTGACTCTTATGGAAGAGCGCAACGTAACGCGGGCCGCCGAACGACTGGGCATCACGCAGCCTGCAATGTCTAACGCGTTGAATCGCCTGCGCGATACCATGCGCGATCCACTCTTCGTGCGGGAGCGGTATGGCATGAAGCCGACTCAGATAGCCTTGGAACTGGAGCCCGTCGTCGCCGCTGCCCTGACCAGCATAGACGAGATCGTGCTGGGTCAGCATAGCTTTGATCCGGCGCAGGCAGAACGGCTCTTTACGATCGCACCAAACGGCTATGTGGAATTTGTGCTGATGCCGGCGCTTGTCTCCCAGTTGCGTGAGCGCGCTCCGGGTATCAAGATACGCCTGACCCCATTCGGCAACGATCTGACCGAAACCGGCGCCATGTCCGGAGGGGCGGATATCGTGCTCGGTCGAATCAACGATCCACCCGACAACATGGTCGTCCAGCACCTGATGGACGAGGGGCTGGCTTGCGTGGTCCGAACCGACCACCCTGATGTTCGTGACGCGATTTCAAGAGAGCAATACGAGCGCCTGAAACATGTCAACGTATTGCCACCGGGGCGCATGCGGGCCGGACTTTTCCAGGCCTTGGGACAGCAAGGGCTGCGCCGCGAGGTGGCAGTCTCGGTGACGCATTTCTTGGCCGTACCTGAGATGATCGCGGTGACGGACTACTGCGCGACGCTGCCCTCATTGATTTGCAAGAGACTGGCGAATGATGCACGGTTGAAGGTACTGCAGGCTCCCGTTGACCTCGGCACTTTCCCCGTCGAGATGGCATGGCATGTCCGCCATAGAAACGATCCCGCCCACCGTTGGCTGAGGTCCTTGATCAGCGATTTGACAAAAGAACTGAACGGAACGCCGACCACGCTTGAGCAGTGATACCGGAACTCGCAACCCTCACCCATCCTTCTCCGTTACGACAGCGAACAGTCGCATGCAACAGAGACCTTCGACCGACCAGCGACGCGAGCTCGGCGCCTTTCTTTCAAGCCGGCGCGCCGGCCTCAGTCCAGCCGAATTCGGATTTCCGTCGCAGTCGCGCCGTACGCCAGGACTGCGACGCGAAGAGGTCGCCATGTTGGCCGGCGTGAGCGTCAGTTGGTACACGTGGCTTGAGCAAGGACGCGATATCCAACCCTCTGCCGATGCTCTCGTGCGCATCTCGTCTGTCTTGAAACTGGACCGGGTAGAATTCTCACATCTGTTTGCTCTTTCTGGCCGGGAACCACCGCGGGCCGGCAGTGGGGAACAGGTGAGCGATGGACTCGAAATTCTCGTCCGGACAATCAATCCGATTCCCGCATATGTCCGAAATAGCCGACTGGATATATTGGTTTGGAACGACGCGATCGCCGATCTCTTTGTAGACTATGGTTCACTCGCCCCTCATGAGCGCAACACTCTGCGACTGTTGTTTCTCCACGAGCCCTATCGCTCGCTGATCATGGATTGGGAGCAGATGGCTCGCGGAATGATTTCGACATTTCGCGCCGCCCGGGCGCAATCCTCTGAAAAGGCTCCGTTTGACCAGCTCATCGGCGAGCTTTCGGACAAAAGCGAGGATTTCCGGCTTTGGTGGCGGGATACTGGGGTGAAAGGATTTGAAGAGGGACGCAAACGCCTCAAGCATCCGACGGACGGGATTATCGAATTCACTTATGTCGCCCTCACGCCTCAGGGCCATCCCGATTTGTCGCTTGTGACCTATATCCCGCGTCCCGCTGCCTGTGACCGGCGATCATAGGATAACAACACGCCTTCCTGAACATGATTGACCGACTTAACTGACCGCATAAGCAGCACAATTCGATTGCTGCGAAAGAAGTCATGGAGTTGATCATGTCAAGGCACCCCACAGCGCCCATCAGCAGCGCACTGTCGCGCAACCCTGCCACAGGCGAACTTATCGCGGCCTATTCCTACCAGAAGCCAGAGGATGTCGAGGCCGTTCTCGCAAACGCGGCCAGCGCCTATCAGACTTGGCGAAGCATCCCGATGAACCAGCGCGTCGCCGCATATGAACGCCTCGCAACCCTATTTCGTGAAAGATCGGAAATGCTGGCCGGCCTCATCACCGCCGAAATGGGAAAGACAATCGCATCAGCACGAGCCGAAATCGAGAAGTCAGCGGCGACAATCGAATGGATCGCCCGCAACGGCCCGGCAATCCTTGCTGACGAGCCTGTTCCTACCGACGACAATGACAGCGTCCACGTCTCGTATCTGCCTATCGGCACGGTTCTCGCTGTTATGCCATGGAATTTTCCGGTCTGGCAGGTCATCCGTGCTTCCGGGCCGATCATGCTGTCCGGAAATGGCTTTATTCTCAAGCACGCTCCCAACGTCATGGGATCAGCTTACGCGTTGCAGGACATCTATGAGGCAGCGGGCTTCCCAGTAGGGCTGTTCTCCAATCTGAACAGCGACAACGATACGATCGCAAATGTGATTGCCGATCGGCGGATTGCAGCCGTGACATTGACAGGCAGTATGCGCGCGGGTTCCGCCGTCGCCGCGACCGCTGGCAGGGCGCTCAAGAAAAGCCTGCTCGAACTGGGCGGTTCCGACGCCTTCGTCGTGCTGGCCGATGCGAATATCGACCTGGCGGTCAAGGCTGGCATCGCGGCGCGTTTCCAGAACGCCGGCCAGGTCTGCCTTGCAGCGAAACGTTTCATCCTCGAAAGACCGATAGCCGAGGAGTTCACGCAGAAGTTCGTGGCGGCGGCCGGCCAGTTGAAGGTTGGTGATCCACTCGATCCCCTGACCGCACTCGGCCCGATGGCGCGCGGCGACCTGCGCGACGAGTTGCACGGCCAGGTCGAACGAACAATCCGGGCTGGTGCCACTCTGCTCCTCGGAGGAAAGATAATCGAAGGCACCGGCAACTTCTACGAACCGACGGTCCTTGCGAACGTTGCTCCCGGCATGGCCGCTTTCGATGAGGAGACTTTCGGCCCGGTTGCGGCAATCACGATCGCCGACGATGCGGAACATGCAATCCAGCTTGCGAACACAAGCGACTACGGATTGGGCGGCAATGTCTGGACCAGCGACGTCGAAGGTGCCCGCCGCCTCGCCCGCCGGTTGGAAACCGGTGGCGTTTTCATCAACGGCTTTTCCGCCACCGACGCCCGAATTCCCGTCGGCGGCGTCAAGAACAGCGGCTACGGCCGCGAACTGTCGCATTTTGGATTGCGTGAATTCACCAATCCGCAGGCCGTGTGGGCCAAGACCACCGGTTGACGGACGGCAGCATCCACAGACGCAGATCAGACAACCGATAAGGAATGCAAATCATGAAAACTATCATTTCCAACCCGGTGCTCGAGCCGGTCACCATCGGCCCAATCCATCTGAAGAATCGCTTCGTCATGGCACCCATGACGCGTAGCCGGTCGGACGATGCCGGCGTCCCCCCAGCCTACGCGGCTGACTACTATGCGCAGCGCGCCAATGCCGGCCTCATCATCACCGAAGCGACGAACATTTCGGCCCAGGCACGTGGCTATCCCCGCACGCCAGGCATCTGGACAGACGAGCAGGTCTCCGCCTGGAAGGCGATCGTAAAAGAGGTGCACGACAAGGACGGAAAGATCTTCCTGCAACTTTGGCATACGGGGCGGATGTCACATCCCGACATGCATGCCGGCGGTGCATTGCCAGTCGCGCCCTCGGCGATCAAGCCGGCGGGGCAGATCAGGGTTCATGACGGGATGAAGGACTTCGTGGTCCCGAGAGCCCTTGAGACGGAAGAAATCGAGCAGATCGTTGAAGACTATCGTCATGCTGCCATGAACGCCAAGCGTGCTGGCTTTGACGGGGTCGAGGTGCATTCGGCAAACAACTATTTGCTTGAGCAATTCATTCGCGACAGCACCAACCAGCGCACTGACCAGTACGGAGGCTCGCTGCAGAACCGCCTGCGTTTTCCGCTTGAGGTCGTGCGAACAGTTGTCGACGTGTGGGGAGCCGACCGTGTCGGCATCCGGATTTCTCCGATTACGACTGCACCGGGCGACACGCCACTCGACAGTCAGACCATGGAAACGTTCGGAACCTATCTGGAGGCGCTCTCCGACCTGAGATTGCTTTACGTGCACGATATCGAGGGCGTGACGCAAATGAGCCGGGAGGAGACCGGTGGAGTAAGCTTTACGGCCCTGCGCAAGAGGTTCAAAGGAACCTACATCGCCAACAATCAATATACGCTTGCATTGGCGACCGAGACGCTTTCCAGAGGAGATGCAGATTTGTTCAGCATCGGTCGGCCTTTCATCGCCAATCCTGACCTTGTCGATAGGCTCCGCAACGGCTCGGCGCTTGCGGAAGCCCCCAAGGAGTACTGGTATGGCGGCGATGCGACAGGCTACTCCGACTGGCCGGCAATTCGCTGAGTTCCAAGCGAGCGGGCGGGCCAAGTCGAGCCCGCCCGCTCGTCCATGCCGGAGATAGACCGTTTATTTGGCTGGCGCCCCGGCTCTCCTGGCTGCCCTCCAGCACCAAGCTCAAAACGGGGCGGTGGCATGGGTGTCGATCGCTCTTGTCACTTGTCGGATTGGACCGCCGCGCTGATCTCGTCCAACATTAACGTGAGACCTTCGAAGCTCGTCGGATAGACATCATAGCGTGACATGCTGATGATGCGCCGCGCCTTGTACGCTTTGAGAAATTCCTCATAGCCCGGCGCAATCCGGGCAAGATCGTCAAAAACTGTCTGCGAAGTTTCTCCCCTGTCCGGCAGATAGGACGTGAAAATGTAATCCGCGTCCAGTTCCCCAATCAGTTCGGCACCGACAGTCATTCTATTCTCGCTCGGCCTGAGCTTCGAGGTGATTGGCATTCGAACAAATCCCAGATCGTCCAGAGCTGTGGTCAGCGGACCATATTCCTTGAGAAGGGTCAGGGTTCCGTCGCGCCCGTTGGTCAAGATGGCCGCATAGGTTTGCCGCTTGCCGTTCATCTGCAACTGCGCCTTGACGGTCTGAAGCCTGCTTAGATACTTGCGCTCAAGTTCATCGAAGCGCGCTCTCTTGCCCAGCCAATCGGCAAGGTCGCGATACAGATCGAAAGCCGGGCGCCCGCTTTCCGGGTTGAAGATCAGCGTCGGCGCAATTGACGCGAGTTGATCATACATGGCCGAATAGTCGCCGGCATTCGCGAGAATAAGATCCGGCTTCAGCATTCTTATGCGCTCCAGATCAGTGCCTCCATGAGGGAAAACAAGTTCGATCTTTGAAAAGTCGAGTCCGAACAGTTCGTGACCGCCACGGATAAAGAAGCTGCCGTCGCCAGCCATTCGCCCGGTACTCGCCACAAGCGATGCACCCAGCTCATATGTCATGGTGGTCAACGTCCAATCGTGCAGAGAGACGATGCGCCGTGGCATGTCGGGGACATCGACGACGTGACCGTCGTGATCGGTCACGGTTCGCGCCATGGCCAGATTTGAAAGGCTCAACAGTATCGAGAGAAGGATAATCGCAAAGCGCATGACTGGTTACTCAGTTGCGGGAAAGGCGGCTTGTGATCAGGAAGGCGACGACGCCCGTGATCGACACGACGATGCCGGCCGGGACCACCACGGGCAGAAAGACGGTGCGACCGAGGGTGTCTGCCCATAGAAGAATGCAGGCGCCGGTTATCATCGACACCGGAAGAACTTCGCCCGGCCTCTCGCCGACAAGACGGCGCGCGACATGGGCTCCGATCAATCCGAGAAAAGAAATCGGACCGACGGCGGCAACCACGGGAGCGACCAGCGCTGTCGCCAGCAAGGTGACCGCCGGCAGCAGCAGACGCGGAGTGGCCCCGAGCGCCGCCGCCTGTTCGGCGCCGAGAAGCATCGGCGTCAGACTGCGACAAGCCAAGATCGCGAGCGGCAGCAGGATAACTGCCCAGCTGAAAATCATGCGCGCATCCGCGACGGAAACCGCCGCGAGGGAGCCGTGTGACCACGTCATCCAGCGGGAAAATTGCGCCATGCCTCCCTGCAACTGGATGACTTCGACGACGGCACCGAGAACGGTTCCCGCCGCAAGACCGATCAGGATGAGGCCATTGGAAGACGATAACAGAGAGGCGATGGTCAAAACGATTGTCCCGGTCACAAGTCCACCAACCAGCCCCGACAGCGCAAGCCATTGGGACGGCACTTGAAGCACCATGGCGCCAATGATGACCCCGGCCATCGTGCCCTGTGAAATACCAAGCAGACCCGGATCGGCAAGCCCATTGCGCGATACGACTTGGAGCAGATAACCGGAGGCCGAAATCATCGCGCCTCCGAGTATGGCCGCAACGATCCGCGGCCAACGAAGAAGCATGATTGCGTTGATGTCGGCGTCGTTCCGAAACAGGTCGTAGAGAGCCCAACGGAGGATCTGGCTGTTCGTGGTCGGCGTTGAGCCTAGCCGCAAAGAAAGCAGTATACTGACAAGCAAAAGCAGCGACAAAGTCAGCAGGATGCCGGCGAAGCGCCGCGACAGGGGCAGATGCACCACGGATCCGAGGTGCAAGACGATTGTATCCTTCATGCCGTTCGCCTGCGAAGAACGCTGACGACGATAACGAAGAATGCCGTACCACCCGACAGCGCCATCACGGTCCCGACCGTCAGCAGACGCGGGGCGAGCATCGTTCGCGCGAGAATATCGGCTGTGGTGAGGATGCAGGCGCCAAGCACAGCGGAGAAAAGCAACGTGCAGCGTCCGTTTTCTCCCACAAGCAGCCGCGTCATATGGGGAACAACCAACCCGATAAAGCCGATAGGCCCAACGATACAAACGGCCGAAATGGCCATGATAATCGCAATAGCGAGAGCAAAGAGATAAACGATCTGCGGCGATACGCCGATGCTGGCGGCCTGATCCCCGCCGAGGGTCAGTAGGTCGATCGAGCGCGACAACGCCAGGGTGGCTACGATCCCGCACAGGCCAACCGGCCAAAGCAATCGAAGGGGTTGATAGTCGAAATTTCCGATATCGCCAACGAGCCAATTCATGATGTTGCCGTAGCCGTCGGGATCGAGCGAAACGACGAAGGTGGTGATCGAGGAGAAAAACGTGGCTGTCATCGCGCCACCAAGTACGATGTTCAACGGATCGCGGCCGCCCTTTGCGACCACGGCGGCGACCAGAAGTGTGGTACCGATCGCGGCGACGCCGCCGAGCAAAGCCGGCCAAAACAGCGCAGCACCGGAAAGTCCACCCAGATGGATGGCAAGCACTACCGAGGTGATCGCACCGCTGTTGATGCCAAGCGTCGACGGCGAGACAAGGTCGTTGCGCATGATCTTCTGCAGCAGGCTACCAGCGACTGCTAGAACCGCCCCGCAATAGATAGCCACCACCAGCCTTGTCAGCCGCTGCTTGACAATCACGACGTGCTCGTAGTCGCGGCTGTTGTAGTCGGTCACTGCCGCAAGAACAGCATGCCAGGAAAAGAGCCTCGCACCCATCATCAATTGTAGGGCACATAGGACGGTCAATAGCAGACTAGCCAGTGTCAGCGCCACGAACGACTTCATCGCAGTGCCTGTTCAGGCAAATGAACGACGGCTCTGCCGAATGGCATGGATCGGGTCCGTACGCCATAGACTTCCTCGATTGCCGCGGCAGTCAGCACGTCGGCAGGCGCGCCGCAGCTGAACACCTTGCCATTGTGCATCAGCGCTAGTTGGTCGGCGTAGAGGCTTGCTTGAGTCAGATCGTGCAGTACGGCAACGACGGTGCGCCCAGCCAGGGCCTGCATCCGCGCCACCTCCAACAGCGAATACTGGTGTTTCAGATCGAGATGGTTCGTGGGTTCATCAAGCAGCAGCACATCGGCGTCCTGCGCCAACGTCATGGCCATGCGGCAGCGCTGCAACTGGCCGCCCGACAATTCCCCGAGACGCCGGGATGCTAGATCTTCGATATCCATCATCCGCATGGCCGCCGCGATCTGCCGCCGGTCCGGCTCGGTGCGGCGTTTGAGCCAGCTCTCGTGGGCGTAACGTCCCATGCCGACAAGATCGGAAACAATCATGCCGGCGGGCGCCTCGTTGGATTGCGAAAGAAGAGAAAGCCGGCGCGCCAGTGCGCGCCGTCGCATCGATGCAATGCGCAATGGTCCAAGACTGGCCGTGCCGCCCGTCGGCTTCAACAGTCCCGCCATGATACGCAGCGCAGTGCTTTTGCCACAGCCGTTTGGGCCGACGATCGCCAGAAAAGAACCGGCGACCACGTCGATCGACACGTCCGACAGAACCGCCCTGTCGCCGTAGGAAAAGCTGATGCCCCGCAGCGAGAGAGTGGTGGTGCCTAGCACGGCGCCTGAAGGAGCCTGGCCCATCGCTTTCCTTCTCAGAAGCTAGCCTTGATGGCCGCCAGCACGCTGAGCGGCGCGCCTGGCGTGTTTTCGGTGCGACCATTGGTGGACAAGATGTAATCCTTGTTGGTCAGGTTGCGGCCGAGCACGGAGAGTTCAAGATTCTCCGTAAGCTGGTAGGAGACCGACGCGTCGAGGCGATAATAGCCGTCGATGTAGAAGCTGTTGTCGAGATCTCCGGTGCGTTTGCCAACGGCCGTCACGCCAGCGCCGACCTTTAGGCCTGCAAGCTTCTCTGTCTGAAACTCGTATGTTGTCCAGAGACTGCCGTTCCAGCGCGGAACGCCAACGAGCCGATTGCCGACTTCGTAAACGTCATCCTCGGTGATCGTGGCATCGACATACCCCAGCGACGCGATCAGCTGCCACCCCGGCGTGATTTCGCCTGTCACATCGATTTCGAAGCCACGAGACCGCTGCTCGCCCGTCAATACGGAGTAATCTTCGCCGGCGACACCCACCGCGACATTGTTCTTGGTGATCTGGAAGACCGACATCGTCGCCGAGAGCCGGTCGGGAATGAAGTCGATCTTGGCGCCGGCCTCTATCTGCCAGCTTTTTTCCGGAGCCAAACCGCTATTTCCCTGCCCGAAGCCGTTCTGCGGCATGAAGCCTGTAGAGTAGCTGGCATAAAGCGATACCGGCTCTATCGGCTGATAGACGACGCCGATGCGCCCGGTCAGCGCACCGTCGTCCAGTTTCGGCTGACCGCTTCCGGTATAAATGGTCGCGTCCTGGGTGAAATAGTCGTAGCGCAGTCCGGCCAGCATTTTCCATTGATCCGAAAAGTCGACCTGATCCTGGACATACACGGCCGACTGACGAACGGTCTTGTAGTAGTCCGAGTTGACCACGGCGGCAGGCATCACTGCGCCGTAGACTGGATCATAGATATCGATCGAAGCAATATTGGCCCGGGCGGACAGGAAGTTCATGGTCGAGCGCGTATATTCAACGCCGGTCAGAAGCGTATGGCTTGCAAATCCGGTGTCGAAGGTTGCGATGCTCTCGAATTGCAGATCGAGATTGCTCGCGTCCTCCGTGCGGTCGGTATAGCGACGCTGAAGGGTCCGACCATCAGCAAGCAGATCCCTGAAATCGATGCCGGTATCATTGGTCAATGCGTCATCGTAGCGTACCACGCTGCGAAGCTTCAACCAGTCGGTCGCCTGGTGTTCGGCTGTTACGCCAATGCGGGTTTTTCGACTATCGACCATCGACCAGTCCTCGCCCAGGAACGTGTCGATCGGCAGGCTGACCTTGTTGTCTGGGGTTACGACCAGACCACGGTCGAATGGCTGCTTTTGATGTGTATTGTCAACGGTGAGCGATACGCTGGTATCCTCGTCGGGATTCCATCCCAGCACGCCGCCGATATACTGCCGATCGCTATCTGGCCTGTCGCCGCGAAAGCCACCGTCCGTTTGTGCTGCGCCCGTCAGTCGTCCGGTCAGGGTTCCATCCGCATTGAGCGGTCCACTGACCGATGATTCCACGCGCCGAAAACCGTAGCTTCCAAGCTGCGTTGTCGCCTCCGCCGTCAGAACATCGGTAGGCTTGCGCGTGACGACGTTGATGAGACCACCGGGATCGCCGCGGCCGTAAAGCACCGACGCCGGGCCTTTCAGCACTTCGACCCGTTCTACGCCGGCGAGATCGATGGAAAGCGCCGGACGGTCCGCCGCTGCGTTGTCCACCGACCCGTCGATCGCATAACCTTTGGCGGAAAAGCCTCGCAGAATGAAGCTTTCGGCGCGGTTAGCCGATGTGTTGTTCTGCTGGACGTTCGACACATTCTCGAGCGCCTGCGTCAGCGTGTTGGTTTTCCGGTCCGTCAGCACGCTGCGCGTAACGACTTGAATCGATTGCGGCACATCGCGCAGCGGTGTGTCGGTCTTGGTGCCGACGCTGCTTTCCTCGGTGTCGTAGGCACCCGGGCGCTCTCCGGCAACAACGATGCTCTGAAGAACCGTCGATCCGTCCGAAGCACCTTGTTCCAAACCTGCCCCGGCAATCCCTGTGATTGTTACAGTATCACTGCTGCCATAGCGGTAGGAAAGGCCAGTGTTCGACAGCAATTGGCTCAAGGCCGTGTCTGGAGACATTGTACCCGATACCGCCTGGCTCAACCGTCCTGCTACGAGTTGTGACGGAAAAAGCAGCTTAAGGCCGGTCGTATCGGCAAATCGGGTCAGAGCCGAGCCAAGGGGCTGTGCCGGAATATTGTAGGTGATGACGCGACTGGACCTGACGGACGTATCCTGTGCTGCAGCGTAAGAGGTGGGCAGAAGCAATACAGAAAGAGCGACCATCGCAACCGACGTCATGAGCCCGGCCCGGATGTTGCTTTTCTGACTAAAGTGTTCTGGCATTCTCAAAATCTGCATGACCCGCAATCCCCTTCGTCACTCACGGCAGACACAAAAAAGAGCCCCAGTTTGGGCGCCTCACTGGTTAGACGAAGGGGAACGAGAAAACTTGCAGCGGACTCGCGAAAAAAGTTTCACTTTTTTATCATCTTTAAGATTTTCGTCTTGATGGCGCGAAGGTGCTCACGCCTCCCGGATAATAGTGACAAGCGGGAGTTCGGTCACACGGACCGCAAGGGTGTCTCGGATCGTCTCCAGAATCGAACCGGGCTCATTGATATCGAAGACACCCGTGACCGACATTTGCTGCAAACCAGATCCGACAAGCACGATTCGACCGCGACGATAGCGCTCTATTTCGGCGACGACATCCGCAAGCGGGCGCACATTGAAAATTAGCTTGCCGCGCCGCCATGCAGTTTCGACGTCGATGTCCGTTGCCTCTGCAGCCGTAGAGATGCCATCCAAGCCATAGCGAATTCTTTGGTTGGCATCGGCAACCGTTTTGACGTCGCCCGCCCGATCAGTAAAGACTTCTGTGTGGCCCTCGATCGTGGTCACAACCACGGAATCAGGCCGCATATCGACATCGAACACGCCGCGATCAACAAGGCTCCGTCCCACGCCGGCTCTAACGGTAAAGGGGCGGGTAATCTCCTGACGTACGCGGAACGTGGCCTGCCCCTCGATCAAGGACACCAGGCGCTGCGTGCTGGAATAGGACACGGAAAGTGCGGACCGTGCATTGAGTTCAACCGCCGAGCCGTCGGCAAGTGTGATCCGCTTGCGTTCGCCGATGGCGGTGGAATAGTCGGCAAACATGCTTGTACGAACAAGGCCGGTCTCAACAAGGCCAAAGCCAATCAGTCCAGCGACACCCATGCCGAGAACTGTTCGCCGACTTGCCCTGCCTCGCGGCTCATTGCGTTGACGTGCCTGCACCCGGCCTCCAGCCACTCCGATTGTCTCCCAGAGTTGCTCGGCCTCGCGCGCGGCCTGCTCGTGATCGCCACTTTGGCTTCGCCACGCATGGAATGCATCATGATCGGCAGGCAGAGCGTGGCCTGAGTTCAAGCGAACCAGCCACTCGATCGCCTGATCGCTGAGAAAATCGGCTTGTGAGGTATCGACGTTGTTCATCGTGGTGCCCGTCTACGACGCTTCCAGGCTGCGGTGACCGAGCGTTGTTATCAATAAGACGAAGCCAGTGCGCCAAACTTGCAGCGCACAGGCCAATTATCAGGACATCGCGCGGAAAACGTCGCGGCAGTGGCGCAGCGCCTGCGCGAGATACTTGGCCACCATGCTCTCCGAGACATCGAGGCGTTCTGCGATAGCGCGGTGCGACATGCCGTCACAACGATTCATCAACAGCGCCGAGCGAGGCTTTTCAGGCAGTTGCATCAGGCAGTTCACCAGCGCTCGCAACTGATCACGATCGCTTACGATAACTTCGGGCGAAGGCGCCTGATCCGCGATGGAGGTCAGCAGGTCGTCATCCGCGATACATCGCCGGTCGTGCCGACGTTCCCGCCTGATCAGATCAATCGCGATGTTCGCCGCGACACGCAGCAGGAATGCATGTTTGTCGCTTACGGAAGGCGGGTTCTCCATTCCCGTGACACGAATCCAGGTCTCCTGCATGGCATCGTCAGCCAAGTCAGCAGAACCGAGACGTTTTCGCAGCTGGGATCGAAGGCTCGTCCAGTGCATGAAATAAACTGACAAGAGATCATCTTGAACTGTTCGCGTCAGCGCACTCATATTGATGTCATTCTGTTCAGGTCGACAGACCCCCCGCTCCCTTGATAGGCATAGGAGACGTGCGGCGCAACCACTCTCTAGGAACAACTTGCAGGTTGGCGCGTACCGGCCAAACCTTCGCATCGGGCTTGAGATAGAGTTTTCCGAACGCTGAAATACTCGACACGCTTCGCAATGGTTCTGTTGCTGGTGCTTCTCTTACCTAATTCGGCTGAACGCGCGGTCTCCTTAGCGGAGATCCTCCGCCTCTAATCGGGCCATTTCAACGCGCCAGCAGTCGACTTTACAGGTGGCGCCATGGCACCTTCAGGACGAGACTTCTCACCGAGTAAAGTCGCGATCCGTTCGGCGACGATGTGTTCTTCGCCGAAGTGCAGGTTGCAGGGATCGAGGAAAAAGTGCCCGCGCTCGACTTCGTGATTGCGGACAATAACGGGTGGTGTGCCAGCGGCGAGTGCCGAGGCGAGGCCGTGGGCAGAATATCCACTGGCAGGCAATACTTTGATCTCAATCCGATCGAGCGGATTGTTGGTCGGATCAGGGACGATCCGGACCGCGAGGCCTTCTAGGCGTGACAGGGAGGAAAGCCATAGGTCAAGCGCGGACTGCTCGCGCGCGCGGATGCCGGCATGGTCACGCAGCGCCCAAGCCTCAAGCGCGGCCATAACGCCGGCAACACTTTCCTTGCCAACCTTCATACCGCGGCCAATCCCGCGGTTTTGCAGGTATCCGGCGCGCACCAAATCCTTTCGCCCGGCAACGATACCGGTGGTTGGGCCTCCGAGGAATTTATGTCCGCTGTAGACAACAAGATCGGCACCTTCTTCAAGGAAGCGACGCAGATCATATTCCGAGGCGGCATCGACGATGACAGGGACACCCTTGGCGTGGCAAATCTCTGCGAACTCCGGCAGGGACAGCATGCCGTATTGCACAGTATGATGAGCAACCACATAGAGGCCGGCAGCCGTCTTGTCGGTTATCGCATCGGCGACATGATACGCCTGTGCCACGCTGACAGTGCCGGCCAGAATGGCCTTGCCGCCGCATTGGCGGATCGATTGATCGATGACGCCCCCATAATTCACGACATGACCGAGCTGAATGATCACCTCGTTTTTCAGCCGATCTGTATCATCGGGAAGTCGTTCGATCGCAAGCAGGCGAGTGCCAGTCATTGTTGCCGCCACGGACATGGCGATGCCGCTCGCGGCCGAGGCGGTGACGAAGCCAGCCTCGCCACCGGTCAACCTTGCGATGACCGCGCTTGCTTTGCGCTGTAGATCATCCATCTCGACGAACTGCGGTGCGATCTCCGCCATTGCCTGGATCGCCTCGGGGACGATGATCGAGGCGCCAAGTGCGGTCATGGTGCCGGAGACATTGATGATCGGCCTCAGGCCGAGCCGTTCACGGATTGGCAGATTGGAAAGCTGGCGCGGCGTCGAAGACATGGTTTGAGACCTTTGCGATTAGCTGTTGAGTTCGAAGATGGCTTCGATTTCCACACTGATGTTGTTGGGGAGCGACCCGACGCCGATCGCCGAGCGGGCGTGATGGCCGGCATCGCCGAAGACGCTGACGAACAGGTCAGAGCAACCGTTGATAACCGCTGGATGGTCGGTAAAATTGCTGGTGGCATTGACGAGGCCCAGAAGTTTCACAGCCTGTCTGACGTTGTCCAGACCGCCAGCCGCCTCGGACAGCACCGAAAGGAGGTTAAGCCCCGTCAGCCTTGCATGCTGATAGGCATCCTCTGTGCTGACTTCGGCGCCGACTTTCCCGGTATGGAGGCTGCCGTCGGTCTCGCGGGGGCCCTGACCCGACAGGAAAACCAGGGAACCCACCCGAACGAAATTTCGGAAATTGGCGATTGGCGCCGGCGGCGGCGAGATCTGCAAGCCAAGCGCCTGCAAGCGGTCGGTAAAGGTCATGAATCTGCTTTCTGGGATCGTCAATGAATCTGCGATGTGGCGCTAAAGCGCGATAAAAAGGCCTTTAGTCGCTCATTATGCTCGACTTGGCCCATGAGCGCGGCCGGACTTCCTTCGGCCGATACCATGCCGTCGGCCATGAATACGATACGATGGCTGGCATCGCGGGCAAAGGCGATCTCGTGGGTAACCATGAGCATCGTCATGCCCTCGCCGGCAAGTTGCTTGACGACATCGAGTACCTCGCTCACCAGTTCTGGATCAAGTGCCGAAGTAATTTCATCAAGCAACAGAATCTTCGGCTCCATAGCCACGGCACGAGCGATGCCGACACGCTGCTGCTGGCCGCCGGAAAGCTCAGACGGCAGGCTATCGGCCTTTTCGCCGAGCCCGACCCGCCCTAGCCAGTGCAAAGCGATATCGCGCGCCTCCTTGTGCGGCTTGCCACGAACCCGGCGCAAGCCAAGCATGATGTTCTGAGCTGCGGTCAGATGCGGAAAAAGGTTGAAACCCTGGAACACCATGCCGGTTTCCGCCCGCATGCGGGCGAGATCGACCTCGCTGCGTTTTCGACGCTCGGGGCCATCGCGATAGCCAACCTCACGCCCGTCAATCTTGATCGAGCCACCATTGTAGATCTCGAGAAAATTGACGCAGCGCAACAGCGTTGTCTTGCCGCTGCCCGACGGGCCGATGATGGTGACAACTTCACCCTTGGCGACGTGCAGATCGACGGATTTCAACACCAGATTTGATGCGAAGGATTTGGCGAGGTTTTGAATTTCGAGAAGATGTGTTTCCGTCATGATCTCAATCCCGGATATAAGAATAACGGCGCTCCAGCACGCGGCTGAGGCTCGAAAGGCTGTAGTTGATAGCGAAGTACATCAGAGCGCCAAGAATATAGAGCGGCATCGGTTCATAGGTTCGGCCTATGACCTGATTGATTGCCTGCATCAGGTCGACAACACCGAGCAGCGAGACCAAAGCACTGCCTTTGATGGCATCGGTCACGCCATTGATCCACGGCGGCAGAAAACGGCGCACCGCCTGCGGGAAGATGACATAGCGTAGCCGGTCGCGAAAAATGAGGCCAATCGACATGGCGCCTTCCATCTGTCCGCGAGGAATGGAAACCACGGCACCACGGAAATATTCGATCACCTGAGCCGTCTTGAACAATGAAAGCGCCAGAATGGCCGCCCAGAACGCGCTGAGATCGAGGCCTAGCTGTGGGAAGACGTAATAGACGAAAAATATCAGCACGAGGATCGGCACCCCGCGGATGCAGTCACTGAAAAGTCGAACCAGGATGGAAGCCGGCCACGGCCCATAGACAAGACCGATGCCGAGGATGACACCACTCACCAGCGATACGCAGATGACGATCGCCGACACGAGCAGGGTGATATAGAGCCCGTGCATCAGGAACGGGATGGCGTAGATGATCTGTTGCATCTAGCGCTCCACCCGAAAAATACGTTCGACCTGGCGCAGTCCGAAAAGAATGACATAGCCAGTCACCAGATAGAGCAGTGTCGTGATCAGATAGACCTCAACGATGCGGAAGGTGCTAAAATTGATCCACTGCGCACCGTATGTCAGCTCGGGAACAGCGATGACCGAGGCAACGGATGTATCCTTGAACAAGGAGATGAATGTGTTCGATAGCGCCGGCAGCGTGATGCGGGTCATTGTCGGCAGCCGCACATAGAGCAGGCGCTGCCAGGGTGTCAGTCCCATCGCCTTGCCGGCGTCAAGCTGGCCACGCGGCACCGCCTCAAGGCCGGAGCGGAAAACCTCGACGAGATATGCACCGGCGTACAGGGATAAGGTCAAGACGAACGAGACCGTTGGACTGTAGGCGATGTCTACGGCCGTCGGCAGGCCATAGAACACCAGATAGACAAGAAGTATGAGCGGGACGTTTCTGACGAACTCGACATAGGCCGCGATCAACGCCCTAACCACGCGACCCGCCGATACATAGCAAATTGCCAGTATCAAGCCGATGAGCGCGCCGATTGCAATCGAGACGATTGCCAGCTCGACGCTCAGCAGCAGTCCGCCCCACAGCTTGTCGAAATGGCGCCAAATCAGATTGAAATTGAGGTGATATCCCACGCAGCCCTCTATCCTTCGGTGCTCTTCGTCCGGCAGGCGGGAACGCCACTATCTCAAGCGACGTCCCAGTACTGCCATCAGATCGACGGGAAACCGGGCTTGCGAACCGGCGGCTCAAGACCAAAGAAGTCCTTGAAGGCGGCATCGTAGAGTTCGTTTTCGTGACCGAACATCGCGATCGAAAAGCACGAGTCGACAAACTGCAGCCAGTCGAGATCGCCTTGCTTCAGCGCCGCGCCGTAAAGCATGGCATTCCACGTCTTGCCAGCGTCGAAATAGCGGTTCGGGTCACGCGAAACGAGCCATCGAACGGTCGATAGGTCGACGGCCGCCGCATCGACGCGTTTGGCTTCCAGAGCCTGAAGCACGTTTGCCTGCGTATCGATCTGCATGACCTGTGCTTCCGGGAGCACCTTGTGAACACCGGACTCGGCATCGACGTTCTGCAGAATGGAGACGCGTGTTGCGCTGCCTGCGGCCAGCAGCTTGTCGAACGTCTTGTTGTCCGCATCTGGCCGGGTCAGAAGCGCCACGCCCTCGACATAATAAGGTCGAGAGAAGTTGATGAGCTGCGAACGCTGCGACGACATCGTCATGAATTGAATAGAAATATCGACTTTGCCCGTGACGACATTCGGAACGCGCTGGGCCGGATCCTGCTTTACGAACTCGACCTTGCTCGCATCGTCGAACAGCCCCTTGGCAAGGATGCGCCCCATGGTGATATCCATGCCGACCAACTCGCCGGCATCGTTCTCGAAATGCCATGGTGCGTTCGTGCTGCCGGTGCCGACGATCAGGTGGCCGCGATCGATGATCGTTCGAAGCAGACTGTCGCTGGCAGCTTGCGCCGCGGCCTGTTTTCCACCAACCGCGGCCATGCCAGCAGCGGCGCCCGCGATGGCGATGCCACCCATCCCCAATTTCAAAAAATCTCTGCGCTGCGAATTATCACTCATTGCGGCCTCCGATTTTTGTTAGGTTCCCAAGGAGCTTTGGTGCTCCATATTTTTGTCTGGTATACGGGACAGCAATCCCGTATTTAGGACGTTATAACGAAGGCCTTTGATTGGCAACTGCGAAAGAGAAGCTGCGCGCAATGAATCTGAACCTTGACGAGACGCTCGATGACCAGAGCGAGCAGCGTGGACGCGAGCGCGGCATCGACCGCATACTTAAGCTGTTCGCGTTCCTCGACGCACACGGGCACCCGGTTCGCGTCGCCGAGCTGCCGAAGGCACTCGGCGCACCGCGATCGACAATCTATGAACTGGTCCGGGTGTTGACCGAATCTGGAATGCTCGAAGTCAGTGGTGACGACAACAAGGTATTTTTCGGCAAGCTGATGTATCTCTATGGCATCAACTATGTCCGCGAAAACGATCTCGTCCGTCGCGGCTCGCTCGAGGTCGATCGCCTGTCGCAAGAAACTGGCGAAACCGGTGAACTGTGCGTGCTTTATCGCAACAGGCAGGCGATTGTTCACACCCATGCGGGTGCGCGACCCATGGGCATCAGCTCAGAGGTCGGAGCTCAGATTCCTATCCCATGGACGGCATCCGGCCGGCTACTCCTCGCTCATCTGACAGATGCGGAGATAAGGCGCCTCATCACACCGGAAGACCTTATCCTACCGGACGGCAGGACAGTGACCGTTGAAGACTTCATCGACGATTGCCGACGGGCGGGCGGCAGGAAGATTGTTGTAACAACCGGTCTCATCAGCAGTTTTAGCCAATGTCTAGCAGCACCGATTGTAGGCGTGCGAGGAATTGTCGAAGCGACAATCTGCCTCGTAATTCCGATCGATATTGGCGCTGAGCGACGCGCGGAACTCGAAGCGCGACTGGCTAAAGCAGGACAACGATTATCCGTTAATTCCTAGATGTCGCCTTCGTCAAACGCTCGGCATTTTGCGCCGGCAGCTTCCCTGTTCCGGCACCAGATGTGGAGCTTTTCCGGGTTGTTGGCTCAAACGGAGTCGGACGGCCGCCCGACTCAGGAACATGACCTGAGTTTCTCTTTCAAATAGATCAAGCTGCTCTTTGCCACATCAACTGGATTAACCTCACGGGATCCAAATCCCGTCTCGACTGTCAAATATCCGGCATACGAAGCGTCAACCAGGGCGCGCATCAGTTCGCTCCAGTTCATCTGCCCCTCGCCGATTGCCTTGCGACCGGTATCGGCTGCGTGCAGATGAACCAGGTCTGTTCCCATGTCCTTGACGTAGCTCGACGGCGAGACGCCTTCATAGGCCACATGGCAGGTGTCGAACATAAGTCCGACATTGGCGCATTCGCTCTCAAGCATCAGCCTGCGTGCGTCGTCGGCCGTGTCGATCAGATTGGTATCGGCTGTCGTCGGCTCGATGGCGATGGTGATACCCCGCTCTGCGGCATGATTTGCCACCGCGCGCAGGCAATCACGGCTGTGCGCCCACCCTTCTTCCCGCGACATCCCTTCGGCGCGCCATCCTGCGATGAACAGCACCATTTTCGCACCAAGATCATGTGCGAGATCGACGATTTCCTTGTAGTGCGCAATCGTCGCCAGCCGCTCGGCGCGCAGCACCGAACACGGATTGCACCCGAAGCCGCCGCCGATGGCGGGCAAGAGGCTGCTGATGGCAATCCCCTCGCCTTCCGCCAGAGCTCGAATTTCGGACCGCCGCTCCCTGGAAAGATGTGCCGGCCAAGCGTGCGGGGCGCAACAGCCGATTTCCACGGCATCATAGCCGATGCCGGCGATGATCTTGATCGTGTCCTGCAACGCGTAGGTGGGCAGAAATGTTGGAAAGCTGCTGAACGGGAAGGTGTTGAATGCGAATTTCATTATAGAATCCTTGTGGGCCGAGGCTTGCCGTCAGGCCGCCAGCGGCGGCGCCATGGCGCCTGTCATGATCGCGACCGCATCCGACATCGAATAGTCGGACGGCTTGATGATCGCCGCACGGCGTCCCAGCCGGTGAATATGAATGCGGTCGGCGACTTCGAACACGTGCGGCATGTTGTGGCTGATAAGCACGATCGGAACGCCGCGCGCCCTGACCTTGAGGATCAGATCCAGCACCTTACGGGATTCCTTCACACCGAGCGCTGCGGTCGGCTCGTCCATGATGATGACCTTGCTGCCGAAGGCCGCCGCCCTGGCGACAGCCACGCCCTGGCGTTGCCCGCCAGACAAGGTTTCCACTGCCTGCTGGATGTTCTGGATCGTGAGCAGGCCGAGGTCGGACAACTTTTCACGAGCGATGCGGTCCATCGCCGCCCTGTCGAGTTGGCGCAGCAGCCGACCGAAGATGTTCTTGCTGTAGATCTCGCGACCGAGAAAGAGGTTGTCGCTGATCGACAGTGCTGGCGATAGGGCAAGTGTCTGGTAGACAGTCTCGATACCGGCCTTCCGCGCCTCGATGGGCGAGTTGAAGGTCACAGGCGCGCCATCCAGCAGGACTTCGCCGGCATCGGGACGGACCGCGCCCGACAGCGCCTTGATCAGGCTCGACTTGCCGGCGCCGTTATCGCCGATCACACCGAGGATTTCGCCAGGCATCAGGTCGAAATCCGAGTGGTCGATGGCAACGACGCGGCCATACTTCTTGACGAGGCCTCTGGCCTGCAGAACGGGTTTGGACATCTCGGTCATGCTGATACCTTCCTGATCCACTGGTCGATCGCGACCGCAATGAGAATGAGCCAGCCGATGGCAAACAGCTGCCACAGCACATCAACGCCGGCGATCCGCAGGCCTGATTGGAAGACGCCGACGATCAGCGCGCCGATCAACGGGCCGAGGATCGAGCCTCGGCCGCCGAACAACGATATGCCACCGATGACGACAGCCGTGATCGACTGGAGATTTCCCTCGAAGAAACTGGTGGGAGACACAGCGCCGACGCGTCCGATGGCCGACCAGCCGGCCAGGGCGCAGATCAGCCCTGCGACGGCGTAGACGGAGATCAGAACACGGTCGGTACGGATGCCGGCCAGCTCCGCCGCCTCCCGATCGTCACCGACGGCGTAAATGTGACGTCCCCACGCCGTGCGTGTCAGGGCGTACCAGAGGACGAGGAAGACGATAACGAAGAGGATGGAGCCATAGCTGACATCGGTGCCAAAAACGGAGAAGTTTTGACCGAAGAACTTGAGCAGCGGCGCCGACGTGTCGATCTCGCTGCCGCGGATCGATTGCGCGCCGGAGAAATAGAGGTTCAAGGCGTAGAAGACATTCCAGGTGCCGAGCGTGGCGATGAAGGGCGGCAGCTTGATCTTGGTGACGAGGAAGCCATTGAACAGGCCGATGCCGAGGCCGCAGGCGAAGGCGACGAGGAGCGCGACCGGCGCAGGCCAGCCGAGCTTGACGGCAAGGTTGCCCGCGATGACCGAGCAGAGCACAAGAATGGCGGCCACCGACAGATCGATACCGGCCGTCAGGATGACAAGGCTCTGCGCCACGGCAAGCACGCCGATGATCGACACCTGCTGAACGATCAATGACATGTTGTAGGGCGAAAAGAACTTGGATCCGGCAAACAGGCCGAACCCGATCAGCGACAGGATCAGCACGATCAGCGGGATGATAGTCGGATAGCCGTGCAGGAAACGCTGCAGCCTCCCGATAATGCCGACATCGTCCAAGTCGAATCTGGCATGGGCGTCACCGGCGCTGACGGCCTCGATGCCGCCGGGATGCGGCAATTGTCCTTCGGTGTTGGTCATTGAGAACCCCTTATTCCTAGGCGCGCCGGCAAGCCCTTCGGCATAGGCACGGCGGTGGCGGTGGGATGCGCGATGTCACGCGCATCCCCTGCTTCGTCCCTGGGAGGACCGTTTTGGAAGGTTTGCTGAGAACGCGCCGGGATCAGCCCCAGCACTTCTTCAAGGCTTCGTCCGAGGTCATCGACTTCAGACCTTCGACGGGATGGTCGGTCACGAGCTCGACGCCGGTGTTGAAGAAGTCGAGGCCTGGGGTCGGTTCGGGCTTCTTGCCGCTGTCGGCGAACGCCTTGATCGCCTCGATGCCCATCGATGCCATCATCAGCGGGAACTGCATCGACGTCGCGCCGATCACGCCGGCCTTGACGTTCTGCACACCCGGGCATCCGCCGTCGATCGACACCACGGTGACCTTGTCCTTGCGGCCTGCGGCCTTGATCGCCTCGAATGCGCCGGCTGCCGTCGGCTCGTTGATCGTGTAGACGAGATTGATCTCCGGATCGATCTGCAGGAGGCTTTCCATGCCGGTGCGCCCGCCGTCTTCGTTCGCATTGGTCACGGCGTTGCCGATGATGCGCTTGTCATCCTCGTCGCCGATACGCTGCGGGTTTTTCACATCGACGCCGAAGCCGGTGAGGAAGCCCTGGTTGCGCATGTAGTCGACGGTGATCTGCTGCGCATTGAGGTTGAGAAGAGCGATCTTCGCATCCTTGCTCTTATCGCCAAGCGTTCCGGCGGCCCATTTGCCGACAAGCTCGCCGGCTTTGAAGTTGTCGGTCGCGAAGGTCGCGTCGGCGGCATTGGCGGGATCGAGCGGCGTGTCGAGCGCGATCGTCAGCAGACCGGCCTTGCGGGCTTCGGTAATAACGGGCACCAGCGCGCTCGAATCGTTCGGCGTCAGAAGAATGCCCTTGGCGCCGCTGCCGATGCAGGACTCGATGGCGGCGATCTGTGTGTCGGCGTCGCCATCCTGCTTGCCCGCGAAGGTCAGCAGGTTGATGCCGAGTTCCTTGGCCTTCGCGGAGGCGCCTTCCTTCATCTTGACGAAGAACGGATTGACCTCGGTCTTGGTGATCAGGCAGGCGGTGATGTCCTCGGCGTGCGCCGGCGCGCCCAGCGCGAGCGCCATGGCGATTCCCGAGACCGTGCCTGCAATAAGATTTCGCATGTTTTCCTCCCTATGCCCTAAGGCGTTAACGCTCTCGAACGGTGACGTTCCAGCATCGTCGGCTCCTCACTGCCGACCCACATAAGCAAACATCAAAGCCTTTACCTGTCAATAGATAAGACGGTATGATTTATTAACTTACCTATTGTGGACTGCAAATGGGCGGTTTCGCAGACTATCGCAGGAATATGTCGGCGCTATTCGCATCACTAATAATCACACCATATGATTTATATGTTGACGACGGTACTGTTATTTCCGATAGTCGATTTATCGGCGAGCTCTTGCCCGGCGGCGCAATCAGCGCTTTGCTACGGGTGACGCCGGCCCACGGGGGCGCGTCTTGGTGGAGGAGACGAATTTGCTGGAGACCGAGAGAGCCGATCAGGATCAGCCGAGCGTTGGCGACCCGAGCCGAGGCACCAACCAGACCGGGATCAAGCTCTACAATGAGCGTCTCGTACTGTCGCTGGTCCGAGCCCACGGCTCGCTGTCGAAGGTGGAGATCTCCCGCCTGACGGGCCTTTCTACCCAGGCAAGCTCCGTGATCATGAAGCAGCTTGAGGGCGACGGCCTGCTGATCAAGGGCGCTCCGCAGCGCGGCAAGGTCGGCCAGCCCTCGGTTCCCATGTCACTGAACCCCGAAGGCGCCTTCTCCATCGGCTTGAAGGTTGGACGGCGGACTGCGGAACTGGTGCTGATGGATCTGTCGGGCGCCGTGCGCCGCTTCATCAGCACCACATACCGCTACCCGACGCCGTCGCTGCTGCTTGCCTTCCTGAAGCAGGGCGTCAACGAGATCATCGACAACATGACCCGGCTTCAGTTCTCCCGCATGCGCGGGATCGGCATTGCCGTTCCATCGGAAATGTGGAGTTGGGAAGAGGAAGTCGGCGCGCCGCACGATGTCGTCGAGGCGTGGAAATGGTTCGACCTGAAATCCGAAATCGAGCAGATGTTCGCCCTGCCCGTCCACTCCTACAATGATGCGACAGCTGCCTGCGCGGCGGAGCTCGCCTTCGGCGAGGGGCGCAAATATCCCGATTTCCTCTACATCTTCTTCGCGACGCTCATCGGCGGCGGCGTTGTCCTGGACGGCTCGCTTTATCCCGGACGCCGTGGCTACGCCGGATCGATCGGCTCCGCGCCGGTTCCATCAACGGTGCCGGGCGGTGCGCCGCAACGGCTCATTCAATGCGCCTCGATCTTCCTGCTGGAGCGCATGATCGTTGCGGAAGGCGGCGACCCGAGCGTCGTCTGGCACAAATCGGACAACTGGTCGCATATCGGCGATGTGCTCGACCGCTGGATCGAGCAGACCACCGACAGCCTGGCGCTGGCGATCGGCTCGTTCATATCAGTCATCGATTTCCATCACGTCGTCATAGACGGCGGCTTCCCGCCACACGTGCGCGCCGTGGTGGTTGAAAAGACCAGGGAGAAACTCGGGCGCTTGGAGATGCAGGGGGTGGCGCCCGTGGAAATCGTCGAGGGGAAAATCGGCAGCGATGCACGCGTTCTAGGCGCGGCAAGCCTGCCGCTCCTCGCCGAATATGCCCGCGACCGCGACGTGCTTTTCAGCTCGGCCGCATCGTGACCGACATCATCAAGCAATAGGGCTCTGCCCAAGGGAGCCCGGGAGGAAAAAGTGCTCATAGGAATAGATTGGGGTGGCACCAAGATCGAAGGTGTTGCCATGACGCGTGAGGGCCAGGAATTGTTGCGGCTTCGCGAGGATACGCCACGCCACGATTATTTCGGCTGTATCGCCATGATCAAGGCGATGATCGACGCGCTTGAGGCGAAGACGGGGCAGAGGGGATCGCTGGGCATCGGCATTCCCGGGTCGCTCGAGCCGGTCAGTCGGCTCGGCAAGGGCGCGAGCTCCACCTGGCTGCTCGGCCGGCCCGTCGAGAAGGATCTCCACGACGCCATAAAGCGTGACATGCGCGTCGAAAACGACGCCGACTGCTTCGCCGCTTCCGAGGCGGTCGACGGCGCCGGTGTCGGGCACAACGTTGTCTTCGCCGTCATCCTTGGATCGGGCGCCGGCGCCGGCATCGCTGTCGGCGGTAAGGCCCATCATGGCCCGAACAACAGCGGCGGCGAATGGGGGCACAATCCGCTTCCTTTTCCCGATACCACCGAAATCCCCGGACGCCCGTGCTACTGTGGTCGCCACGGCTGCATGGAAACCTGGGTCGCCGGCCGCGCCTTCGAGGCGGAATACACCCGCCACACCAACGAGGAACTGAAGGCGCGCGAAATCATCGAGAAGAAGCGCAATGGTGACCGTCTCTGCGGGCTGTTGTGGGACCGCTACATCGACCGCGTCGCCAGAGGCCTGGCGACCGTCGTCAATACGCTCGATCCCGACATTCTGGTGATGGGGGGCGGCATGTCCAATGTCGAGGAACTTTACATCGACCTGCCGCCGGCGCTCGCCAAGCGGACCTTTTCCACCGTTTTCAACACGCCCATCCGAAAAGCCGTCCACGGCGATTCCAGCGGCGTGCGCGGTGCCGCATGGCTGTGGAAAGACTGAGCGAGCTTCACCGCCGCCCGACCTCATTCAAGGATACCAATCAATGACTGCTCCATCCGACATCAACGCGCGCTTCAAGTTCGCGCTCGACCTCATCCGTCAGGCCGGCGATCTCGCCCATGGCTATTTCAAGAATCGCGACAGCCTGACGATCAAGGCCAAGGGCCTGCAGGACATGGCCAGCGAGGCAGACCTCAACACAGAGCTGCTGATCCGCGGCGCGCTCGAAAAGCATTTTCCGCAAGACGCTTTCCTTGGCGAGGAGACCGGGCTGTCGGAATTTGCCGATGGCCAGGGCATATGGGTGGTCGATCCAATCGACGGCACGCAGCCGTTCATCTCTGGCATGTCGAGCTGGTGTGTTTCCATCGCCTTCGTGCAGGACAACGACCTCAAATTCGGTATGGTCTACGCGCCCGAGCGCAATGAACTCTTTGCCGGCGGCGTCGACTTCCCGGCAACGCTGAACGGCGCGGCGGTTGGCCGCCATCCCGGAACCACGATCCGCGACGGCATCGTCGGCGTCGGCTATTCGCCGCGCGTAACGCCCGACGAGTTCCTGCCGATGTTCGAACGTTTCCTCAAAAACGGCGGCATGTTCTACCGCGACGGATCGGGCGCATTGACGCTCTGCTATATCGCCAGCGGTCGCCTGCTCGGCTACATCGAGCCGCATATCAACTCCTGGGACTGCCTCGGCGCCATCGCCGTCATTCGTGCGGCTGGCTTGAAGACCAATGATTTCCTGGCCGATGACGGCCTTCGCAAGGGAAACAGGGTCATCGCTGGCAACGAGACGATCTACCAGGCGCTTGTAGAGATCTACGGCTAAGTCCCTTCACGCATATTGAAAGAACCACTTTTCATGGCACCTGAACAACACGACCGGATGGCAAATGCGATCCGTTTCCTCGCAATGGATGCAGTCGAGAAGGCGAATTCCGGCCATCCGGGCATGCCGATGGGTATGGCCGACGTCGCCACCGTCCTGTTCTCCAAGTATCTGAAGTTCGACCCGAAGAAGCCGCATTGGCCGGACCGCGACCGCTTCGTGCTGTCGGCCGGCCACGGCTCGATGTTGCTCTACTCGCTGCTGTAC
>UCCA01000011.1 GCA_900470805.1 Hyphomicrobiales bacterium | reverse complement strand
GCCGTTCTCCGTGAGTGGAATGCATTTCCGGCGTCACACTCGCGCACCGAATGACTTCTACGCTTGATCTTCAGCTTTCTATTCGCACTGGTCATTCCGGTGCTTCGGCTCCACGCCCAGGCGGAGCCGCAGTGCCTCCTGTTCCTTGGCCTCGCGCAATTCTCGGAGCCGCACGGTCTTTGCGTCTCGCGCTGCGCGCTGTGCGTGTATCATTGCCGTCGCCACGTCGTGGGTCTCCTCAAACCTCTTGCGGCGCTCGGCCTGGGTGAAGGATTGGCGCTCGTTCATCTGGATGGACTCCTGGATACGCATCTAGGCGCAAAGATAGCGCCGCAATGAGATCGTCTTGACTGTTCTTAGCTTGGATAAGATCATCGCCGCTATGAGCGCTCTGCGCCCCTCGGTACTGTCAATTTCGCAGTGTCGTATTCGGCACCACGCGCGCACGGTGCTCGTCACAGCGTCAATTTCGTCATCAGACAGTGAGATCAGGGATAGCAACATGATAATGCTTCTCCGTCGTAACGGCAGAAGCAACGTGCACTCCCAAGCGGTCACTACCTAGAAGACTGAGACCGATAGCGACACGATACTCTGAATCTCAAAAAGCGCTATAAAATTTGACATATTGGAACTTTTTTTCGGCAGCCGCGTTACGTGGAGACGATAATTGAGTACTCAGATGCCCTACGAAGAAGAAATGCAGATCATATTCGATATGGTTTCCCGCACGACGGTCGTCAGCTTCCGTGGCATGATCAAAATGTTCGGGCCATTTGAGGACCGCTGGGAAGCCATTCATGCTGGCGAACAGTTTTGCCGCGACAATGGCTGGACTGACACGTCGTTACCCGCGAGCGCCGGGGAACTTTAAAGCGCTATCACCCCGTCACAGCCGCGAGTATTCGTCCAGCAGTACTGAAGGCTTCACGTTCACCGCGTGACACATAGCCAGAAAGATTGGAACGGACATGGTGTTCGCGCCGCTTTCGTACTTTCCAATTTGTTGGAAGCTAATGCCCAGCTCGTTGCCAACTTGGGTTTGAGTGAGCCCGAGAGCTTTACGCGCTAATTGCAAACGCTTGCCAAGCTTTTCATTTATCTCAGAGGGTGTCGGTCGGGCAGGCGTTGCTGGCATTAAAGAGCCTCGATTGGAGTTCGCGGCGAGAAGCCCCATAGCGTGGGGGCTAGGAATGCTCCTCGCCCAGTCGCCACCTGTTGCTTAATGGCGACCACAGCGACAACTTCGGCTTAGCGTGTAGGTTCCATCGTCACTGCCACGTCTATCCATGAGACTTCAGTGAGCGATAAGCCCTTGGCTGGTTCCTTGCGATATCATAGTGTGAGGGCACTGCTCTCCTCGAACCTATAGCTGCCCGAAGCTTGCATCAAGCGCCGGTGGCCTTTTCTCGATGAGCTAGATTCTGTCTTGGTCTGTCGAGGTCGCTCATGGTTGCTACCCTTCAGAAACGCCCACGGCGCCGACGCCGATCCAGCTCACGATCAGCGAAAATGAGCGGCATCGATCATTTCGGTGCTTCGGTCGTCTTGCGCAGCTGTGGAACCAGCCGCGACAGGATGAGATGTATAGAGTGAGCCACGAAGTGAGCCTACCACCACACAGCTATCGCATAGACGGCAGCGTAAATGATCAGGCAGCCCCAAATAAGGATGTGAGGTTTCAGCATCTGCAAACACTTATCTCGATCATCGTGCGACTGCTGTCTCAGCCGCAACCGGCTGGAAACCGCGTGTTTGCTCAATGATCTTAGAGATCCTGAGCGCCTCATCGGGAGATTGGTAATCGTACGGAGTGAGAGTTCCTTCGAATGGCCGCGTCAGCGAAAGTGTACTCTGTAGATCTGAATGATACCACTCGAATTTTGCCAGACGGTCTCCGGGAATGCGGGTGATATCAAGAATATAAACGGGCTTCCCAGTGGAGAGCGCTTCACATGGCATGGTTACCGAGTCCTTGGCGATCAGGAAAGCGTCGGCCGCCCCCATGTATTCAAGATAGGGGTTGGGACCTACTCGGTCCCATATTTCCACCTGAGGTGAACGCAAGACGCCGATGGCATTCAACGTATCAGCACTGGAGCGGCGGGATACCGAGATCAGTACCTTCCAACCGCCACCGACCAGACTTTCAACCGCACGCTTGATCGTCGCGTGAGTGTTGTCGTCATAAGCGTAGGCGCCATTGGAGCCTCCGAGCAAAACGGTCACGACTCTTGCATTGTCTGCGGAATATGTTTCGCGAGCCGATTGCCGTCGTGTTTCCCAGAAGGTTTCCGTGAACCTGTGCGGAACCCCTATCATCGGATGATACGAAGGGCGCCGATCGAAGTCCGGCTTCCAGTCGTGACGCGACACGAAGCTCAAATCATATCCGGGGATAACGGGCGGCTGCAGGTGAACAATCATCGGCACCCGGAACATCTCCTTGGCTTTGACAACCCGCTTCTCGGCGCGGAAGCCGCAGGATACAATCAAGCTCGGCGCAGTTTCGCTCCTGGTATAGAGGGGCGGATCGAAGAGCCGGCGCAAGCCCCGACGAGGGACAACAACTTTCTCAATAGGGTGCGGATCGAAGTGGCGGGCCACTGCTACACACTGAGATAACGTCCCAATTTTAGGCTCACTTATAGTCCAAACAGTCACGGCAACTCTTTTTGTCTGGGTACCCAACCGGAAGCGGGCACGGTCTTTGAAGCACGGAGTTTCTGCAGCGCGGCTAAGCCTTACTATCGTGGCGTCCAGATTGGTATATTATTTTCCTTCGACACCCGCGCATCCGAAGTGAACAAGGGAAGGCCTCTCGACAGGATCATCTTGATAATTTGCCGGTCGGTTTCGACGTGGAGACGCGGCAGATCGCTTGAGCTGTAGCTATGGCCGGCAGAGCTGGGATTGATACCAGAAATGATGACGGCGGGGGCGCCATGATAGAGAGCAAACAGGACGGCATTGATTCCGTTGGAACATTTGCGCCTCACATCGACTTCCGTCGTCTTTATTCCACACACCTTATCGAGAAGAGCCATCCTCTCATAGCGGGTCACGATATGAAGGTCATCGAAACTGTACCCAAAGGAATCAAGGCTCTTCTGCAAAGCGACTTCGCCGTCGCTCCAAAGCAAAGCATATAGTGATTTCGTATGTTTACCACGGAGCACCTGGCGAAACTCTTGTCCGTGCAAGTCGGTGTTCATGATAGGGCTGAACTGCATGAACGTCATATCGGGAACAGCAAGGCCCCACTTTTGTGCGGCGATCTGAGACGCGTTCACCGTCACCACGTGATATTGGCTAGGGAAGCCATGCGGCGGAGTTGCGCCAGGCGCTGACCCGACCACCACCACTGGTAGCCGAAACGGCTGACTGAGCGGAGGCGGCGTCGGACGCAGGAGGCGATACTTAATTGAACGATAGATGTGTTTCCGAAGAACTTTCAACGACAAATTTATATCCTGCAAATAGACACGTCTCATGAAACCAGTCGACCGATGCGCGGAAGCATTTAGCGGTCGGTCAGCGGGGCGAGCGGCGAAGAGCCTGATTGCTTTGAGGGGAATGAGGCCCTTCGCCTAGCGCTACGTTGCTGAAACATGGCGCCGGTGTCTTAATCTCTTTCCGCCGGTTAGGTTCCCCGGTTTACAAAAGAAAGTCCCGCGGGGTGCACGGGGCAATTGGGCGGCAGCTACCGCCAGGAGTTCGACTTGGGCTCTTAGCCTGACGGCAATCGACCTCGAAAACAGAGAAATGTTCCGGGCTATTGATAAACAAAAGAAAAAGGCCGGCACCTTCCGGTCCCGACCTTCCTTCAAACGTCTCAATGATCGATGCCGGTACATCCGCGGCCAAAGGTCAGAGACGAATCCTTTTTGTGAACTCTCATGAATTCGTCACCCGCGTTAGCAGTTCTACGAATTGTTTTTTGCGGCGAAAAGCCCCGTAGCTTTGGGGGCAGGGGTAGCTCCTCGCCTAATCGCCACGTCGTTGCATTCATAGCGACCAGAGCCGTAACCTAAGCTCAGGCCCTTTGTTCCATTCTGTCCAGCTGGCGACGAGCAGAACCAACCGATTCCGCCAGGTAGATCAATCACAGCCGCCTCCTAGGGCGTCCAGGGCGTTAACGATGCTGTTCTCGCTGATACCTTAGCCCACCAGTGGCGCCGCGATAATGTGCCGGCTATTAGGAACACCGGTTCGAGCCCCAGCTCCTTAGACAACGCCGTCAGCGCAGTTTCGTGTCGATCCGGTCGGTCATATTGCGATGTGGCCTTCCCGTGAGGGTCGGCAAGATCGTCCCCAATTCAGCAGCTTCTTCCCGGTTTCCTCGATAGCCGGCTGGGCTGGCCAAGAAGCATCAATATTCTGAGCGGTTGGTGCGACAGTCATGTCACAGCAATATGCTCGAGAAATAATCATGGTCGCGGTAGAAAAATACCGGTCGGTGAGTAGTCGCGCATGATCGTCGGACCTGAGTGTCAGGTCACGGTTGATCCGGTTGCTTCTCGGCGGCGCGGCGCGCCCGGATCGCCGCCGCGATGAACACCCGCGAAAGTCCGTGATAGAGCGGCTCGCGAGAGAGGATGCGCGAGGTTACGTAGCCGATCATCGACACCGCCATGATCGGAATGACGGCCTGGTGGTCGCCGGTCATTTCCAGAATGATGACGAAGGCCGTCATCGGCGCCTGCACCACGCCCGCGAAGTAACCTGCCATGCCAAGGATAGCGGCCAGCGCGATGCTGGTGCCGAGCAGAGAGCCGACAGTGCTGCCGAAACCAGCGCCGACGGCAAGAGACGGCGCGAAAATTCCGCCCGGTATGCCCGAGAGCATTGACAGATAGCTGGCTGCAAGCTTCTCGACAAAGAAGAGCGGAGGAAGAGAGTCGCCCTGGACGGCAGCGCGCGCCTGCTCGTATCCGGTGCCGAAGGTCGTGCCGCCGGATGCGATGCCGATGACCGCGATTGCCAGCCCGCAGGCACCAGCAAGTGCCAGCATGCGTTTCAACGGGTTCGGTTGTGCCCATCGGCGGATCTTTTGGCCGACATGGAGGGCAAAGCCGCTGAAGGCAGCTCCCAAAGCGCCGCCCCCGACCCCGCATATCAGAACCAGACCCCAGTCACGAAGCTCGGTCGGGGCAGCAGATGCCATACCGAAATAATTGTAGCTCCCGGAAAGCCCTAGTGCCGCCAGACCGGAGAGAATAACGGCGGTCAGCACCAGCCCGTTGGCTCGCGATTCATAAGTTCGGCTCATCTCTTCGATGGCAAAGACGATACCGGCGAGCGGCGTGTTGAAAGCGGCGGCTATGCCAGCCGCCGAACCCGCCAGGATCAGTCCGCGCGCCTGTGCCATACCGCCGAAGCGGGCGACCGCGAGCATGATTGAAGCGCCGACCTGCACCGTCGGCCCTTCGCGGCCGATCGAGGCGCCCGAAAACAGTCCGAGCACCGTCAACACGATTTTTCCGAACGCAATCCTCAGCGACAGCAGTCGTGTCCGCTCTTCCGCGTCGTGCAAATGCCTGGCCGCAATCGCCTGTGGAATGCCGCTGCCTCCCGAATTCGGAAACAGGGTCGCCGCCAGATAGGCCGACAGGATGAAGCCCGCGGGCGTGAGCACCAACGGCAGCAAGAAGGTCCATTGACCGGCGGAGGTGAGCGATCCGAAAGCACTTTGCGCCAGATCCGCGAGCCAAGCGAAGCCGACGCTAATCAATCCGATGGCGAGCGCTCCGCACCAGAATACCAGCCGCGGTTTCCAGAGCGAGAACGATCCCCAAATCACGCGGGAACGGCGAAGAAGCTTGGAGTAGCGGTAACGGCTTGGCATGGCGGACTCGATACATGACGCAGGTTATGAAAACCTTCTAGCGCCAAAGGTGACCGAAGATCACCCCCAAACGCTAAAACCGCGCAGTACCGGGGTAGGCCCGGTGAAGATTGCTCCGTACTAAGCCACGGATGACGCTATCGGTCGTGGATGTCTCCTGCGGCAAGAACGTAAAGTCTGCTCCCCGTACAGTTTCGTCGCCCCAGGGCAACAAAAAAGCCCCGCGCAAGCGGGCTAGGGCGACTAGAGTCACGCACGGCTTTGTAGCCCAACATCCCCCTAACCCTATTCTCGCGAGGACGTTCCATAGACAATTCTTGAACATATTCGAAGCGCACTATCTGTGTTTTTTACGGAGGCGATCTTGGAAAAACAAACAACGCAATTTATTCATGGCGGCTCGGTACACGACGGGAATCCACACCCGGTTGACGTACATGTCGGACAGAGAATCGCTTTCGCAAGAAAGGCGAAACGGTTTTCTCAGACCCAACTGGGTAACGCCATCGGCGTCACATTCCAGCAGGTTCAAAAGTATGAGCGAGGGACGAACCGCGTCAGTGCGTCAACCATGTTCGCCATGATGCATTTCCTCAACGTTTCCTCGTCGTACTTTTTCGAAGGTCTCCCCATTGATCTCATCGGGGCGCCCGAACCGTCGCCTGATCCGCTGACGCCTCAAATGCACGCTTTTCTAGGGACGAAGATTGGCTTGGAAATCGTCGAGCGTCTGTGCCAGTCGTCGATGCCAGTCCAACGAGCGATTGCGACCATCGCTGCTAATCTAGTGGACGGTCCGAAGTAGGGATCGGATCGTGAAGGACGTTTTGGCGCATGGTTCGGCCGCTGAATCCGGGATGCGTTTCTCCGATGAACGCGAGCGCCATTCCGCAGTGTTGCTTGAGGGCGTAGAGGCTTGCCCACTTATCCAGCCCTCGTTCTAGGAGATCGCAATGCCCCCTCCAGAAAACAAAACGGAAAGCTTGCGACCCAAAGCGAACCGGTTGGCGGTGCTCTCAGTGCTGCGGTTTGTGACAGGGAACCGGGCCTTCTCGTGCCAAGCAACCGGAAATGAACGCCAAGGATGAGATTGGTGCGCTGCACAAGCAGATCCACGCCCTTCGCCCGCAGGTTCCGACGCCGCGTCGGCGCGAAGGCTGGGGCAAAGCATGCGGCGCGCTAGGTCGAGGCGATGGTGACGCTTATTTGGTTCGCCCATTACCGCGTTTGAGCTCACAGCCGCGGCATTTCGAACGGCGCCGTCACCAGGACAGGACTGCCGACGACATTGGCGATCTACGATCGGCTCCGGGGCCGAATCTGAAGCACTGCTGCGGGCTCGGTGGTTGACGACACGTGAGCTTGCGCGGGCAGGCGAGTTGGAAGGATCGACCTACCTTAGCTCGGGCCTTGACTCGTCCGTCGAGTGAAAACGGCTGCTTGGACATGTCGTTGCCCAGGAGCGCTTGCGGCCGTTGCGAACGTTTTCAGCCAGGTTTCATTGCCTCCAACACGTTGCGACGGCACCAGAAAAGAGTTTCGGAACTAAACCGATCTTTCGACCATTTCCACCCGACAAACGGGGGCCGGCGATGACCGAGGGTTTTCAAAAACAGACAGATGCGCGTCTTGCCGGAGACAAACTCGTGGCGTCGCATGTGCGTGAAGATCCCTTTGCCGCCGCCTTTAAGGCAACGCGGATGCCGATGATCGTTACCGATCCCAATCAGCAAGACAATCCTATCATCTTTTGCAATGAGGCTTTTGAACGCCTTACGGGGTACTCGAACGAGGAGCTGATCGGATTCAACTGCCGACTGATGCAGGGACCCGAGACCGACCCTGATACCGTCGCACGGATCCGCGAAGCAGTCGCGGATGGCCGTGACGTCGCCGTCGACATTCTCAACTACCGAAAGGATGGCAATACGTTCTGGAACGCGCTTTTCATAAGCCCGGTCAGAGACGACGACGGTCGCATCGTCTATTTCTTCTCGTCGCAGCTCGACTTTAGCAATGTGAAAAGCAAGGAGGCCGAGCTCGCCGCCGCCCGGCACAAGGCCGAGGAAGCTGTCGCGAAGCGAACCAGCGACTTGCAGGCATCCCTTGCTGCACGATCGCTGCTCGTCCACGAAGTCGATCATCGCGTCAAGAACAACCTCCTGACGATGGCGTCGATCGTCAAGATGCAAGCAAGGCTTACCCGGGACGCCGGGCAGCGCCAGGCTTTGATGTCGGTACTCAACCGGATCGAAGCGATCAGTACCGTGCAGCGAAAGCTTTTCACCACGGATGACGTCGCCCGCTTCGACATTGCGGAATTCGCTCGAGAACTGGCGACCGATCTGGTTGGGGCGCTCAGGCGTGACGACGTCGTTCTCACACTCGATCTATCCCCGGTATATGTGCCTGCGGTGAAGGCGTCACCGCTTTCGCTAATCGTCAACGAACTCGTCGGGGATGCCGTGCTCCGAGGCCTGGGTGAATGTGGGGGAGAGATACATGTCGTCGTGAAGCGGCTTAATGGTCACTTTCTCATCAGAGTGGAGGACACCTCGCAGCCCGTCGAACCAGACGAGACCAGCGCCGAGGTGGGCCGCATGCTGCTCGAAGCATCAGCGCGGCAGCTAGCGGCCAGAATTGAACGGCGCACCGAAGGGGAACGGACCATTGTGGAGGTCACGCTTCTTATCGAACACGAAAAGGATATACCCTATTGAAAGTCATGATCGTCGAGGACGAGATGCTCCTCGCCATGGAGCTCGAGCACGAAATTCACGCAGCAGGCCACGCGGTCGTTGGTATCGCGGCGACAAAAGAGCAAGCGCTTGAGCTGGTGCGCGTAGGGCCGCCAGAGTTCGCATTCGTCGATATTCATCTGCAGGACGGACCAACCGGCATCGATCTTGGACGTCAACTCGCCGAGCAAGGAATTCCATACGTCTTTGTCAGCGGCAACATCAAGAAGCTACCCGCTGACTTCGCAGGCGCAATTGGCGCTATCGAAAAGCCCTACACGATGAACGGGATGGCAAACGCTATTGCGTATCTTTCTGACTTGGTTGGGGGCGACGACAGCGGCTTGCCACCAGCGAGCCTGGTGCTCGCAGCGGACGCATTGCCGCCACCCCGCTACTGAGCGGTTGAGCCGCGCGCGGTCGACGTCTTTTGGGCGGCGGGCAGTCGCGTCCTTCGCCATCTCGAGCAGATGCTCCACGAGCGCAGCAATCGAGATGATCGAAAGATGCAACTTTGTCACGGTACCCCAGAGTCCAGATGCATGAATAATTGCTAATAAACGTCGACTGAAGCTCACGCGCAAGCTCGAGAACAGTGCCGTTGATATACGCAGCCGGCCTTCAGCATTGAACCAAGTCGGACGCCTGCGCGTTTCGTGAGCAGACCTTGGAGGCTCACCAATGCTCATGCAGTTTTATACACACGCTCGACCGTCCGACGGTCAGTTGGCGGGCTGTTCAACGACAAGTATGACGGCGTCGATTGAAGCCGCGCTTTGCGAATCCTTCAATCCACTGCAGAAATCTCCCGATTTCGATGCTTGGAGCGAACGTCATAATCGACGGCTCCGCCGCTTGCCGTGCGGAAGAATCTCTGCCTAGGATCAGAGGAGAGGGCTCTCGGAACCCTCCGTCTCGCAACGGTTCAAATCGGCGGCCATCTCCTTGGCATCGTCTTTCCGCAGCATGACCAGATCACGGCCGTTCGATGCTGCGGGAAGATCCGTGAACGAGTCTGCCACCATCCACGTCCCGTCGCGGTCAAGCCGGGCTTCATACCGCGCGTCGGATGCCTGACCTCGGGATCGAGAGCGCGTCTCAAAAGACATTGGAGACAATCAGCGCAATCACCACGAGGCCTAACATCGCGGCGCCGGTGGACCAGAGGATAGCTTTGACGCGCGGGTTGGTTCGAATCGTCGTGGCGATATCAGGGGTATCGGTCGAAACCTCAGGACGACGTGCATCAAGGTAACGGGACATTTTTGTTCTCCTTCGGCATACAAACGCCGCTTTGACCTTGGTGTTCCCGACAGCCGAAGTTGCGTGATGGAGTGGAGCGGTTTCCGTTTGTCCGGCATCCACCTAGCGCGTACACGTTATTTCAACAGCAAAGACTTGAAGGGTCCGCGATGAGACGTAGAACGCCCCTGCCTGAATGGACGGCCGACGAATTCCGAAACGCGATGAAGTCGGCGGGGGTGGCGTTGTGGATGTGGATCATCGACGACGACACCTTCGTGATGGACGAGAAGGCTTGCGATCTTTGGCAGGTGATAGACGACGGAGACCTGACCTTCGAGGATCTCTCGGCGAAGATCCATCCCGCCGACCGCGAAAGGGTTCGCACGGCGTTCACCGCAACACGAGCAATCGACGGTCCGTTCGAGATCGATTTCCGTATCATAACCATCGATGAGACAGTGCGCTGGGTTTCAGCGCGAGGTCAGGGGAACGCCGGAGATGCCAATACCAAGAAGATGACGGGGATTTTCCTCGATGTGACCGGCCGGAAACAAGCGGAGGAGGGGCACGAGCTCCTTGCTGGCGAGATGAGCCATCGCGTGAAGAACCTTCTTGCGCTCGCGTCTGGCCTGACGGCAATAACGGCCAGGGGCACGGAAACCAAGGAAGCCATGGTCAGCCAGTTGACGGAGCGTCTAAGTGCGCTGGGCCGGGCGCACGACCTGGTCCGCCCGCTGCCGGACGGTCAGGGCAACGCGGCCCTTCTGGGCGACCTGTTCACGGTGCTGCTGGCTCCCTATGACGACGAAGTCGCTTTCGCCGGGCGGATTCGCGTGGCCGTTCCGCGCATGGGCCTAGGGGAAAAGTCGGCAACGAGCCTCGCCCTCGTCATTCACGAACTCGCGACGAACTCGCTGAAATACGGAGCGCTGTCCGTCGAGCAAGGTCTACTCGACGTCTCCGGCGAGATTGAAGACGGCGTCGTCGAAATCATTTGGACAGAACACGGAGGTCCCGTTGCGGAGGCGCCGCAGTTTTCGCAAGGCTTTGGAAGCAAGCTGGTCCAAAGAACCGTCGGCGGCCACCTCGGCGGCTCAATTTCCTACGAATGGGCGGCGACCGGACTGGTCGTGAGACTGCGGATGAAGGAAGACCGACTGTCCGCCTGATTCAAATATGGCGACGTTGTGAAGGAAATTCAGCGGGGAGCAGGCGGCGAGCGGGTCTTGACCGGATGGAACATCGGCCTGCGATGGAGGTTTGCCTAGCATCAACGGAGAACTCAGATGGCAAATCCTGAAGACGATGCAAAGGGCCAATTCGCGCCGCCGCAAGCTGTCCGGAAGGCCTCCGGCGTTCATAGCGCAACACCGACGGTGATCGCAGGGTCGGAGGATGCGACGGTTAATCGAGACCCGCCCGGTGAGAAGACGGTCAAGGGTTTCGACTTGAATGACGATATTGACGCCAACCGCGCGGACGCCGCGCGCGGTGATATGTGATGACCGACCCTGGCAGCGGGCCCGATGGACCTACCGTTACCGAAACGGCAGCCGAAGCGCGCCAAGGGCGTCGCGGAAAACCGGTTCTGGTGATCTTGGTCTGCGCGTTGATACTGTCCGCAGTCGCATGGAGCCTCGCGGAATACTGGGGCGAGAGCATCGACAGGGATGCAGCGGCACCGTCGGTGAATTCTCCAAATCGCATCGAGGGGCAGTCGAACTGACAATGATGTCAGACGAACAGTCGTGGTCGTTCGTCACCAGCGGATCACGACGTTTGGCTTGCTCGACTAGGCCAATCTGAAGCGTCCGTATGTGACAACAACAAAAGGATGTGCTTATGACCATTAAACCTAAATCAGAAACCGACGACGCCAGAGCCTCCGATTCCAACGAGGCCGAACTACGACGAGAGAAGCTCGGCGTTGAAGCAGCGAAGGGCGTTCGCAAGGCTCTCTCGGGCAGTTCTGACAAGGAAGCTGTGTCCGAGAGCCTTGCTGGACGGACCGGCGCCTCGTCCGCACTTGGAACACCTGCCGAGGGAACTGTCGAGGACGGGGAAGGACCCGGTCGTATCGAGACACCAGCGGATAAATCGTCCTAGACGCATTTTCATCGCGCCGCCAGCCTCGTTCGACGAAACTGGCGGCGACACCCGGTCCGCCGATTTCGAGACATCTGGAACCACCGGATTCCAACTGCGTTTCTCTGCCTCAACAGGAGGAAAGTAGATGTCGATCCAACCCGAAAACGCGATCCGTTCGAACGGTGCCCCTCACTCCAAGGCGGAGACTGGCGATGTGGCGCAGCCGGAAATTGCCACGATCGTCGAGGTCGCCGTTACCTCCGGCGGCGAGCGGATTCCATTGGGCCTGATGAGCGCGGAACAGGCACTGTCGCTTCCGGAAGAAATCGTCTTGGAAGTCTCTCACCCCGAGCACGAAGCCGGGGCGACGGACACATACATCAGCCGCGACGACCTGAGGGAGCATGTAGAGGCACAGGGAGGTGATACGTGATCCGTCGAAGGTCCATTCAAGCGCGCATTCCCGACTGGGCGCGGCAGAAGCGAACCCGACCTTGCCATTGCAGACGCCCTGCGCGCGATAGCTGACCAGACGGAAACGGTGTCATTGAAGCTGTAACCGAGCCTCCGACAACGTCCTAGCCTAGGTCGGCACCACCGGCACCGATCATCGCCCATCCGCGTAGACGTGGAATAACGATCCTCCACGCTCACCATCGCGTCGACCCAGTTCGTGTTGTTGCTTCTGGATAAACTGCCGACAAGGCCGCCGCTCAAACTGAGTCTAGGGCCAACGGGGCCGCCACGCTCGGTGAGATGGAATTGGCCGATGCCGCGGCAACCCTGCCTATCTTGGAGGATGACGCCTGATACGAGACCACAACGGCGACGAAGACGAAATTTCGCCGCTACGCGCTGGAGTCCTCATGTCTCTCGAACGCGGCTTGGCCAAGTCAAAGCTCGCACAGCGGGGTCGACGAGCAATCCCCCGGCTTGAGCGAAGGGAACAACCTCCGCGTGGTGCCTGACGGCACAATGTTCGGCCGTGAGAAGCTGCAGCGGTCAGGAGAGGACAAGGTCGAAGAAGACGATAATGCTGGGGTTTAGTCGAAGTCGCCCGTTTTCCCAAGACGGAATACAACCATCGGATCGCCTTCTTCCCCGACCGAAGGCTTTCCATCCCGGCGGACGACGAGCACTCCCGCGTGACGGGTGGCTGCGTCCTTCGCTTCTTCGATGGCGGCCGCTTCAGATTCGGCGACAGTTTTCCATGCCTGAATGGGATCGCCGCGTTCGTTGAGGTCGTATGCGAAAATGCTGATAGAAGTGAACGTTCCGGGCATCAGGTGCGACCGTGTTTGGGCGTGGCAAAGTCATGGGTGCTTTTGTACATGTTATCCATCATTCAGACGTCGCAGGTCTCCGAATGCGCTCGTCATCATCAGCGCCGTCGGATTTGGCGTCGTCCGTTCGGGTAGGGCGGGCTGCCTTGTCGTCAGGCGAGGGCGCAGGCGATAGCTGATCGTCGGCCTGCAGCTCGTCCGTGTTCGTGTAGCCCTTACGATCATCCATCGAGGTCACTCCCTGTTCGCTGTCTGGGGAGCCGGGATATGGTCTTCCGAGTCGGCCCTGCCTGTCTTGGGATCGGCATCGGTCACGCCTTCGCCGGATTCCCTGCTGTTGCCCATGTTGACGGGCGGCGCACGGCGGTCGTCGATGTTGGTCTCGGGAAGCTCGTCGCCTTGGGTGTCTTCGTTAAGGGACTTGGGTGGGATTCTTGCAGAGCTGGGAATTGAGTTCGTTGTCATGGTTGGTTCTCCTTCTGTAAGAAAAACTCGCAGACTTCAAGGCGGTTCCCGCAGCCGGCGTCGTGATCCTGCCATCCTTTCTCGCGATCACGATTGCCACGCTCAGGCGTGATTCTAAATGACACCAGGAGATTTGTTATGCCGAGGACCACCTTGGTCGCCACCTGCGCCACGCTCACGTGGAAGTGAGCATCAACATAAAAATTGACCCTCGGTCGCGGTACGGATCGTCAAATGAGTTTTTCACTTTGGGAGGTAGTGCAGTTACGAAGGTCACCGCCGATGCTGCCCTCGACGTTTGTCACCGCGCGGCGGATCGTGGTTTTGTAGTCGCTCGTATCGAGGGTGGTATTTGGCGTTTGACTAGCAAGTCGCCACGCATCTCTCAGGAGGGAAAAAACCGGGCAACGTCGAGGACATCGCGGCGACCCACGCTCAGCTTAAAGCCCCGGTCCCTGAGTCGCCGAACGCCAAAGGAGCAGGCATCAAAATGTTACTTGCATAATGATAGCAACATCCCACATATGTCTCGGCATGCATCGTGCCGTGGCCAATTACGACTGAATGTCTCCCAGATTGATCGGTTACTGGCCGTGCATTTGTTACGCATTGTGTTGCTCGCCCCCTGTTACGGGGGACCACATAATTTGAGGAAGAAGATGGACAGGATCGTCGTCACCGGCATGGGGCTGGTTTCACCGCTAGGTGTAGGCCTGGAGACGTCGTGGAGCCGCTTGCTGGAAGGTCGATCAGGCGTAAGGACGCTCGACGAAGCCATGGTGGCCGATATCGGGTGTAAGATAGCCGGAACCGTACCGGACATTACGCAGGACCCGAACGGCGGCTTTGACCCTGACCTGTTCGTCGCACAAAAAGACCAAAAGAAAATGGATCGCTTCATTCAATTCGCGATGGCGGCTGCGCAAGAGGCTATCACGCAATCAGGATGGCAGCCGACAACAGCTGAAGAGCAGGAGCGTACCGCCACGGTCATCGCGTCTGGCGTGGGCGGCTTTCCGGCGATCGCAGAGGCGGTCAGAATAACCGAAACGCGAGGAGCGCGTCGGCTTTCGCCTTTCACAGTCCCCTCGTTCCTGGTGAATCTGGCGGCTGGTCAAATAAGCATCAAGTACGGTTACAAGGGTCCGCTCGGTGCCCCGGTCACGGCGTGCGCGGCTAGCGTGCAAGCAATAGGCGATGCCGCGCGCCTCATCCGCTCGGGAGAAGCTGATGTGGTAGTTTGCGGTGGTGCAGAGGCGTGTATCGATAAAGTAAGTTTGGGAGGATTTGCGGCGGCGCGGGCTCTTTCTACCAGCTTTAACGACAATCCCGATCATGCTTCGCGTCCGTTTGATGCACGGCGTGATGGATTCGTCATGGGTGAGGGTGCGGGCATTCTTGTTCTCGAGAGCCACGACCACGCCGTGAGGCGGGGCGCAACGCCTCTTGCTGAATTGGTTGGCTATGGTACGACCGGCGACGCCTACCATATGACATCAGGGCCTGAAGACGGTGACGGTGCTCGCCGGGCAATGGAGATCGCAATCCGTCAGGCTGGCATCAGTCCATCCGATATAGCCCATCTAAATGCGCACGCCACATCGACCCCCGTTGGTGATCGTGGTGAGCTCGCTGCTATTCGAGCTGTCTTCGGCGGCAATCGAAGTATCACTGTCAGTGCTACCAAATCCGCCACAGGCCATCTTCTCGGCGCTGCCGGCGGCATGGAGGCTATCTTTACCATTCTCGCGCTGCGCGACCAAATAGCGCCGCCAACTAGAAATTTCAGCGAACCAGATCAGGCAGCCGAAGGGATCGACATTGTTGGATCGGCTCCCCGTTCGATGTCGTTCGAATATGCGATCACCAATGGCTTTGGGTTTGGCGGAGTGAACGCAAGCGCGATCTTCAAGCGGGTGGCTTGAAAGCGCAGTTTCTAAAAAAACTACGAGCCTCTGGTTCAATGCGAGCCGGAGGCAATACGAATTGAAATGAGCTGCCGGTGTCAGTCAAAGCAAATACAGGGCCCGAAGATCTAGGGGATCTATCAGGAAACGAAACGAACTGGCCGTTGGAGCATAGAGACGTCCTGGCCTGGCTGGTCTCGCAAAAAAGCGACGACCAGTTCATCGACGTTGTCTTTGCGGAAATGTGTGAACGGTTAGTAAGAGCCGGAGTACCCGTGGCTCGCGGGGCCCTGTTCTTCGATGCCCACAATCCGCAATGGCTTGGCGCGCGAATCCTCTGGCAAAACGGTCGCCCCGGCGCCGATTTTAGGACTTTCGACTACGGCGTAGAGGATCGCCCCGATTTTCAGAATAGTCCGATGTTTGAGGTCGGCAATGGTGTTGGAGAGGTCCGGCAGCTGCTTCATGAAGGCGTCGCCACTGCAAAGCGCTATCCGATCTATGATGAGCTGGCTGAGGGTCTCTACACCGACTACGTTGCGTGGCCGCTTAATCACACTCGAGGGAAACGGCATGCTGTCACCTTCGCTACAAAGGTGACAGGCGGCTTCAAGCCCGAGGATCTTGAGTACCTCCGAGACCTTTTGCCCGTGTTGGCTCTTGTGAGCGAAATCCGGTTGAAAAACCGCTTGGTGCGGACACTGTTGGAAACATACGTTGGTCCGCACGCTAGTGAACCCATACTTGCCGGAGCGACGACACGCGGAAGCGGCTTCACCGTTACTGCGGCCGTGATGATCTGTGACCTGCGAGACTTCACGGCCATCTCGGACACGCTACCTCGCGACGATGTTATCAATCTCCTAAACAGCTATTTCGATGTGCTGGCGGAGCCCATCACCTTGAACGGAGGCGAAATACTCAAGTTCATGGGCGACGGATTGCTCGCGATCTTCAAGCTAAGCGACCCCAACGCTGCGACAAACCTCTTGTCGACAATCAACCAAGTGCACCTGGCGTTGGAAGCGCTCAACTCGCAAAACGAGAAGGCGCAGATGCCACTGCTCCGACACGGCATTGGCGTACATCTGGGTGATGTCATGTACGGCAACATTGGCGCAAGGGGACGGCTAGACTTCACGGCGATCGGTCCCGCCGTCAACGTTGCCTCACGTCTTGAGACACTCACGAAAGACCTCAAGCGTTCAGTTCTGCTTTCCAGTGCGTTCGCGAAGTTCGCCGGTGAGGCGGACCTGCTCGAACCATTAGGTACGTTTGTTTTGCGCGGGCTGAAGGATCCGATCGACGTCTTTGCTTTGAAAGGTTCCTAGCGAATGGGATGGATGACGTGCGCGCAATCTGCACGGGTCTCAACCCAACATAGCGCGTCCGATCTGTTGTTAATCTAAAGTCTTTGGTCAATTAGAAGTGCCTTATGATGACTCATAAACGCGTGTACACTTTCGGCTTGAATGGTGAAATTGGCTGGAAATCGCTCAGCATAAGAGAGGCAAATGGTTTTGATGCAAATTTAAGAGCAATCGGCATAACCAATCGCCAGTTAGCCCTGCTGTTCACGTTAGAGCGAAATAAGGATGCCAACATCGCTGAGATAGCTCGCGAGCTTGCGTTGGATCGGGCGACCGTGAAACGCCATCTAACGCCGATGATAAGCTCACTGGTCGTTCAGGCTGCACCCGCTTCGAGAGGAAGGGACACAGCCTTTACTTTAACCCAGGCGGGCTCACGGCGTTTACAAACTGGCATAAAGATTTGGAAGTCTGGAGCGCGGGCTTGGAGGGCAGCGGCGGAGAGTGCTAAGGCGTCATCCACAGGGACTGCGGCTGAATGACGGGAGCTACTTGTGTGTCGGATCACGACCGATCCTCAACGCCATGTCGCCCTTTTGGATTGCCTCATCGACATGCCGCATGGGGCATTACGAAAGTATCCGATTGCAAGAGCATCTGGTGCGAGCTGGGTCTCGAACAGTACCAAATGCGAACCGCCCGACATCGGCAAAATCTTCGCACGACAGCCTCCGTGATAATCTTGTCTCTCGTGATAATGTGCGAAACGTTGGCACTATCTCAGATGCATATAATCTCTGGAATCCTCGTACACAGCGCAGCTTCAAGGGTTTCCCGCTCAAATGGCATGGAGCTTCGCAGCGAAGTGAGGGCCGACCGAAGACGGACACTTGTAATTGGTTGCGGCGCGTTAGCCAGCGAGATCTTGGATGTAGTCCACCTCAATGGATGGGCCAATATGGAGGTCACGTGTTTGCCCGCGGAATGACATATGTCGCCTAGCCGCATCCCGGATGGAGTGCGACGGAAGATGCGCGAGAACCGACCGCTCTTTGATGATATCTATTGCTTGTTTGGGGACTGCGGCACGGGGGGTGAGCTCGATGCCGTCCTGCGGGAAGAGGATGTCGAGCGCATTAGCGGACATCACTGTTTTGCTTTCTACGCGGGAGCTATCGACTTCGGCATCTTGCAGGAGAAGGAGCCGGCCACGTTCTATTTGACCGACTTCTTTGTAAGGCACTTCGAGCGTTTCACGCTGCGTCACTTGGGTTTGGATACAAGCCCCGAATTGCTCTCAGACTATTTCGGCAACTTCCGACGTGTTGTATACCTAGCCCAATCTCGCGATCGGAACCTGAGAGAGCTAAGTTAGCTGCGGCCCGATTGGGACTGCCGCTGGAAGTCGTATTCACGGGACTGGAAAACATCTCCGATGCACTGGCCTCCTGGCGCCTCAGTCGGTGAATGGTGGCTGGGGTTGGCTCGGGCGCTCGCGTCCGGCCTCAGGCCCGGCCCGCCCCGCTACGTCCAGCCGCATCTGCTTTCGAAGTATACGATCCAACACGGATTCCGGGAGCAGCTTCCGTGCTACGTTGAGCTGGCGAGCCACGCCGCCTGCGGGGTACCTGAGACGGGGACATGGTGCCATCGCGGCCTTGACCACCACGCGAGCGACAGTCTCTGGGCTATCTGCTTTTTCGAGTACGTCTGCGATAAGCTTGTCGGCGTTGGCTCGTGCGTGTGCAAACTGCTCCTTCGGTTCGTCTGGTCGAAGCATGTTCGTATCAAATGAGGTCTGCGTATACGCTGGCTCGATTAGAATAACGCGGACTCCCGATCCTCGGACCTCGTGATCCAACGAAGCGCTATATGCTTCAAGCGCGTGCTTGGAGGCCGCATAGGATGCCGAGAATGGCGCAGGGATAAATCCGAGAACCGAACTGATGTTGACAATACGCCCTTCTTTGCGTGCTCTCATGCCCGGAAGTACGGCCTTCATCATCCTGAGGGCCCCGAACACGTTCACCTCGAAGAGATCCTGATGCTGGCTTATTGAGGAATCTTCGAGCGCACCAAGCATTCCAATCCCGGCATTGTTGACTAATAGGTCAATTCTGCCGGCTACCTTTGTGACGAAACTGACAGCATCGGCGACGGACTCGTCAGAGGTCACGTCGCATGTTACCGAGCTTACGTCCCTGAGATTCGCTAAGTCCTTCCCACGCGTGGTTCCGAAGACGCGATAACCCCTTGCGGCGAGCGCCAGCGCTGTGGCTCTACCAATCCCGCTAGATGCGCCTGTTACCATGGCGACCGGTTGCTTACTATTCATCACAGGACTCCTCATTGAATTACGAGCATAATTACATGTTATGATCGTAATTCAATAGAAATGTGTTATCTCACTGTCCATGCGATATAACAAAGATCATAAAGCCAAATCCCGCGCCGAAATCCTCTTGGCTGCGAGCCGTCGATTCCGTGCCGACGGAATTGCCGCATCCGGGATCGCCGGGATCATGGAGGACGCCGCAAAGACGAACGGTGCCTTCTACGCTCATTTCGAGTCAAAAGATGATTTGGTCTCGGAAGTCCTCGACGATGCTCTCGAGCGGCAGAAGGAGAACCTTGGCCGTGCTCGTGACAAAGATTCGATCATGGAGGTACTTGAGTCATACCTCTCGCCCGCCCACCGTGATCATCCCGGCGACGGTTGTCCGTCGGCTTCGCTTCTCCCCGAAATTTCTCGCCTGCCGAAATCAACTCGGATGATTTATGAGAGGCATCTCAAAGAAATCCTGGACGGTTTAGGCGAGAAGATGGGAGGGGGCTCTAGTGGCATGGCAACCGCGGCGGCTGTGTTCAGTATGGCTGTAGGTGCGCTGCAGCTGGCTAGGGCAGTACCCTCAGATGACTTATCCGGTATGATTTTGAAATCAGCTGTTCAAGCTGCTGAACAGCTGATTACGTCGGAATCGGACAAGCGCCGCTAGGTGATACGCCGCCTATTGAAGGGCCAGCTCGAAACCTGCGGGTAGGGAACCGGGCTCGGGGCGGTCTCTGTCCCCGTGACGATATCTATTCGCCCGTTGAGGAATATCTCTTGATGATCTCCGCCGCGATATCGGCAGACTGTTCTTCGAGCGCAAAATGGCCGGTGTTGTAATGCTTCACGGAGGAACCGGGCACGAGCGCTCCAATGGCGTCCGCACCATGGGCGGTGAAGATCGGATCGTTATCGCCCCACACGACGAGCGTCTTTGGTCTCTTATTCGACAGGTACTGGGCCCACGTACCGTAAAGATCCAAGTTAGATGGGATGTCCAGCTGGAGATCTGTCATTACACGATGGGAATCTGCATTGGCGATCGCGAACGCATCGCTTACCCAGGCATCAGGATTCAATTTAGCCGTATTTGTTCCGTCCCTGTAGAAGTTCAGGTCGGTTGCAATGGAAACTCGTCCCTCTGCAGCTGCGCGTTTCTCCGGCGTTGCGGGCCCTCTATTCGCCTTCACCGCCTTCAATCGAGCTGGCTCCCAGCCATCTTCCGTGATCGCGATATTCTGAAAAACCAAGCCTGCAATCCAGTCGGGGTGCTGCGTTGCTATGCGCATGCCAATCGGTCCACCAAAGTCCTGCATATATAGAATTGCTTTCGTGGTCCCCAGTTTCCTAATCAAGTGCTCGACGGATGCGGCTTCTGAATCAAACGTCACCGTCGTGTCGGCGGCCGGTGCCTCGCTCTGTCCCATTCCAGGATAATCTGGTGCGATGATGTGGAAGTCTTTAGATAGCAGCGGGATGAGATCACGGAACATGTGTGACGAGGACGGGAAGCCATGAAGTAAAACGATGGTAGGTTTCGTGGGTTGACCCGCTTCCCGATAAAATACCTTCAACCCGTCTACTTCGATGGTCTGATAGGTGGTGCCCGCTGCATTTGCCGTCCCCGTGCAAGTGGCGGCCAAAAATGCGATCAGCGTAAGCGATTTTGCAGAGTTATGTTTCTGAACAGTCATGGGTTTTCCTGGGGGCATCTGGACTCACAACATCAAACTACGGGCATATGCCCATAAAGCAATAGTTTTCTATGTTCTCCTATGCCGACCTCACGCGCGAGAATGTTTGTCGCCCCCTCGTCGGCCAGCGACCGAATACAAGTCAGGAATTCGTCGATTGGACGGATGAGCTTCGATGTATCAGGATTGCTCGATGCCCAGACTCTCACCGCCGGTCGAAAGTTGGGCGTGTCCAGGATCACCAGCTGATCTTTCCATCGGCAGCGCTCCAACGCCTCCGGCGCAATCATGCCAATTCCGTGAGCGGCCGCCACCAGAGACTCTTAATCTCGGAACTTTGAATTTCGATTGCGACATCGAAGGGTAATCGAGCGCTCTGCAGAGTATGGGCTATGGAGTTCCTAAAGCCGCAGCCATCACCATTGAGCACGAATTCGTCGACATCAGGGCGCTCGAGAAATGGGCGCTCGATGCGGGCGCTAGTGACAACCCCGCTGTACGATTATGGGCTGCTCGGTTCCAGGACGCGGTCGCGCGAGAGCGCAAACGAGATTTCTGAGGCTTCAGCATCTCGGCACAAGTCATCCGGATGCAGTGCTTCTGCGGCTTGCCGTACAGGTCCCGGGCGCCTCGCGATATCCTCATCGACATACGCTGTTGATAATGTGCAATTACACAGATATAGCCACTTAGCGTGCGCTGAAGCGCGCCATTTTTGAATCTTGGAGATGGCAATGGCAGATAAAATTCTTGTTACCGGGGCGACCGGCGAGACCGGCAAGTACACGGTCGCTGAGTTGTTGAAACGAGGCAAAACCGTGCGCGCCCTGGTTCATAAAATCGACGACCGGTCAGGCGCGTTGAAGCGCGTTGGTGCGGAGATCGTCGTTGGTGACATGCTTGAGCATGACGACTTGATCCGCGCTGCCGAAGGGATGGATGCCGCGTATTTCTGTTATCCGGTCCGGCCTGGCTTGATCCAGGCTACAGCGTATTTGGCTGACGCGGCCCGCCGCGCCAAGCTGGAGCTGGTGGTCAACATGTCGCAGATCTCTGCGCGCGAAGATTCAGACAGTCACGCGGCCCGGGATCATTGGATCTCGGAACGAATTCTTGACTGGTCGGGCGTTCCTTCGACACACCTCAGACCAACATTCTTTTCGCAGTGGTTCCTCTATCCCCATGCGCAGGTGTCGATCATCGATGAAGGCGTGATTGATTTGCCATACGGAGAGGGCCGGCACGCACCCATCGCCGCCGAAGACCAAGCTCGCTTCATCGCTAACGTGTTGGAAGAGCCAGCCCGGCATGCCGGACAGACTTATCCACTCTATGGACCGACAGAGCTTTCGCAAGCCGAGATCGCCAAGGAAATCGGAGACGCGATCGGGATCACAGTGAGCTACCGCCCGACGACTATCGCCGAATACAAATCCAGACTAGAGAGTCAGGGCCTGCCGCCGTTCCTCATCCAGCACTTTTGTGCAATTGCTATCGACTACCAGAACGGGATTTTCGCGGGGGCCGACAATATCATCGCGTCGGAAACCGGGAGAGCGCCTCTGAGCGTCAAAGCTTTCGTCGATCTTCACCGCGCCGAGTTCAAGCTGGCCGCAAAATGACGGCTTATTCACTTTACAGGCAGCAAAGTACAGGAGCGTAGACCAGCGGTGAACAGATTCGAAAACAAGGTTGTCGTGATCACAGGCGGAAGCACCGGCATCGGCTTAGCCACCGCAAGGTTGTTCGCTGGGGAGGGTGCCAAGGTCCTGATTATGCCAGGAACGAAGCGGCTATGCAGTCTGCCCGCGAGAGTATCGATGGTGATGTTGAAGCCGTCTCAGGCGACAGTCGAAGCTCCGAGATCTGGAGGCGCTGGCAGCATACCTAAAGCGCAAGTACGGACGGGTTGATGTCCTGTTTGCGAACGCGGGCGGCGGAGTGCTTGGGCCGATGGAGGCTGTTACTGAAGCCGATTTCGACAGAACAGTCGCAACCAACTTCAAAGGCACGTACTTTACGGTTCAGACGCTACTCCCGCTGATGGCGAGTGGGACTTCGGTCGTCATCAACACGTCCGTCGCCGGTTCGAAAGGTCTGCCGAACTTCAGCGTCTACTCCGCAACCAAAGCTGCCATCCGATCTCTGGCGCGTACTTGGACGACTAATCTGAAGGGGAGAGGTATACGCGTAAATGCCATCGCCCCGGGTCACATCGACACCGACATAATGGTCCGAAACGGCATTTCCCGAAGACCAGGTCGCCGGGATCAATAACGACGTCACGAAGCAAATTCCGATGGGCAGAATGGGGACCGCGGAGGAAATCGCCAACGCAGTCGCGTTTCTCGCATCCGACGAGGCGTCCTACATACCGGTATTGAGTTGACAGTCGATGGCGGGTGGACTCAAGTTTAAAAGTCACACGAATGCGCCGGCACGATCTCCGTGGCGGCGCGGTCAAGATGCCAGCTTTCCTTCCGTCTGCCGTAACGCATCAAGTTCCAATGGGCGCTTACATCCCCACATGTTTAGAACCATGGCTCTCACAGCCGGCCCGGTCTCGGGATGGAATCGTGAGAGTTGCGCCGCGCCGACCAATACTGAATAGATGAAATTGGCCCTGATTAAAGCCGAGCCGTCGCCTCGCGGCAAGCAGGAAGCGATCGCGGCAATCCTATCGGCCGTATGCTTTGCGAAAGCATCCTGAATGGACACGGATTGACGGGAGATTTCGGGGGCGAACGCAGCAGCTGCGCTTCTTGTTATGTCATCGACTGGGTCGAGCGCCCAATCGCAGATGGCGTCAATCGTCTGCCCGGGAGCGAAGCCTCTTCGTTGGCAATCCGCGATAACATCCAACAAGTTGTCTTCCAGCGCTGTTGAGTCAGTTCATCCTTTGACGAAAAGTGACGATAGAATCCGCCGGTAGTCAGTCCCACTGACGTCATAATGTCCGCAAGAGTGGCACCTGCCAGTCCCTTTTCACGAAAAAACGCGACGCCGCGTCCACCAGCGTTCGCCTCGTTTTCTTCATCTCGCCTTTGCGCGTGCGGCGAGCAACTGTATTCTGTTCAATTGGCAATTTCTTCTCCTAAGCGCTAGCAAAGAAAACACAAACACCAGATATGTGGTATTGCACACCTGTCTTATCACCGGTTAATACGTGCCCGTCAACCGAACGCTGCAACAGGGACAGAACACATGGATAAAGCCTGTCCCGCCGACCACCCGCAGGTGAACTATGGCAAGGTGGGCGTCCTGCTCGTCAACCTCGGCACGCCCGACGGCACCGACTACACCTCGATGCGTCGCTATCTCAAGGAGTTCCTGACCGACAGGCGCGTGATCGAGTGGTCGCCCTGGAAGTGGTACCCGATCCTCTTCGGCATCGTCCTGAACACCCGCCCCGGCAAGGTCGGCAAGGCCTACGAGCTGATCTGGAATAAGGATCGCAACGAGAGCTACCTGCGCACCTACACGCGCAGCCAGGCCGAGCTGATGGCCGAGCGCCTGAAAGACCTGCCCAACGTCGTGGTCGACTGGGCAATGCGCTACGGCACGCCGTCGATCGCCTCGCGCATCGACGCGCTGAAAGCGCAGGGCTGCGACCGCATCGTGCTCTTCCCGCTCTACCCGCAATATGCCGCCGCCACCACGGCGACCGTCAACGACAAGGCCTTCCAGCACTTGTTGAAGATGCGCTGGCAACCGGCGCTGCGCACCGTGCCGGATTACCACGACGACAACGCCTACATCACCGCGCTGGCCAACTCGATCACCACGCATCTGGCAACGCTGGACTGGAAGCCGGAAAAGATCCTCGCCTCCTTCCACGGCATCCCCATGTCCTACTTCAAGAAGGGCGACCCCTATTACTGTCAGTGCCAGAAGACCGGGCGCCTGCTGCGCGAAAAGCTCGGTCTATCCAAGGACCAGTTCATGGTCACCTTCCAGTCCCGCTTCGGCCCGGAAGAATGGCTGCAGCCCTACACCGACAAGACGGTGAAGCAGCTCGCCAAGGACGGCGTGAAAAAGATCGCCTTGTTGAACCCCGGCTTCGTCTCCGACTGTCTGGAGACGCTGGAAGAGATCGCCGAGCAAGCCGCGCATTCGTTCCACGACAACGGCGGCGAGAAGTTCGCGCATATTCCGTGTCTGAACGACAGCGATGATGGGATGGCGGTGCTGGAGAAGGTGGTGCGGCGGGAATTGTTGGGGTGGACGCGCTAAAACAACTTGCATATACGGGCATATGCCCGTATATGCCTTTGCAGTTGATGTGAGTGTTTTGCGATGAGTTCCAGCCCGGTTTCTGAACTGCTTTCAAGCGGTAGCCAGTGTGTCTCTACGGCTATCCGCAAAGCTGCGCGAAGGGCAACGCAGTTTTATGATGTTGCGCTTTCACGGGCTGGTTTGCGGTCAACGCAGTTTAGTATCCTTGCGGAATTGAAAAGGCGAGGGGTGCCGTGTTCTCAATCGGATCTTGCCGCGGCGCTCGTAGTTGAAAGGTCGGCCTTGGGGCATAACCTGCGGCCTCTCGAGAGAGAGGGGCTGATTGCTATTGTCACCGGCGAGGGCGATGGAAGAAAGCGCCTAGTTGCTCTGACGGCTGCTGGCTTAGAAAAGTATGCGGTCGCCGAGGTGTGCTGGCGTGAAGCTCAAGGAAACTTTCTTGCAGTCATTGGTCAAGAGGAAGGTTCGAGCATTCGAGACCGTATGCTGGCGATCGCCGAAAACCCGCTGCTTAGGTCAATGTAAGAACCGAAACAGTTTCGCCGAGGTGACCCCAACACCTTGCGACAGCCACCGCTGCTGGAGGTCCTCTCCCCCTATCCTCCCGGCAGCGGTGGCCCCTCCTGCCAATTTAAGCCAACGGCCCCTCAATGACACTGCAAGACGGCGAAACGCTATATCTCGATCAGCTCGCGCCTAGCGCTCGCCTTTCGGGCTCTGTTCTACGTGGTAGTGTCGTAGGCAGCCACACGATAATTCGATTGATCAACGCGATTCGTTCGTTCCACCGATATCGGACAACGATTTATGTCGAAGAGGCCGGCAGGCGGACATTCTCGGAAACGGAAGCGGTTCTCGACACGGGCACCCCGATGAGAGACATCGTCGTACTTGAACGTGATGATGATGGCCTGGTCGTCCATATAAGCATTCGGAGCGAACCTCTAGACGCGGTTCTGTCCCTCGCGGCCCGTCTTGCCCCGCTATTGGCTCCGGATTTGCCCCGCGACGTTTTCCTGTGATTGCCTATCGCTGGATTTATTTGGATGGCCACACGGGGAACAACGCGGTAGCTCCGTAGGCGCTCATGCAGCGGTCAAAGACCGCGACATCCGCACAACCTCTGGCGATCAGCTGAGCACCCTCAACCGCCGAAAAAATCGCTACAGCACGATCCATAACCTCTGAGGCCCCAGCTTTGGGTGTCAACGCTTCCAAAAATGACTTGAGCCATTGAATGTTTATCTCAGTAAAGCGATCGACTTCGCCTCGAACCATTTCGGGCAACTCATCTCTCTCGGCGATCATGATGCCGCAAAGGCACATGCGGTTATCCCGTTCGAGAGCTGCTCTGAAGGCATCCGTGTAGGTCTTCATCGTTTGAGCGGCAGAATCCCTATCGAGTGGCAAGCAGTTGAGAAACGCTTGTGCCTCGTCGGAATACTGTCGTGCCAGTGCCGCTCCAAGGTCGCCTTTTGTCGGGAAATGGTAGTGAACACTCGCGTTCTTGATGCCCACGGTCTTCGCAAGTTCACGGAAGCTCAGCGCGCTGTAGCCGTGGGCCTGAACCACGAGCTTTGCTTCATCCATAATGCTTTGACGCGTATCAACCGTCATCTCGATCACCTCTGCTCCAACTAGATATATTCCACGAACCCGACAGTCAAGAAAAACTCAACCTAGCGCTAGGTAGGTGTTGACATAGGGGCATATCAACGTTTATTCACTTACCTATCGCTAGGTCAGAAAGGCCGGCGGCAAAGGAGCACGCAAATGAAAATTTATGACCGCTCAGGTTTCCCAAACCCGGCACGTATCCGTATTGTCCTGGCCGAGAAGGGCCTCGACAACGCAGTGGAATTTGTTCCCGTCGATCTGATCGGGGCCGAGCATAAGCAAGACGCGTTTCTGTCGCTCAATCCATCGGGCGTTATTCCGCTGCTCGAGCTGGACGATGGCACGCTGATCTCCGAAGCAACGGCTATCACTGAGTACCTCGACAACCTCGATGGCAATCCTACGCTGACAGGAAATTCTCCAAAGGAGAAGGGACTGGTTCACATGATGCAGCGCCGCGCGGAGGCCTTCGTGCTGGACCCGATCGGCATCTATTTCCACTTCGGAACGCCAGGCCTCGGTCCGTCGTTGCAGGCTTTCAAGAGCCCGGAATGGGCAGGTCGCAAAGAATGGGCCGATCGTAACCGCGCCACCGTCGAAGAAGGCTTCCGTTACTTCAACAAGATCCTGGCTTCCTCTGACTTCGTCGCTGGTGAATTCTTCTCCATGGCGGACATCACGCTCTTCGCCGGGCTAGCCTTCGGCGATGCCGCTGGCGTCCATGTTCCGGAAGAGCTCGGCAATCTGATTGCTTGGCGCGTGCGCGTTAATTCCCTGCCGAGCGTCCAGAACAGGTCCGGTCAGGCCTTCCTTCCCGAAGATGCAAAGCGTCTTGGTTTCTAAGACGCGAGGTTGGCGATCCACGCGCCAACCAGCCTCCAACCTTCAATCGAGACTAGCGATATGACAAAAGAAAACAATTTGGCGGCATCGCGTCGTAACCTCCTGATTGGTGCTGCTTCGGCTGTTGCTGGCGTCGGTCTGGTGGCCGCGACCGGCACAGCTAGTGCAGCAGCTAAAGGTTCGGCCGATATCAAGGTCGTTGCCAAAACGGCAAACACGATCACCACGAAAGACGGAACCCAGATCTATTTTAAGGATTGGGGCAAGGGACCGACGGTCGTGTTCACCCACGGATATCCGCTGTCGTCCGACGCGTGGGAAAATCAGATGTTCTTCCTCGCGCAGAACGGCTTTCGCGTTATCGCACATGATCGCCGGGGGTTCGGTCGCTCGAGCCAGCCGAGCAATGGCTACGACTACGACACTTTCGCTGACGATCTTGCGACTGTGGTCGAAGCGCTTGATGTCAAGGACGCCGTCTTTGTCGGACACTCGATGGGCGGTGGTGAAGTAGCTCGCTATATCGCACGCCACGGCGAGAAGCGCGTCCGCAAGGTCGCTTTCGTAGCAGCGGTTACGCCATTCCTTCTGAAGACGGACTCGAATCCAGGCGGCGTTCCTAAGGAGTTCTTCGACACGTTCCGCGCTGCGGTTATAACCGACCGTTCTCAGTGGAACAAGGACGTTTCGATGCCCTACTATAACTATAACAGAACGGGCGCGAAGGTATCCGATGGTGTTCGCGAGGAATATTGGCGTCAGGGCCAGGCGACTGGTTTCATGGCGGCGTATCATGCCCTCGGAGCATTCTCGGAAACCGACTTCAGAGACGATCTCAAGAAGATCACGGTGCCGGCACTTGTGATCCACGGAAGCGACGACCAGATCGTTCCGATCGAACTGTCCGGCAAGCTCGCCGTCACTTACCTCAAGAACGGCAAGCTGAAGGTCTACGAAGGCGGCTCTCACGGCTTGATCGTGACTGACAAGGAAAAACTCAACGCCGATCTGCTCGAGTTTGCCAAGGCGTAATCCTCAGATAGCTCATTTCAAGAAGGGTCCACCATCATTAGTGGGCCCTTTTATCGTTTACAGAACCGGTAGCGACGATGAGAAATTGAATCTCATTTAGGGGAATATAATACTAAATATAATCTAAAATTGATGGAGATTAATCAGGCTGGCACTTCAGGAAACCAATTCAAAAAGACAGAGTTCTGGCTTTAGAAGGGGAGAACCATGAAGCTGTTAGAGCCGCTAAGTCTGCCGTCGTTCAGGCTCCAGAACCGGGTCGTGATGGCCCCGCAGGCACGTGCGCGAGGGGATGAGGTACATGTTGCCCATATCGTGATCGATGGCGGCATCGATGGCCAAAGGCTTCTATCTCGAGCGCCTAATCTTCGAGCCGACGGATTGCTCAACGTGGACGCCATCGCCGAAACTTTTTTGGTTCACGCACAGTCAGCACCGCAGTGCTTGGACTTTGGAACTTGATCTCAGGCCATGGGCGGAGAACTTCTAGTGACGCATCGAAGAGTGCGCGGAGTAGGAGGTAAAATGTCCGCATCGCCGCGTTCCGATATCCTGCGGGTGGCCAAGATGCTTTTCTACGGAAATGGCATAAGGGCGGTCGGGATTGACCGCCTGGTTGAAGCTGCGAACGTGGCGAAGGCCTCGCTCTACAGGCATTTCTCCTCGAAAGATCTGCTTATAATAGCCAATCTCGAACAACGACACTGTCGTGTCGTATCTGACTTCAGCGCGGCGACGGCCGAAAGCGACAACCCGTTCGATCAAGTTACGTCGATCTTTCGTGACCTGAATTCCAAGGCGAGCGTTCCTGAATTCAGGGGATGCGCGTTCGCGCTCTCGGTCCCCGAATGTGGCGACATTGACGGCGTTTTAGAATTGGCTAGGAGACACAAAGCGTTCGTAAGGGGGGGCTTTGGAAGGATCGCGTCTGCTGTGTGCGGAGACGCAACATCATTGGCACTACGTATGGCGATATTGTACGAAGGGGCTATCGCCACCATGGCGGTCGAAAGAGACCCTGAAATAGCTGTCACAGCTCGCGACTGTTGCTTGGATATCATGGAACGCCATACACAACCGGCCTTCCACCGATAACCTAAGGATCGCCGGAAAGCATTTACGCGGCTTGGGCGATGACCAGCCCAAGCCGCTACCAGCACTTAGCGATACGACAGATTAACCGCGATCTTGCCGTGAACACCTGACGCCTGTCGGAGCTTCGAAAGCCCAGCGTTGATAGCCTCGACAGACGATACGATTTCCTCACTGATCACCGGCCGCACGAGGTCTTCAACGTGCCACCTCATCGAAGCCGCCATAGCACCACGGAGGAAGTCCTTGGTGGCCTCTTCGATCAGACGAGTTCCCAAAAAGTAGTTCAGCACGTTCGCATTGATGTGCTTCGCACTTTTTTCTGCGAGAATTGCGTCAACCGGGCTTTCGGTTATCTGGGTCCGACTGGTGCGTCCAGGTCCAACGCCCAAGACAACCCATTTACCAGCATGGCGCACTGCCTTTGCGGATCCGACATAGCTCTGTTCTGAATAGGTCGGGTCAAACACCACGTCCGCCCCTCGACCGTCTGTCAGTTCCAGAACCCGCTGGGTCGTATCTTCCTGCTTGTAGTCGAGGACGGTGTGAGCGCCACACCTGAGAATAAGATCCTTCGATCTGTCCGAGCTTCCACTCGAAATCACTCTCAACGCCCCGAGCGCTTTCGCCGCAATTTGAATCGCTAGATGTCCAACGCCGCCCGCGCCGCCCGGGATGTATACTGTGTCGCCCGGGCGCACGTGTTCGAACAAACCCAGATAGGCGGCAAGGAAACAGACGGGAAGCGCGCCAGCGTCGGCAAAGGACACCGCCTCTGGCTTCTTGGCGGACAAGTATTCGCGAGCAACAGCATAGCCTCCAGAGCCGCCGGTCGCCCAGCCTCCGTGGCCGTTGCAGTCTGACATCGCAACTACCGAGTCGCCGACAGCATAGTCTTTCACATCTTCTCCGACGGCCACAACCGTTCCGGAGACATCAAAACCCAAAGCTACCGGCGGTGTGTTTCCGAAAAAGTTGAGGTCGGCGAGTTTGAATTCGAGCGGGTTAAGCGATGAACCTATCACCTTGATCAGCAATTCGTCAGATCGAGGTAAGGGGATATCACGTGAGAATGCGACAAGGGGAAAGCTATTCTTGTCGCCGGTGTAGCCTATCGCTTCATAGGATGTGGGTAACGCAGCTGCCATGGCAAAAAATCCTTCTAGACAAATACGGGCATATGCCCATAAATGCCGTGCTCGCTGCTGTCCATGCCTTCTCGTGAGGATCACGGTGTTGTGCAGTAAGAGCGGCGCAGCGCTGGGTCTGAATTGGTTCTCGAAGGGAAGCAGCATGTTCGAACGCACACAGCACGTGAATGGCCTTACGCTCCTTCATGGTGTGAATGTCGGGGAAATGGTTGACGCCATTGCGCCTGCCTTAGCGTTAGAAAATAGTGTGGAGCTGCGGATCGGTCTGTGGAAACGATTGGTCGCACTTGAGCAAGTGGGTTCCGTCGTGACGTTGTCTGCCGGAGGCGCGCTGGCGGTCCCGTTTGAGGGTAGGGTGCGGTCGACGCGTGCAGCTGCCCTTGAGGCACGAAATGTTGACCTGAGCGAACTTCTAAAAGACGATCTTGCGTTCGCGGAACTCTACTGGCGGGAACTCACGTCTCAAAAGACGCTCGAGCAGGCGTTTGCAATGGTTTCTCCCGCTTACCATTCAACGCGCGGCCTGTCGCCCAGTCAGTTCTCGAAGCTCATGGCTTACGCGCCTTTAATCGAAAAGATCGCGTACAAACACGTGAACATGATCGCAATGCTCCTGGACCGCGCTAGGCCTAACATCATCGATGGCTTGAGCAAAGGCTCGTATCAGACGAGAGAGATGGTGGCCTACTGGCAAGCAGCGCATATCATGGGAGTTCTGACCTTGCTGGCAAGTGACCCCGGTGCCGGCGTTTGGCTTGTTGATCTATCCAAGCAGTTTCGTCGGACGACGTGGACACCAAGCTTCTGGCTTATTCGCGAGCGATCAAGCGGTTTAGCGCTAGCCGCGGGCCACTCAGCAGTAGCTTTCGGGCCGAGCGCGCTCGATGCCTATGGAGAGATGCTCCGCGCCGCCGACCATCCGATGCGCGCATTCGACGCGCTTTTCGGCATCTGTGCCATCAGCCGAGGAAGTTCAGAGCTCGCGGGAACGGCGATCGCGACGATTGAACGCCAACGAACGAGGCATTTCGCTGCAATAAGGGATCATGGCGAATATTTTTCCGCGCTCTATGAAGGGGCGCTGGGAATGCTTCAGCGCGTGGGGAATGGAAACAAGTTCCCACGCCTGGTAACCACCAATGTACCGATACTCGATGACCCCGCGGCGTTCCTCCCCAACGGGGAACTGGCAGGCTTTAGGTACCTTGAGGCGCTGGGATCCATCGAGAATACATTTCGACGAGTGTTTGCCACCTCGGCTCAACGACAGATCACCGAAAGAGGGATTATCCTTTGGTTTCAATCAACTTGGGCACCCCAAGAGCGAACATTTCACTGAACCTACTCAGAATATTTGGCGATCGGGACGGAGATAGTCCTAAAATTGGTAATGGCTTTACCGCGCAACCAAGTCCGACCCGATCACTTTTACGGACGCGAATTCTTGAATCTCATCAGAACCGCATGCCGGTCTGACATGTCGGGCAGCCAGACGTCTCACCGCGCCCAAAGGCTTAGCGCCACATAGGCCAGAAGGCCGCCGGCCAGCATTCCTAGAACAAAGACGTCTAGCATCGTGAATTCGAACGTACCCACACTCACCGGTCCATTGACTTCGGTCTTGTGCGTCGGCGCACTTGTAGTGGGCTGTGGTGCAGCGGAAGTAGGGGGCTTGTGGCCAATCTTTGTGAACGGCAGAATTTGGGCCGATTGCTGCGCCTCGTTCGGCTTGGCACCTTGGCTCGCGGTTGCGCCTTCGTCCTCGGACGTCGCCATCTGAACATCTCTCCTGAAGCGGGGCGGCAAGAGCCGCCCCGATCTAGTTACGCGTGAGCGACCTTCGCCCGCGCTGCGACGGTTTCAGATTTTCCGTCATCATGTTCCTGCAGTCCGATGGTAGCGTCCGGTTTGATCCTGAACCAGAGCGCATACAAAGCGGGCAAGCCCAGCAGCGTGAGGATGGTGCCGCCGAATGTCCCTCCGATCAGCGTAAAGGCAAGTGACGACCAGAACACGGAGAAGGTTAGGGGAATGAACGCCAGGACCGCCGCCAGTGCTGTTAGGATTACGGGACGCGCGCGCTGCACCGCCGCCTCGACCACAGCGTCGAACGGGACCAAGCCCTCATGCTCGTTCGTATGTATCTGTCCGATCAGGATCAGGGTGTTTCGCATGATGATGCCGGCGAGACCGAAGAAGCCGAGGATGGCGTTGAAGCCGAATGCCTGGTCGAAGAAGAGCAGGGTAGGTACCATCCCCACCAGTGCCAACGGTGCTGTTAGTATAACCATGAACATATGCGCAAACGATCGAGTCTGGATGATGATGACCGTTAACATCAATGCCAGCATCAGCGGGAACACAGGTGCTAGGGCGGCGTTGGCTTTCCCGGCTTCCTCGATCGAGCCGCCCGTCGCAATTTCGTATCCGGTAGGCAGGTTCTGCTTGATTGGCTCGAGTTTCTTCAAGAGTTCGTTGGAAACGTCGGGCGGCTGTTGTCCCTCAGCAACATCACCTTGAACCGCTACTGTTGGCACCCGGTCGCGGCGTCGCATGATCGGCTCTTCCATCCTGACTTCAGTGCGTCCGATTTGCTCAAGGGGAATACGTTGACCCGCATTGCCGACCAGAACAAAGTTTCCGATTTTTGATGGATCGAGACGTTCACCTCCGAGACTGCGAGCCACAACGTCAACGGTCCGGATATCTTCGCGGACCTGCGTAACAGTGACGCCTGTCAAATAGAACTGGAGTTGTTGGGACACGTCGTGCGAAGTGAGCCCGATCGCACGGAGGCGGTCCTGGTTCAAGACGAAATGTACCGTAGGAACCTGCTGACCCCAATCGACATTGACCTGTCGCATGTGAGGATTTGCTTCCATCTCCTGTTTCACCTTCGATGCGACCTCACGCAGTTTGGCAGGCTCGGGTCCAGATACGCGAAATGCCACGGGAAACTGCGTGTATGGTCCAAAGGTGATTTGGTTTGCGCGAATTTTCGCTCCGGGGGCGAGCCCATCCGCGGCTGCCCTACGGACCTTTTGTTTGAGGATTTCGCGAGTTTCTGGGTCTTTCGTGAGGACGACGATCTTTGCGAAAGACGGATCTGGCAATTCAGGCGCGATCGCGAGATAAAAACGAGGAGCGCCCTGGCCTATGTAGCTCGTGACAACCAGTGCTTCAGGCTGTGTCTTGAGCCAGTCCTCAACATGTTCGACGACGGCCGTCGTTTGCTCGATGGCTGTACCGTAGGGCATTTGGACTTCGACGAATACCTCCGGGCGGTCGGAAATTGGGAAGAACTGGTTCTTGAGAAAGCCCATGCCGACTACCGCGACAGCGAATACGGCCACGACCGCAATGACCACGGCCAATTTAAACCGGACTGCTTGTTGTACGAGCGACCTTAGCCGATTGTAATTTGGTGTTCCGTAAATCGCCGCATGACCGCCTTGGATTGGCTTGATGTCGGGCAACAGCTTCACTCCGAGATAAGGCGTGAAAGCGCCAGCCACAAGCCAAGAGGTCAGCAGAGCGAAGAAGACGATCCAGAATATGTTTCCGGCATATTCACCTGCACTGGACTGCGCAAATCCTACCGGCATTAAACCGATAGCGGTCACCAACGCACCGGCCAATCGGGGAGAAGCCGTGTGTACCCAGGCCTCGCCAGAGGCAACGATCCGGTCGAAGCCTTCCTCCATTTTAACAACCATTGTCTCAATGACAATGATGGCATCGTCGACCAGGAGGCCAAGCGCTAGGATAAGAGCGCCGAGAGTGATGCGATCGAAATCGCGACCTGTGACCTGCATGATGATGAACACGCCAGCCAGCGTGAGCGGGACGGCGGCTGCCACCACAATACCCACTCTCCAGCCCAGGCTGACCAAGCTGACGAAAATAACTACGGCCAGTGCCACGAAGAACTTGAGCATAAATTCGTCGATCGACTCGGCGATGTTCACCGCTTGGTCGGTCACTTTGATCAGTGACATGCCCAACGGCAGGGTCGCTGATATAGCTCCGACTTCCTTTTCAAGGGCTTCGCCGAGTACCAGACCGTTCCACCGATCTCGCATCACTACGCCAAGCTCGAGCGCTGGCTCGCCTTGATGACGAATGAGGAAGGTAGCGGGGTCCTCATAGCCACGCTTCACATCGGCGACATCTGATATTCGCAGCATCCGGCCCTGTGAGACAATCGGCGTATTTCGAATGACATCTAAGTCGTCAAAGCTGCCGTCCACACGAACTTGAACTTCGGGACCATTTGTCTGAATTGATCCGGCAGGCGTTACGAGGTTCTGATTTGCAAGGGCCTGAAATATCTCGGAAGGCATGACTCCCAAGTTCCCTAAGCGATCGTGAGAGAATTCGATGAATATCCGCTCAGGCCGCTCGCCGATGATGTTGATCTTCTTTACGCCGGGGACGTGAAGCAATCGCTGCCGAAGCCTCTCAGCCTGGCGAGCAAGCACGCGGGGCGGCTCGCCTTTCGCTTTGAGTGCATACAGCGCAAACGTTACGTCGGAGTATTCGTCATTGACGAAGGGTCCCAGGGTCCCCTGAGGGAGCTTGGAAGCTTCGTCTCCCATTTTCTTTCGAGCCTGGTAGAACTGCTCTGCGACCTCAGCCGGTGGGGTGTTATCCCGAAGGGTCAGGGTTGTGAACGCGAGCCCAGGTCTTGTGAAAGTTTCAGCGCGATCGTACCACTTTAGCTCTTGGAGCCGCTTCTCGAGAGGCTCAGCCACCTGATCCTGCATCTCCTGCGCCGTAGCACCCGGCCATGCAGTCACGACAGTCAGCACTTTGATGGTAAAGCTAGGGTCTTCAGCACGTCCAAGCCTCAGGAACGAAAACGCGCCAGCAGCTGTGATGGCTATAATCAGGAAGAGTGTAATTGCACGCTCGCGAACGGCAAGCGACGATAGATTGAAGCTCATGTTACTCACCTTGCTCCGTACGGACCTGCTGCCCCTCGTGCAGCAGATGCGCGCCCAGCGCTACAAACCTCGAGCCTTTCTCCAGACCCGTCGAGAGTGACGCGCTTTCCGCGTCGATAGCCGCGACGTCAACCTGATGGAAATGAACGGTACTACCCTCATCGATGAGCCAGACCCCTGGGCCATTGCCAGAGTCAAAAAGGGCGCTTAGCGGTACGCGGAAAAGCGGCTTTGTTGCAGTGTCTGAAATGGTGATGTTGATAGTAGCGCCAAGCGGGGCAGCAGCCGCGTCGCCTTCAAGGACATACCGCGCTTCGAAAGTGCGGGTGAGCGGATCTGCGGCGTTTGACAACTGTCTGAGTGTCGCTTTTCCGCCCTGTCCACTATTGAAGACCGTTGCTACCGCAAATGAACCGATCTTGGGGAGTAGCGTTTCCGGAAGGTCAATCGAAGCCTCCCGCGGACCGGCATGGGCAAGACGGACGACAGTTTGACCAGCTGCGACCACCTGGCCGGGCTCAACAAGCGTCTCGACTACCGTTCCGTCGGAGTCCGCTACCAGTATGGAGTAGCTGGCGGTGTTTTCTGTCACACGAACCTGCGCTTCGGCAGCATCGAGCTTCGCGACTGCTACGTCTGCCGCTGCCTTCGCCCGGCTGTATATCGTGGCCGAAACGGCACCTGATCCGACGAGCGAATGGAAGCGGTGCTCATCGTCGGTCGTCTGCAGGACCTCTGCTTTTGCCGCTTCGACTGCCGCTTTCTGGGCCGTGATAGCGAGATCGTAGTCGGTGTTGTCTATCCGCATTAGCGGCTGACCCTTGCGCACTACCTCGCCTGTGTCCACCAATCGCTCGGTCACTTTTCCTGCGATGCGGAAGCCCAAACTGCTCTGAATTCTGGCTGATACGATGCCCGTAAAACTGCGCTCGGCGCGCTGTGGATCCGAAACAACCGCAGTTTTGACCAGCGGAGGCTCGGTACGTGGATCTTGTTGCGCAGTCTGGGCCTTGTCGCAGGACTGCAGTGAGACGGCGGCAGCCGATAATAGAAGCATTGCTGCAAGTCTGTGTATTGACGTCATTGGGATGCCCTCGGTTAGAAGGAGGCATCATATGACCAGTGACCAAATTGTCAATCAGTCACTCTATGGAGATAGACTCCGGAGAATAAGTCCAATGACCTCGTTCGAACCATCAGGAACTGAATCTAAGTTGTGCTGGAGCATCGATGGGTTCAGGAAGGACTGCATGGCCAGCACTATTGAGCGTGTAACCTCGTCCGCAGGCGTCTTACGCTCGAACTCGCCGCCGGCCCGGCCCTCGTCGATTATACCGCGTAAGAATGTTTCCACCCGAGATGTGTGCGCTAGGGAAGATTCCCAGCGCTCAGTGGTGGAATACGTCGCAATCTCGTACAACTGCCTGTCAACAAAGAAAAGCTCGACGTTTTTATCTATTAAAACTCTGAAATAACTTCGTAATTTCTCCATTGCCGAGCCTGAGGTATTTGCTGCCTCCTCTGCTGAAATCGATATTTTGAGGAGGCACTCGGTGCAAATGGCTTCGCCAATCGACTGCTTTGAATCGAAGAATTTGTAGATATATGCTTTTGAAAAGCCGATCGCCTTGGCAAGGTCGTTCATGGTCGTCTTGCCGTAACCAAAGTGGCTGAAATAATCGTTTGCGGCATGAACTATTTGATCATGCCGTGCTTGCGGGTCGGGCCCGCGTTTTTGGGCTGCTTCGACAGGTTCTTTGATAGCCATGGCCGAACGTAGCATTCAAACATTCGAATAACAACAGTGACCGATTAGGTACTGAGTATTACGAATCCCGGTTTGCCTTGAGTGCCATGTCTATGCCATCCCGGAGTTGCTGCGCAACGGATTTGCCGATTAGCTGCTCGACTTCACCTTGAGCCATTGCCCAGTGCGGGAGTGCTTCTTGACGTTTAGCCTCGCCATGCGGTGTAAGGCTGATAAAGAGCCGCCGCGGCTCGGTTGGATCAGGCTTAGAAACAACCAAGCCCTTTGCCTGAAGTGGCTTGAGGGTTCGCACGAGCGTCGTTCGTTCCATGACAAGCTCGGCCGCTAGATCATTCATCGTCATCTCGGAGTTCTGCGATAGGAATTCCATTATGGCGAAGTCACCAGCGGAGATAGAAGTCGGGTCAAGATGTTTCTGATAGATGCGGCCCAAGAGTCGCGAAAACTGGCGGGTCGCCAGAGAATAGCACAGATCAGTGGTTCTTGTATTTTTTGAGTTTTTCGAAGCCATATCATCGCTCAACATCTCAGCTACCGCATTCCTATCTTCTGCCGGTCCCTGTTGTCAAAGCAGCTGTCATCATCGTGGAGCCGACAGCACCACGCTCGCGTTTTGGCCGCCAAAACCAAAAGAGTTTGAAAGACGTGATGCACACTGCTCTCGCGCCTACGATTGGGCACTACGTCGAGCGGTATTGCCCCATCCGGATTGTTGTAGTTTATCGTCGGTGGTATCGTCCCGCGGAGGATAGTTAATAGAGAGAAAACTGCCTCGATCGCGCCAGCAGCTGATATCGTATGGCCGATCATTGATTTGTTCGATGACGTGGGGATTTCGTTGACGCGCTGTCCAAAAACGCCGGACATCGCTGTGTATTCCATCTTGTCGTTTTCGGGCGTCGAAGTTCCATGTGCGTTGACGTAATCGATATCGCACTGATCAAGACCAGCGTCAGCGAGAGCCGCACGCATTGTCTCGATTGCCGGACCGCCGTCCGGAGAGGAGCGAGTTCGGTGAAACGCGTCCGCCCGGTCCGCGCAGCCGCTAATCAAACCGAGTATCGTAGCCCCGCGCGCGACAGCCGACTCAAGCGTTTCCAATACGAGCGTGGCTGCACCTTCTGCCATGACAAAGCCGTCGCGGTCACGGCTGAATGGTCTCGATGCGGCGGATGGGGTGTCGTTGTTCGTGGAGAGGGCCGAGAGTAGGGAGAACCGGATTAGTGATTCTGCGCTCACAGATCCGTCTGTCGCCACGGCTAGCGCGCGCTCTGTCCTGCCTTGCCGAATGGCTTCCATACCCAATTGAATCGCGGTAACGCCGCTTGCACACGCAGTGGACAGGGTAATCGGCAAGCCACGCGTCCCAAACAGTTCTGATAGCCGCTCGGAGATCGAACCAAACAGAGACGCCTCATGGAAGGCCGGGTCTGGTTTGCCTCTCATCGCGGCCAAAAATCGGTCATAGGCGTTGCCAGCCTGGTGTCCCGTCTTATCCCGGTCGGCGAGTTCGAAGCGCGCTTGCCAATCGGGTTCGATCGGTGGTGCAGCTAAGAAAAGCGGTCCGCTGAACGAACCATCTACGCCGGCTTGCGAAAGCGCCTCTAGGGTAGTCTCACGTGCGAAGGCGAACGAACGCTCAACTGCATTCGGAGCCGGAACGTCGACAAAATCGACTGTTCCGGCGATGGTTGTTCTCAGCCCGGAGGTGTCGAAGCGGCTTATGCGTTTGATGCCGGACCCACCGCCACATAGGGCGCGCCAGTTGTCCTCAACACCCTGACCAAGCGATGTCAGGACACCCATCCCGGTGACAGCCACGATCGGCCGGCCTCGATGGTCGTCAAATATCTGCGACATCGCCACCTCTGACTGACGTGTGATCGGATCGATTCGACACGACATGGATGGAGACACCATTCGCCACGGCGGACCGCTCTGCGCCGACCGGTCTTACAAACTCAGCCTCTGCCCGCTCCCAAAGCGCACTCGCATTCTCGAATGCTTTCATGCCGGTGTCAGTAACCCGAACGGTTCTGGTGCGACGATCCTTTTTACCCCGTGCAATAGATACCATGTGGCCTTTTAGCAGCGGTCGGAGGTTACGCCCCAACGTAGACTTGTCCAACCCAAGCAGGCGGCCGAGCTCACCGGAAGGGCTCTCCGGATTGTCAAGGGCCATAGAGATCATTGCCACCTGTGCGATTGATAGACCTGAAGTGCGGACGTACTCGTCATGGATCCGCGTTGCCGCACGAGCGGCGCGCCGAAGATTCGTACAGTGGCACAGCGTATGGGAGACCATCCGGGTCATGCTGTGGCTCGTGCGCGCGGGTACGTGCCAGTTGCGAATGCAACAGCTGCGAGGTCCCGGCCTAGTGATTGAAGGTAGCGGTCGGTGCGGCTGGCAGTGGCGAGGACATCGTTCAGCTCCCGGGCTTTCCACGCAGCCTCTTTGATAACCGATTGTTCTGGCCCCTGGCTTAGAAGAAAATCGAGTGCCGGCCGGTCTACCATGTTCCTCTTCGCCACAAATGCAGCGGCTTTGACGTCGCCGAACGAACACTTCGCTGTAACCCAAATCGGTCGAAGCTGCCTGGCCTCGACCCAGTGCGCCCAGGTGGTGGAGACATCGGCTAATACCGTCTGATCGGAATACTTCAGCAGCATGCCGTGAACCGAGCCGTTAGGGAGCAGGGCAAGCGGCAATTCGCTATTTTCTTCGATCACACCAGCGACGGATCTCCGCCAACCTCGGACGAGCGCCGGCACCTGCTCGCGTGGCAAAAACTCGGGTCTTATCATCCAGGCATCGTAAGAGAACATCCAGACATCGCGCGTCATAAGTGCGCGCGAGAAGAATTCCGAGGCGCTACCGGGGATCGCTTGGTCTAACAGGTTTCTTTTGAATGATAGATTCATCGTCATTGTCTTTATGGGCATTGGACGTTGAACTGGTTCGCCGCTCCCGATGCAGTGAACAGCGAATGCAGTGCCGAGTGATGCGGCGAGACGTCTTTGGTCACGAGGCGATGATTGATATGTGCTATTGCACATAATGTTTGTCAATGGTCTAGTTTCGTTCTCGACCGGTCCGTGCTCTCACTCGAGCGGGCAGGATCGCTTGCCCGCAGAAAAAGGGGGCGGCTTTGGGCCGCCCCGACGCATCAGTTTTCCTCAGCCGCCTTTTCGATGACTTGCGCAACGTCGTTTGCGTGGACTACGAGCGAAGCGTGGCTGCCTTCAACCGACGTAGTCTTTGCTTTGATGCGCGATGCAAAGAAGTGCTGATCCTTGGGATCGAGCAGTTTATCTTTTTCGCTGATCACGAAGTAACTCGGCTTTGTGTGCCAGGCTGCGTTCGTCACCTTCGCTTCAAACGCGGTATGGTTCAAAGGAAGCTGGTTAGACGCCAGGGTCTGCGCAATTGAAGGCGGCACGTCAGCTGCGATAACCTGAGGGAAGGCAGCCGTATCAATCGAGAGATAGCCTTTGGAGTCCGGGCGGATTGCGGCGATGCCTGGGGTTTTCGTTCCCGCATTGCCCAAGGCCGCTACGGATTCGCCTTTTTCTGGAGCGAAGGCGGATACATATACCAGTGCCTTGACCTTGGAGCCGCTTCCAGCCTCTGTGATCACGACGCCACCCCAGGAATGCCCGACCAGAATCACCGATCCTTTCTGAGCTTCGATTGCCTTCGTGGTAGCTGCCACGTCGGCATCGAGCGACGTCAGCGGATTTTTCACGAGAGTGACGTGGAAGCCATCCTTTTCGAGAATTTGTGCAACTGGTTGCCAGCTTGTCTCGTCGACAAACGCCCCATGAACCAATACGATATTCTTAGCCTTTTCAGCGGCAATCGCTGATGGGGCAAGGCTTGTCGCGAAGAGAAGGCCGGCCAAGCCTGAGTATAGTTTCCTAAGCATGTCATCTTCCTTTTCTCAGTGAACAGGCGTCCGTGCAATGGAGCGAATTTCGCTTTGCTTTCCTCGCGACTAGTGTCGGCGAGCAAGGGGCCTGTGCTACAGGGAGAAAGGTAAGGTGATCTCGAATGAGTATATATAGCGAGGAAAACGGAAGACTTGATCGATCGTCCGAACCAGACGAGAAATTGGATCTTCTATCCGACGTGCTGCGGTTCGTGCAGCTAAAAGGCGGATTGGTGTTTTCCGGCGGAGTTCCTGAAACAGGCGAACTGCAACGACTTAGGGATGTGTCCTCGATCCACGTTGTACAAGAGGGTGGTATCGAGCTGGTGCAGCCTAGACGTCCGCCGCTTTCAATCAAAGCAGGCGAGGTACTGCTGATTCCACGCGGTGGGGTCGCGCTCAATATTCGAGCGTCGTCAGAGGCCGAACGGCCGCCCAGAATGATCAGCGCAACATTCACGTTTGACAATGCGGGGGCTGCGGGCCCTCTTCTCAAGCTTCTCCCGGATTTCATTCACATCACGCCCGCGATGGATAAATCATCGGTTCTGATAAAGGATGTCGCTCAGTTTCTCGTGCTGGAAACCGCGAATCCGGAGCCCGGCTTCTCGCTAATGATCTCAAGAGTAATCGATATACTGGTCATAAGGTGTATTCGTACTTGGTCGCGCACCGTACAGAATGATGGTTGGGTTGGCTCCCTAGCGGATGAGCGCATCAGCCGTGCCGTAGCTGCACTCCATCGAGATCCGACAACGACGTGGACTGTAGGCGCGCTTGCATCGCTAGTTGGAATGTCTCGATCGAGCTTTGCAAACAGGTTCACGCAGTTGGTGGGTCATCCGCCTTTGCGCTATCTCCAAAATTGGCGACTACAGCTAGGTTTCGATCTTCTCCATAACACGCCTCTATCTGTGAAGGAGATAGCTTATGCCGTCGGTTATGAGTCCGAGGCTGCCTTCAGCCGTGCATACCGTACGAAGTTCGGATATCCTCCGCGGGATAGCAGAGTTCGAACGGCGGGATCAGCCTGATCGCTTCAAAATTAGCGAGTCTACGTCCACCAGCTTTTTCCATCGAGTTCCCGTCAATACTTTGCCGATATCTCCACGCACGTCGATAGGTTCACCCGAGACATGCGTAAGGTATCTGGCTGCACCGATCGCATAGATCGCAACTTCCTCCACAGCGTGCCGAGTGCGACCGGCGAAACCATATTGTAGGCTGGCTATCACCTTAACGGTTTCGATAGCACCTCGATAATGCCTTCCGAGGTCTAGCGCAGCAAAGTCCGTAGGCGCTTTTGAAGTTTTTGTCTGGTAGGACATGGCGATGGAATGATCAGCTTCGCCGTTGTCTCGGCGTTTCGCGCTAAGGACAAACCATTCGCCTCTACCCCGCTGCACCGAAAGACGACGCAGGGCGTCCCTTAGCGCGTCGTCGATATCGACGCCAGTTCCTTCGACCGTTGAATTGTCGAACTCGACCAGTACTGGGGTTCTTCCGATATTTTCCATACTAAAACATTGCCTCTGTTCCTTGCCGTACTGGTGCTTGTCTAACGGAGATCCGGGCGCGGTACTCTCCGGGGGTAATGCCGATCAACCGTTTAAATATTTTGCGGTAAGAATTCTGGTCCTCATACCCGCACCGCTGAGCGATTTCGTCGATTGAGATATCGCGTGTTTCGAGCAGCTTACGGGAATGGCTGACCTTCAGGCGTTGGCAGTAGTCTGTCGGGTTCAATCCTGTCGCCCTGCTGAACCGACGCAAAAACGTTCTAGGACTTGTCCTCGCTCGAGCTGCCATCTCTTCAAGTGTCGCTCGCTTTCCGGGTGTCGAATGCAGCCATCGCTGGACTTCGACAATCGCCAAGTCTCCGTGATCAAGTTGGGGTGAGAAGGGAGCGTAATAGCTTTGAGGCCTGTCCGCAGGATCGACTAGCATGAATTTCGCTGTCGATGACATAACTTCCGTACCTATCAACCGATCGACAAGGCGCAGGCCGAGTTGCGTCCACGCCATGACGCCGCCGGCGGTAATGACGTCGACTTCATCAACAAGCAATTCATCGGCTCGCAAGTCGACCAGCGGGAAACTGTCTTTGAATTGTTCCTTCAGGGACCAGTGCGTGGTCGCGGCTCTGCCATCAAGTACGCCAGCTTGGCCAAGTATGAATGCGCCTCCGCAAGCCGAACACATAATCGTGCCGGCCCGCGCGGCATCGGAGAGCCATGTCTTGGCAAGTGGCAAGATCGAGAGATCCGCATCTGGGAGCATTGGCGGAGCTACAACAGCCGCAAGTTTGCTATCGCCGTCCAAATATGAGCTACTCTCAGACGCCAACTCAACATCGATTGTCACGATGCGGGCCGCGGAAACAGCTGCAACTTGGCTATTGGCAATCGCCCATAGTTCCCTGAGCCCATACACGGCAGCATCCGACCGCCCGGGAAGACTGAGAATTCCAACGTAGTGGATATTTGGCAAGATTGCCCCGATTATTGTCTAGAACGCCACTGCACAGCTATAGCGCCCTGCGTAAAATACAAGGCCTCTCAACTAGGAGGCCTTTATGGAAAGCAAAGATAATTCGAACGCACCATATAACTTCAAGCACGGCGAGTTTGATATCACCGTCGTCAGCGACGGGTTCATTGCGCTTCCTTCTGATATCATCATGCCAGAAGCTAGCGATCAGGATAAGAGGTCGATCCTCGCCCGCCTGGGCGGCGGGAGATCGACTGCACCGATGCACACGAACATCCCCGTCATCAAGATCGGGAACGAGCTAGTCATTGTCGATACGGGGTCGGGCTCGCAATTTCAGGATACCGCCGGGGCACTCGAAGAAAATCTGAAGAGAGCGGATGTTGATCCAGCTAGCGTAACAAAGGTGATCCTCACACATGCGCACCCTGATCACATGGGGGGAATCCTGAGGGATGATGGCTCGCTACTGTTTGCGAACGCCGAACATCTCGTAAACGTTGACGAATGGTCATTTTGGCAAGACGACGCGCTTTTGGCGGAAGGGCTGAGGCCGTTTGCAGCTGGAGCGCGTTCAAACTTTGCCTCCATTGGAGAGCGTCTCACATTGGTCGCGCCTGGTACAGCCACGATTAATGGGATCGAGATAATCTCGACGCCAGGTCACACCGGCGGTCACATCTCGCTTTCGCTCGAAGGAGGTGATGGGCTACTGATAACGGGGGATGCGCTGACGAACCCGATTGTGTCATTTGAGCACCCGGACTGGCGGTTTGGTTTCGATGCCGATCACGATACTGCGGTACGCACGAGGCGAATGCTTCTTGATCGTTTCGCACGCTCTCCCACAAAGCTCCTGGGTTACCACTGGTGCTACCCCGGCATCGGACAGGTTGAGCGGTCAGGTGAAGCCTATTCTCTCGTCTAGGACAGAGCCGATCCCGGGAAGCGGAATGCTCCCCGGGATCAGATGTCAGCAGATCGTATCTACGATACCACCTTCGACGCGGAGTGCGGCTCCAGTCGTCGCGGACGACAAAGGTGAAGCTACGTATGCGATCATGTTTGCCACTTCATCGACGGTCGCGGTCCGTTGGATGATCGAGGAAGGCCGGTTCGCCTTAACGAAAGCGTCGGCGGCATCCTTCACATTTTGATCGGTGCCGGAGATCGATCCCTCAATCATCGAAACAACACCATCAGAAAGCGTTGGGCCAGGCAGAACCGAGTTCACAGTGACCCCTGTACCGGCCGCGCGCTTTGCCAATCCCCGAGCCAGCGCCAACTGTGCCGTTTTAGTCGTCCCGTAGAAAATCATGTCGGCGGGCACATTTATCCCGGATTCGGAGGAAACGAAGATGACCCGGCCCCATCCGTTTTCAATCATCTGCGGCATGTAGAGACGCGACAGGCGGATACCCGACGTAACGTTTACCGAGACAAACTCGTCCCATTCTTCTTCCGAGGATTCAAAGAAGTCCTTCCATGCGTAAATTCCCAGATTATTGATGAGGACGTCACATTTGGGGTGCTTAGAGAAAAGCTCGTCCGCGGTTTCGCGTTTGCTGAGATCACCAACAAAGCCCTCAACACGCACCTCGCCAGCAAGTGTTTTGATGGCGGAGACACCGGTCGAAACCGTGTCTTCCTTTCGGCCATTGATGACGACGTTGGCACCTGAAAGCGCAAGCGCCTTGGCAGCGGCGAGGCCGATGCCTGCCGACGAACCGCTAATGATGGCGGTTTTTCCTGTGAGATCGATTTTCATTTTATTTCCGTTTCAAAAGGAGAGGGTAGGCCAACGCGCACGGCAGTTGCACGTTGGCCCTTTGCTTGGGCGGAGGGAAGGTCGCCCAAGGTTGACGTTGACTGTCGTTATAGCTGCGGCATGTATTTGGTGAATGATTCAGCCTTGGTGTCCGGAGGTGATAGACGTGAGTTGGTGGTCGATCCACCAATGTAACGCTCCCAGATTTTCCAACCCTCGGATGTCTTCACCAATCGGTCTCTCATCGGTGAATAGAGCCAGATAGCAGGCAAATCAGCGCGGCTTTCCATTACTTCGCCAGCACCGATCTTGACCGCGTCTTCCGGCCAAGCGTGGCGGACTAGAAGATTGTGATACCGCACTACAACGCCATCTCCGTCCTTATCGACAATGTGGTTGGTGGCATGGCGGCTGACCCCAGGGATCAGATAGGGGTAATCCACCTCGAAGAAGTGTCGGATGCCTTCGTGTCCACGAATGGTTCCGTGGAAGTGAAAGGCGACAGCGTCTGGGATGAACGAGTTGATCATGCCCTCGACGTCCCACGTCTCGAAGAGCCAGTTGACCCGGTTAACGTAGTCGATTGCGCTTACGTGATCAGCCGGATCGAGAATGCCTTGCTTGGCAATCGGGGGGAATGCTTTTTCCATGGTCATATCCTTCAAGTGGTTATTGTCACGCGAGCTCAAGCTGTCGGCAAAACGGTAGCGAGTTGAGCCTGCAGCCCTTTGGGGTCGGCGATGAAAGCTCCAGCTGCCCCACGAGAAAGCTCGCCTGGGAAAACTTCGTACGCACCCTCCTCGATCGCATCTACGATGTCGGACGCAGCTTCCTTGGGCGTCACCTTGTCTTGGTTGGTCCAAGCGCCCATTGCGGTGTCTACCTGAACCGGCATAGCCGCAATAACTGTTGTACCCTGTGATTTCAGTTCCGCACGGAGGCTGTGTGTAAGTGATAGTGCAGCGGCCTTGGATGCCGAATAGGTTCCCATGAGGGGCAGCGCAACTAGCGAGAGGAACGACAGGACGTTGACCAAAGCGCCACCATTGTTGTCCTTGAGGACAGAGGCGAAGCCACGCGAGACATTGAGCGGGCCGAAGTAGTTGACGTCCATCTCTTGCTTTGCGTTGCTTACGTCAGCTGACGCGAGTGCGCCTGAATCTCCGGAGAAGCCGGCATTGTTGATCAAGAGATTGACATCGGGTGCAAGCTTTGCCGCTGCCTCGACGGATGCGACGTCAGTGACATCGAGTTTGATCACGACGACGCGATCAGGGTTGCTTTCGCGGAGCTCAGCCAGTGTCTCTGGATTGCGGGCAGCTGCATATACCTTGTGCGCGCCTCGCTCGAGAAGTTCTCTCACGAGCGCCTGACCGATACCTCCATTTGCCCCGGTGACAAGGGCGATGGCTTCAGAAGTTTTCACGTATTCTCCTTTGTGTGTATATGCACACCAAGGGGTGTGCAATGGCAGCTGTTTTCTGCACGTCGGCTAACTGTGCCGCGCGTGGCTGATTTCGATGTTGTCGTGCCGGCTCCGCGCCGCAGGCTCGATCCCAAACTGAGATTCAAACTTGATCTGGGCTTTCTCCCAGTAGGGAGAGGCCTCCGCCAGCTTCGCGGTACCGTGCTCTGTGAGCGACAGCACCTTAGCTCGCTCTCCAACTTGTGCGCTGCTTTGGATTAAACCGCCGTCAAGCATTGGCTTGAGCGCTCGCACAAGACTGGTCCGCTCCATGACCATCACCTCTGTCAACTCAGCGACTTTAAGCCTTCCGTAGTGCTCTAGAACCGTCAGGAGCGAGAATTGGGATATCGTGAGATTACAGGGAGACAGGGCGGCATCGTACATTCGGGTAAGCCATCTCGCGCCTCGACGCGATGCGAAACAATAGCAGTTGTCTGGCCCAAATGTGCTTTCCATGAACTGAACATGTGCTATTACACATATCATGTCAAGCCAGATCGTCTTTCATCAAGGCTGGCATGCACATTAATGAGTGAAGGAGCCAGTAATGAACGAACATGATCTCCCGGCACACGCCTTGCCTGATGCCCAAACGATCGTGGAGGCGGTCAATTTTGTGAATCGTATCAATTTCTTATTCGACAGGTGGGAAGTCGATAAACTTCTCTCGGCTTTCACGGGTGACGTGATCGTCGATCATCCACTTGGTCGAAGTGTCGGCAAGCCGGCGCTCGCGGAATTTCTTAAAGCGTATGAACCCATCACCCACGGGGTCAGGAGACACAATTGCAATCATGTCGTCTTATACGGGGACGACGGGGATGTAATCGTATCCTACTACATCTTGCTCATTCGGATCGCCCCAAGCGCGGACGCGCAGCGACTAAAAGCGGAGCCAATGAGAATCATGGAGTATGACGCCCATTTTCCGAAACTGATCTCGTACGCAATGGTTACAGATACGCTTACCAAGCTCGACGACGGCCAATGGAGAGTCCGCCATAAACGGGTGGAAAACGTCGCCGAAGATACTGTTCATCACTTCTAGCGATGGAAGCGCCCGGCTAAATGTCGGGCGCTTCTTTTTCAGGCCGGTACTTCGATCGCGATCGCGATACCTTGACCGCCGCCGATGCAAAGCGCCACGAGACCTTTTCGAATGCCGTCTCTTATCATCGAGTGGATTAGTCGGGTAATCAGAACCGCGCCTGTCGCTCCAATAGGGTGGCCATGAGCAATAGCACCGCCATCGACATTGACGAGCTCTGCAGGAATTCCGCTTCGCGCTATGACCGCCAGCGGTACAGCTGCATACGCCTCGTTGATTTCGACACGCTCGACATCGGATATTGTCCATCCAGCTTGAGCTAACGCTCGATCGATAGCTGGCACGGGTCCAAGACCAAACATCGCCGGCTCGACGGCAGCGATTCCAAAGCCAGACAGCTTTGCAGCTATTTCCACTCCATGGTGTCGGGCGTTCGATTGTGTGGTGACCAGCATTGCTGAAGCCCCACTGTTCAGACCCGGCGCGTTACCAGCTGTTATAGTGCCATCTGGACGGAACGCGGGCTTCAGCTTTGATAGTACCTCCGCGGTCGTTTGAGGGCGGGGCGCTTCGTCTTTCTCGAAGAGTGTCACACCGTTCTTATCTCGGACAGATACAGGAACGACCTCGGCCGCAAAATGGCCCGCACCTTGAGATCGAGCGAACCTCGACTGGGAGCGCTCAGCCCATTCGTCCTGCGCCCCACGTGTGATCCCAAGATTGGCCACGAGATCCTCGGTATGCCATCCCGAATGCTTGCCGGAAAAAGCGTCCTCAAGACCATCAGTCAGCATGCTGTCGAGTATCTGCGCTGCGCCGAGCCGATGGCCCCAGCGGCCATCGGGCAGCAAGAAGGGTGCTCTGTCCATATTTTCCATGCCGCCCGCGATAGCGAATTTCGCTATTCCAGCCTTCACTTCAAGAGCCGCGGAGACCACAGCTTGCGCTCCCGAGCCACACACACGATTGACTGTATAGGCGGGCACCGAGACAGGCAGCCCGCCCTCTACAGACGCTTGGCGCGCGGGGTTCATCTTGTTGCCTGTTGGACGACGTTTCCCATGATCGCAGAATCGATCGTGGCGGGAGGCAAGCCTGACCGGTCGATCGCAGCGCGGATGGCTGTGCTGCCAAGCTCTATCGCCGATATGCTCTTGAGATCCATTGAACGCGCCGATAGCTGTACGTACCGGGCTGCAGATAACGATATCGTCGTCGGTCAAAATTATAGCCTTTCCGTAGTTGAAAGAAGCCTTCGTGAGCGCAAGCGGTTTCCTGACTTGTATGAATCAGCTGCCGTCCGGCTTGTCGTTGTCGCCGCTGCGGAGATCCGTCTGTCCCAGCCCTTGCAATGCACCTAGCGCTGACACGTCATTACCCGGGCCTTGTTGCTGCGATGCGAGATGACCCTGTTGCTTGGCGGCTTCCAAGACTTGGTTGCGAACCTCTTCGACAATCTTCTCTCGTTCTTCGGCTGGCATGCTGGCGAGATCTTCCTGTGTGAGTCCGTGTTCGCCGAGATACTGTTGCATCAAGCGGTCTCCAATGGACATGTCGGCTAGTTCGCCAAACTCCTCTTCGGGACTTTTTCCGGATGCTTGGCTGGGTGCATCGGCCTGGGGGCCAGTTTGAAGTGACCATAGGGCACCAAAAAGCTTTGCCGTGCTTCCGGTTTCTGAATCCCCAGTAGCCGAACGCGGTGCTGATGAGGTTGACCCGACCGGTGCCTCGAACGCTTGGGCCTTAGGCCCGCGGGTCTTGCTCGGCATGAGGCTCGGGTTGGTCCCAAAATTGCCATGGACGTAAGTCATGAGTTCCTCCTTGTGAACTGCACGCAATTTAGTACGGTCAACCTTGCTCGTGGCTTTCATTGTGCAAGTTACTACCCCGCTCGTCGGGGGTGCTGTGCTTCGCCCGCCGCCGCCGTCCCCTCTCGGGTCCTCGGGCGTCCGTATTTGCAATGACTGATAGAATTAGCGACGCGCGGTGAGTGAACCCAACCCGCTCGTAGACCTGTGCGGCGCGGTTCTCTCCTTTCACGTGCAGGAAAGGGATTCGTCCCCCGCCGAGTATTCGCTTGCTCAGGAACGAGACCAAGTCTCGAGCCAAGCCTTTTCCTGTGTGGTCCGGGTGAGTGCAGACAGCGCTGATCTCGGTGAACCGCGGCAGAGCAAGGCGCGTACCCGCCATGGCGATAAGCTGCCCCTCGGCCGACCTCACACCGAAAAATGCGCCCATGGCGATAGTCTGCTCCGCAAAAGGGCCTGGCTCAGTAATTTTGGTTAGACTTATCATCTCGTTCACATCCGCGACCGTGAGGCGGACTGGCTGAAATTTTTCGCTGTCGGTTGCTAGTGTGCATATCATCTGGTCGATCGGTCGTTGTCGAACCACACGCCAACCGCTCGGAAGAACGGGGGCAACGTCTGTGAAAAGCGCAACCGATTGACCAACGTCTAATGTAGCGGCCAACTCTTTGAAGGCCTCAGGAATACCGGTTTTTAGCGCAGCAAACGGCGCGACGTCGGCGGGATAGCGCTTGGCGTTGTCCCCGCCGAGCGAAAACTTGTTGTGCTCGTTCGCCAGCGCGTGCCAAATCGGGTTGTCGAGTACTGTAAGGTCCATTGTTCTGTCCTCTCACGATGCGGGAATGAGCTACCATAGTTACTTGCATAATAAAAGTTACTGCGGTAGCCTTGCCGGAGAAGGGAAGTCGGTGTGAAACGTAAAAGCCTTGCGACGATGGAATGCCCAGTTGCTCAAACGCTGGAACGCGTTGGGGACCAATGGACGATTTTGATCCTTCGAGACGCGATCAAGGGGAAAACTCGGTTCGATGAATTTCAACGCAGCATGAATATCGCACCGAATATTCTGACCGGTCGTCTGTCGAATTTGGTTGATAGCGGGTTTCTGGTTCGCCGACGCTATAGCGAGCATCCGCCTCGTGATGAGTATGTTCTGACCGATATGGGTCGCGACTTTCAAAGTGTCGTGCAGGCAATGGTCGGTTTTGGGAACCGGAACTTCTCTGAGGCAAGCGGGTCCGTCAGTTTCGTCGATACACAGACGGGTCTCGAGGCCGATCCGATTACTGTCGACCGACATACCGGCGAAACCATAACCCTGCCGCGCTTCGTTCTGCGGTCGAATGAACAGGGTCAGTAAGCAGTGTCCACAATGCCTCTTCCGGATCATGAGCGGCACGCGATTACTCGTAATGGCCTCCTCGACGGCACGTTCCTAGAACGAGCAAGAGCGATCCCCGGGCTTCAAGCATTAACTGATCAGCAATTGGAAGAGAGTCTCGACGACACTCTTCGCTGTTTGTATGGACAACAACAGGTTTGGATTTTCGCTTATGGCTCGTTGATCTGGAACCCCGCGTTCGACTTCGAAGAGCGTGTCGCGGCCTCTTTGGAGGGCTGGCATCGAAGTTTCTGTCTCTCGGCACCGTTTGGGAGGGGTACGCCACAGAATCCTTCCCTTTTCTTGGCGTTGAACGAAGGGGGACACGCGGAGGGCGTTGCCTACAAATTACCCAAGGGCCGCGAACGCGAAGAGCTTCTTCTTGTTTGGCGTCGCGAGATGTTTAGCGATGGCTACCAGGCCGAATGGGTCGAGGTTCACAGCAAGGCGGAGGTGTTCCGCGCAATCATTTTCGTGGCGAATCCCAGCGCGAAGAGCTTTGTCGGCGAGCTCACGCCTGAGGTTATCGCCGACCGCCTACGGAATGCTAGTGGCCCGTTGGGCAGTGGGCTTGAGTATCTCTCCGACACGATTCACCATCTAAAACAGGTCGGGCTTCGCGATGATCTACTCGACAGCATCGGGCAGTTGACGGGGGTGGGATAGTCGGCTCCGAGCTCGTATCAAAAGAGGGGCGCGCGAGCCTTGCGGCTAGCACGCTGGCGCGATCGCACCCTGCAAGAAAATGGAGACGCACATTCGCGCTCTGGCTACGATCTCTTCTTTGCTTGGATATGAAACCTGTCCAAGCAGAGCGGATCGCTGCGGCTCCATTATCATCATGCCTCGCAGCATCCCGCAAGCGACGTGCGGGTCTTCGAGTTTTAGGACCCCAGCGTCAACCCTGGACCTGAGATATTCCTCCATGACGTCATTCGTTCGCTCGATCGCCTTCACGTAGAAGGCTGTCGCGATCTCAGGGAAACGGTCGGACTCGCTGACAATGAGTTTCAGCAAAGTAACGGTGCGCTCTGAAAGTGTAAGCTCGCCATATGCAGATAAGATGCGCTCCAGTCCGTCGGCTACCGGATGATCCCTCAGCGCGGAGATGTCCAAGCGAAGTAGGAAATCGTCGATGCGCGCGCTTACGACCGCTGAGAAGAGATCGGATTTCGCCGGAAAGAGGCGATAGAGCGTCTTGGTCGAGACGCCCGCAATTTGCGCTATAGCGGTGATGCTCGTGGCCTCGTAGCCGCCTTCCCGAAACGAACAGCAAGCAGCGTCCACTATCACAGACCTTGTGTCCTCGTCGCAGCGGGTTTGTGGGCGGCCACGTGGCCTTTTAACTTCGATACTATTTTGGACCATCATTATTTTCCAAAACCAATTGACCGTTTCTCAAGTACAGCATATTTTGGAACACAGCAAGTTTCCTAAATAACGCTCAACCGAGATATCGTCATGACAGATAACGTCCGCCTGCTGAACCCCTCAAAGCCGGTCGCGGAAAAAACGAACCCACCACTTGGGGAACCCCCAGCAAAAGTCGCGCAGGAGCTTGCACTAGGTGCGTCACTCCCGGGCGTTGACCCCGCGCCAAGAAAGCGCAAGCGTGGGCGTGGGGTGCTCGTCGTCGGTGGACTGATTTTGCTGGCCGGCGTTGCTTACTATGGCCACAACTACTGGACGGTCGCCCGTTTTCAAGTCGAGACCGACGACGCCTATGTGAAAGCGGACAGCACGGCGATCGCGCCGAAGATTTCGGGCTATCTGAAGGAAGTCCTGGTATCTGACAACCAGTCGGTAAAGGCTGGCGAACCTCTGGCTCGCATCGATGATCGCGACTTTACGGCCGCGCTCGATCAAGCGAACGCCGACGTTCTCGCGGCCCAGGCGACCTTGGACGCCAGCAAGGCATCCTTGGATATTCAACAGTCCAACATCGCCGCCGCAAGAGCTACACTTGAGGTAGACAAGGCGAATGAGCTGTACGCGGAGCAGAACAACAAACGCTATTCCAATCTGGCGACAAGCGGCTATGCCCCGGTGCAGACAGCTCAGCAGGCGGCCTCTCAAATCGCCGTCGCGAAGGCGACCATTTCACGCGATGAGGCCGCCCTCGAAACAGCTCAGAAACAGGTGTTGCTCATTGATGCCCAGATCGCGCAGGCCAAGGCGAACGTCGCTAGAGCGCAGGCCAGCCAACGACAGGCTGAGTTGAACCTCGGTTACACGACTGTCATCGCTCCTGTTGAAGGAACCGTCGGCAACAGAACGCTCCGTACGGGTCAGTACGTCCAAGCGGGTACACAGCTGATGTCACTGGTTCCCACACAACAAGTTTACGTAATCGCAAACTACAAGGAGACGCAGTTGACCGACGTTCGGCCTGGGCAGGAAGTCGAAATCGATGTCGATATGTTCCCTGACAAGCGATACAGCGGACACGTTGATAGCATTGCGCCTGCGAGTGGCCAGGAATTCGCGCTTCTGCCACCTGACAACGCCACGGGAAACTTCACCAAGGTCGTTCAGCGCATACCGGTGAAAATCGTCCTCAAGAGCGATGACGTTAAGGACGGCACGCTTCGGCCAGGTATGTCAGTGCAGCCGGTAATCGACATTCGGTCCGGCACCGACAAGTAGGAGTTTTCGACATGGCAGCGGCTCAAACTTCGAGCGCCAGCGCTCGAGAATGGATTGCCGTGCTCGCCGGCATGATCGGCGCGTTCATGGCTATCTTGAATATCCAAATCACGAACGCATCCCTACTCGATATTGAGGGAGGGATCGGCACAGGTGTCGATAACGGGGCTTGGATATCGACTTCCTACCTCATCGGCGAGATCGTCGTTATCCCTTTGACGGCATATTTCAGCAGCGTCTTCTCATTTCGTCGCTACATCCTGGTCAATTCGGTCCTCTTCCCGCTGTTCTCGATCGCGTGTTCGTTCGCACACGATCTCGGGACGATGATCGTGCTGCGTGGTTTGCAGGGCTTTGCCGGCGGTGTTCTAATTCCGATGGCTTTCACGATGGTTCTCACCAAGCTTCCCAAGAACCAGCAACCCCTCGGTCTTGCAATATTTGCGCTGTCGGTAACCTTTGCTCCTGCGATCGGCCCCACGATTGGCGGTTACCTGACCGAGAACTACGGCTGGCAGACGATCTTTTACATCAATGCGCTTCCGAGCGCGATTATGGCGGTTGCACTGGCAGCTACGCTGGATCCGTCTCCAATGCGTTTGGGTCTCCTCAAGGAGGGGGATTGGTTCGGGATCGTCACGATGACGATTGGTCTGGCAGCGTTCCAGACTGTTCTGGAGGAAGGCAACAAGGACGACTGGTTCTCGTCACCATTCATCGTGAAGCTCAGTATCGTGGCCGCTGTGTTTCTTGGGGCGTTCATATGGATTGAATTGACCGTTGAAAAGCCGCTCGTGAAACTTAGACTTCTAGCCCAAAGGAACTTTGGCATCGGCGTGATGGTCAACGTGCTTGTCGGGATAGCCCTGTTCGGTACGGTCTACATACTTCCTCAGTATCTCGGGCAAGTTCAACGCTACAACGCTGAACAGATCGGTTATGTTCTCGCGTGGACTGGCCTTCCGCAACTGCTGCTCATACCGCTCGTGCCCATTTTGATGAAGCGTTTCGACGCCCGCTACATCGGGTTTGTGGGCATATCGATTTTTGCCGCAAGCTGCTTCCTGAACATCTATCTCTCAGCGGACAATGCGGGGGACCAGTTTTGGATACCAAATATCATCCGCGCAATCGGGCAGGCGCTAGTGCTGACGCCGATTACCGCCATCACCACGGGTGGCATCGCTCCGGCTGACGCCGCGGCTGCTTCTGGTCTTACGAATATGCTCCGAAACCTTGGCGGAGCCGTTGGCACGGCTTCGCTAGGAACAATTCTCACAAAACGGGAACAGTTCCACTCAAATGTGATCGGACAGTCAGTCACTATGGCTCGGGACGAAGTGCGCCTGCGCGTAGAGACTCTCACCGGGTACTTCATGTCGCACGGTGTGACCGACAAGGCTCAGGCGACAAAGCAATCGATCGTCGCCCTCGGCCGCGTCGTACGAAAGCAGGCATTGATCATGGGATTCAGCGACACGTTCGCCGTCATTGGCACTGTGCTTGCGATTGCCGCCCTGGCGTTGTTGTTAGCAAAGCGGTCCGCAGCTGGCGGGGGTGCTGGCGCTCACTGAACAACAGCGGATCCGGTTGGAAAAGTGACCCTGCTCCTTTGGTGCAGGGTCTTTTTTGGTGCGGCAGTTCTCGGACTAATAATGGCAGATTCTCGCCCCTTGCCGAGGTTGAGATCAGGCGCCCGGGAGCAGATGTTGCCCTCAAGGCCGGGTACCCCGGTTTTCGTGCTGAACATCAAAAGGGCATCAAAAATGGATAGCAAAAAGCCATTGACGACCGCGGCGGGAGCGCCCGTTGTCGACAACTTCAATATTCAGACGGCGGGCCCGCGCGGTCCCGCCCTTCTCCAAGACGTGTGGTTGATTGAAAAGCTTGCCCACTTCGACCGCGAAGTCATTCCCGAGCGTCGCATGCATGCCAAGGGCGCTGGGGCGTTCGGCACTTTCACGGTGACCAACGACATTACCGCTTACACGCGTGCGAGCATTTTCGCGCAAGTCGGCAAGAAAACGGACATGTTCGCTCGCTTCTCGACTGTCGCCGGCGAACGGGGTGCTGCCGACGCGGAGCGTGATATCCGAGGATTTGCACTCAAGTTCTACACCGAACAGGGTAACTGGGATCTTGTTGGAAATAACACGCCGGTCTTCTTCTTCCGTGATCCGCTTCGCTTCCCCGATTTGAACCATGCGGTAAAGCGCGACCCGCGCACTGGTATGAGAAACCCTGAAACCAACTGGGATTTCTGGACTTCAATTCCCGAGTCTCTACACCAAGTCACGATCGTGATGAGCGAGCGCGGGATCCCGGCAACGTACCGGCATATGCACGGTTTCGGAAGCCACACCTACAGCTTCATCAACGGAGCGAACGAGCGCTTCTGGGTGAAGTTTACCTTCAAAACTCAGCAGGGCGTCAAAAACCTGACCGATGCCGAAGCCACCGAGCTGATCGGCCGTGACCGTGAAAGCCATCACCGTGATCTCTACGACAGCATCGAGAACGGCCAGTTCCCGCGCTGGACGCTATATGTTCAGGTGATGCCCGAGACAGCAGCGGAAACGCATCCGGTGAACCCCTTCGACCTTACAAAGGTTTGGCCTCACAAGGACTATCCGCTCATCGAGGTTGGCGTGATGGAACTGAACCGCAATGCGGAAAACTACTTCGCCGAGATCGAGCAGGCTTCGTTCACTCCTGCGGCTGTGGTTCCGGGCATCGGCTTCTCTCCGGATCGTATGCTGCAAGCACGCCTGTTCTCTTACGGCGACGCAGCGCGCTATAGACTCGGTGTGAACCACCACCAGATCCCGGTCAACGCTCCCAAGAACCCGCACAATTCGTACCACAGGGACGGCGCTATGCGGGTCGATGGAAACCATGGATCTGCGAAGGCCTATGTACCTAATTCGCGCGGCGACTGGCCGGAGCAGCCTGCATATCGCGAGCCGCCGCTGAAAATCTCAGGTGACGCGGATCATTGGGATCATCGGGTAGATGTCGACCACTTTGAGCAGCCGGGAAACTTTTTCCGGATGATGACAGCCGAACAGCGCCAAGTTCTTTTCAACAATACGGCACGCGCTATGGAAGCCGTCTCTGACGAGGTGAGACAGCGTCACGTCGACAACTGCACGAAGGCAGATCCCGCCTACGGCGAGGGCGTCGCGAAAGCCTTGGCAGCGCGTCCGGCGCTGGCTGCCGACTAGTGTCGCCGAGCGACGAACATATCTAAAAAGGAATGATCATGAGTAAATCCAGTGAAGTTGTCGCCGGCGTCGCGATCCCCGATAGCGTCATGGCAAAAGCTGCTACAGATCTCGTAAGGGAGACTGAGACCGACCTTTTGTACCACCACTCGCGTCGGGTGTTTCTGTTCGGAGCGTTGAGCGGAGATCGGAAGGGCCTCAAGTACGATGCCGAGCTTCTCTACATCGGCGCGATGTTCCATGACATGGGCATAATGGACAAGTATGCAAGCGATACAGAGCGCTTTGAAGTCGACGGTGCCAATGCCGCGCGCGATTTTCTCAAGGCCTACGACGTCTCGGAGCGAGACGTCGACGACGTCTGGGACTCCATCGCGCTGCACACGACTCCGGGGATCCCTCAGCACAAGCGACCAACAGTCGCCTTGGTCACGGCTGGCGTGGAAATGGATGTCCTCGGTATTGGGTACAACGAGTTCTCGGACAGTCAACGTGAAGAGGTCTGCGCCTGTCATCCCCGAGGCCTCAAATTCAAACATGGCATCATAAGCTCGTTTTGCCTGGGTACGATCCGCAAACCGGAAACGACATTCGGCAACGTGAAAGCCGACGTTCTCGCCAAGATGGATCCGACATATCAAAGGAAGGACTTCGCCGAGTTGATCCTGAGCTCCCCATGGGAGAGCTAGGGATCTAGGGGAGCGTTTTCACGTTGAAGCGCTCCCTATATTCCGCGGGTGTGACGCCCAGCCGCTTGGTGAAGACCTGCCGCATGCGTTTCGCATTACCGAACCCGCACAAATGCGCGACCACCTTGAGCGGCTGGGTCGTGGCCTCGAGAATATGACGCGCGACGTCTATTCTCGCTCTTTCCACGAACTCAGCGGGCGTGACCTTCGCAAAATCCACAAAGGATCTTGCGAAGGTCCGACTACTCATTCCGGCGGCCTTCGCAAGATCCGCGACGGTCAAAGGTGCCGCAAGGTTTTCCGTGATGAATTTAGTGAGATCGGTCAACGGCGACTTTTCATCCGCGATCATCTCAATGTATGGACTGAACTGAGACTGACCACCTTGTCGCTGCGCCGCCACGACTAGTCGCTTGGCTACCGCAACGGCTAACGCCCCACCGTGATGCTCCCTGATGACCGCCAGGGCAAGGTCGATCCCGGCCGTAACACCGGCGGAGGTTAGCAGCGGGCCATCTCTGAGGTAGATACGATCATAGTCGATCTTGGCTTTAGGATAGAGCGTGGCCAGTTGGCCGGCGTTTTGCCAGTGCGTCGTCGCATTTTTGCCATCTAGTAGACCAGCGGCTCCGAGACAGAAGGCTCCGGTACAAACCGAACCATAAGTCTCGCTCACCCTGGCAAGGCGGCGAATGCAGTCCGTGGTTTCATCGTCTATGACTGCCGTTGGCAACTGCGGACCGCCGGCTACCAAAAATAGGTCGAATGGGCCGGCAGCTCCCCAGTAGTCGACATCGGCGAAAAGACCCATCCCGTTCGATGCCCGGATGCGGGATGTCGTGGGGCCGATCAAAGTGGTCGAATAGCCTTCGCCTTGTGGCAGGATGCCAGTTGCCTCAGAGAAAACGTCTAACGGTCCCGAGACGTCCAGCGCCTGGACGCCCTCGAATATCAACATCCCAACTGATCTCATTCAATGGTTCCCTTGGTCATACCCGCCCTCTCTTGGCCGCCCTAAGACGGATCGTGTCAGATCTTGCGTGTGCGCAGCGTAAGCGAGGTTGCCGCGGCCGCAAGCGAAGTTCCGCAGATTATCCAGAACGCAGCGGTGAAATCGCCGCTCTGATCAGCCGCCCCGGTCACCGCCACCAGAATGGCTATACCAAGGGCTCCACCAATCTGACGCGAGGCGTTGAGTATCCCGCTTCCTGCGGAGTACCCCTGCGGGGCCAGTGCAGAAGTGCCGCCTGCGAGAAAGACCGCCTGCGCCATCCCCGCTGCGATGCCGGAGAGCGCAAAGCCAGGGAGAAATCCGAATGCGAAGTCGGTTTCCTGTCTCAGATATGTTAGCCCCTAGAGGCTTGCGGCTACGAAGAAAATGCTTCCGGTCAATGTCAGTGCTCTTGGCGAAACCTTGCCTCGGCCGGACGAGATGCTGACCCATGAGAAGCCTCGTTGTTAACCAGGTTCTTCATAGGTTGACTCGCTTGCATAATGCAAGTGAGTTCGTCGGTGGGCATATTAGGCTAGCTCGCTATCGACAACCGTATCCATGTTTTGCCGGAACGCTTTCGCATTGTCCGCTCCATAAGCGCGGTCGAAAGCTGCCTGCGCACGATCCCAACCGGGCCGGCCTGCAGCCACACATCCCAAGCCTTTATCTGTCACCGAAACAATCCGTGCGCGCTTGTCTTTCTCGCTAATTTCGATAGTCACAAGGCCATCGCGCTCGAGGGGTCGTAGATTGTGGCCAACCGTAGCTCGGTCCATCGCCATCAGCTCGGCGAGTTCAAGCATCGTTTTGGGTCCTCGGTGCTTGAGGTAGCCAAGGATCGAGTACTGAGTGATTTTTACTCCGCTGTCTGCGATGCATTCATCGTAGAAGCGGGTCAGCGTTCGGGCCGCGCGCCGAACCTTGGTGCAATTGCACAAAGATGGAATGTCCGGCTCAACTTCGGCTCGTGTCTTCTTCGCTGCCATGACGCTTCCTGTCTATTGGGGTGACGACGCCCTGAGAGCGTCGTCAGTCTTGGGCAGAAGTAGCAATCTCACGTCAACAAGCCAAGGCCCAAGCTCAATCTGCGACGATACTGCCCGATGCGGACCAACTCTTCTGATTAACAGCCGACCCATCAGCCGGCTTTCCATCAAGCCTGTGCATCCGCGCGCCTTTGCGCTGTTCGAGTATTTCTTCGTCGAGCGGCGTTGTGAAGACGTTCTCGACTAGTGTGTACTCTGCAGCCAGGCGGCCGATAGGAGCAAGAGCAGCCGTATCGACCCGCCCTCCGTCCAGATAAGCGTCATCACGTATGTGGAACCGAACGACCCGCCCCCAGACGACGTGGTCATCGTGGTCGCCGACGGGTATGATCCGATCGAGCTTGCACTCCATGGCTACAGGCGCGAGAGCGACTCTGGGAGGTTTGACCAGAACGCTGGCGGCCCTCTCCAAGCCGGTTGCCTCGAATTCATCGACGTCCGAGGGATGCTCGATGGCAGACCTATGCATTTGACCGGCAAGCTCAAGCGTCATATGTCATCGGCCTGAGCCTTGGCATGCTGTCAGCGATGACGGCGTTACCACGAGCTTAATGGCGGCAGCCGACGAAGCCCTATACAGGGCGAAAGACGCAGGCTGCGGCCGATACGCTGAAAGCACGGTGCTGTCTCACACCAAATACCGTTAATTGCTAAGTTGCATTGCCTGCGACGGGTTGCTGTGTGGCGATCTCCGTCGTATCCCGGCAGGTTGAAACCTTGCGCGGTACTCGTTGGGGCTGACCCCGATTGTCTTGGCGAACGCCCTGCGCATGGCGTGGACGTCCACGAAGCCTGAGACTGAAGCGATACGCTGAAGTGGCTGGTCAGTATCCTCGAGCAAGCGACGAGCAGCGTCCGTCCGTGCCGCGGTAATGAAGTCGAGCGGCGTCAACCCAAGCTCGTGGCGAAAGACCCGTCCGAAGTTGCGCGTACTCATTCCCACCTTGCTCGCAACGGTTTCGATAGATAACGAGGAAGCCAAGTTCGCCAGGATGAAATCCTGGGCGCGTTGGATAAGTGTGGTTTCCGACATCTGCCCCACAAGATGAGCGCTGAACTGGGACTGTCCTCCCGGCCGTTTCATGAACATGACCATATAACGCGCGACAATCAAAGCCACTTCGCGCCCGTAGTCCTCTTCCACGAGGGCCAAAGCGAGATCTATTCCTGCGGTCACGCCTGCAGCCGTTATCAATGCACCGTCTCGAATGTATATTGCGTCGGCATCTAACTCGATCTCAGGAAATTCCTTGCTGAATCTTGGTGCACATTCCCAATGCGTGGTGACTCTTTTTCCAGCCAACAGCCCGGCGGCTCCGAGGAGAAATACGCCGGTACAGATCGATCCGTATCTGCGGACAGTGGGGACCCGCCGCTGGAGCCAGGAGATCAACTCGGGGTCTATGATCTGAAACGATGGGTCGCCGGCGACTAGAAGGGTGTCGATCGGCTCATCGGTATCGAAAATTGTTCGATCGGCCACGAAGCGCAGTTGCCCCGTACCTCCGATCGACGATGCTCCGGTCGACATGATTTGGATGTCGTACTTCGTCATGTCTCCCAAGCGACGCGCAGCTTCCCAGAAGACTTCTGCCGGTCCGACAATGTCGAGTGACTGAACTCCCGGAGGAGCGAGGATTACGATCCGCATGTGCAGTTCCCCTTTTTAAATGCCGCAGACTTTCAACATGCAAGTTGCTTGCCGGGTGGCCGCTCGCCTGAGGTGCCGGCTGTTCAGGTGAAAATTCATGCCCTGCTCGATCTTGGCTGTTCTCAGTCGCACGTTGACCGCACAGGTGATCGCGGCAACGTTGCTTCTAACAAAATCCAGGCAGTCTTGCCTTTGCGATTCGCGCCCGAGGAGGACGCGAAATGCAAGTCTATGGATGTAGCAGTTTCCACCGTTCGGCGCGGAGAACCGGACAGCGTCTGCGTCCAATGCCCATTCGGGATTCATGCTGTGGGCCGCAGCCTGTGATGGATCGCAGCGCCGAGTGATCCCAGCATGACCCAGAAGACGAAGCTTGTGACAACCGCAGCCGCTATGAACCTCTGTTCCAATTCAGCGGGAGCCAAGCCATGTTCGCCCACAGGAGCTGACGGAGCGCCAATAACATGTGGCGCGGCGATCAAGGCCACGGCAGGTACGAGCATCCACCCGGCGCGATTGAACGCGATCAGTGCAATTCCGGCAGCAGTCGCGAGCGCTGTTCCAACCCACCAGATCTGACGAGCGGCGAGAGGCGCGGAGGGAGTGCCAGGTAATTCGGGGGGTAGCCCAAGCATCGGAGCCAGCATTACGGAGGCGAAGGCAGCCAGTCCCCAAACAAGACCTTCACGCCAGGTGACTGTCTCTCCGCGCAAAGAGATCAAGCCGACCAAAACTAGGGAGTATCCTATGGACGTCAATATATTTGCAGCGAGCGTAAACGATAGCCTCTCGAGCCCGTCACGCGGCTCCCAGCCGCTCTCTCCATGCTGGTGTGCTTCAGCCGGGCTGCCAGTGATTTCCCCTTGGCTGTGATGGTGTGCCGCGTCTCCGGCTTTCTCAAACACTTCGGCCTGCGTGATCAGCTGTATCGTGCCAAAGAACTGCACAACGGTTATTGCGGATCCCACGATAAGACCGACAAGAACCGAAGCAAATAGGATCGATCGAAAGTACGGCATCACCAAACTCCTAGTGGCAGGGAAAAGCGTTGGCGTGGCGGGTATCGTGCGCTGCGTTATGGACGGCCTCGAGATGTGAGAAGCCTACAAAGCCGACGATCATGACGCCGAAAAATACCGCTGTAGCGGCTTGCGCGAGTTTTGAGATCGCACTCGAAGCAATCGGCCGGGATAGAGTTGGTGCGGTAGCTGACATTGATTGAAGTCTCCAATGTTTGAGGGATTGTATTGTCGATCAGGCCGCGAGCGCGGCCATGATCTCATTGCTGTCGACGATGCCTGCCTTTACTACCGCCTTCTCAAGGGCGGTGAGAAACTGATCGTAGTAATTCCACGTCGACTGATCTTCGGGATGGGCGTCTTCCCATGATTTGATTGACGCGATCAGCTCGTCCCTGAAGTCGTCCCACTCGAAGTAGCCGTTCTTCGCCAGCGCGAGTGCCATTCCGAAGGAGCTGCGCTCCCATTCCGAGCCAAAGCAAAGCGTTCCGTTCGCTCGGGGAGGATTGTCGGGTTTGCCCATCATCTCGGTTACCGCGAAATGTTCAAACTGAGTGAGCATGCGTCCCTTACGCCGCCTGTGAGATCGCGACACCCATCATCGCCTCTGGGGTCACAAGGGTTACAAGCTCTGCCTCTGACAATCCTTCGGTGCCCGCTGGCCTTTCAGGGATGACAAACCATCGTATCTGAGCGCTAGAGTCCCAGACCTTGACCTCGACTTCGTTGGTTATCGAGAGCCCGAACTCGGCCAGAACCGCACGAGGCTCTCTCGCCGCACGACTGCGGAAGGTTGGATCTTTGTACCAATACGGCGGTAGCCCAAGCACCGGCCACGGGTAGCACGAGCAGAGCGTGCATATGATCAGGTTATGAACGCCTGGCGCATTCGCGACAGCTCTCATATGTTCACCCTCAGCGCCCGCCATTCCCTCAGGTAGGCTCAACTCCGCGATCGCTTTGGGTGTGTCCGTTACAAGTCTATCCTTGAACGAGGGATCCACCCAAGCTCTTGCCACGATCTTCGCGCCATTGAACGGGCCCATCTTCGTTTCGAAGAATTCAAGCACGGTGTCCACGGTTTGGTCTGTGATGACGCCCTTCTTGATAAGTAGGGCTTCGAGGGCTCTTACTCGCGCGGCGCTATAGGCTTCACGATCTGCCCGATACTGAAAGCGGTCTTGCATTTTGATTTCTCCGGGTTACGAGGTGGCTCAGGCAGCCTTTGCCGTCGCGAGAGCTTCGGGCTCGCGGACGTAATGGGCATAGAGATCGGCATAGAGCGAGAAGTTCGGTTCGGCATTGCCGGGCCACAGTTCGGCAGGGTCGAACCGTACGCAGTAAACTGGCATCGCCGCTCCGATACCGTCAGTGCCCGTATCGCAAAGGTAAGTGTAAGCGCCCGCGTAAACGCTTTCGATTGTGCCCGTTTTTTCCCGCAGAAAACCGGGGAGGCGTGTGTGCTCGATACTAGGGACGTTCACGATCGACACTCGGTCGCCGGCTGCAAATTCGAATGTTACCGCGACATCGCGCTTTGGACTGTCGCCCTCGACGAGATACTGCACGACCCGATCGTCGATCGCCTGCTCGCCATACGAGGGTAGCGATTTCTCAGGGGCGGCATAGTACTCTTCGGTGAGCGCGTCGAGTTCCTCGGCCGTGATATAGCCCTTGTCGATGAAGTACCCGGAAATTCCGCCGAGCCACTTCTCGTAGTAACGATACTTGAAGTAGTCGAATGGGTTGAGACTTTCCGCGCCTTTCCGAAGGTCTGCCCACGTCCATATCGTACTGAAGGCCGAAGGTGTAGCGGGGAGGGGAAGCTGTGACGACAGAGCCATCATCCCGGTATGGATGCCAAAGATCCTGGTTTCCCATTGCTCGACGAAAACCCGCGTTTCAGTGCTGACCGGGCCAAGTCCTTCCAGGCCGCCAAGATAGTGTTGAAGTTTCATTGCAAGGGTCCTTTCCGTTTCGTTTTCGGATTAAGCGGTTGCCGGCTTCTTTCCAGCCAACAGGTTGGTCCCGATTTCGGAGAGCAAGCCAAAGACCCCACCCAGGAGCATGGCTGCCATCGCTACCATCGTGGGGTGGTTGAGCCCGGAAGTAGTCACCGTTGTCCCTGTCGCTGCAGTCGTTCCCACCAATGACGCGAAACCGAACACGATCGCCGGCGGGAAGTTCAGGATCTGGATGGCCGAGACCAGAACCATTGCCGACGTGCCTGCGCCAACAAGGATAGCGGCGAAGACTGGATGCTCGGGGCCGAACTGGATCACCAGAAGCGTGATCGACGCGATAATGATGCCGGTCCAATTCGATACGATGGACTTGACAAGGCCTTGCTGTCCGCCGCCGCAGGCGAAGAAAGAAGCCCAGGCAATAAACGTGACCCAGACGGGTACGGCAAAAACAGTTGCGGTGATGTAGGTATCGATAGCGCCCAGTACGCCCAGGCTGATCATTGCGGCGATTAGTGGTGGCATTTGTCGTCTCCTTTTCTGTGAGGGTTAGGATGCAAGTGCGGGGAGAGAGGAGAGGCAGCTTCCGACGCCTTCACGCAGCATTGCCTCATCGATATTGCGCCCGATGAAGACGATCTCGCTGCGGCGTTTGTCAGACGACGCCCATGGCTTTCCCGGGCGGCCTTCCAGTGTCATGTGAACACCGTGGAAGACATAGCGTCGTGCCTCGTTCGAGAAGCTCAGCACGCCCTTGATCCGAAATAGGTTTTGGCCGACTTCCTGAATAAGGCGGTTGAGCCAAGTATTGAAGAGGCCTGGATCGAGTGGCGCTTCCTCGAGAATGGCCACACAGCCAATAGACTCGTCGTGTTCATGGCTGTGTTCATCGAGTACAAGTGGGTCGATGCTAAGGATGTTTTTGAGATCAAACGCGCCAATGTCCAGGACCTCGGCGGAGGATATCTGGCAACGGCTCGTCCGAACGATACGCGCCAGGGGGTTCAGCAGCCGCAATGTCTTCTCCGACTGCATTACCAGAGCGTCCGGTACCAGATCGGTCTTATTGAGTATGATCAGGTCTGCAAAACTGATCTGCTCGACGGCTTCGTCCTGTGTTAGCTGCTGCTCGAAATGCAGCGCATCTACAACGGTCACGATCGCATCGAGCTGCAGGCGTGCCGAAAGAACTTCGTCCAGTATGAACGATTGGATGACCGGAGCAGGATCTGCCAATCCAGAGGTCTCGATAACAAAACGATCGATCTGCCGCCCCGATCTGAGGAGCTCTCCTATCGCGCTGATGAGGTCGTCCCTGACCGTGCAGCATATGCAGCCGTTGTTCAGTTCGACGACGGCGTCTTGAGTATCGACAACGAGTTGCCCGTCAATGCCAACCTCACCATACTCATTGACAATGACCGCGATCCGCTCGCCTGAGGTCTGCGTGAGCAGGCTATTCAGCAACGTCGTTTTCCCCGCACCAAGAAACCCCGTGAGGATTGTCGTCTTGATCTTTGACATTGTCGCTCCATGGCGAAAGCACGGTCTCTCGTTTCCTGCAACCATCACGGTCCGGGCCTTCTGATCTGATTTTAGGACTGTCGCCGATCGCTCGGCTTGAACGTGATTACAGGCCAATGCGTGCTATTGCACAACAGGCGTGGTGGTGCGTTTTCCGCCAAATCAGGCGGATATCACGCCAATAAATGACGAAAAAATGGGCTAGATTAAATAATGGGCATTAAAAGCATTTGTTGAGCAAGCGCTGCCTAATGTGTCGGCTTGCGATGATACAGGCTAATCAGGCTGTTCCGGGTCGTGCCGCAAAGCAAAAGGGCTCGCAGCGAGCGGGCCCTTTCAGTTGCGGTAGTGACAGCGCTACAAATTAAACTTGAGCCCAGCCCCCATCTACCTGAAAATCCGCTCCGTTCACGTAACTCGCCGCCGGGCTGGCCAGAAAGGTAACCACGTTGGCGATCTCATGCGGGTTCCCGAAGCGGCCGGCCGGTACTTGAGCTGCGATCATGCCTTTGCGCTCTGAGGACATGATATCGGCAGTCCCCTCGGTATCAATGGGGCCGGTTGGATCTCCGCCAACTTGTGGAATGGCGGCCAGTATGCTGACGCGTCTTGCGTAGTACTCCCGCTATGCAAGCAGGGATCGTGTCGGCCCGCGCCAGCATGAAAACCGGCGCGCAAAAGTAAAAGACGGGCATATGCCCATAAATCAATGCACGTGATTGTGAGTTTTGCCAAAGCAGCAAACTGTTGATTCGCACTGAGAGCGAACCGGGGATTGCGGGAAATTATCACTGAGATTTGACCAATGTTTCAATCATTCCTCGCGAGGTTTCAGCGGGGGCTCTGGAGTGATCGACATGGCGTTACTGAACGTAATCCGACGCTGGCATTTTCGAGAGCATCAATCGATCCGGGAGATTTGCCGCAGGACCGGCCTATCCCAGAATGCGATCCGCAAATACCTGCGCCTGGACGGCGTAGAGCCGAAGTTCAAGGTCCCGGAGCGGCCGAGCAAGCTTGATCCTTTTGCCGATCGGTTGTCGGCCTGGCTGAAGACCGAAACCAAAAAGAACGCAAACAAAAGCGGACGATGAAGCAGTTGCATGCCGATCTGATGAGCCTTGGCTATGAGGGTTCCTATAACCGAGTGGCGGCATTTGCTCGGGAATGGCGCGATGATCGGCAGAGAGAGTTGCAGACGACGGGCCGCGGGACATATTTGCCCCTGGCGTTCGACCCCGGTGAAGCCTTCCAGTTCGACTGGTCGGAAGACTGGGCCATCATCGGCAATGAGCGCACCAGGCTGCAGGTGGCGCACACGAAGCTGAGTTACAGCCGCGCTTGCGTCGTGCGGGCCTATCTGCTGCAGACCCAAGAGATGCTGTTCGATGCCCACAACCATGCATTCCGCGTGTTCGGAGGCATCCCCGGCCGCGGTACAACATGCGGACCGCGATCGACAAGGTCGGCCGTGGCAAGGAGCGTGACGTCAATGTCCGCTTCCAGGAGATGGCCAGTCACTACCTGTTCGAACCCGAGTTCTGCAATCCGGCTTCAGGCTGGGAGAAAGGACAGGTCGAGAAGAATGTGCAGGATGCGCGTCACCGCTTCTTCCAACCTGTTCCGCGCTTTCCATCGCTGGATGCCCTGAACGACTGGTTGGAGCTTCGATGCAAGGAATTCTGGGCAAAGACCCCGCATGGACAGATGCGTGGCACCATCGCCGACATCTGGGCGGAGGAAGCTTTGGCATTGATGCCTGTTACCCGCCCGTTCGACGGCTTCGTCGAGTATACGACGCGGGTCACCCCGACCTGCCTCGTCCATCTGGGGCGGGCGACGACGGTCGATCCTTTTGTCCGCGGTCCGCGCTCTCCTTGGCGGCGACGAAGAGCGGTGTCGCGCGGCGTTAATCCCCGCGAAACATTCTCAGCAGTGATTGGGGGGTGTCATGGGCGAACATCAGGTTCGCTAATGCCGCCGCTTCCTTTGCCGCGGCCGTACTGCGCGGGAAGAGCTCGTTTTCATAGGACTGGAGCGCATGCTCCAGTTCGTTGGGGCTGGCGGCGATCGCTTTTCCCAGTTCGGCTCCGTCATACATAGCGAGATTGGCACCCTCGCCGGAAGGGATCATTAGATGCGCGGCATCGCCGATTAGCGTCACACCCGGCAGGCGGCTCCACCGATGATCGTCCGGAAGCTGATGAAGGATCCGAGCAACTGGGGTAGTGTCACTCTGCGTGATGAGGTCTGTCAGGGCTGGCGTCCAGTCGGCGAATTCGGCGGCAATAGTCGCCTTTGCGGATTGAGCGTCATCGAAGTCGATGCGTTGTATCCATTGCCTTGTCCTGTTCAACGCCACGTACGCGTGCAGCACTCCGTCCGGTTCGCGGTGCGCCATGATGCCCTTGCCGGGCGCGAGTGCGAACATGCCGCCGCCACCGACAGCTGCGGCACTTGCCTTATGACGGACGTCGGCATCCAACAACCAGGTCTCGATGAAGGTGGTCCCCGCGTAGGTGGGCTGCGCGTCGGAGATCAAAGGCCGCACCTTCGACCACGCGCCATCCGCGCCGACGACGAGGTTCACAATGACTTTGCGGCCGTTGGCAAATGTCAGCTCATGAATTCCGGCTCCGAGCCGCGTAGCGGTCAAAAGCTTACTCCCCCACTGGACGCTGTTCGGGGGAAGAGACTCGAGAAGGATTCTTCGTAGCTCCCCTCTTTGAACTTCCGGACGTCCTCCGGTGCCATCGTCAGGCGTATCCATGAGGACCGAGCCATGCCTATCCAGGACACGGGTCTGCTGGCCACCGGGATGGATCAGCTTCTGGAACTCGTCATAAAGTCCGGCATCCTTGATGGCGAGTTGACCATTGAAATCGTGGATGTCGAGCATTCCACCTTGGGATCGTGCCTCCGGTGAGGCGTCGGACTCATATATGGTCGCGGCAACCCCGTGACGATAGAGGACGCGGGCGAGCATCAGGCCACCGAGCCCGGCTCCGATAATGGCGATCTGGTTTTTCATGACGCTTTCCGCGGTTCAGAGCTTAACACCAAAATAGAATGTCATTCCATAGTTGGAATGTCATTCCATATATGTCAAGGTGATCGGATGAGAAAAGCATCTAGGCTGGGAAAGCGAAATTCACTGTCGAGGGATCAGATCATCGAAGCGGCGATCTCGATCCTAGATGAGTCCGGCAAAGGGGGATTGACCTTCCAAGCGCTGGCGACGCGGCTGGCAACTGGAGCGGGCGCGATCTACTGGCACGTAGAAAACAAGGATGATCTGCTGATTTCGGCTTGTGACGTCGTGATCCAACGCACTCTCCATTCAGTGGTGGAGCGCCCGACGCCGGAAGAGACGATCCGCGCTGTGGGTCTCGCTCTGTTCGACTGCATTGATACGCACCCTTGGATGGGAACGGTGCTGGCTCAAACGCCTGGAAAGATGCCGATGGTGCGGATCCTAGAATTGATTGGACAGCAGGTCCGCGTCATCGGAGTTGTTGAAGAATGGGCGGCGGTCTCAGCACTGCTCAGCTATATCTTGGGAGTGGCCGGTCAAAACGCGGCCAACGCTCAGTTCGCTCGCAAACATGGCTTGGACAGGTCCAGGTTCCTCGGCGAAGTTGCTGACGTTTGGGCTTGTCTCGATGCGACAGCATTCCCGTTCGTTTCCAGCATTTCTTGCAAGCTTGCCGAGCATGATGACCGAGCTGACTTCTTGGCTGGTATTGATCTGCTCATTCGAGCAATGCTTCCCGTGAAGAGGTAAGCGACCGACCTTCGCTCCTTCAGATAGCCGCTCTAGGTCGTCCGCAACTGACCTGGAAAGATCGGTAGACGTCGTCTCACGTGACGTTCACTACACGACGAGTCGGCAACATCACAGACCATAGACAGAATGCTGTGATGTTTCGCATTACCTCCTCCATGTGGCCTCGCCGCGGCGCAACGTCAGATCTGATCACGCAGAGACTTGAACGAGGTCCTTAGTTCGGCCGCAAACAGTTCCGGCTGCTCCCAAGCGGCAAAATGCCCGCCCTTTGCCGGGCGACCGTAGTAGCAAGCATCCGTCGTGTCGTGCCCTCGTTGTCTCCCTTGATTGGCGATAAATACGACACGATATGCCAGTTACCCGTTGCAAATAGCAGGGCGCTGGTTTGTGTCCTATCAAGATCTGCATATTTCACAAATCGCCTCTGGCAGACCCATGTGAGTTTGCTCCGGCAATTTCTTGCCATTGATAAGAGTTTTCCAGGAGTGAATATTATATTTCATTTTTCATCCATTATCCGTATTGTGAAGCGATAAGTTCATCGCTATGAGGCTTTCCAATGTCGGTTGATCATGTTGTCCAGAAGCTCTATTCGTCTATCGACAAGGACCGAGATTGGGTGACTGAACTTACCCGCGAGTTAGTGCGCATCCCGTCCGTGAATCCGAAGTTCCACGCCGATGCGGAGCAAAACCGTGAGGCAGATGTTCAAAAGGTTCTTGATCGGGAGCTGGTGGCAATAGGTTTTTCGACCGAACAGTGGGACGTATTTCCGGAACGCCCAAATCTAGTCGCCGATCTACCTGGAAGCGAAGAACGTAGCCTCATTTTATGCGGCCACATTGACGTCGTTCCCGTCGGTGATCCAGCCCGCTGGACAGTTGATCCTTTCGGAGGTGACATAAAAGACGGCCGACTCTACGGTCGCGGTTCGATAGACATGAAAGGGGGAGTGGCGGCTTGTGTTGCGGCCGTCCGCGCGATCCGCAAGGCCGGCATAGAACTCGACGGGCGCCTGTCGATGCATGCGGTCGTCGACGAAGAGGCCGGGGGCTTTGGTGCGATGGACGCGGTGAAACGTGGCAAGTTGGCGAAGGCAGCGCTCGTTGCTGAGCCGACCTGGGGCGATGTCCTGCCCGCCGAAGGTGGATTGGAATGGGCCCGGATTACCATCCGCGGACGGACTGCCCACTCCGCCTGGCGTTACAACGAGATCTACCCTCAGCGTCAGGAACCGGGACGGCTCGAGCCCGGCGTCAATGCAATCGAGATCGCGGCGCGATTTATCGAGGCGCTCAGGCAGTACGAACTCGATCGCACCCGTGCGAGATCTCATCCGCTTTTGCCTTTGGGAATGAATACCATCAACGTCGGCGTGATGCATGCAGGGGCGGGCCTCGGCGTAAATGGGCTTCCGATTACGATGACCAACCCTGCGATCATTCCTGATATCGCGGTCCTCGACCTTGATATGAAGTTTCTTCCGATGGAGACCTCAGCGCAATACCGCAAGGATTTCGAGGCCTTCGTCTATCATTTCGCGCAAACCGATGCCTGGCTGCGTGAACATCCGCCGATGATCGAGTGGGAACTGGGCGGACTGCATTTCCCCCCACTGAACACATCGGTCGATCATCCGCTTGTGGCATCGCTTGTGAACAGGAAAACGCAGATAGGACGCAAGCCTGACATCAAGGGTTTTGTCGCCGTATGCGATGCCGCGCATTATGCAGGCGCCGGCGTCGACGGCGTCATTTTTGGGCCGTCGGGTGACGGCTTCCACGGTGACGACGAGTATGTCGATATCGAGTCACTTGTCGAAACCACCAAGGTTGTCGCGGCAAGCATCATCGACTGGTGTGGGGTGCGGTAGCGTCACTCGAAGCCGGAGCGGGTCTGGTGGATCGCCGCATTGCCCGCGAGGCCATCGAGCGGGCCGCTCCCGCCAGTCCGGCGGGATAAACCAGCATCACGGCTATAATCAGAACCGCGGTGATGATCGGGCGCCAAGCCCCGAAATCAGCCATGAATTCAGAGAAAATCGTCAAGACGAACGAGGCCACGATCGCTCCGTAGATCGTGCTGGTTCCACCGAGAAGAACCATCGACAGGATGACGGTCGACAAGCTCATCCCGAATACGTCGACGGAAGCGTTCCTCTGGTATGCGGCATAAAACGCCCCGGCGACACCGGTGAAGAATGCACTCGCCGCAAGTGTGATGAAGCGCTGGCGGGCAAGCGAAATGCCGCGGCTGATTGCGTACTCCTCGTTGTCACGCAGAGCCACGATGCTTGCCCCGATTTTCGATCGCACCAGCGCTCGCAGAAACACGGTACTGAGAAAAAGTATGGAGAGCGCGATGTAGAAATAAGCGAACTTCTGGTCACGCACCATGTTGTGGCCAGCGATATACAATGTCTCGATCCGCACCATGCCTTGCGTGCCGCCGGTAATCGCCGATTGGCTCAATACCAATTGCATCACCAGTTGTGCGAAGCCGAAGGTGACGAGAATGATGTAGATGCCTTTCAGGCGCAGGATTGGCATCGTCACCAGGACTGCCGCGAACGTTGCAATCACCCCGCTCGCTGCGAGCGCCAGCCAAGGGTCGGCGCCTGCGAACTTCGTCAGAAGCCCGTATGCGTAAACGCCTATGCCGAAAAGCGCCAGATGGCCGAAATTGAACACGCCGCCATAGCCGAGACTCAAGTCCCAGTTCGAGGCCACGATCGCATAGATGAAGGCCATGATCAGGATATGACGGCTGTAGCTGTCGGTAACCGCCAGAGGCAATAAAGCCATCACGAGAAACGCCAGGAGCAGGACGCCAGCTTCCTGCTGCCATCGAACGCGGCCTGGATTTTGAGAATCGTCTCGATTGAACATCACGCCAAGCCTCGCGTTTTCCCGGCGAAGATGCCCTCCGGCCGTATCATGAGCGTTAAGATGAGAACGACGAACAACAGCGCAGGCGTCCAATAGAGTCCGAAGTAGTAGCTGCAGACAGCCTCGAAGAAGCCGATTAGATAGGCTGCAAAGATCGGCCCCGTGATACTCGACAGGCCTCCGAACACGACGACGATGAGCGCCTTGAGCAGGGGGTCCGACCCCATCACCGGTGACATGAAGCGATAGCCACCCAGGAAAATCCCAGCCAGTGCAGCCATTGCTGCCGAGATGGCGAACGCTAAGCCGTAGAGAGCTTTCACGTTCAGGCCAACGAGAAGGCTCGCATCTTCGTTTTGGGCAACGGCGCGAAGGGCCAGGCCTAGGCGCGTCTTGTGAAGGAAGAGCCAAAGCCCCATTAGAATGAACGGTGTCACAGCGATTATGACAAGCTGGTGAACTGATATCCCAACGCCGAGGACACTCGTGTTTCCGTCGCTTAGGCTCGGCAACTGTTTGGACCGTGGCCCCCAGATCTCCAGCGTGCCATTCTCTACGAGGGAGGCCGCCGCAAGCGTGGTGATGACCACCACGAGCACGATATTTGGCCTGCCTATCAGTGGTCGGACGACGGTCGCCTGGAGAAGCCAGCCGAAACCGGCCATCAAAAGCATCGTGAGCGGTACGACCACAAAATACGGCACGCCGATCGCAGTCAGTTGCCATGCACCATACGCTCCCAGCATCATCAGGACGCCATGAGCAAAGTTGAATACGCCAATGGTCGTCCAGATCAACGCAAGACCGACCGCCATGACGGCATAGAGAGAGCCTTGAAAGAGACCACCTATAAAAATCTGGGCAGCAGCGTCCATTGTGGTTCCTTTCGGTGCTTACTTGCCGAAATACAGTGACATGATCTCGGCATGGTCGAGCGATTGGCCCGGCTTGATCTCGGCGGCGATCTCTCCGTGGTTGATGAGGTAGAGGTGGTTGCTGAGCTCGAGCAGAAACTCAACGTCCTGTTCCACGACGATCAACGGCACGCCCTGCTTCGATATTCTCATGACGGCAATGCACAGCTCCTCCTTGATCTTGGGCGCTAGACCCAGGGTGGGTTCGTCGAGCACCAGCATCTTCGGGCAACTCATCAGCGCTGTTCCGATGGACACCATCTGACGCTCACCGCCCGACAGCGTGCGCACTTTCTGTCGCCAACGCTCACCAAGCTTTGGAAAAATCCTGAGGACCTCTTCCCGACTTGCTTCCTCCCGTCCCCGTGCTGCCTTGGTGAAAGCCCCGAGCGATAGACATTCACCGATGGTAAGGTCCGGAAACAGGCGGTTTCCCTGTGAGACATGGATGAGGCCGAGCTCCACGATCGCGCGCGGCGTTAGCGTCGAGAGCTCCACGCCATTGAACGCGATGGACCCTTTGCTGGGTTTGATCAGACCCGACACCGTTCGCAACAATGTCGTCTTGCCGTGACCGTTGGGGCCGAAGAGCCCGACGTTGCCATGGATACCCATCGAGACGCTGAGATCGTGCAGAACGTCGATGCGGCCGTAGCCGCTTGTGAGGCCCGTTATATCAAGGCGCTGGCTCATGCGTCGTGCTTCCTTGTGCCGAGGTAGGCTTCCACGACACGTGGATCGGCAATGACCGCGTCCGGATCACCTGCCGCCAGAACCTTTCCCTGGTTGAGAACCATGAGCTGTTGGGACAAGCTCATCAGAAACGTCAGGACGTGCTCGATCAGGACGATTGTGACACCGCGCTCCGCAATCCGCCGGATAAGGTCGATTGACTTCTCGATCTCCGGCTTTGTTAAACCGGAGGCGGGCTCATCTAGAAGCAGCACCCGCGGCTTCGTTGCCATCGCGGTTGCGAGCATCAGACATTTGCGGTCGAAGACCGACAGCTCATCCGCGTTTCGACCATATGCCGCCTTGCCGATCTCCATCACGTCCAGAGCATCGATCGCGTGTTGCCGATGCTCCTGTGCTGTTCTGCCGGGCTTTCCATAGGCCGCTGCCACAAGGACATTTTCGAAAACCGTCAGCTTGTCGAAGCATGTTTCTCGCTGGAACGTTCGGGTGAGGCCACGCCTTGCGATTTCATGGGCCGGAAGCCGATGCAGGGGCGCTTCTTCGAACAAGACCTCGCCACGGTCAGGACCAAACGGAATCCGCGTTATGGTGTTGAACAAGGTGCTCTTGCCGCTGCCGTTCGGCCCGGCTATCCCGAAAATCGAGCCGGCCGACACGCAGAAGGAGACGTCATCCAGTGCTTTGAGTGAGCCGAAGGACTTGCTGACGTTCCGTATGTCCAGGATGGGCATGGATCACTTCATCCAAGGTTGTGCCTTGAAATCACCCACCGCATACGCCTTGGGGGAAATCAGCGTCCGCTGCCCGTCCCAGATCTGGAAGTAGGTGAGGGGAATATAGTCATCGCCCTGCATGGCAAGGTGCGTGGCAGGATCGAACTTGAGGCGGCCGGCCACAGTCTGCTTGTCGGTCTCGCCGATCGCCTTCGCGATCGCCTGGTGGTCGCTCGCGTCGCCGACCTTCTTGAGCGCATCAAAGTACACATTGACGATTTCATAGAGAGCGACACCGTAGGTCCCGCTTTCAACGCCATACTTGTCCTTGAACTTCTTGCCGACTTCTTCTGCCCGAGGGTTCTTCGGGGAGACGAGCGAGCCGCCCAGGAGATTGTAGATCACACCGTTGGACTTCTCCTTGGTGAGCTCGACAAATTCCGGGACGCTCGGGGCATATTGCAGGAAGACCAGACTGTTCGTCGGTTGCTCAAGAAACTGGGTCAGAAAGGCAGCGGAATTCCCTGACAGATAGTCGGTGTTGATGACGACATCAGGTGTATTTTCACGGACTTTCGCGAGGATCGATCGCCAGTCCGAGACTTCTCCAAACGGCACCATCTCATCCACAGTGATGGTCCAGCCGTTTTCTGCGAAACTCTTCTTCATACCCTCGGAGATCGTTTTCGAATACGCATTGTCGGACGAGATTATCGCCACCTTCTTGGTCGGCAGCTTTATCTTGCCGTCCGCAGCCAGCTTTTCGATGAAGGTGACCACTTCAGTATTGTAAGCGTCGAACGACGGCGTCCAAGACCAGCAGCACCCGTACTTTCCAGGATCCGGCGCGATAATATCACGCGTCTGCTGCGACGTGGCGGCGATGACGTAAGGCATGTCCGCCTCCGCCATGGTGTCGATTTCGAAGTTCGTCAGGCTTGCATACCCGGTCAGCATGAATTGAACATCCGGGTCGCCAAGCAATCGCTCGACGGCGCTGGTAACGTTGCCGGCCGACTGATCTTTGACGTCTCCGACAGCCAACTCGAAGGTATTGCCGTCTAGGCCTCCGGCAGCGTTCATTTCGTCAATTGCCAATTGAGCGCCGCGCTGGAACTCCTGCCCATCGGCACTGGCCGGGCCAGTCAACGGTGCGAGAAGGCCGATCTTGATTGTCGCAGCGAAGGTGCCTGTCGAGGGTAGAGCAAAAGCCGCGGCGACGGCTGTCCCCATCAGAAATGACTTGAGACGTGACAGGATGTAAGTGCTCATCTGTGTTCCCTCTTATGATTGTGTTCTTTCAATATAAGCATAGCAATCATTTGTTGAAAAGAAGATTTCATTGACGGGAATGCAAAACGACGTAATTTGATGCAAGCCCAAAAAATGGACGGAGAAACTCATGGCATCGAAAATGACGATGGTCGGCACTTCCCACGGCGCGATTGCCGTTCGCGAGAGCGAGGGAACGGGAGTGCCGGTGGTGATGATTCATGGGAACTCAAGCAGCAGCGCTGTTTTTCGCAATCAGATCGAGGGAATCGGTCGACACTATCGAATTATCGCTCCGGACCTACCTGGCCACGGTGATTCATCAGATGCCCTCGAGCCCAGCCGCACCTACACGATGGAAGGTTATGCCGCGGCGATCACCGAGTTGCTCAAGGCGATGGAGGTCGACAGTGCGGTCGTCTTCGGATGGTCGTTGGGTGGTCACATTGGCCTGGAGATGATTTCTCGATTTCCGGGCATGCGCGGTTTGATGATCACCGGCACGCCGCCCGTTGCACCGGAGGAGGTCGCGGACGGCTTCAAGCCGAGCGAGCACATGCACCTGGCGGGCCAGGAAACATTCGATGCGAAAGACGTTGAAGCCTATGCCCGGAGCACGTGCGGTGAGCCGTTCGAAGATTTCTTCCTTGATGTCGTGGGGCGTACCGATGGCCGTGCAAGACAGACGATGTTCACAAGTTTTGCCGCCGGAACCGGGGACAACCAGAAAGACATTGTCGCCGACGCCACGCTTCCGATTGCGGTTGTCAACGGAGCGGACGAGCCGTTTGTGAACCTGGACTTCGTGTCCGCTGTGAAGTTCGGAAATCTTTGGGAAGGAAAGACCCACATTATTGCGAACTCGGGGCACGCTCCGTTTTGGGATCAGCCCCAAATCTTTGACCCGTATCTGGTGCGGTTTGTAACGTCTGTCTCGCAGTAGCAGGTCTGCTCAACCAAGAGCCCGGTGGAGTCTTTCTGCCCATTGGTACCGGGCGTCATACGTCGCCAGAAGGTCGTTCCTCATTTCAATGAGGATTGCTTCCAATCCGCGGTCCTCACCGTGGATTGGTATCGCATAGTCGCTGCTACGCTCGATCACGTATGGAACGTTCGCCGCAACCGTCAGCCCGGTCTCGCTAGAAAGCAGTCCGATCGTCCTGTCCGCAAATTGCGCGGAGCGATTGAACAGGATACCTGCATGCCATGGACGGCTGATGCCCAGGAAGACCGGCGTAAATGAGTGGATGGCGACGATTTTCGTCGATCTTCCTTCAGCCAGCCTCTGGTCGAGGTGTCGCTCGACGGCAGACTGAAACGGTTCGAATATCCGCTCGATCCGAGCCTGCCGGTCTTCGGCGGTCATGCCCAGATTGCCGGGAACGGCAGTGCTTTCAGATCGGACGGGGATGCTCGTAGGGCTATCGAGTGGCCGGTTCAGATCGATGAGAAGGCGCGAATATTTTCCGAGAAAGCACGGTGAATCCATCATCTCTGACAACAGGCGGCTCACGGCCTCTGCGCCGATATCCCACGCGATGTGCCGGACAAGTTCTTCGTCTGGCAGCCCAAGGCCATCGAACGATGGAGGGATGTAGTTTGACGCGTGCTCACAGATCAGAACGATCTCGGACCGACCAGCCTCGTTGAGGATCTCAACAGGTTCTGGCCATTCCGCAAGGTCGATGCCGGGGGCGGATGTCAATAGACGGCCCTGTAGCGCTCGCACACGGCGTTTTCATCGAGTCCGTCGAGGATCTTCATTTCGAAGCGCTTCATGCCGATGTAAGTTTCAAGAAATAGCCCCGAGAACCATGAGGCGACCGTCTGATCCTCTTGCAGCGCGATGAGTGCCTGATCGAGCGTTTCAGGAAGCCGGTGCAATCCCTTTTCCCGCCGCTCTTGTTCGGTCATTGCTGATGGATCACCGGAGAAAATCGGAGGGCAGGGCAGTGCATCCGTCAGGCCGGCAAGGCCAGCCCTCACGATTGCAGCCAAGGCGAGGTATGGACTGGCTGTGGCGTCGGCGGCGCGATATTCGACGTTGTAGCTCTTCGCTGGATCGCGTCCGCCGAGGGTCACAGTCGGGCATATCCGCAAGGTCGCTTCGCGGTCCTTGTCACCCAGCCAGGTATACGAGGAACTCCAATTGTGCGGCTTGAGGCGGTAGTAGGAAGAAACGCTGGCGGCGCTGAGAGCGGTTAACGCTGGCAGGTGTTTGAGAATCCCGGCGCAGAACGAGCCAGCCTGAACGGAAAGGCCCGACTCCTTCGTCCCGTCATACGTCACGGGTTGTCCGTCCGGCCCGATTAGGCTGAAATGGATGTGAACGCCGTTGCCAACAGAAGACGGGGTCGGTTTCGGTGCGAATGTGGCGCGCCATCCCTTGTTGCGGGCAATCTCCCGAACGATTTCTCTGAGCGCCACGGCGCGATCTGCCGCTGTGACACCATCCGCGGGCGCATAGGTCACCTCAAACTGGTCAACTCCGAATTCCGAGATGATCACTTCGGGAGATATGCCCGCCTCGTCAAGCGCGGACACCACCTGTGAAGCAAAGCCATCAGCCCTCCGCAACCCCGCGAAAGACAGAACGTGCTCGGCAGGCAGATCCGCGTTCAGGATTTGGAACTCGTGCTCGAAACTGACCTTTAACGTCAGTCCAGTCGCAGACTTGAGATCCGCCAGTGCGCCTTGAAGTATCGTTCTCGTGCAGCAGGACCATGGCGTTCCGTCCAACTCGATCAAGTTTCCGGGAATGAGGTCGAAGGGCGTCGTGCAGCCGGTCTTCGTCGTGCGATATCGCGCACCGCCGTCGGGAAGCAAGCGCAAATCGCCGGATGATCCCCACGGATTGGGATCGGCGATGGAATTGAAAGGTGTCAGCGAGAGGTTCGCCTGGAGCCAGCCAACCCCAGTGGATGTTGTGGCCTCAAGCCGCTCGCTCGAAACGAAGCGGCCTCTGGTGACGGCTGCAATGTCCGTCGTGACAATGCCGGTCAGCGATTGGTAGTCGCTCATACAGCCGCCCCCATCTCAAGGCGGCGGATCACTGTGTCGGTATCTGCAACCCAGCAATAGCCGCCGAATGCCTTGAGTGCGGTGTCGTGCCGTTCTTGCGTGGCTGCCGCGCAGGCATCTGAAACGCAGGTGACCAGATATCCTCTGTCCGCTGCATCCCTCACAGCCATATCGACGCACTGGTCGGTCATGATGCCCGTGATGATGAGCTGGTGGACACCCAGATTTCTGAGAACGTAGTCGATGTTTGTTGAGTTGAAGACGCCTGATGACGTCTTGGGAATGAGGATTTCATCGCCCTTTGGAGCCAGGTTCTCGGGCGGCAGTCCCTCGGGACGGCTGGGCGCAATGTGGATGGGGGTTAGCTTGTGATCGAGTGACCGATCTCTGCCGTCCTCGGTCAGGCTTTGAATGATCGTATGGACAACTTCGATTCCGCCGGCACGCGCAGCAGCCAGGAGCCGCTCGTTGTTCGGTACCGTCACCGATGCAGTCTGGCGATAGAAATAGTGCTCCGGTCCCCGCTCCGGGTGATCAGGGTCTAGGCCCGGCTCAAGCCATATGCGCTGCATGTCGACAAGCAGGATCGCCGTTTCGCCTGCCACATAAGGCGCATCTCGGCGAGGAAGTTGATCAGGCATTGGAAGCGTCACCTTTCTTTCTTTTTGGTCCGGGTTGAATGGGGTTCGCTTCGGATCTCGCTAGAACGCCATCTTCTCCGTCCAAGGTCACCAAATTCCGCGCCCGGATCGCTTCAACGTTCTCAATCCGCCGGCGGGTGACGTCATCGAGTGAAGACAGGATCTGTGCGACCAGCGCTTCGATCTGCGCCACTGCAGGCGCCAAGGTATCGTAGGGCGAGGGAACATCGAGCGGACAGATGATCACCACCTCGGCCCGCTCTGATATGGGAGAAAGCCACTGGTCTGTAAAAAGGACGACCGTCGCGCCCCGCTCTTCGGCCTGGTTGGCGAATGCCACGACGTCGTTTTGATAGCGACGATAGTCGAATGCGATGAGCACATCACGCTTGCCGTATTCGACCAGTGTATCGAAAGCCTGAGCCGTCAATGGGCCGATATCATGTACGTTGGCGCGTAGCTGGGACAGATACCCCGAAAGCATACCGGCGATGTGACGACTGAATCGACCGCCGACAAGGCCAACACGACCTTTTGCATCCATGATGATTTTTGCCACCCGGTCGTAGGTATTGGCCGGCGTTGCGCCGATTGTTCTGTCCACACATTCGGATACTGCGTGCAGGTACTCCTCGGCTATACCGGCCGCACGATCTCTCGCCCGTTTCGTTTCCATCATCAACAGTGGCGAGTGCAGACGGGCTTCCACTTCAGTTAGAAGATTGCGCTGCAGGTCGAGAAATCCCTCGAAGCCAAGCTTGACCGCAAGCCGTACAACAGTTGCATCGCTTACGCCGGCTTTCTTTGCTAGATTGCTTGCCGTGCCCAGCCCTGACGCGGGATAATCCGCAAGCAAAATCTGAACAATCCTCTCTTCCGACGGGGTCAGATTGAGTTCACCACTGAGCAACAGCCTTCTTACGTCGCTTGCCACAGGCCTACCCCCCCCCTCTGTATTCGATTATGCAGAATACTGCATTTATTTTCATATTGAAAGAATAATTTCAAGTGTGCGGTGGCCTGAACGGATCGCTGCGGCGCGGCCATTTTGAATGTATTTTTTCATATGTGCCGAATGCAACCGGCAATGAAAACCGATTGACACAATTAAGGTGACAGGCCTAACCTCACGCAAAAGCAGCAGAGACTGCCGGGAACGACGTATTTTCAGAATCAGACTGCAATGACGTGCCTGACGGGCCGGCCTGTGCCAGCGTTTGTGTGGCCGGTTGGATAGGTGTTTTCAGCCGGGCACGAGTGCGGCGAAATTCGTTCTACGATTACGGCTTGTTTCGAGAATGCGTATTTTGACGACGTTCCGCAAACACTGCAGCTTAGGTGCCTCGAAGGGACATGGACGAATGCAGCCAAGTGGATCGCGTATAATGAGGTTGGGCCAGGAGCAGATCGTTGCGTCTATCGCCGTCTTGATTTTTGCGGCGGCGTCCTTCGCACTTCCCGGATTTTTCACGCCCGAGAACATCGTCTCTATCGTGCGCTCTATTTCGGTTCTAGGGATCCTCGCCCTTGGCATGGCCATCGTGATAATCGGGCGCGGCATCGATCTCTCTGCTGTCGCAATCATGGCGATGTCGGTGGCCTGGTACCTTCAACTGCTGAATGACGGCTCATCCGACGGCGCGGCGTTGATGCTGGTGTTGGCCGGTGTCCTTTGCATCGGCCTGCTGAACGGCTTTCTGGTTGCCTACGCAGACGTTCCAGCCATTTTCGTCACATTGGCGAGCGCCTCGTTTGTCTTTGGATTTGTCCGATCGCAACTCATCACCCAAGACGCGGTGCCGGTGCCGAGCGGCCATTGGCTCCAATCGTTGGGTGGCTTGCGTTTTCTAGACATACCTGTCGAGGTCTTCATCTTCGCAGGCCTAGCATTCCTTGTCTTCCTGTTCCTGAGATACACCAAATGGGGCCGCTACGTTTATTATGCCGGGGACAATCCCGTGGCCGCTCGCAATGTGGGAATGCCCATTCGACCGATGCTGGTACTTCGGTACGTCATTTCCGCCGTCATATCCCTGGTGGCCGGTCTCCTGACTGCTGCAAGCCTTCATTCGATCAATACCCGCATTGTCAATTCGACCCTGCTCTACGACATCGTGCTTGTTGCGGTGATAGGCGGAATAGGGTTGTCGGGCGGCAAGGGTAGCGTGCGAAACGTGCTCTACGGCGCCGCCCTGATCGGCATCATGCTGAACGCAATGACAATTATCGACATCCCGCTGATCTATCAGAACCTGATCAAGTCCACGATCCTCTTGGCCGCAATCATCATCGACGGGTTTCTGAACCCACGCGACGAGCAGACCACCCAGCAGGGAGATATCTAAGCATAAAGCCAGCGCAGGCGAACATCCGAACCGTCAACCGCAATGAGGGAATCCAATGAAATACGCAAAGATGCTTTTGGCCGCGGCGGCCACGCTTTCCATCTCTCTCCTGGCCCTGCCTGCGCCTGCGCAGGAAGATCCTGGTCCGGCAGCCTACTCCCAATCGCTGAAAGGCAAGCGGGTAATGCTTGTTCCAATGGCGATGGGCTTTGATCTCGCTCAGGGATGGTCGAGCTACATCAAGACGGAAGTCGAGGCTTTCGGTGGCGTCTTCGAGACACGTGATCCCAACTGGAGTGTAGAGGCGGGGGCTCAGGCTATCACCGAAGCCATTTCTTCCGACACCAGGCCGGACGTGCTGATCGTACATTCGCCGGACCTGAACTCGTATGCGCGCCTGTTGAAGAAGGCGCAGGCGGCCGGCACCTATGTCGTGCTGATCGACAATCCCGCGAATTTTGCCGCAGATGCCTTCGTCGGAAGCGATTGGGACCGGCTTGGCCAGCTCGAGGCCGAGGCGGTTATCAAAGGCTGCGGCCCGACGTCATCGAAGAAAGTCGGCCTGGTCCAGGGTGATCAAGTCAACGCCTCCAGCCTTTATCAGTATGCCGGCATCATGAAGGTGATGGAAAAGAACCCGGAGTTCAAGATAGTCGCCAAGCCAGACTCAAACTGGGACGCCACCACGTCGCGGAATGTTACGACCACGATGCTTCAGCAGCATCCTGATGTCTGCGGCATCATTGACTTTTGGGATGGCGATGCAACAGGAGCAGCGGCGGCAATTCGGGACGCGAAATTGCAGGACAAAGTGTTTCTCGTGACGACCGGCGGCGGCGAGAAAGCGGCCGATTGCGACAACCTCGAGAATGGCACCTACGGCGCTGTTGTCATGACCGACCTTCACCACCAGTCGCGCGACATCAACGCGATCATCAAGTTCCTGCTGCAGAGCGGCCAGCCCGCCGGAACGTCAAAAACCTACATCTACACATTGGAAAAGGCGACGACGAAAGCGGACCTGAAGCCAGACAGTTGCTGGGACCTCAAGTCGCTTCAGACCGCAGCCAAGTAATACAGTCTGAACGGCTTCTCTGAACAACGACAAGTGACCTTCCCCGTGTTGGGGAAGGGGTACTCGCGCCCATCGCTTTCCTTTTCCTTAATTTTGTTCGGGTCATAAATGGCATTTCGAGAACGTCTGCAGGCGTGGCGCTACAATCTCATTCCCGATCATCTCATCGGGGAGATCCTCACGAAGCGATGGACTGATAACGCCATTCCTTTTATCGCGCTTGTCATCGTGGTTGCAGGGTTCGGCTCGTCGATCCCCGGATTCTTCAAGTTGACTTCCCTGCAGGACTCTACCCGGCAACTCGGTGAGTTTTCCATTGTGGTGACCGGGCTCACCGTCGTCATGCTTGGCGGCGGCATTGACCTTTCCGTCGGATCGATCTTCGCGCTTTCGTGCTTTGCCGCGGTCTCGGTCTTCTTCATCTTCGAACAACCCGTCTGGGTCGCACTTCTGGCCTCGATTCTGACCGGTGTCGCTTTCGGTGCGATCAATGGCTACCTCGTCGGCTTCCTGAGGCTGCGGGCATTTCTCACGACGCTTGTTACCTTCATTATCGGCAGGGCGGTCTATGACATTCTGGTCGTGAATTTTGCCGCGCAGATCCAGATGTCCTCCGCGATGTCGGATGCTTGGGACTTCGTCGGCGATGGCACATTCCTTGGCATTTCGATCTCGGTGCTCACCGCCTTGATCTTCGTCGTGATAACCCACATCGCACTGACGCGATCGCGGCCCGGCTGGCATGTGCTGGCTGTGGGCGGCTCAAGGCGGTCCGCCCACAACGCCGGCATCAAGGTCAAGCAGACAGTCTTCCTCACATACGTGTTCTCCGGGTTTTGCTCCTCGATCGCCGGCTTCTTGATCGCGTGCCGCCTGAGCGGCGCAGGACCAGGAACAGGGCTCAACCTTGAAATTCTGGCACTGACTGCGGCGGTCGTCGGCGGCAACAGTCTCGGCGGCGGACGCGGATCGGTGGTAAAGGGGCTGATGGGGGCGATCATCGTCCTTGTTATGACAAATGGGCTCATTCGCCTCGGTTATGGAACCGGTACCAACCAGATGGTGCTCGGCCTGATGCTCGCGGTCGCCGTGACTGTGGATATTCGCTGGCTCAAGAATCGCCACAAGGTCCTGAACGAGGTCTATGTGGCACCTGTTTATCTACGCATGGGAGAGGCGGAGTCTGCCGTGCCGGGCTCGGATACGCCTTACGCGCTGGATGATCGACTTTCTCGGACCGAATACATCGGGCTGGGAGAGCTCGAAGGTCCCGAGGACGTCATCCTTGACCGAAATGATCACCTCTATTGCGGGACGAGGCACGGCGAGATCGTCCGCTTCTTTGCGCCCGACTATAAGCGGTCGGAGGTGTTCGCGCACATCGGCGGTTTCCCGCTCGGCCTGGCATTCGACAAGGATGAAAACCTCATCAGTTGCGTCGGCGCAATGGGCCTGTACTCAATCTCCCCGGACAGATCGGTCAGAAAACTCACCGCGGAGACTTCGCGGTCATGGACATCGGTCGTCGATGACGCGCGGCTTCGCGATCCCAATGATTGTGATATCGCACCAGACGGACGCATCTACTTCACGGACTCCACGAAGCGCTACGACGCGCATGACTGGGCCTTGGATTCAATCGAGAACCGCGCCACGGGTCGTCTCCTTGTCTATGACCCGAAAGACGGTTCGACAAAAACCCTGCTGGATGGGTATCGCTACACAAACGGTGTCTGCGTCGCCCACGATGGAAACTCGATCTTCTTCGCTGAGAGTTGGGCGTGCCGCGTCCATCGGTATTGGCTGAGCGGTCCGAAGGCGGGCACAGCCGAATGCGTCATTTCCGATATGCCCGGATATCCAGACAACATAAACAGAGCCTCGGACGGCACCTATTGGATGGCTTGGCTCGGCATGAGAACCCCAAGCTTCGATCTGTCGCTGCGGCATCCGGGAATGCGCAAGCGAATGACGCGGCGTCTGCCACAAGATGACTGGCTGTTCCCCAATATCAACACCGGTGGTGTCGTCAAATTCGATGAGCAGGGCCAAATTCGAGATGCCATGGCCGATCTCTCCGGCGTTTCGCATCCAATGGTCACCTCCATGCGCGAGCATAAGGGATTCCTTTTCGTCGGTGGCATCCTGAACAACCGTATCGGTCGGTTTGAAATCGCTGGAAGCGACAAAAATTGGACCGGACCATCTTCGTATTGGGGAGGCCAGTGATGATCTTCGATCCGATACTGGATATTTTCCGTGGCAAGGCGATTACGATACCACCGCTGGACGGGGCGTTCAGGCCGAATTCGCGTCTTGATGAAGCAGACGTCGTGGTCGGTCTTCCCTCAGTGGACAATCTGGCGTTTCGAGGGAGTATTCTCGTCGGCAGCAGCGGCCCGGGCCTTTATGAGGTAAGATTGGGTGACGCTCAACCTGTCCTGCTTCAGTCATTCGATTCTCCGATCACGGCGCTGGCGGTGTCGGCCGCCGGCACATTTGCTGTGGGTCTGGAGTCAGGCAAGTTGCGGCTTGGTGAAGTGGATATCAAATTGCCGGCCGAGGTTGGCTGCATCACCGCTCTCGCTTTCGACCGGGACAATTCTCTCTGGCTTGCAAACGGCGCTGTCGGCCTCCGGCCCTCACAATGGACGGCCGATCTCATGGCGAAGGGAGCCTCCGGAAGCATCTGGAAGCTGGAAAGTGGAGGTGAGGCGATATTCGAGAAGGTGGTCGGTAACCTAGCTTTCCCATATGGTCTTCTCCCGCAGCCGGATGGCGTCGCTGTCACGGAGAGCTGGAAGCATCGCATCCTGCGTCTGACGCCGGCTGGCCGACCGAAAGTCGTTCTGGATCACCTCCCATGCTATCCCGCGAGATTGATGCCATCATCGGATGGCGGCGCATGGCTTTCGATGTTTGCGCCACGAAACCGCCTGATCGAGTTCGTGCTGGCTGAGACAGATTACCGGCGCGACATGATCCAACACGTTCCTTCGGAGTTCTGGATAGCACCAGCACTGTCGTCCGGTCGAAGCTTCCTGGAGCCGCTTCAGTGCGGCGGCATCAAAACCATGGGTGTGCACAAACCCTGGTCCCCCAGCCGGTCCTATGGGCTCGTGGCGAAACTCGACGCCAACCTGCAGCCGCTCGCAAGCTTTCATAGCCGGGCCAATGGGCTGAGGCACGGAACGACGAGTGGAGCGGAGGTCGATGGAAAGCTCTTTGTCGCCTCCAAGGGTGGTGACTGCATCGTTGCAATCGACGTCGCGGAGATTCATTGACATGCTGGTTGACGCCACTAACGAAACGATCCTCCGCCTCGAAGGCGTCACGAAAGCCTATCGTGGTGTGCCCGCCGTCAAGAATGTCAGTTTCGATCTTCGCCGAGGTGAGATTCATGCCCTGCTGGGAGAGAATGGGGCGGGCAAGTCCACCCTGACGAAAATCATTGCCGGCGTGGTCGAAATGACCTCCGGGAAGATGTTCCACCACGGCAAGGAGATAAGCTATGCATCGCCGCACGCTGCCCTCGATGCGGGCATCGCGATGGTATTTCAGGAGACCAGTCTGGTTCCATCGATGACTGTGGCTCAGAACCTATATCTCGGTACAGAGGGCTTCCTCAATCGCCTGCGCGGTATTTACATCTCGGCACAGCAATTTCTCCAGTCGCTGAATTTCCCGGTGGATCCAACGGCAATGGTTGAGACGCTCGGCGCCGCAAAAAGGCAAATGGTCGAAATTGCCCGAGCCGTTCACCACAATGCCGAAATCATCATCTTCGATGAACCGACGGCCACACTGACGCCGGAGGAGAAGCGCCATTTCTTCGCCCTCATCCGGCGCCTAAAATCGCAAGGCGTGTCGATCGTCTTCATCAGTCACGCACTTGAAGAAGCGCTGATGCTCTCGGATCGCATTACGATTCTGCGAGACGGCGAACTGGTCTCAACGGGCGATACATCCAGCTACGACCGCAACAAGATCATATCCGCCATGGTTGGTCGGACACTATCGGGAGAACTGTATCGCCTGCGCGACGCGACACAGCTTCGGAAGGCCGGCAAGAAGGTATTGTCCGTGCAAGACCTGTCGATGAGCAATGTCGTCAGAAACAACTCGTTCTCGATCTTCCAGGGTCAGATTACCGGTGTCTTCGGATTGATTGGATCGGGGCGAACAGAGACGTTCAAGGTGGTCTCCGGCATCTACAAACGTGACTTCAATCGCGGCGGTACGATCGAACTCCATGACAAGCCGGTTCGCTATGCCGTTCCTCGCGAGGCTGTCAACGACGGCATCGTCTATGTGACGGAAGATCGAAAAAGCGAAGGGTTTTTCGAGACGATGTCGATCGCCGAGAACCTGTTTTCAGGTCTGCTTGCGGCCGGACGGGAGAAGAGCGCGGTCATCAGCATGAGTGAAATGCACCAACTGTCTTCCGAATGGACGCAGAAGCTGAACATCAAAGCGATCAATGACAACGCACGCGTCGTTGAACTTTCCGGCGGCAATCAGCAGAAGGTGGTGATCGGCAGGGGGCTGGTTCAAAAGCCGCGTCTAGTGATCTTCGATGAGCCGACGCGCGGGGTCGACGTTGGCGCTATCGCCGAGATACACCAGATCATTAACGAACTTGCGGACCAGGGTCTCGCTGTTGTGGTGATCTCATCCTACCTGCCGGAGATCTTGAATCTATCGGACCGCATTCTCGTCTGCCGTCAGGGGCGCATCGTGGAAGAGTTTTCCCCGAGTGAGTCCACCGAAGAGAAGATCATGTATGCTGCAGTTCACTAACTGCCATTGGAGAAAACATGTCGACCGTTCCGTTGCTGACCGACGAAGAAGCCGAAGCCATTCCTGCCGTTAAGTCGGTTTTCGATGACATTCGGGCGACCCGCAATTCCGATTTCGTCAACAATTTCTGGCGGGGTCTTGCAAACGACCCCGCCTTGTTGAAGCGAACTTGGGAGGCCCTCAAGGCGGTCATGACCGTGGAAGGTGCGCTCGATCCTCTGGTCAGGGAGATGATCTACATTGCGGTTTCGACAGCCAACGGCTGCTCGTATTGCGTCCATTCTCATACCGCCGCGGCGAGGGCGAAGGGGATGACGCCTCAGCAGCACGGTGAGTTGTTGGCGGTAATTGGGCTGGCGGGCCAGACGAATCATCTCGTTACCTCACTGCAAATCCCTGTCGATGTAGAGTTCCTGATTTAACCAACGGGCAGGCGACGTGATTTAATCTGGGTCTGCGGCCCGATCAATCGGTTCGCGGTTCCTGTCCTTCTCAAGGCGAAAACTGAAAAGGTGCCACTGCCACTCTTGAACCACCACTTCACTATATCGGGCGGATCATAAGGAAGTCGTGACCGCCGACTGCAACGTCAGGCGCGATTGGCATGAACCGCGCCCGACGTGCCGGCTCTGTTTGTCCGCCACGTGAACTGACCCACGCACTCCCGCTGATATCGTCAGAGACTGGGCGATGTAGCTTGCAGTAAAGCTCTGATTTCTTGGCGGTTCCTGATGCCGCGTGGCAGCGGTGTCGACGGTCGGGCGAATCTTGCACTGGCCCGTAATATCCCAAGTCAACAGGACGTAACGAATACCGGCGGGATCTGGACGAGAGACCCCGTCGTGGAGCCGGCCTCTATAATCTCGAACACCGAAGCCAACATCGCGGGCACATCCTGGCGGACCATCTCGATGTCGTCGCAGAGCAGCGCCACGAATGGATCCCAGTCGAAGCAGCCGAGTGTCGGCGCCATCGGGCCGGTGTGGCCTGAACGGGTGATCCAGCGCATCACGCCTTCGAGCGAGATTGTCGAGTTGACGAACATTCCCATCGGGACGCCGCCTTCCTCTGTCCGCAACGCCTCAAGCGCGTGTTCGGCCTTTTCCGGCGCATAGCCGCAGGCCAGGATATGATGGCCATCGACATCGATACCCATTTCAAGATGGGCGGCGACGAAACCCCTTATGCGTTCGGACGTGTTGTGGTCGCTACCGCGACCACCGATGAACAGCAGCGGCGATTTTCGACCTAGTTTACGCTCGTAATTCACCAGCACCCGGCGGGTTAGCTCACGCGAACCCGCAAAGTTGTCGGATATGACCGATGGTGCCTTGGAGCCTGGAAGGTCGAGGTTGAGGCTGCGCACGCCGGCGGCCGCACATAGATCGGTGACCCGGTCCGGATCCGTCGCACCCGTCGAGACGATCCATTCGACCTGGTAGGACAACATCTCCCGCGCAGCCTCCATCTCCAGTTCAGGATCGCGGCGTGTGCAGGTAATGATTGGAAACAGGCCGCGTTCGCGCGCCATCGTCTCGAAGGTCTCGACGATCGAGCCAAAATAGCGGTTATCGTATTTCGGAACGATCATGCCGATGAGCTTGGATTTTTCCCGCCGCAGCAGGCTCGCCTGCATGTTGACGGCGTAGCCCTGTTCCTCGGCCAGCTTTGTGATCCTCTCGGCCAGCTGGCTGCCGATCCTGCGCTTCTTCCAGTTGCCGTTCAGGACCGCGCTGACGGCACTGGCCGACGTGCCGGCCAACTCCGCCAGGTCATAGATGGTCGTCCGCTTTTGCCGCTTGTCACGATTCACAAATTTCAGTCTCCGTTCACGCGCAACTTGACAGCAATATGCGAAAGTGGCAATTGTTGCTCCATCGATTGAGCAGACTCGCTCAATCGATGGAGTGGCTTAGCTGTGGAGGGCTGGCCGGGGAGATAAGGGTGCGGTCCCGACTCACTATTGATCGTATCTTTGGAGGCCGACCGGAAGTCATCCTTTGACAAGAATTCCGTTTCTCATGGAGGAGAGCATGGCATATCGTAAATTTCTCATGACGACCGCTGCGGTCTTTGCCGGCCTTGCCGGTGCCGCCTTGGCGGCCGACACCGCGACCGTCGCGTTTCTGATGCCCGACCAGGCATCCACCCGTTACGAGCAGCACGACTTCCCCGGCTTCAAGGCCGAGATGGCGAAGCTGTGCGCCGGATGCACCGTTATCTACCAGAACGCCAATGCCGATGCTTCGCTTCAGCAGCAGCAGTTCAATTCGGTGATCGCGCAGGGCGCCAAGGTCATCGTGCTTGATCCGGTGGATTCATCCGCCGCTGCCGGTCTGGTCGAGATTGCCCAGTCGCAGGGCGTGAAGGTGATCGCCTATGACCGCCCGATCCCGGCGAAGCCCGCCGATTTCTACGTCTCATTCGACAATGAAGGTATCGGCTACGCCATTGCCAAGTCGCTGGTCGATACGCTGAAGGCTGCAGGCGTAGCGGATGGTTCTGGCCTGCTGCAGATCAACGGTTCGCCAACCGACGCGGCCGCCGGCCTTATCCGGGATGGCATCCATCGCGGCCTGAAGGATTCCGGCTACAAGACGCTGGCCGAATACGATACGCCCGAATGGGCGCCGCCGAAGGCGCAGGAATGGGCAGCCGGCCAGATCACCCGCTTCGGCGCGGACATCAAGGGCGTGGTTGCGGCAAACGACGGCACCGGCGGTGGCGCGATCGCCGCCTTCAAGGCGGCCGGCGTCAAGCCCGTGCCGCCGATCACCGGCAACGACGCGACCATTGCGGCGCTGCAGCTGATCATCTCCGGCGATCAGTACAATACGATCTCCAAGCCATCGGAAATCGTCGCTGCCGCTGCCGCCAAGGTCGCGTTCCAGCTCATCAAGGGTGAAACGCCCGAGGCGAAGAACAAGCTCTACGATACGCCATCCGAGCTCTTCGTCCCTGCTGTCGTGACTGCTGAGAACATCAAGGCGGAAATCTTCGACAAGAAGATTCAGACGGCGGCGGAGGTTTGCACCGGCGAGTATGCCGACGGCTGCAAGAAGCTCGGTATCCAGTAACGTCCTCCCGAACTCGCCCGGTCCCACATGGCGACCGGGCGAACTCCCATTCCCAGAAAGGCCCGGAGCCATGATGCGCGACGCGAGTTCGACGGCGGAGAAGGGCGAGACCATTCTCCGGCTCAACAATATTTCCAAGAATTTCGGTGCCGTCTCGGCCCTCACCGACATCGATCTTGAGGTCAAGGCGGGTGAGGTCGTGGCGTTGGTCGGAGACAACGGCGCCGGCAAGTCGACGCTGGTCAAGGTCCTCGCCGGCGTACACCAGCCGTCATCCGGTACCATCGAATTCATGGGCAACAAGGTGACGCTCGACAGCCCCGGCGCGGCGCTGCAACTGGGCATCGCGACGGTCTTTCAGGATCTGGCGCTTTGCGAAAATCTCGACGTGGTCGCCAATCTGTTCCTCGGCCACGAGATGTCGCCATGGAGCCTTGATGAGGTTGCCATGGAGGTACGTGCCTGGACGCTTCTGCGTGAACTGGCGGCTCGCATCCCCTCTGTTCGCGAGCCGATCGCCTCTCTGTCAGGCGGCCAACGACAGACGGTCGCGATCGCGCGATCGCTTCTGCTCGATCCGAAGATTATCATGCTCGACGAGCCGACCGCAGCGCTTGGCGTCGCCCAGACCGCCGAGGTCTTGAATCTGATTGAGCGCGTGCGCGATCGTGGTCTGGGCGTCATCATCATCAGCCACAACATGGAAGACGTGCGCGCCGTCGCCGACCGCATCGTCGTGCTCCGGCTTGGCCGAAACAACGGCGTCTTCACGCCAGATGCATCCAATCAGGAACTGGTGGCCTCGATCACCGGCGCGACCGAGAACTCGGTGTCTCGTCGCATGGAGCGCAAGTCCGGTCAGTCCAACGAGATCAGCGGGAGGCCGGCATGAGCCAGCAGAAATCCAATGGCATACCAAGTGCGAACGCACCACTGCTCGACCGCAGCGATGAGCGCGTCAAGCACAGTGAGGGCGTCCTCGATCTGGCGAAGGCCTTCATCGATCGTATCCGTTCGGGCGACCTCGGCATGTTGCCGGTGGCAGTCGGCTTGATCGTCATCTCGACCGTGTTCAGCATTCTCAATCCGGTCTTTCTACTCCCGAACAATCTCGTCAATCTGCTATTCGATTGCGCCACGGTCGGCATCATCTCGCTCGGCATAGTTTGCGTGCTGCTGCTTGGCGAAATCGATCTTTCCGTCGGCTCGATGAGCGGTTTGTCCTCGGCGATCATCGGTGTTCTCTGGGTCAATGCCGGATGGCCTGTGGGCGGAGCCATCGGTGTGGCATTGCTTGTCGGCGCGGCTGTCGGCGCGCTCTATGCCACGCTCTACAGCAGGCTGGGCATGCCGAGCTTCGTGGCGACACTCGCGGGCCTCTTGGCGCTTCTGGGGCTACAGCTCTACATTCTCGGTCCCACGGGTAGCATCAATCTTCCCTACGCTTCGCCGCTGGTTCGCTTCGGCCAGATCCTCGTCATGCCAGCTTGGCTGTCGCATGTGCTGGCGCTGGTCCCGGGTGCGGTGATGGTGGTGATGGGCATGCGCACCCGGGAGCGCCGCAAGGCCGCCAATCTCTCGTCGCAGCCATTCGGCATCCTGGCCATGAAGGCCGGCATTCTGACCTTGGCGCTGGAATTTGCCGTCTACTATCTCAATCTCGGCCGCGGCGTACCGTGGATGTTCGGGCTGCTGGTGGTGTTGGTGGTTGTTCTGAACTACGCGTTGACCCGCACCCGCTGGGGACGCTCGATGTTTGCCGTCGGCGGAAACCGCGAGGCCGCGCGCCGCTCGGGCATCAACGTGCGCCACATCTATCTCAGTGCCTTCATGCTGTGCTCGACGCTGGCAACGCTGGGCGGCATTCTGTCTGCCTCCCGTCTGGCATCATCGAGCCAGCAGGCCGGCACCGGCGATGTTAACCTGAACGCGATCGCGGCAGCGGTCATCGGCGGCACCAGCCTGTTCGGCGGACGCGGCAGCGCCTATTCGGCCCTGCTCGGGATCATCGTCATCCAGGCGATATCCAATGGGTTGACACTGCTCAATCTGAGCTCGTCGCTGCGCTACATGATTACAGGCGCCGTTCTTGCCATCGCCGTGATCGTGGACTCACTGGCCCGCCGCTCCCGCGTCAGCCATGGACGCGCCTAACCATCTCTCAAGGAGAATATCTCATGTCTGAACTCATGAAAGGCAAGGTCGCGGCCATCACAGGTGCCGCATCCGGCATCGGGCTTGAATGCGCGCGGACCCTGATCCGCGAAGGCGCGACGGTGGTCCTGGTCGATCGCGCCAGGGAGCGTCTAGATTTACTTTGCGCGGAGCTCGGCGAACGCGCGCTGCCACTGGTGGTCGACCTGCTAAATCCCGCCGAGGTATCCGGCATGCTGCGGGGTATCCTCGACATGGCCGGTCGCCTCGACATTTTTCACGCCAATGCCGGCGCCTATATCGGCGGCCCCGTCGCCGAAGGTGATCCGGACGCCTGGGATCGGATGCTCAACCTCAACATAAACGCGGCCTTCCGCTCGGTGCATGCGGTGCTGCCGCATATGATCGCGCAGAAGTCGGGCGACATTCTCTTCACCAGCTCGATCGCCGGTGTCGTTCCTGTTGTCTGGGAGCCGATCTACACGGCCTCCAAGTTCGCCGTACAGGCTTTCGTGCACGCGACCCGCCGGCAGGTGGCACAGCATGGCGTGCGCGTCGGCGCCGTGCTACCGGGCCCGGTCGTCACCGCTCTTCTCGATGACTGGCCGAAGGCCAAGATGGAAGAAGCACTCGCAAATGGCAGCCTGATGCAGCCGGTCGAAGTCGCCGAATGCGTGCTCTTCATGCTGTCGCGGCCCCGAAATGTCACCATCCGCGACCTCGTCATTCTACCAAACAGCGTCGACCTCTGACGCCGGCGCCAGACCTCGAATGATCCTGCTGACGATAAAGAGCCGAATGCCATGATTAACACACTGAACACAGCTGCCGCGGACAGAGACCGTTATCTCGTCGGAGTCGACGTCGGTACGGGAAGCGCCCGTGCCGGCGTGTTCGATCTCACGGGACGGATGCTGGCCACTGCCAAACGCGACATCACGCTCTATCGCGAGGCGGGAGCGATCGTCGAACAATCAAGCACCGAAATCTGGCAGGCCGTCTGCGCCAGCGTTCGCGAGGCCGTCGCCGCCTCCGGCGTCGATGCCGGGGCCGTCGCCGGTATCGGCTTCGATGCAACCTGCTCGCTTGTCGTGCTGGGCGACGGCGGAGCGCCGCTGGCCGTCGGACCGTCGGATGATCCGGACCGCGACATCATTGTGTGGATGGATCACCGTGCCATCGACCAGGCCGAGCGCATCAATGCACTGGGCCATGATGTCCTGCGGTATGTTGGCGGCCGCATCTCGCCGGAAATGGAAACGCCAAAGCTGCTCTGGCTAAAGGAAAACCGCCAGGCGGTCTTCGACGCGGCATGGCAGTTTTTCGATCTGGCCGATTTCCTGACATGGCGGTCGACGGGCGATTTGGCGCGATCGACCTGCACGGTCACATGCAAATGGACCTATCTAGCGCATGAGCAACGTTGGGATCGGAGCTATTTCGAACAGATCGGTCTCGGCGTGTTGGCCGAGGAGGGGTTCCGACGGATCGGCATTCGGATCGTCGAGCCGGGAACACCGCTGGGGCAGGGGCTTTCCGCCGAGGCGGCCGCCGCGATGGGGCTGAAGGACGGAACGGCTGTCGGCACCGGGATGATCGACGCGCATGCCGGAGGCATCGGAACGGTCGGCATCGACGGGCGGCCTGAACGCAATCTGGCCTATGTGTTCGGCACCTCGTCCTGCACGATGGCGTCTACGGTGGACCCGGTGTTCGTGCCCGGAGTATGGGGACCTTATTACTCGGCCATGGTGCCGGGCATGTGGCTGAACGAGGGCGGCCAGAGCGCTGCGGGAGCAGCGATCGATCAACTGCTGTCCTACCACCCTGCATCTGTGGAGGCGGCTGCGGAGGCCGCTGCAAAGTCAATTCCACTACCGGTTATGCTCGCCGATCTAGCAGTCGAAAGGTTCGACAATCCGTCCGATGCCATTACGCTCGCACGAGGTTTGCAAGTGGTGCCGGAGTATCTCGGAAACCGCGCGCCCTTCGCCGACCCGCACGCGCGTGCCGTGATTGCGGGGCTCGGCATGGAGCGCGACCTGAACAGTCTGGTCGCGCTTTATGTCGCCGGAGTTGCAGGTATCGGTTATGGGCTGAGACAGATCATCGACACACAAGCAGCCGTAGGGGCGACGGTCGATCAGGTGGTCATCAGCGGTGGTGCTGGCCAGCACGACTTCGTCCGACAGCTCCTGGCGGATGCCAGCGGCAAACCGGTTGTAGCGTCGAACTCAGATGAGCCGGTACTACTTGGCGCGGCTATGCTCGGCGCTTTGGCTGCCGGGGCCTTTGCGGACCTGCAATTTGCAATGGCCAGCCTGTCGGGCGTCAATCGTATCTACGCACCGACCAACGGTGCCATTGGCGAGATCCATGACCGTCGTTATGGCGCGTTTCGGCAGATCCAATCCTTGGGACGAGAGGTGAGAGATTTCTAGGGTGTGACGCATGTTGCGAATGCTCGCTTGAGCAAAGGCTCGATCCAAGAAATTATCTACGCGACAAGGTGGGCAACGCTTGCATCAGCTGAAAAGACAGCGCGCGGACGGACGCGTTCATTGTGGTCATGACGCTGGTTGAGGATCGGCCTGCGGGCTAGCATCAAAGGGAAAAATGTTTGCACCAGACCTTACAGGCCAAAAACCAGCGGAAAGGCCGAGCGTAGCTACACGGTAGTTTGAAAGACAAGTGGCCAATCAGCTCGCCTCGCCCTGAACACGACGACCTGTCAGGGCTCGATAACGCTGTTGATTGATCGGGGCCAAAGTCCCGTTTTTGCGTTATCGAAGCCGCGAACCCCTCACCATCGAGGGCGGTTTCCGGGAATGCAGTCTTGGGATCAAAGCCCCGTGAAGGCGCATAACGGTGCATCCGTTCAGCGCGCAAGCAGACTTGTGGCTTCGGCTCTTGAATACCTCTGCCTCATAACCCACATCCCTCGCCGCAAGACCGATGAGGAGTGCATGCGCGAATTTTTCGAAAAGACGTTTGGGCCAGCCGAGCTATCAATCGTCGACGCTGTCTTTACGGCGTGGCTGGCGGAAAGTGGCATCGCAAAAGAGACGCCGGAAGCCGAGCTTGCTGCGGCGGCCGTAATCAATCTCTTCCGCGAAGGAAATGACACCCGCAACTCCCTAACCGCAGCCGTTTCCAGGCATTGTTACCTTGCGGAGCTCAAGGCAGTCGCCCCCGCTCCAGTGAGCTAACGCTCTATGCGAAACAGTCATCGGGAAACGGCACGCACGCCACAGGTTCTAGGTGGTTGTCATGACGCGCGCGTCCCCTGTCCGATGTCAGTACACCAATCGGGTGCGTATCGTTCCTGGTATTTCGCGTAGTGCCTGAAGGATTTTGTCGGCATTTGCGGAGATTGCTTCGGCCTCTATCACAACGTAACCCGTATCGCCATGGGTCTGAAGAAATTCGGCGACGATGTTCAGACCTCGAGTCGAGAAAATCTCGTTGAGCTTGATCAGCATTCCAGGGCGGTTTTCATGCACGTGGATGAAACGCGTGCCGTTCGGGCGCTCGGGCAACTGAACTTGCGGAAAGTTGACGGCGCCCATGGTCGATCCGATGTCGGAGTATTCGACCAGCTTCCTCGAAACTTCTCCGCCGATACGCTCCTGCGCTTCTTCCGTCGAGCCGCCGATATGCGGCGTCAGAATGACATTGCTCAAGCCCTGCAACGGAGTTACAAAGCGCTCGTTATTCGATGCCGGCTCCTTGGGAAACACATCGACGGCGGCGCCGGCCAGATGGCCTTCCTTCAGGACTTTCGCAAGCGCGTCGAGATCGACGACGGTGCCACGGGAATTGTTGATGAAGATTGCCCCCTTCTTCATGCGGCGGAGCTCGGTTTCCGTGATCATATTATGCGTCGATGCCGTTTCGGGCACGTGCATCGTCACATAGTCGGAGATCTCAAGAAGTTCGCCGAGCGAAGCCATGGATTCCGAGTTGCCTCGGCGGAGCCGGTCAGAGAGATCGAAATAACGCACAATCATGCCCATGCTCTCGGCAAGCGCGCTAAGCTGCGATCCGATGTTGCCATAGCCAACGATGCCGAGCGTTTTGCCACGAACTTCCCGGCTGCCGACAGCCGACTTATCCCAGCCGCCGTCATGGGCGGAGGCCGAACGGGGGAAGATTTGCCGCGCCAGCATGATGATTTCGCCGATCACCAATTCCGCCACGGAGCGTGTATTCGAATAGGGCGCGTTGAAGACAGGAATCCCGCGTCGCCGCGCTGCATCCAGATCGACCTGGTTGGTACCGACAGAGAAGCAACCGACAGCGATCAGCTTTTTGGCGCCTTCAAAAATCTCGTCTGTCAGCTGTGTTCGAGAACGAATGCCGATGATATGCGCATCAGCGATGTGGCGTTTGAGGTCCTTGTCATCGAGTGCCTTCGGCAGATGGACGAGGTTGGTGTATCCACAGGAGGAAAAATAGTCCACGGCGTGCTGGCTGATTCCTTCGAGAAGAAGTACGGAGATTCGGTCGCGCGAGAGAGAAAGCTTGGCGGGCATAAGTAAACCTTCGTTTTCCGAATTGAAGACGTCGATGCTGTCTTAGTCCACGACAGCAGAAGCACCATCGCTTTGCGACCATCCGACACATACCGCAAGCGGAAAGAGCATTCCGGCGCGCGTGAAGGACGCGGTCAAGAAACACAGCGTCGCCATGAAGCATGCGGCGCAAGTTGGAAACGGGCTCCCCAAGGGCGTCAGCCACCTCAAGGTCGAGAGCGTCCAGATCCTTGAGGAGCCGCGCATTCAGCCGAGCTCGACAGGCGAGCTTGAGATGAGCAAGGAGAATAGCGGCCTCTGGGTCTTTCCGTTTTTGCGACTTGGAAACCTCAAATAGTCAATCCCAAAAGCGTCTATTTTTCAGTCGTTTGCAGCGTAGACAGCTGCCATGATGATCCTGCCCTCAAAGTTCAGGAACAAGCCAACGTCGTCAGTGTGTAACCATTGCTATCGATAATGCCCGGTTCACGATGGTCAATGCCCCAAGCTCGCTGAGCGTGTGCAATATTCTCCGATTGCTACACGGGTAATTTCGGCGCACAGTCTTTTTTCCAGGAAGCAATTTACACGGGCGCTTCCGTTTAAGGGCCTCCACACCCTAGCCCCAACCGAAAGGTCGACGAAATGTCTTCCGACGGATCTGCCGCGAGACTGAATTCCGACGAACTCGCCATTATACAACAAGTCCTGACCGATGCAGGGTACACCGGCGACGTCATGACAACAGCGCCAGCGGATCTTAACGCCGCGGCGAAGTTGCTGATCGGTCTTTTCAGGCGCGGACTAAGAGGCCCTGCCGACCTCGCCGCCGAGCTTCAAACCGCTTTCGGTCATCACAAATACGTCGCCCACGTCGAGGCCAAGGCGCTCCATCGCCATGCAATTCGAGGGTTGCTGACCAAACGGCCCTAAATGCCAGCGTACCGCGGTCCGTCGCCGTGAGTTATCGCGGCACAATATGTCATGCGCAAGTGTTGCCAAACCGATGCCCCAACACCGTAGAAGTGGAGAGCTTTGCATGAAAGAGCCACCAAAAAACCAAGTCAGTTTTGATATCTCAGGACGGTATGTACGCGAACTCAAAGGCGTTCTTCGAGGCGGAGATGTTCGTGAGGAGGATGACTATCTCGATAGCGAGTTTGACGAAAAGAGACTTTTGGATAAACGTCACCTATTGACGTTTTTCACAGCGCATAAAGCAACCCAGGCAGAACTGATCTGGACGCGACACCTAAAAATGCGCCTTCACGCCTGATCCGCATATCTACCCGGCGTTGCCGCCGCCGCCAGCATCATGTCTTGCCTTTGAGTGGAGGGAATTGGTGCGAGTGCTTGCCATGGTCGTAGCTGGTACTTGCACCGAACCCCCGACCAATTGAGGGGCGACCGGAATGGATTGCAAGACGATATAATGCAGACAGATTTTGGGAGGAGCCTGAAGGCGGCTTGCCTATCGCTAAGTCGACTGAAAAGCGCATGGCACACCCGACGCGACCGCCTGCTGCGCCGCATTGGCCGGACGATGATTCCACCGATTCAACGCTCGTGTAGCACCGCGATGTACGCGATGAACGCAAGGCTGAGCGCCGGCGCCGATTTGATCAGAAACTCGATATAGCGAAAACGGCCGATGTAAACCGCGGCATTTTTCCAGAGGTAGCGACGTGAGAGGTTTGGCATTGGCACTTGCATCTTTCAAAAGCTGACGTCTTCCGGTCCAGCCTTGGTTCAAACAAGATCCTGCGCGCTCAGCGTAAAGCTATTGCCGCGTCGGCGCTCATAGAGCTTTGTTGCTGCCTTTTGAACCGCGGCCCGCGCGCTGTCGAAAGCACTGAGACACTGCGCCTCCGTCGTCTGTTTCAACGCGGAAGCCTCGATAAGGAATTTGACTTCGAACATGCCGTCGTAGCCGCTGAAGCGAACGCCGTTTTTCGTTTCGTCGAAGCTTCTGCTTCTGTTGGGAAAAATAAGTGCCATTCTGAACCGATCTTCGCATTGCAGAGGATGGAGTTAAGGCATCCGAAATGCCTCTCTCTTAGTGAGTGGATTGGGGTGTGCCGCATCCACTTAACTTTAGATCGACAGCCGCCAAAGTAGGCCGCTCGATCTGCTGAGCGCCGCTCGCGTTCGTCGTACTTGCAGCTCAGCGGTCAGTGCAAGACGGTTGTTGTGCCCGCGGTAGCCCGGGGATAGCGAGCGGGTGAAGCGTGTTGCTTGGTACGCTGACTTTCCGTTCCGACCGTCCGAAGCGGCTTTCGAGTTCGTTCTGAAGCTCGAGTGGATCTGACATCCCCGCCTGAAACAGCTTGATCAGAACTTTCGCGGCGGTTCCTGTGGACGTGCCGGTGAGCACATCACACGAGTAGCCCGCATCCGTCAGTACTTTTCGAAGCACATTCAGATCCGAAGCGGTCAGCAATCGAGGAGCAAGTGCGGAAGACATGTCGTCCTCCTTTCAGTCGGGGCTAGGGCGTGAGGACCCTAAAGCAGCAGCGCCCTGAACATGGCTTACTGAAGATATGAGCCTGCGCCTTTTGATCGGCGAAAGCAATCGAATAGGGTACGTATTTGGTCTGCAACGCCCGAAAGCGCAATGGCCATCAAAGGGGCGCCAGGTTTCCTCAGATCAACACCGTCCACCGAGTCATGTATACAGTAGCCGCCAACGATTTTGATAACCCCGCAAAATTTCGCTGGATCCTGTAACAAACCCGCCTGGCACGCCGTAACCACCATCGCCAATGCGCAACCGGGAAATTCAGCACGATCATGGCGTGAGGCAAAGGCGCCGCTCAGCCGCGCCATGGCCATCCAGGCGTTAGCGCCTCGGGAGCGCGTTTTGGACAGCGCCTGTGCGCCATTGGAAGTCAGCTCTGCATGCTTCTCAAATCACGCGACGCATCGCGGCAAACAGGCTCGAGCGCGCCCTCTCGGCGATCTCGCCGGGCAGAATGTCAAACCCGTGGACAGCGCCGGCATGCACCATCAGGTCGGTTGCCACGCCGCTTGCCATCAATCGTTGGGCGTAGGCGATGTCCTCATCCCGGAACAGATCGAGGGCGCCGGTCACGATAATGGTCGGCGCAGCACCCGTCAGGTCTTCTGCCAACGCCGGCGAGAGATAGCCTACTTTGTTTCCCTGCGGATCCGCCGCGCCTTTCACAAGACTCCAAGCGAAGCGCGCCAGGTCGCGGTTGACCATGAACTCACCGGTCAGCCGGTCATCGGTCAGTGCATCTGGCGTTGCTGTGCGCATGTCGAGCATGGGATAAATCAGGATCTGCGCCTTCAGCGGCACCCGACCCTCGTCGCGCGCCTTTAACGCCACTGCCGCCGCAAGGCCGCCGCCTCCGCTGTCTCCCATGACTGAAATCCTCGCAGGATCGACGCCCAGCCTTGCGGCGTTATCGTACAGCCATTCAAGCGCCGCGTAGCAGTCCTCGATACCGGCGGGAAACGGATGCTCCGGCGCAAGCCGATACGCGGGCGCGAACACGAGAGCGCCGACGCTGGCAGCAAGCCTGCTGTTGGTACCTGCCATGATCTCCGGCGTTCCAGCTACCATCCCGCCACCATGAAGGTAGAGGATCGCCGGGCGCCCATTGCCGACAGCCTGTCTTAGGCTCGACGCTTGTTCAATCCCCGCATTGTTCGTCACGGCATCCGGGCAATGCACCAAAATCCGCATTTCGGGGCGGCCGTCCTTCCCGGCCGGCACGCTTTCAGTGCCGAACGCGACCGGTTCCGGTGTCAGCATAGCACCAAGCCCTTCCACCATCATCTTGCGAAAGCCCTCGATACCATCCCGGGTGCGGTCGAACGCCGGAAAACCTTCAATCATATAGCGCTGGTCGCGATCGACCATATTCAGGGTAGTCATATCCTGCTTCCTTCTGTATTTATCACAACGATCATTCCAATAACAGCGAGTCGTCGGAATTACAACAATGGCCATTGTGAAAAATGAAAAGACGCGTGGCCGCCCCCGCGCCTTTGATCGGGAAGCGGCGGTCCAGCGTGCGATGGAGGTATTTTGGGCGCAGGGATACGAAAGTGCCTCGATGCCGCTCTTGACCGAAGCGATGGGGATTTCGGCGCAGAGCCTCTATGCGGCCTATGGATCCAAGCAAGCGCTGTACCGCGAAGCCATGGAACGCTACCGGACCACGATCGGCGGCTTCGGGCAACGCGCTCTTGAAGAGGAAGGCGATGCGCTGCAGGCAATCATGCGGCTGTTGCGGGATGCCGCCATCACCTTCTCGGAGGCGCCGGACCATCCCGGCTGCATGATCACCACGGCGCCTGCCGGCATCGCGGACGACGAGCTGATCCTCTACGGCCGGCAATTGCGAACGATCAGCCGCGACATGGTCTGCCGGCGCCTGAAGCGCGGCGTCGACGAAGGTCAGCTGCCCGCGGATACGGATTGCGCCGCCTGGGCGCGCTATGTCTCCGGCGTGGTGCAGGGCATGTCGGTGCAGGCGCGCGATGGGGAAACGCGGGCGGGCTTGCTGTCGATTGTAAATATCGCGGCCAGCGCACTGGAAGGGCTGCGCGGAAGCTAGACCGCCCTCAACACCTGACCAAACGCTTTCAACGAACCGACGCGTCGCACTGTGACGTTACAAAGAGGGTTGGCGGTTCCAATACCGTCAATATCACGCCACAGTCGACAACCTCGCGCGCGCGGGTCTCGGCATCTTCATGTAGTCGCTTGAGTTTCTTGAGGGTGACTTCACCCTTGGAACGCTCATCGAGTTGCTGCCAGAGTGCACTGTGATCGAGCGTCTGCGTCATATCCTGCATGCGGCCGACCGGCGGCCGACAGCCAAACCCATTGATACCGCGGCTCAGGCGTTTGGATCGCAGCATCCTCCCAGAAAGCAGCCTTGGCGAACGAAGCGTTATTTCTTTTCCACCAAACGCCCATCTCGTTTCTCTGGAAAAATCGCTTGCAATAGGAACCGAATGGTTCCATATGGCTTTCATGGTTAAACGCCCTCAAATCTCCTCGTCCGTTGGTCGCCCTCGCGAATTCGAGCTCGATGATGCAGTTCGCAAGGCGATGGACGTCTTTTGGAACCGTGGATATCACGATGCATCTCTTCCCGATCTGCTCGAGGGAATGGATCTGTCCAGAGGCAGTTTCTATAAGGCGTTCGTGGACAAGCGGGGCGTCTATCTTCGTGCGCTTGATGTCTACATCGAAGATGCCCTTCGCAAGGCAGGCGAAACCCTGCATTCCAACCCGTCGCCCAAGGCCGCCATCCGAGAAGCGTTCGCGCAGCACGTCGAAGCTTCATCCGGAAAGCCGGGATTGCGCGGATGTTTTGTCGTGTTGTCGGCTGTTGAAATGCTTCCAGGCGACGAGGAAGTTTCCACTCGAATTTCCCGCCTCTTTCGGAGGCTGCAAGATCTTTATTCGGCAGCGATAATTCGAGCTCAGGCCGTGGGTGAGATTGATTCTGCGCTGGACGAGCGGACACTCGCAAAGTTCCTTGTCTGCCAGATCCAGGGGATGAGGGTGCTGGGGAAGGCAGGAGCGGATCGCGAGGACACCAAGGCTATGGTCGACTTCGCACTGAAACCGCTCGACTGATTTCAATTAGGAACCATACGGTTCCCAATCATAGGCCCACACAAGCCGTCGATCGGCATCGCTGGTCGATATGGAGAGAGTATTGGAACATTCCCGTGACCCCGAGAATCATCTCGATCCGCGCAGATGGACGGCATTGGCCATCCTGTTGACAGGGGCTTTTCTGCCACCGTTGGACTTCTTCATCGTCAACGTGGCGCTGCCGTCGATCCGGGTGGACTTGCAGGCCTCTGCATCGACAATGCAGCTGATCATTTCAGGCTACGCCACTACCTACGCGGTCATGCTAATCACCGGTGGCAGGCTAGGCGACCTCTATGGCCGGCGAAACGTCTTCCTCGCTGGAATGGTCGCGTTTGGGGTTGCTTCTGCCTTATGCGGATTTGCCTGGTCGCCCTTGGTTCTAATCACCGGTCGGATCCTTCAAGGGTTTGCCGCGGCGGTCATGGCGCCGCAGGCTCTGGCATCAATAAATGCGATTTTTCCCGACCACGAAAAATCAAGGGCGCTCAGCTTCTACGCCCTGACATTTGGGGTGGCATCGATGGCCGGCCTGTTTCTCGGTGGGGCGCTGATCGCCTTGAATCTCTTTGGCGTCGGATGGAGAGCCATCTTCCTCATCAACCTTCCCGTGATTGCGATCGCAGCGCCGGCCTCGGTCGTGATGTTGCGCGAGACCCGATCGGAGCACGCCCATAAACTGGATCTGGGCGGAGCGGCGCTGATCGCGCTTGCGCTGTTTGCACTGATCTCACCGCTGATCGAGGGCCGGGAGCATGGGTGGCCGGTTTGGTCAATCCTGACACTTGCTGCTTCGCTGCCACTTCTGTTGCTGTTTTGGCGATACGAGCAAAAGCTTGGGGCGGCAGGGGGAGATCCAATCGTCGAACCGCGCCTGCTCCAGGTTCCGGGCTTAAAGCGCGGGCTGCTCGCCGCCCTGTTCTTTTATGCCTTCGCGGCCTTCTGGCTGACATTCTCCGTCTACCAACAGGGCGGTCTTGGTCGGACGCCTTTCGAGGCCGGGGTTGCAATCCTTCCCGCTGCGGTCGGGTTCGTATTGGGGCCATTCGCGAGCGAGCGCATCCTTCGCGTCTTCGGCAGGTATTCCGCCGCCGCAGGCATGACCCTGGAAGCGGCGGGATTGTTCGGGACGGCTGCCCTGGTCTCGTTCGGAGCGCCCAAGTTCCTATTCGTTGCACTGTTCCTCATTGGCGCCGGACAGGGAATTGCGCTTCCAAATCTCGTGAAGACCGTGGTTCAGCGCGTTGACCCGGCGCGGTCGGGTCTGGCCTCCGGCCTGATCAATTCAATGCTCCAGATAGGGGGCGCGTTGGCGACCGCTCTTATCGGTGGACTGTTTTTCTCAATCCTGGGTCCGTCAACCGATGTGGGATCCATCGGCCATGCCTACAGCGTCGCGGCAGTCGCGATTGCGCTCTGCCTTCTCTTTGCAGGTTGGCTTTCTGCCGGCCTTCCATCGAACAAGGAGGTCCGTCGATGAGTGCGAGCGTCGGTGAGCTTCGTCGGTCATCGGCTGTTTGACGTTTGAGCCCTCCCGACCTTTCAACCGGTCACCATCGCATAATGATTTCCCCGCAGATCTAATCGCAACATTTTGAGGTAACCCGCCATGAACAACATTCCCAACCCTCCGCTTGCGGGCAAGCGAGCGCTAGTGACCGGTGCGGCGCGCGGTATCGGTGCGGCAATTGCACTAAAACTCGCGGAAGACGGGGCCGACGTCGCGATCACTTACGAGAAGTCGGCCGAAAAAGCCGAAGCACTAGCCGCCGAGATCCGCGTGATGGGCCGCAAATCAATCGCCATTCAAGCTGATGCCGCGAGTACAGAAGCCGCAACGGCAAGCGTCGAGCGGACTGTCATTGAGCTCGGCGGCCTCGATATTCTGGTGAACAACGCCGGCGTTCTTTTCGCAGGTGATTTTTCCACACAGCCATTGGAGGAGATCGACTCGCAACTGAATGTCAATGTGCGCGGCGTCTTTCTGATCACTCAGGCAGCGCTGAAACATATTCCGAATGGTGGCCGCATCATCAGTATCGGCAGTAACGCAGGTTTGGCTGTCCCGTTTGCGGGGATCGCGGTCTATGCGGCGACGAAGTCCGCCCTGGAAAGCTTCACGCGTGGTCTCGCACGTGAACTGGGGCCGCGGGACGTTACCGTCAATCTCGTCCGACCAGGCCCAATCGACACCGACATGAACCCTGCCGACGGCGCTTTGGCGCCGGCTATTTTGCCGAGCCTGTCGATTGCCCGCTACGGTCGGGCAAAGGAGGTCGCAGAGGCCGTCGCCTTCCTCGCCGGGCCCGGCGCGGGTTACATCACCGGCTCGGGCATTCTCGTAGACGGTGGCATAAGCGCTTGAGCATTGCGCGAGGCGGGCGTGCTGCCTCGTGCGCTACCTTTATCTTCAATCCCTTTGCAAAAATGGGAGATATGCATGAGACTATACGCGCCTTTCGTGCGTCATCTCGCAAACTTCCTGGTGGGTTGGGCGGTGCAGTTGATTGGACGCCACGTGCATAGGCGGTCACGGAACTGCAGTGTTCGACAAGTGCTTGACGCGAGGCTTTAACTCATACCTTTGACGGGATCTGGTCATCCAGGGCCATTGCCAGTGCCGCATCGCAATGGATCAGCGTCGTGTCAAACACGGGCACGGGCACATTACCCTGGTTAAGAAGCATGCCGACTTCCGTGCAGCCGAGGATCAGGCAATCAGCGCCTCGATCGACGAGGCGTTGGGCGATGGCGACGTAGGTCCTTTCGCTCTGCTTGGTAACAACATCGCAGCAAAGCTCTTCGTAGATGATCCGGTGCGTTTCGCTTCGATCGCGCGTTTCTGGTATGATCGGCGTGACACCGGCAGCCGCCAGCCTGTCGGTGTAGAAGGACTGCTCCATTGTGAATGCGGTCGCGATCAGTCCCGGACTGCGCAGACCCTTCAGCTTGATGCGCGATGCGGTGGCGTCGGCAATATGGAGCAAGGGGATCGACACGCCATGCATCATTTGCTCGGCCAGCTTGTGCATTGTGTTGGTGGCCAACACAATGAAATCCGCGTTGGCGCGCTCAAGGGCCTTCGCTTCCCTGTTCAAAATCGCGCCGGCTTCTTCCCATTTTCCAGCGATCTGCAGGGCCTCTATCCGCGCGAAATCGAGGGAACGTATAAGCAATTCCGGAGAGTGCAGTCCTCCCAGGATTTGTCGCGTTCGATTGCAGAGTTCTCGATAGTAGATCTGCGTTGAAGCGGCGGACATGCCGCCGAGAATTCCGATTGTCTTCATACCTGCCACCAGTCTGTTTCGTTTTCGGACCAACTGAAGGAACACAAATTCAACAGCCAGCTGTTTTCGATTGACATAAACCTACTAGAAGGTAGGCTTGTGTCAACGGTTCGGGTGAACCTCCTTATTCACGGGACGTGCGCACGATCCCCCGCAATGCCCGGTCACAGAAAGGATGTCCGCATGACGAGTTCTCTCGAAAGTCTCACTGCCGCCACAACAACGGCCTCCAACACAAATGTCCCGCATAAGAAGACAGCCGACTATGATGATTTTTTGCAGCTTCTCATCGCGCAGCTGAAAAATCAGGACCCCACCGATCCTGTCGACGCCAGTGAGCAACTCGCTCAATTGGCGAGCTTTTCTCAGGTGGAACAGAGCATCCAGACAAACAAGAAGCTCGACGCTCTGCTTGCTGGCTCAAGCCTGACACAGGCAGGCGGATATGTTGGCAAATATATTGAAAGCGCCGATGGATCCGTCAAAGGCACCATATCATCTGTCAAAATCTATTCCGATGGCATCGTTGCGACGACATCGGGCGGTGGCGAGGTACTGATTCAGCCAGGCATCAGCCTTTCCGATACTCCGCCGGCGACGGCGCGCGACGAAGGGTAAAGGCATTCAGCGCTTATTCGGCACCGGGGCGGCCTTCATAGGGTCCCACACACCAGCCTGAGCGGCCGCTGCGCGCGGTCTGAGTCGAATTCTAAACGCTGCGACAACAAGTACCATGAAAGTCGATCTGCACAAACCTACTAGTTGATAGGTTTGTGTGTCCGTCGCGTTCGGCGTTTCTGCTTGTTGCGAGTGTTCGCGGGCATGGAACGATCAATCAATCAATCAATCAGGAAGACGAAATTGAAGATATCAGCCTCCGCCACTCTGCTTGCCGTTTGCCTTATGTCAATCTCCACCGCACACGCCGCGGATCACGATCAGATGATGGTTGCAAAGACCAAGACTGCCTCACCTCGCGCCGGGGAGGAGGTTAGCCCGAAACTGATCGTCTCCTGATCCTCAAGGATGGCTATGTCTATCTGCCGTTCCACGTGGAGAACATGATTATCCTTCCCATCTACACGGAAATCGCGGGCGCGGAGGCCACGAAGCTGAAGCCGACGATCGGCCATCTTCATGTCATGGTCGATGGCGCCGGATGGAAGTGGATCCACGCCTCGACGGACCCAATCTATTTCGGACAATTGCCGCCAGGTGCCCACAAGGTGGAGCTCGAGCTCGTCAATGCCGCCCACAGCGTGATTGACGTGCAAACGATAGATGTGGTCGTGCCTGAAAGGGGATAGTCGCACTCGGCGATGCGCGCTGCCCGCGCGCGTTGCCTACGACGCTTTTCTCTCGCGGACGGCCCTTGAGTATGGGTTTGCCTTTGGCGCTTCGGGCCGTCCCTCCCTCCATCAATATCCCCGTTCCGGAACCATCGGCTCTTGAGCGCGACGTCAGCCGCCGCGACATGCTCGCACTTGCCGCGAGCGTGGGTGCCGCCAGCGCTTTTTCGATTCCGGCTTCCGCCCAGCAGGGACCGGGACCACCAGATGCCGATCCCCGCTGGTGCAGCACGCATCACATGCTTGTCCATCCACGCATGGTCATGCAGGATCTCGTCGGACGTCTGACAGTGTTTGATGTCCTGCGATGCCGGATCGATCTTGTCTGGACGGACAATATGCCTGTTTCGACAAAGCTCGACATCCCCGTTACCACGACCAGGACATTTGCCGAGGGCCGACGAGGCGCCGGACGTGCTATTTGTCCCCGGCGTGATGCTGGGGACGATCGATTGCACGAACGATCCCGACACAGGCCGGAAAGTTGGGGTCCAGGCTGATGATTGGCTCTCTGATCGCATCCTGAAGATCGGGCAAAATAAATAGCATTCGGGATTGACAGTCTTCCTACTAGAAGGTAGACATAATGCATGAGCAACTTATCGACGACTTCGGACGACATTCTCGCTTCTGCGCGCAACCTCATCATGAGCGGCGGCTACAATGGTTTCAGCTATGCTGATATCGCTGAAGTCGTCGGAATCCGCAAGGCAAGCATTCATCACCATTTTCCCACCAAGTCAGACTTGGTTCGAAAGCTGCTTCTGCGTTACCGCGAGGATGCGCAGGCAGGCGTCGAAGCACTGGAACGGAACGTACCGGAGCCACGGGAGATGTTGAAGGTCTACGCGGATCACTGGGCCGGATGCATTGAGGATGCAAGCAGGCCCTTCTGCGTCTGCGCCATGCTTGCAAGCGAGCTACCTTCGCTTCCCCCCGAAGTTGCCGCCGAGGTGACTGCTTTCTTTCGCTTCCTGTCACAGTGGCTGACCTCGGTGATGGTGCGGGGCGCCCAAGCGGGTACCTTGAACCTGACGAGCGCCCCGGACGTGGAGGCGGAGGCTTTTCTGGCCTGCGTTCATGGAGCGATGCTCTCGGCACGAGCCTATAGGCAGCCCGCCGTGTTCGCGACTGTCCTCGCGCCCACGTTGGAGCGTCTATCGAAAACGACCGTTCAATAATCGCCTGGGACGGTGTCTCGCCCCATGTGAAACTGCGCCTTGTTAACCTATCAACTAGTAGGAAGAATATCATGATAAAGAATTTCTCGCCCGCTTTGGCTCTGGTGCTCTCTAGCATTTCATTGGCGACGATGGTTGCTTTGCCTGTTCGTGCCGAAGACGCTAAGGGCAATCGGATCAATGTCAGAGGTAGCATCGTTTCCTTTGGCGGCTCCAAACTGACCGTGAAGACCCGCGAAGGTGAGACTCTCGACGTTGCTCTTGCCGACGGCTGGCAGGTTTCAGCTGTTGCGAATGCGAAGATCGAGGACATCAAGCCGGGCGACTTCGTCGGCATTGCGTCGCTGCCCAAGAAAGATGGCGGCGATGGAGCGCTCGAAGTTCTCATCTTCCCGCCCGCCCTCAGAGGTGCGGGCGAGGGGAGCTATGGCTGGGACCTGAAGCCCGAGAGCAGCATGACGAATGCGACTGTCGCCGATGCCGTCAAAGGTGTCGATGGCCGCACGGTGACCGTCGCCTACAAGGGCAAGGAGAAGAAGATCTCGATCCCTGACGGCACGCCGGTTGTCACCCTTGCACCTGCGACGAACGACGACCTCGTTCCGGGCGCCGTAGTCTTCGTGCCGGCCGAGAAGGCTTCCACCGGCGTTGTAGCCCACCAGCTCGTCGTTGGAAAGAATGGTGTGGTCCCGCCAATGTGACCATGTCTGTCGCCGGTCGGCTGGGCCGCCCCTTCCGGTTTGACCGGCGACCATCTTCCAGAAAATCCGCCTCTTTAAGGAGCAAGGCCGGACATGAATGCTACCAATGACAACGTCCAGTATCCCCGGACGATATTCATCCGCCGCCACTCGCTTGTGACGCGTATTACGCACTGGTTGAACGCCATCTGCCTGAGCTTTCTCCTGCTGAGCGGCCTGCAGATATTCAACGCTCATCCCGAGCTGTACTGGGGTCCTTATGGCGCCGATGGCGATCCAGCCGTTGTTACCATAGGGTCTGCAGGAAATGGCGCCGATGCACATGGCTTCGTGCGCGCGGCGGGTATGGAGGTATCGACCACCGGTGTACTCGGGATTTCCGATGTCGATGGCCAGCCGACCGCAAGGGCATTTCCCGCCTGGGCGACCATTCCCTCGTTCCAGGATCTCGCGGCGGGGCGTCGCTGGCACTTCTTCTTCGCTTGGCTGTTTCTCATCAATGGCCTCGTCTATGCAGGTTTTGGGATGCTGAACGGACACTTCAGGCGGGACCTTGCGCCGAAAGTGCGCGAACTGTCTCCCCGTCATCTCTGGCACGAGATCCTTGATCATGCGCGCCTGCGCTTCCCGACGGGAGAGGAAGCCAAACGCTACAATGCATTGCAGAAGCTGACTTATCTTGCCGTTATCGCGGTCCTGCTTCCGCTGATGATCTTGACAGGCCTGACGATGTCGCCCGGCGTAGACGCTGCCTTTCCCTGGCTCGTCGATGTCGTTGCAGGACGACAGTCAGCGCGGACGATCCACTTCGTGACGGCGTCGCTGCTGGTGCTGTTTGTCGTCGTCCATGTCGCGATGGTCGTGCTGTCAGGCACTTGGAACAACATCCGATCGATGGTGACCGGCCGCTACTCGATCAAGGAAACAGGACCGAACCCATGAGCAAGTTTCTTACTCGCCGCCGCTTCTTGATCGGCAGCACGCTTGGTGCCAGTGCGCTCACCCTCTCGGGATGTGACCTCTTCGACCAGAACGACAAGGTTGCCGGCGTTATCCGTTCGGCCGAGACGCTGACGATGACAGCGCAGCGCCTGCTGCAGGGGCGCGATGCCTTGGCGCGCGAGTTCACCGAGGCGGATATCTCGCCATCCTTTCGGGTCAACGGAACGAGTGCTCCTGACAGCGAAGAATATGCCGAATTGCTGGAGGCGAAGTTCGCCTCGTGGCGACTAAAGGTCGATGGTCTCGTGGAACGGCCTCGGGAATTTTCGCTCGCCGATCTCAAGGCGCTTCCGGCTCGCACGCAGATCACCCGCCATGATTGCGTGGAGGGATGGAGCGCGATCGGAAAGTGGACGGGCGTTCCGCTTGCCAGCTTGCTGCGCCTGACTGGACTGAAGCCGACGGCTCGTTTCGTCGTGCTGCACTGTGCCGACGAACTGGAAAAGACGCTCGACGGAAGCGGTCGCTATTACGAGAGCATCGACTTGATCGATGCAGTCCATCCGCAGACCATCCTCGCCTATCAAATGAATGGCCAAGACCTCACCGTCGGCCATGGCGCGCCTCTGAGGCTGAGGGTCGAACGGCAACTTGGCTACAAATCGGCAAAATACCTGATGCGCATCGAACTGGTGGATAGTTTCGCCGGTCTTTGGGGCGGAAACGGCGGGTATTGGGAAGACCGCGGATACGAGTGGTACGCGGGTATCTGAAAATAGCAAGCAGGACGGAGTTGCCAGGATGAGTAGACGAAGAGTTGAAAAGATTACGCCGATCTCAGCAACCTCTCCAACTGCACTGGTCGATATCGGTCAGACAAACTCGATCTTTACGGATCCGGACGGCCGATGGGTCGCCAAAAGACAGTCCGACATCAGCGCTGGCCTAGAACGACGACGCATCGACACACGCCGGAGCAGTTTCGACAAGAGTGGTTTCAACAAAGGTGGCTTCGACCTGGGTAGCGTATCGGCCGAGCCGCCGGAGGACCCCATCGTGAGAAAAGGGCAAGGCCTGACTTTTTCAGGTGAAAGCGAGCGGATCGGCCAGGTGAACTGGGGCGACGAGACCCCCTTTCGGAAAACACACCGGCTATTTGTAATTTCCGACACTCAGGGCTTCAACAAATCCTTGTGCCCAGCGATCGGCCGCCGCCGTCTGCGATCACATGCTCGTGACGGCGTAACGTTCAACGCTTTCGAACCGAAGTACAGAATGCAAACCAAGCCAGATTTGCAGACCATCCTGCGCGACAGGCGTTGCTATCTGGATCATCAAAAGGCAAGATTATGCGGAAATTTCTATCGTTCGCCGCCACTGTTGGCCTGTCTAGTTGCATGATTGGTCAGGCTTACGCTGCCGAACCGGTGAAAAATATCGTTCTGGTCCATGGAGCATATGCCGACGGTTCCGGCTGGCGCGGCGTTGCCGGAATTTTGCAAAAGGACGGTTACAAGGTGACTGTCGTACAGGAACCCGAAACCTCGCTTGCCGACGATGTCGCGGCAACGACCCGGGCAATCAAGAAGGCCGGGGGTCCAGTTGTGCTTGTCGGCCACAGCTATGGTGGAATCGTCATTACACAGGCCGGGAATATACCCGAAGTGCGAGGACTGGTTTACGTCGCCGCTCTGGCGCCCGACGTCAATGAGAACATTGGTCAAACACGCAGCAAGTTCCCTGCCGCAACGAACAACGTCATCAAGAGCGGGGACGGCTTTCTGACCCTCAATCCCGCAACGTTCCACAACGATTTTGCTGCCGATCTGTCGGAAGCGGATGCAGCCTTCATGGCAATCTCGCAGGTCCCGGTCAACGAAAAGGCCGTTGGTGGGATGGTTACGGAAGCCGCCTGGCACGCCAAGCCGAGCTGGTACGCTGTCGCAACCGAAGACCACAAGATCAACCCGGATTTCGAGCGGTTCATGGCAAAGAGAGCCGGTAGCACCACAGTCGAAATCAAGGGCAGCCACGCGGTCTACGTCTCTCAGTCGAAGGCTGTTGCAGATCTCATTGAGAAAGCTGCGACCACAGTCGAGTGAAGCCAAACTGCGAAAGTCAATCCAGCTCAAACACTGTGAACTCGAAACGCCGGCCGGGACGCGTTTACCTCATCAAATGACTGCAATCGCCTCGCCTCGGAGCGTCCGGTCGGGCTGGCCAAAGGCGCGGTATCGATTCCCTGTCATGCCACTTCGTTCAACCCCATCGCGGAAGAAGATGGGGCGATTCCCTGAAACCCTATCTTATGGTGTCCTATGATGAACAGCACAACGTATTCGCCCTCGCTGAACCCAGATAGCTGGCTGAGGCAATATTATTTCGCGCGCGCGGTTTTCTCGATCCTGTGGGTTTTGGCCGCGCTGACGATCGGCAGGCAGTTTCCTGCCGCTGCATTCCTGCTCATCGTCTACCCGCTTTGGGACGCCGCGGCCAACTATGTCGATGCTTCCCGCAACGGTGGGCTCTCCAATAATCGGACACAGGCGTTCAATGTTGCCGTCAGCGTAATTGTGACGCTAGCCGTTATCGTCGCACTCACCATGAGTATGAATTGGGTACTCGGTGTAATCGGTGTCTGGGCTTTCTTTTCGGGTCTGCTTCAGCTTGCGACGGCCGTTCGGCGATGGAAGACGAGCAGCGGCCAATGGTCGATGATCCTGAGTGGCGGCCAGTCCGCAGCAGCCGGAGTGTTCATGCTGTTCCAAGCGCAGATGCCGACCGAACCCTCTATCAGCGCGGTCGCAGGCTATGCCGGCTTCGGTGCGTTCTACTTTCTTGTTTCCGCCATCTCGCTCGCAGTCAAAGAGAGGCGGGCCGCATAGGCAGCTGCATCCACGGCCCTGCACCGATGCCGCTATCCCATGGGGCCGGCTTGAAGAGAAGATCGTCAATGACCCTGATCGCGTAATGTCAGTCTAAAGGTGCCGCTTTTGACCTGGCTTCGATCGGAGCCGTCATGGTTCTAACACAGCGTCTTTTGAACGCATTCAGAAGCCGATACGGTCGTCCGTCGAGTTCGACTAGCAGCAGAAAAGCTAACCTAGGCGAGTCTAGGCAACTCGAAGCTTTGCAACCACTGCGGAACGACTTGCCTTGGCAAGCCGTGACTCACAATAAGCGGCTTAAGCCCACACGGCGTTGCGCTGCTTTCTAACTGGAAAGTGAAGGACATGGATAGAGAAGTCATCATTCCCGAGGAAATGCGTGAAATCGTTGCTCGTGCTGGATATGCTCCGGCGGTCAAGGTCGGCGCCACGATTTACGTCGTCGGGCAGGTCGGCCGCAACAACGATTTGCAAGTCATCACGAATCCGGAACAGCAGTTTCGCGCCATTTGGGATAACCTACGCATCGTACTCGGGGCCGCGAACTGCAGCTTCGACGACGTGGTGGAGATGACCAGCTACCATGTAGAGATGTCGAAGCACATGGATGTCTTCCGAACGGTTAAGAACGAAGTCTTTCCGAAAGGGACCTACGCATGGACCTGTATCGGCGTCTCGGAGCTTGCCCATCCTGGCCTGCTTGCGGAAGTGAAATGCGTCGCAGTCGAGCGATAGCATCAGCCGGAAACGTTGATAGGTGTCCACCTGGAAGAGTCAATCGACCTTTCCGGGAGGAGAGGTCGGCCGTTTCAAACGACGTCTTTATATCGGGAGCCATCGACTGCAACGTAGCCATCCACTGCGCCGGTCCGATTCGCGGCTATTGCCAGATCACTCCTGCGTCGATCGGACGCGATCGTACAGGAAAACTTAATCCGCCTGCGATAAACATACGTCTTAACCGCGGAGATTTACGATGTCCAACCCATGCAGCGGCTGCCGCGACGGCAAGGCTTTTGATTTGCCTTTCACGATGGCTTTCCAGCCGATCGTCGATATCAAGACCGGCGCGATTTTTGCTCACGAAGCCCTGGTGCGTGGTCCTAGTGGAGAAGGTGCTGGGTCAGTGTTGAGCCGAGTCAGCGCCGATAACCGTTACGCCTTCGATCAGCAGTGCCGTGTGAAAGCAATCGAGCTTGCCGCCAAACTCTACAATCCAGAGGATCAGGTAAAGCTATCCATCAACTTCATGCCGAATGCGGTGTACGAGCCCCGTGCGTGCATTCGGCTGACGCTTGCCACCGCAATGAAGGTCGGCTTTCCGTTGGACCGTATCATCTTCGAGTTCACCGAGAATGAGCGGCTCGACACAAAACATGTCCTCAATATACTTCGCACCTATCGCGACATGGGCTTCAAAACTGCCATCGACGATTTCGGAGCGGGTCATGCCGGTCTCGGTTTGCTTACGCATTTTCAGCCCGACATCGTCAAGTTGGATATGGACATGGTTAGAGGCATCGACACCGATCCCGTAAGGCGCACAATCGTCAAGCACACGCTTAGAATGCTTGAAGAGCTCGCGATCGTTCCTTTATGCGAGGGCGTGGAAACAACCGACGAGCTTCAGGTACTACGTGACCTGGGTGTCTCGCTCGTTCAAGGGTATGTTCTCGCCAAGCCCAGGTTAGAAGGTTTTGCAGAGATAACCCCGGTTTCACCTCTTCTTGTCGCCGCCTAAAAGACCGGCCGCTCACGCATCTGAAATGCAATTCCGGAAAAACGAACGCCCGTGCCCGCCCGGAGACTGCAACAGAGCCCGTCAGGGCAGCTACGGGAAACCTGTCTCGGTCGTTCTTGTCTGTGGCCTTGTGCCGGCGCTGATCGCTTGGCAATGTCCGGCGAGAGCATTGACCGGGATGCCTAGCCCTGGCGTCAACGAAAACCGATCCGATCACTCCCCAGCCATCGGGACCTGGCACTTTTGACAGGAACGCAGCCGACGGCAGCACTCGACCGCCGGAGGCGACCGTCAGATCAGCGACCCCAAACGGCACTACAGAGGCCGATCGCAGGTCGACGCTCACCGAGACAGAGAAAACTCAGTGGTCACGATCGGGTCATCGCCGTTAGATTCTTACACACCGTGTTGGGCGACAGGCACGCGGGACGCAGCGGCGTCATGCCGTCAGCCATTGACTGACGGCTCTTTTTTTCGCCGCAGAACCGGTGCGCCGTCCCGACTAGGTGTCTGAGGCAATCAACTCAAGCAACTCGAACCCCGATGCGGGCTTCGCGAGAAATGAAATGCCGAGTTCCTCATCGTGATGCGCAAGCGTGATCAAGCCTGACGTTACAACGATCCTGGTTTCGGGCCAGCGGGAACGTACCGTCGCTGCGAGGCCGAGGCCGTCGACGCTTCCCGGCATGTCGACGTCGGTGAAGAGGATATCGATCTCGTTGGTCTTGAGGTGAACCAGCGCCTCGTCGGCATTGCCTGCTTCGAACGTTCTAAGTCCCGCTTGATCGAGGAAATCGACAAAGTTGTAGCGAAGTTGGGGCTCGTCCTCGACAATGAGAATGCTGCGGCTCAAACCGACATTGGGAGGCCCGTTGTGGCGTGCGCGCGAGATGACCTCTGCGCCGTCGCTCGAGGCGCGGGTCCGCTCTAACAGATTGCGTTCGAGTACGGCTTGAGCCCAATGTTTCTCGTCCTGCCCGAAGGGGCGGCCAGCCTGCTCCCATAGAGCGTAGGCGCGTGCCGAGGTCCAATCGTTTCTGTTTTCGTCCATGGTTGTTTCTCGCATGCGTAAAGGGGTCAATGGGTCCAAATTCGAGGGCGGTTTCGCGACGGCGTTGCCGACCCAGCACTTGCGGCCGGATAAAAATGTCCACGTGTCGATTTGGTTCCGGCTTTGAATGAAGTCGCGCTTCCAAGGTGCAGAGGAATATGTTCGAACCTTCACCTTGCGTCGGGATACGGTGAACTGCTCTTCTCTGAGGGCACCAGCCCACCGGCATCCTGCATGGTGATCCGTCTAATTGAGAGGGAATCTCATTAAGCTAAAAGCTCCGCGGTTCTGTCGCCTTGCTTGCTTCGGTCGTCGCGATGCTCGGTACAAACGAGTATGCGGTGCGGAGCCAGCGCGATCTCGAGGTGCGCACGCACCGTTCATCTCCGATGATTTTGATCAGCCGCGTCGCCGTGATGTGGATACTCTCACACCAATTGGTGCAATAATCTACGTCCTTCGCGTGGCCTTTGCCAGCATGCCTATCGCGAGTCGCAGGTCCGATTCTGATTTCATCCTGAACAATTTTGCTCAACCTAATCAGCTTTTGGGAATGCGACATTGGCGACCATTGCGTCACCAAGTTGTCGCCGTGTCGAAAATGATCAATCCAGATTGAGCTATCGACAAGGATCCCTTACACACTTCGCTCCGGCGGCGAGGCACTAACTCGGCGGTGCGAACTGTAGAGGCTTGGACATGGAACTGCTCCTTATAGGAGGCGGACCAAGCATGATCCGCCTCCGTTTGAAGGTTTTAAAGTGAAGCGCGGCTCAGCTTGACGCCGGGAAAGTCAACCGGCACATCGAGAGCGACGTTCACGTAGTTGGTGAACAGGTTTAGGGCGATGTGAGCGACTATCTCGACGATTTCCTCGTCGTCGAAGCCTGCGGACCGAAGGGTGTCGACGTCGCTTGACGTCACTTCGGCGCGGTTCTCCACCACCTTCAACGCGAAGGTGAGCGCTGCGGCCGTGCGGGCATCCGTTGCCCGTCCGGCCTGCGCTTCAGCCATCTCTTCGCTTGTCGCGCCGGCCTTGCGTCCAAGCCCTGTATGGGCCGCGAGGCAATAGTTGCGGGCGTTGCGGTCGGCGATGGCGACGGCGAGCTGCTCACCGAGCTTTGCACCGAGACGGCCCTGACCGAGCGCCCCGAATGAATTCCACATGCTGGAAAGAGCCGCAGGCGAATTCGCGACCGCCTTGAACATATTCGGCACCACGCCGAACGCCGCCTTGACCTGTTCGAACTGCCGCGCAACAGGGCCTGTTGCATTGGACGGGTCGATAAGAGTAACTCTAGTCATGTTCTTTTCCTTCACTTGCCTGGAGGGGAGAATATGCCGGTTCGTCGATGGCAGTCGGCGGACCGGCGCTTGCAGGCTTACTCGGCGTGATCGACCTTGCCTGGAAGACTGAGATTGCCGGACGCAACCTTGAAGACGTCGCTGACGCACAGTAGCGGCGCGTGGAGATTGCCGTTTACCTTGAGACCGGCAGTCACGCCGTCGAACGACGCGCCCTTAATCCCGTTGATGAGCGATAGGGGGATTTCGACATCCACCGCATCGCCTGAGAACGTCGTCGGGTATTCGGGGCTATCGATGAGCAATGGGACTCCCGGCCAAGTCTTAGGCACTTTTGGCTTCTGGCCTTCGGGGATGTCGATGATCTTCAAACCGCCGCCACAAGCTTGGTCCTTCGCGAGCACGACCCAGTGGGGATGCCAGACGTGGCGGTTCTTTCCCCCGTTGGCGGCATCGTCGAAATCGGGATGAAAGGTCACAGCAAGGGCGACGATCCCCTGCTTTTCTTCGAAGCCGATCTCACCGCTATCGAGCGTGGTCGGCCAGACGTAGGCGTAGACGCTTGAACCTTCGAACTTGCCGGTGGCATCTGGTTTGTCCTTGCCGGCTTCGCCCCGCACACGCGTCGTGAACACGGCCCTGTCGCCCTTTGTGGTGATCCTCGTTTCGACGATGTCGAATGACGCCTGGACAGCTTTGTTGGGGCTCGCTTTGATGGAGTGGGCCTGTGCCGTGTTCGAGCACAGGATAGCCGTTCCGGCGACGACGAGCGTGCCGGTGATCAACTGACGGAACATGATTGTTTCCATTCCTTTTGTTTGCCTGGAGGGTTTGTTATCCCGCTTGAAACGCTTCCCAGGTGGCAGCCCGGGACGTGGGATCGGCTTGTTCGTGTTCGCGGCAGTCGACGCGGAGTGCCCGCTGTCCGAATGCCGCATCCACGAAATTACAATGATGGGGCTGCTCGCTTCCGGAATGAGCGAATGGTCTGAAAAAGCGGCATGTCACGCACATACGCTGAGGCGGAATTGCGTTCTCCTCCTGCAGATGCCGGATCATCTTGATGAGTGCGAGCAGCAGTTCTTCTTGTTCGAGAACCTCAAGCGAACCGACCGCGCGCTCCCCGAGATCGCCTCCCTCGTGGTTTAAAGCAGCGAGACCATCGTCGGTGAGCACGATACTGACTGCTCGTTTGTCGGCAAGGCCCGGCCGCTTCACCACAAGCCCTTTTTTCTCGAGGGAAAGGACTGAATCAGTCGCCGTGGGCTGCGATACCCCGATATGCGCCGCGATGTCCTTGATGCCCAAGGCGGTTTCGCGCCCTTCGAGGAGCGACAGGATCGCCATCTGGGTCGGGTTTAGTCCCGACGCCTTCGCTTTTGTCCACTCGTCGACACGGGCGACCATCGCCATCCGGGCCAAGCCCTCGCGAATGCGGTAATTGATCGACAGGGGGGTCTTAGGTGTTTCCATGCGCCAAATATACATAGGAGTCCTATGCATGTCAATAATCCTCGGTCGATATAGTCGCGAACATTTCTGCGAGCCCGAGGCCCGTAACGACGGCAATTTGGCGGGAACAAAACCGTCGGTCTGAAATCATTCAGCATCGCAATGATTGCCCGCTACTCGGTCGGTCCTACCCTCGGTTTGTCAACGGCAGTGAAAGCATAATCTGCAAAGTAACGGTGGCGGCTAAGAGGGCCGCGCGCCCGATAGGTGACCACGCCTTCGGCAAGAGAGGCTCACTCAGCAACGAGTGGGCCTTTTCGTTTCGTACCATCGGCTGCTGGCGGTCCGTCTGGATCGTGGCAACGGAGGTAGAGCTAATCCCGTAACGACGCCGGCCAGCCCTTTAAGCCAACCTCTTGCATCACTCGACAACGCGGTCACCCATGGTGATCATGTGATCGGCCTTCCGAAAGACCCGATATTGGCTTTTGCGGCTTCAAGCCGTGATCCCCGTCTTCTAACCACAGAATGTCGATTTTGTCCGACCATCCGTAACTCTCGACGTTCTCCGGAGGGGACATGTCACACTCGCCATCAAGTCGGTGTTGGTCGAGCCGGCAAAATCTTAGCGGCCTGCTGGCCGGGGCGGGCATTTAGTCCACGCCGCGCTGACGCCTTAATGCGGACTGCCTGAGCATCAGTCAGCGTATGTCGGACAGCGTCACTAACGCTGGAGGCAACGAAGTCGGCGCTAATGTCTTCCGCCACTAATGAAGGTGGCTGCTCTCCCGCCATAGAGGGCATGACGATTCCGACGCGCAATGAGGGCCGCATACGTTTCAAGCGGCGGATAGCCTGTCTCGCATGGGCCTTTGAGCCCCGGTTAAGGAGTATAACCAAGGCCGTATTGATGTCTGCGAGAGCTAAGGCACTCAAGCCCTTGCCGCTCAGGTCTTTGTGCCCGACCTGGGATACGGTCGTCCCTTGGACAGCCAGAACCTGGGCAATCATCGACGCAGCCGCGTCGTCGATCAACCCGCGACCGCCAATGCACAACACAGACTTTCCGTCGCCGCTGGGAAAGTCGGCCGCTTGGCCGGTCATTTCGACGTCGCTCTCGAACGAATCGTCGTCCCCTTCCTCTTCTTCCAAAGCCGTGTCCGCGAGATTCTCGACTAACTCGTTGGCAGTGGAAGCGAACAGCGCTATCTGGCTCTCGGTCATCACACCTTTCTGTCGGTCCCGCTCTCCAAGAAGAAGTGCAGGAAGTCCGACCTTTTGATAATAGTCGATCAAGTAGTCGTTCTCCAAGAACTCGTCCGCGTTGTCGGTCGCTTCATTTGGGTCCCCGGCAAGAAGCCGTTGATAGAGTTTTTCGTGCGGTTGCAGCACAGGCTCGTTTCCAAGAAGCACATCCAGGAAACCAAACTGAGGAACGTGTCGTCCCAGTACCACGAGGCAGACGGTCAATGGCGTCGACAACATCAGACCCACAGGGCCCCACAGCCAAGACCAGAATATCGCGGATACGATGATAGCGAGCGGCGAAAGGCCGGTATGGCTGCCGTAGAGCCATGGTTCAACTACGTTATTGCTGATCAGTTCCGTCACAATAAAGAGCGACGCGACCCAGGCGACCAGCGACCATCCGGGAGCAATTGCCAAAGCAAGGAAAAGCGGCAGGATCATACCAATAACGGGGCCAATGTAGGGGACAAACCTCAATACAAGTGCTAGCAGGCCCCACAATATCGCATTCGGGATTCCAAGAAGCCACAACCCGATGGAGATCGGCAGGGCATACAGCGCGTTCACGACTAGCTGCATCAGAAGATATTTGCCAACACGTTTCCCGGCATCCTGGAGTGCTGCCGTCGTCCTGTGCAGGTCACCGAGGCCGACGAGACGGATGAAACGATCTCTTAGCTCCTCCCTTTCCAGAAGCATGAAGATGACGAGCACGCTGACGAGACCAGCGGTCGCGAATGGACTGATCAAGGGGATGATGAAATTGCCGAGCGTTTGGACGGGATTTGACCGGGTGACGATTTCTACCGGCATAGGATCGCGTCGACTAGATGGGGCCGGAGGATTCGCTTGGCTTTCCGCGGCACTGTCTTGCATCTCTGTCCCTATGCGCTCAACGATCTTGCTGACGTGTTCGAGCACACCGTTGCCGGACCCGGCTTGGCTCAGCGCGTGAACCTTCTCGACAATGTTCCGCTGATAGGTCGGGATGTTGTCCGCCAGTGTCGCAACCTGGCTGGCGACAACGAAACCAAACGCTGCAATCACCAGAAACGCTGACGCAACCGCGGTGAGAACCGCTGCAATCTTGGGAACGTGTCGTTTTCGGAGAAATGATACGATCGGAGCGAGCGTGAACGTTAGAAGAAGCGCGAGAGCTAGTGGAACGAAGACTTCCTGCCCAATATAAAGAATAATAGCAACGCCGATAAGCGTGATGATCGTACGCGCCGAAAGCGTCGACGACGACGCGCTGCCGTCGCCCTGTGAAAAGAGCGCTGTCCGCGCCTCTGTTGCGCCAATCTCTGCCAAAGCGTGCCCCCGTCATGTGCGGGCACAGGTGCCCGTCCACCAGTAGATGCGTCAACGCAGAATTTAATCGAGACGCGCGTACAGTATTCTTTGAAAACTTCAAATGACTCGCGTTTTTTCGACGTGGCGCTCAAGACCGAATTTCCGGTATTTTTACAACCTGCTGGCGCATAAAAATACATCCGGCTTTGTCCCATCGTCGCTAGACGTAGACAGATGCGCAACGCGATCCTTGCTACGAAAGCTAAGCGCTCTAAGTGTGCATGTGTTTCGGAGGTGTTATGAACAAACTGACCGCCACTAAAGCAGAAACAGGCATTGAAGGTCTCGACGATATTCTATCTGGCGGTCTTTCTCGACGACATGTTTTTCTACTTGAGGGCTCACCTGGAGCCGGAAAGACCACGATTGCCCTACAGTTTCTCTCTGAGGGAGCCACCCGTGGAGAGCGCTGCCTTTATATCAGCTTGTCCGAGACCGAAGAGGAACTCCGCGACGGAGCCGCTTCCCATGGAATCGAGTTGCCAGACGTCTTGAAAATCTTTGAGTTGGTCCCACCCGAAAGCCTGCTCGATCCCGATCAACAGCAAAGCCTGCTGTACTCGTCTGATCTTGAACTCGGCGAGACGACGAAGCTGATCTTTCAGGAGTTCGAGCGGGTGAAGCCGCAGCGGGTGGTGATCGACAGTCTCTCCGAAATCAGACTGCTGGCGCAGAGTTCCCTCAGGTATCGCCGCCAGATTTTGGCATTGAAGCACTTCTTCTCCAAGTCAAACGCGACGGTCCTCCTCTTGGATGACATGACAGCCGACACGCTGGACAAGACTGTACACAGTGTCGTGCACGGGGTGATCCATCTTGAACAACTCGTTCCCGAGTATGGTGCCGAACGGCGCAGGCTACGGGTGATCAAGTACCGCGGCCAAGCCTATCGTGGTGGATATCATGACTTCATCATCAGAACAGGCGGTGTTGCGGTCTTTCCGCGTTTGCGGGCCAGCGAACACCGAACGGACTTCGAACGGGTTACGCTTTCCAGCGATATCGGCGAGTTCGACGATCTTCTGGGTGGAGGAGTCGAACGGGGTTCCAGCACGCTGCTCATCGGTCCGGCAGGAACGGGAAAAAGCCTTTTTGCTCTCCAGTTCGTCGTGGCTACCGTCGCACGCGGTGAAAAGGCCGCACTGTTCCTGTTCGACGAGGAATTGGGATTGCTGTTCGCGAGAACGAAAGCCTTGGGTTTCGACTTGGAAAAGATGCGTGACGAAGGGTCTGTTTACATCGAACAACTCGATGCAGCCGAGCTATCGCCAGGCGAATTCGCACAACGCGTCCGTGACCGCGTAGCGAGCTATGACGCTAAGACCGTCGTTATCGATAGCGTCAATGGCTATCAGGCTTCCATGCCGGAGGAAAACGCTCTTATTCTCCATATGCATGAACTCTTGCAGTACCTGAACCGGCGGGGTGCCAACACATATCTCACTGTCGCCCAGCACGGCTTGGTGGGCGACATGAAGTCTCCCGTTGATGTCACCTATCTGGCCGACACCGTCGTCCTGCTTCGCTATTTTGAGGCCTTGGGCAAAGTGCGCCGGGCGGTATCCATCATAAAAAAACGAACCGGCAGGCACGAGGACACGATCAGGGAATTCCGTATCACTGAGACAGGGCTCAAGCTCGGTGAGGCTCTCAGCGATTTCCAGGGTGTGCTTCGTGGCGTTCCGACGTTCGTGGGACAAAACGGTCCATTGCTTTCCGGTGGCTCGGAGGACGATAACAATTCCTAACACCAACGCCACCGGCCTCATTTGCGCGCCGCTCGGTCGTGACGCACAGATCGCGGCAGCGCTGCTGACTGAAGCGGGTATCCGGGCGAAAACCGCACCTGATCTCAGCGAATTTGTCTCCGGCCTCAATGACGACATAGCCTTTGCCGTCATTACGGAAGAAATCCTACGGTTTACCGATCTTCGCCACATCTCGACGTGGGTCGAGAACCAACCCAGCTGGTCTGACCTGCCTTTCATTGTACTGACCGCACGCGGTGCGGGACCCGAGCGCAATCCTCAGGCGGCACGGCTTTCGGAGATATTGGGCAACGTCAGCTTCGTTGAACGTCCGTTCCACCCAACCACGTTCATCAGTGTGGCCAAGTCTGCACTGAGAGGTCGGCGTCGGCAATATGAAGCACGCCAGCGCCTCATCGATCTAAATGAAGGAGAACGGCGGCTGCAGACAGCGCTGGATGCCGGTCGGCTTGGGGCTTGGGAACTTGATCTCGACACCAATGTTCTGACGACCTCTCCAGCTTGTCGTACCATTTTCGGTCGCCGAACCCGGGACGCTCTGTCGTTCGACGAACTTCTGGAGAGCGTTCACCCAGAGGACGTCTCGCGGTTGAACCAGGCGATCGACGCGACGAAATGGGCAGGAGCTGATTTAGCCATTGAGTATCGCCTTGTCTGGAGCGACTGCTCCGTCCATTGGATTGAGATGCGGGCTCAGCAATACAAGGACAAAACAGGGCAGGCGACTAAGATTGTCGGGGTGTCGGCGGACGTCACAGCTCGGCTGGAAGCGGAAGAGCAGCAACGTCAATTAAACGAGTTGCTGGAACAGCGTGTCGAAGAGCGGACCCGCGCATTGGAGCAAGCGCACGCGATCGTGCTCGACGAAGTCGGTCAACGCGAGCGGGCGGAGGAACAACTTAGGCAAAGCCAAAAAATGGAAGCGATCGGCCAACTTACCGGCGGCGTCGCCCATGATTTCAACAACCTACTGATGGCGGTCCTCGGCAATCTCGAATTGTTGCGCAAGCGTTTCGCAGACGACGAGAAGGCCACGCGCCTTGTCGACGGTGCAATGCAAGGCGCGAAGCGCGGTGCATCTCTCACTCAGCGGCTTCTGGCATTTTCCAGGCGGCAGGACCTCAAGGTTGGGCCAGTCAATCTCGGACAGCTTGTCGTGGGTATGGAGGATATGCTCCAGCGGTCGGTGGGATCGACGGTTATCGTAACCACCTCGGTGCCGGAGCATCTGCCGCCGGTCTCGGCAGATGCGAACCAGGTTGAACTCGCTCTTCTGAACCTTGCTGTGAATGCGCGCGATGCAATGTCGGACGGCGGGACCATTCGGGTAGAACTAAAGACTGCTGAAGTCGCCAGTACCGCTAGTGGCCTTAGCCTCGGGAGTTACGTTATTCTTTCGGTTGCCGACAATGGCTCGGGGATGGACAAGGCGACACTGGCAAAGGCAACTGAGCCGTTCTTCTCGACGAAAGAGTTGGGCAAGGGTACCGGGTTGGGTCTCTCGATGATCCACGGCTTGGCGCTTCAGCTAAAGGGGCGATTGAAACTGGAAAGCGTCGTCGGGGTCGGCACGACCGCAGAGCTTTGGATACCCGTTTCGGATGTGTTGCCAACCGCTGCCGCCGATGAGGACTTCGTGCCCCCGTCGAGCGCTGACTCAAGCAAACCGATCCGAATTCTCTTTGTTGATGACGATGCGCTCATCGCGATGAGTTCAACCGATATGTTGCTCGATTTGGGTCACGACGTCGTGGAAGTCCATTCCGGAGAAGAGGCACTCCAGCAGCTGCAAAACGACGCGACATTCGATCTGCTTATTACGGACTATTCGATGCCTGGGATGAACGGAGGCGAGCTTGCAACAGCGGCTCGACAGACAATCTCGAACCTACCGATCCTCATTGCATCCGGATACGCCGACCTTCCGCCGGGTGTCAGTCTCGATGTCGCTCGATTGGGAAAGCCATACAGCCAAGACCAACTCGCCAATGCTATTGCGAAGGTCATGGCAGCCGTCCGCTGAAGTCCGAGCAACGGACTTACTTATCTGCCTTATCTGCGCCTGTATCGGTATGAGTGGCACCGCATGTCTCAACGAGTAATCCGTGATCCGCAAGTTGGTCCAGCGAGCGTTGCAGGCGGGAGAGCGCTGATTTTCGCTGCCGAAACGGCCCTCAAGTTTTCGGGCAAAGCGTGCTCCTCCGTTCAACGGCAAGAGCAAATAGCAACTCCCAAGCGACCTTTACCAACCAGAGTGGGGCCGATGAAGTAAACCTACGCTTTGGCTGTGAAAGCGCAATAAACTAAGGCACACCAGCGTTTGTTTCGAAACAGCGGTGCCGAAGCTCTGTTGTCAGGCATATAGCATGACCAAGAATGCGGTTGACCGTGGGGAACGATAACGCTGAGAGAGAACGCAATACATCAGACCCCGCCATTGGCGACGGGGTCGAAACGGATCATGCTGCTGCTAGCGCTTTTTCGATGTCTTGGAGAGAGTGGCCCGTCAGATCCTTGTCGATCTCGCCAATAAGGACGTCGGCCAGCGATTTGTGGTAGCCCTTTCTCATCTCCCCAAGTGTCCGTGGGGCAGCAACAATCACAAGACTTTTCACCTTGCCATCGAGCACCTGTTTATTGAGCATCTCGGTCACACCGGAGCCAAAGCCATCTTCGTTTTGCTGGCTGTCGTCGGGATTTGCCGAACTACTTGAATGACGTGCGCCGGAAGAAATCTTCGAGCTATCGATCTCTACAGATGGCAAAGCGATCAATTTGACATTTGCCGCGTCTCCGTCATTTCGAAAGAGACTGAGCTTTTCGCCGTCCGCGACCGCGATGACTGTATTCTGGGGTAAATCCATGATGCCTATCCTTACTTCAGGGGCCGCGCTGTTTGGTGGGCCAACGTGCGTTACCTAAACCGAGCGGCGGCTTATCTGTTCCCATCTCCGAGGTAGAAAGACATGCCAAGGCCCAACGACGTCATATTTGGTGCCATTAATCGATCGGGCTCTAGGTACGACCTGTCGACGCTTCGTGCTGCTCAACAGGAGCTCGTCATTAGTCTAAGCTTCCGTATCGTCAAGCTCGATGCCAAAAGTCGCGACCTGGGCCACAGTTGCTTTCGCTTTGTCGATTGCGTGGGCACCGGATGTTGCCATTTACTATTACTGCGATTTTTTTCGCCTGCTTCACCGACGAACTCGACCGCCGTATCGGATGGCGTGCGTGACACTCTGATTGATGATGTGCATAGTCTTTTCCTTTGAATTGCGTGCGTCACTTGGCGACGCACGCGTTATCAG
>UCCA01000036.1 GCA_900470805.1 Hyphomicrobiales bacterium | reverse complement strand
CTGATAACGCGTGCGTCGCCTAGTGACGCACGCAATTCAAAGGAAAAGACTATGCACATCATCAACCAGAGCGTCACACGCACAGCATCTTGCACCGCCGTCGAATTCGTCGGTGAAGGCGGAGAGAGAATCTCAGTTCTACTGACAAGCACGAATGCGACACCGTCCGACGTCCTTGCAATCGAAAAGGCTAAGGCCACTATGGTGCAGGTGGCGACGTTCGGCGCAAAATCCGACGAAATCGAAGCGGAGCCTCTCAGCCATCATGTGATCATAGAACAGCAAGATGCGGGGACCAGCCGCACCTATAGCCCCATCGATTGATCACGCGAACGTCTGGCATCAGTCAAAAGCTGGTGCACAGGACGCTTCCAACCATAAAAGCCCAATCTCCCCGCTAACGGGACTACAGTGAGGCAAGACAAGCCAATGCCGTTCGATGCCATCGATAAAAATGAATGCCACGCACTCTTCGACGAATTCACACCGAACGCGGAGGGACTGGAGGAGGCGAACGTTGCGACTATCGTAAGTGCCGTTTGCTATACTCCGTTGGAAGATGGCGAGATGGTCATCCGCCTGGCCAAAGATGATGGCAATCACGTCGATATCAGAACGAACCCTGTCTGCGCCGGAAGGTTGGCCATCGCACTCCTTGATATCATCAACGCAAATGGCTGGTTTGAAGTCGATCTCCGAATTTCTGACACGGGGTCGGATGTCGCGCGGATAAGACCCCAGAGCCTTGCACAAAAATTTAATCCGGCTAACGGTAATCGCTAGGTGCGTCGTCACTTCGAAATGCCATGTTCTTAGCCTTGGGCAACTCTGATACACCCACGCGAGATCAAGTCATCCGTTTCCTGAAATGACCTCAAGCTCGTTGATGATCGATTTTACGCCTTCCACCGACTTCGCGATCTCGCCCGCGGTCTCGACCTCAGCATGGCTGGAGACACCACCTCGTAGATACAGTGTACCCTCGATGTCGACCACGACAATATCAGATGGACTGATGCTGCCCGCCACCGACAAAGCATCCGCCACCCTCTGTTCCAAGTCAGCCCTGTTCGGGGTCTCCATGTCTGACTGGGGCGGGAGCCCGTGATGAACCGTGCGTGTTTGCGTTACCATAACTATTCTCCTGACAATCGATTGATAAAAGGGAGAGCCATTGAAAACGCTACGCTCAACGGCTCTCCACGACGTTACGATCATGGGACAGCCACGACCGCTCTTTGGAACCTTGGGGCGGTGCATTTTGTTCCCAATCCTGACTAAAGGGCGGGAACCCATCGATAACACTAACGTTACCGGAATATGTAAATCAGAGAGTATCCCTACATGGCTTATGAACAAGGAATGCAGCTCGTGTTTGACCTGGTCGGGCGTACCGTTGTTGTGAGTTTCCGGGACGACGTGAAGATGCTTGGTCCGTTTGCGGACCAGAAGGCTGCGATCCGGGCAGGTGAACAATATTGCCGTGACCGGGGCTGGATTGATGTCCCAACAATGAGGGAACAGGAAAGCGCTGCCCATTTTGCATGGGATATGTAATAGTTAATTGCGCCGCCCAACGTAAAGTGTAACGTCAATCCATCGACCCCACTTTCTAAGGGTAGAGGTCGCTTGGGAGTTACTATTTGCTCTTGCCGTTGAGCGGAGGAGTTGTTGATGCTGCAATCCCTGATTTCGCTTTCTGATTCTGATATCGACCTTGTTACCAACACGGTCCATGCTTGGTGCCGCACACATCATTGCGACATCGACAGCGCCGATGGACATAGGGCTCTCACGACCGCAGTCGACCTCATGCAGTCCAAGCATACGGACGAGGGTCTTGTCCAGTCGATGGCGCGGCGTCTGGCTCCGCTGGGTGATATAAGTCGCGTTTCGCCATGAGGATGTCAATGACGCAAAGCGAGCGCCGCGACAAGTTTGCCGAAACCCACCAGATCGCTACCGCCCTCATCAATTCCCAACGCGTTGCGCGTGACCGGAAGACAGCTAGACTTCGTGCGGTGAGGCTTGCCGCTGAAGCGGATGAGGCAGCGGCTCGAAAGGTTTCCGCGTCTCTCGCCAAAAAATGAGGGGTCGGTGAACCGGATGCACAGCGTCGCGCGGTTCGTGTGCTATCTGGGTTCGATGCGCAGGCTGGGGTCGATATCGTCAAAGTCAGCGATCTCTGCCAAACAATCCCAGTCAAGGATCGTCCGGGTCCGCTGTTCCCAGGTGAGCGCGCCCTCTCGCCTCAGCAGCTGTGGAGCCTTTTTTCAGGTGCACCTGCAAGAATCCCATGGCATCTGCCAGAGCTGCCTGGGCATGCTGGAACGGTCCGCTATCGACGCGTTTTACGGTCTTCAATCGGATATAAAGTTCACGATGAGATGTGCGGCGTGGGCAACCTTCGGGCCTCGCCCCATAGACTCGATCCATTCGCGGTTGATGGCGGCGTCGACAAGCGAGTTCAGCCAACGCAGGCTGGTTAAATGTGGCATCGCCTCTGTAATGGTTTTGAAGTCGGTACGGTCTGTGAAAACGACGCGGCAAGGTGATCGCGCGATGATGCCGTGGTCTAGCTTTTCAGCAGCTTTTTCAGCAGGAATGCGTGCCGATCGACGAAGTCGCCCGGCACCTGTAATGCCGTATTTGCGCGAGCCTTCAGCCATCTGTTCGTAACGGCCAGAGAGACCTTCGATCATCAGGGTGCTGTATCCGTGGCGAGCCTTCCGTGACGATATCCTCGCCTGGCGCGAAGGCGCGCTCCTTGGTCACCATCATCGATGGCTTTAGGGACTTGCTATGCACAGCGAAGGCTACGAGAGGAACATTGCGCAGTTCAAACGCTTTAGCAACAAGCAGAGAGGGGCCGCGATGAGCCGATATTACTTCGACCTTCACAATGGTGACGGCCTCTCCGTGATGGGGTAGGAGTCGACATCGCGTCGCGGACCGGCGTTTTACACGAAGTTGCGAAAATTATGCTCGGAATCGCCCGCGACGAGTTACCGACGTTGGACTGGGCCGTCATTTCGATCACCGTTCGCGATGAGGAAGGAGACCAGAATTCGGTGTTTACTCTTACCGTCAGCAACGGGGCGTCAAGTTTGGGTTGTCGCCCCCTACTCCCCCTAGCGAGGTCGTTGCACCGAAATGACAATCTAAATTTTTAACTCAAATTGAAATAATTTAAAGTCGCGCCATATTGTTAGAGAGTGACATGCCGCCGTAGCCAGTCCTATCGAATTGGCCTGAGGCTGATCACGAGGAGTTGGTAATGATCGAATTCAAGACATCCGAGAGTGGCAAAAACCGTTCCGAAGAAATCGGACGGCAGCTGAAAAAGCTGGACGCCGAAATGGCCTCGCCCAACATCAAGGAAGCCAAACACGCCGAACTCAACATTATCTATCGGCAGCTTTCCGCGGAACGGGACGCGCTGGCACCGCGTCAGTGATCCGGTGGACAGGGCGGGCTAGCCCAAGCCTGCTCATCTGTCACCAGGGCTTAAGAACTCGAAAAGGGAGGACCGGTTGTGTCCGACATCCCAAGGTACATCACGACGTCTCAGCTCGAAGTCATCAGATCGGTACTTTCCGAAGGAGGATATAGCGACGAGGTCTGGGCGACGTCTCCGCCGAACAGCGAAGCACAAGCGCTGATCAGGCTCGTCCAGGACGGAATGGGTGATCCAATCGATCTTGCTCGAGAACTTGAGGCTCGTTTCGGCAGCGAAAATCAGCGCTCTCCCGCCCTGCGACGCTCGCTCGACCAACTTGCGGACCACGGAATGCGAGTTGCACACGGCCTCGACAGCCAAACCAGCATTGGCGCAAACGAGTAATTTTGTAGCTGAGGCTCAACACGTAGACGCCATCACTTTGCGCAAAAAGCGGGGAATGACGGATCAGAAGGAATTGGTCGAAGGGCTTGCAGTTGCTTTCGGAAAATACCCCCAAAAGCCGTCATGAAGACGACAGCGATGCGCGGTGATGCCATACGTCGAATTCCGGGCAAGCGTGGCAGCGAGAAGAGCTAGCAGGTTATGTGGAACAAGGGCGTTTTTAGCAGGCTGCGATCCGTGCTCGTTAAATGTAATACTACTCAACTTTCAGAAATGACGTCCTTGGGCCGCGCACGAAGCGTCTACCCGGAATTGCCGCGCGAAAAAGTCAACACTATCCTTGAATCCAAGTCGCCGAAGCCGGCATGGCTTCCGACAGCGACGGGAAAACTCGACGGGACTGCCTGATGGCCATTAACGGAAAAGCTTGGCGGCGTTCAATGCGGTATGTGATCGCCGTCGTCATCTTCGCAATTGCGGTCGTTGGTTGTCTTAGCTTTTTCCAGACCAATGATGCGACTCTCCCCAAAAGCTCGCAGCAGGCGACGGAGCCGTAACTTTATACGTCTTTGAGACCTTGCGGTCGGAAGTGTCGACGTTACGTCTAGGTGACTAAGTCTGATCGGCCGGTATGACTGAGAATGCAAGCTGAGTGGTTGTTGACTACGGATCTCAGAACGTAACTTTCAGATAAAAGCGAGTTTAGCCAAATGTCGAGGATCATTGTTATCGGCGGGAGCGGACATGTCGGAAGCTATCTGCTTCCTCTCCTTGTGGAATTGGGCCACGAGGTCGTCAACGTCAGTCGTGGCACCGCACAGCCTTACAAGAGCCATCATGCCTGGGACCGTATTGCGACAGTGGTGTTGGACCGAACCGCCGAGGAAAAGGCTGGCCAGTTCGGAGCGAAGATAGCGGACCTCAAGCCTGACGTGGTCGTGGACATGATCGCCTTCGAACTGGCCAGTACCCAGCAGATTGTGAAAGCACTTCGCGGAAAAGTGGGACACTATCTGTTTTGCAGTTCCATCTGGGTCTACGGACAACTGGTGGGAATTCCGTCGACCGAAACCGACCCGCCAAATCCGATAGACGCCTACGGGCGAGGCAAAGCGGAAAGTGAAGCGTGGCTTCTGCGGGAAGCGATCGTCAACGGCTTCCCAGCAACCTGTTTCCGGCCCGGGCATATCGTCGGCGAAGGGTGGAACCCCATCAGCCCCATCGGAACCAATAATCCTGAAACCTTCTCGCTGATCGCGCGCGGTGACAAACTCATTCTCCCCAACCTGGGACTCGAGACGCTACACCACGTCCACGCTGACGACGTGGCGCGATGGATCGTTTGCGCAATCGGGAACAGGGCGGCCTCTATTGGGGAAGTCTTCAACACTGTGTCAGAGCAAGCCGTGAACCTTCGGGGTTATGCGGAAAGCGTTTACCGCTGGTTTGGCAGAACGCCTCATATTGATTTTCTACCGTTCGAGGATTGGGTGCTTGATCTCGGCGAATGGGCAGACAGCGCACGAGGGCATATTGTCCGCAGTTCGTCACACTCGATAGAGAAGAGCAGGCATCGTCTGGGTTATAGACCTCGCTACTCGAGCCTGGACGCGATCCGGGAGTCCCTGCGCGCAGCGATACGTGACGGTAGGATAACCGCACCCGCAATCGGTCTTTAATTTATGTCTCCGTGTTCACCACTTTGTCTTCGCGGTCATTCAACTGCTAGTGGAGGGATTGGGAGGTCGGTGCATTAACACGGGTGGAAAGAATACCGACATATACACTGATGAGGATTGCGGCAATTTCCTCGCCTGCATAACCCTCTGCACTCAACGCCATCGCCGCGTCGCACAAGACATTGGACGCAGAGGCATCCGGGACGACGCCATAGAACCGGTACCACTCAGCAATAGCGGCAGACAAACTTGACGCGTGATCCGACTTTTGTCTCGACAACGGTCACCTACCCCAAGTCTTCTATTGCCGGACCAATTCCGGAGTTCGGCGCTTCAGAGAGAAGCGAGTACTTCAATGCAATGTTGGCCCGACAGGATAATCAGGATAGCGGCAGTGAAAGGACATGATCAGCATCATGGCGCGGCGGGCGATGTCTTCAGCCAGGCCGAGGTCTGTCCTTGAAATATCACCGGCCGTCGTCATCAGCGCATTTCCAACTGATCGCATGACCATCTCCAGAGCCTCGTCGCCCTCATCCGCGGCCCAGGACGCATTTCTGGACAGCGTAACGGCCAAACCCACCAGCAAAGCCTGCCTTTCCTGGAATCCGAGATCACCCAGCGGGGTTTTACTCATAGCTTGCTCCTGTCGATGGACGAGGTTGGGGAATTGAAAGCGGGGATTTCGATGATTATGTCCAGCCCTTGCTCATCCCATCGGCGATCTAGCGTTCCTAACAGCTGCTTTTCGACGATTGCATCGGCCATGATTGTCCCAAACCCCGGTTTTCCTCTTGTCTTCGACAACAAAACGCGTTCACTCCACGAGAGACGGAAGCCGACCTGGTCGTCAGTTCTCGCCCAAGAGACTGACAACAGACCGTCTGGCTTGAAGAGCGCTCCATGCTCTGCGGCGTTCGAAGCCAATTCGTGGAACAGAAGCGCCAGAGGCTGGACGCCTTCCGCTGGCACACGAATTTCGGGTCCTGAAATAACGACATTTTTGGTCTTGTAGCGGTCGACCTGCCTGACAATGACATCGCGCAGCGAAACATCTCTCCACCCTGTCTCTGCGAGCTGCAGGTGCGCGACAGACAGGGCCTGGACCCGTTGCTGCACGGATGATGCATACTGCGCCGAGTTGTCCGCCCGGCTCAGACGAACAATGCTGTCCACGATGGCAAGGACGTTCTTGGCTCGATGATCGACCTCCATCAAAAGCCTGTGTTCGCTGGCTTCCAAACTCTGAACCCTGCGAAAATCCGTGACGTCGATCTGCGACGCGAAGTAATATGACAGCGTGCCGAGGTCATCGAAAATCGGACTGAAGTGAAGTTGGTTCCAAAACGCGGAGCCGTCCTTGCGGTAGTTCAAGATCTCCACGGTGATCTCGCGCACCTCATCAAGCGCATGCCTGATTTGCGCGACCACGCTCGCCGATGTGCCAACGCCCTGCAGGAACCGGCAGTTCCGTCCTATCACCTCGTCGGCGGCGTACCCAGTGAGTTGCAGAAAGGCCTGGTTTGCCAAAATTATAGGGTGATCTGGTTGCCGGGCGTCGGTCACAACCATAGGCATCCTCGTTCGTTCGAACGCGACTGCGCTTAATTCCTTGCGCTTGACGAAACCTGTTGGAGAGGCTGCCGACGGAAGGTCGCCTTGGAATATGGGTTCGGACGTCTGTGACAATGAGCACCTGCGATATGGAGGTCACAGTCAACGCGGCACCTCCGACATGGTTGCTGGGCTGGCTGCATATTGTCAAAATAGGCTTACTTTAGCCTCAGGCAGTAAGACGTTCTACGCTAATCCGCATCGTTACCAACAGTCCTTCAGGTGACCAGTCGCGATCAAGAAAACCGCCCAGCTGTCCTGCCAGCGTCCTCTGAAGAAAGCTACTTCCATGGCCGCCAGAGCCATTGGGGCTCGTGACGACCGGCCCTCCCCTTTCCGTCCATCGGATTTCGATGTCGTCACCCGAAGTCATGCCCGATATGTCGAGCCTCCCTTCCGGAGCCGATAGCGCTCCGTGCTTCAGGGAGTTGGTTGCCAATTCATGTATCACCAGTGCAAGACCCGTCGCCGCGTTTTCACCGACGCCGAGGCGCGGCACCGCAACCCTGATCCGGCCAGCGAACGCGCCGTCATCGTCATAGGGCGCAAGAAGAACCGTGAATATGTCGCCGAGCAGCGCCGCTGCACCCTGCCCGCTCGGCAGCGGCCGGACGAGATCGTGGGCGCGACCAAGAGCGGTCAGTCGGTTGGTCAGTTGCTTGGTCATATCTTGAACGGACGCCGAAGAGCGCGACGTGATCGTGGTCAAGCCCGATGCAATGGCCAGTAGGTTCTTCACCCGATGGCTCATTTCGCCTGCGAGAAGCTCATGGCTCTCCTCGGCCTGTTTTCGTCCGGTGACATCGAGGAAGATACCCATGACCTTACGTTGTGGATGCCAGCGTCGTCGCCCTGCCCGCGGGCGGATATCCATCGGACGTCGCCTCCGACGATAATCCTGAAATCGATTTCGTAACGGCCGACGAGGGCCCTGGTTGCTGTGAACGCGGCTCGAACTCGGTCCTTGTCAGCGGGGTGAATGTTTCTGGAGAGGCGCTCAAAGGTAAGAGATTCCCTTTGATCAATGTTCCACAGCGCGTAACCCTGCCCATCCATGACCAGGTCGTCGGTATCGCCGTTCCACGACCATAGTGCCACCCCCGCGGCTTCTATCGCTCGCTCGAGATCGATATGCGACCAATTGGAGTATTCAGAGGCGGTTGCCATGGTTACTTGCCTCCTGGGCCAGCCGCATATTGGTCAGTAGCTGCTTCTCGTGCGCTAGCCGTGCCTCACGAAGTCGCAGGGTTTTTGCGTCTCGGGCTTGGGTGACGTGATCGATCTCTTGGGCTGCATTGTTGCGCGCGAAGAACTGTGACTGCACATCGTTGAAGGCTGTCTCGGCCCGCTCCCGGCTTTTACTGTGGCTCATGGGCATTCCATCTTGTTGTTGGAAATAAAAAAAGGCCGGACTGTCGTCCGGCCTTCAATAAGAGTTCGCTTATCCAGTGCCAGTACATCCGTGGTCAAAGGGAAAGCCAAGCCTTTAAGTGCTAGGCGGCCTGAAGATTGCAGGCCGACATCTTGCCCGACTTGTTGTCGCGCTCCAGGTCGTAACCAATCTTCTGGCCTTCAACGATTTCGCGCATTCCAGCGCGCTCGACGGCCGAAATGTGGACGAAAGCATCGTCACCGCCGCTGTCAGGCTGGATGAAGCCGAAGCCCTTGGTGGAATTGAACCATTTTACGGTGCCAGTGTTCATGATGAACCCTTTCAAAGCATAGAGTGAGGTTCCGCCGAAGCGACGCTCCGCGGATCGTGTTACGACTATTTTTGAAAGGAAGTTCGAATAGAGCGCGGTGCCAATCGCGCGGTAGACAAAGCTCGGCAAGCAAAAGATCGATAAACCACTGATAGATGAATATTAGAGGATGGTCAACTTTTAGTTTTTCTTTTTTCCATGATCCGGCTCATATCCAACTAAACCGACGGCTCGTGGTCTTAAAATAAGTGCCCCATGGCGATACGAATGTTACTGATTTCGCGTTTCCCGGGTCTGAACCGCGCGTAGGTGGAAAGCCTCGTCTCCACCTACGCCGATGATTCATCGGGTCGCTGTAAGCTTCAAACGCGATACGCCTGCGGCCACATTCAGACCGGTGCTCGCCTCGCCGCTCAAGGGCTGGAGCGCGTAGTTCTTGGCGTTTCCGCCCACGAGCGCATTGGCACCCAGACCCACGCCCACCGATGCTGCGGCGGATGCGCCGACATAAGTACCAGCCAGCGCTCCATCGCCCACGCGCGTCGGGGCTGTATTCACGACGATCCAGCTCAGGTAGGATTTCCCGGTGATGCCGACATCGACGCCCAGTTTTCCGATTGTCCCTGTGTAGCGCTCAATCTTGCCGGTGCGCTGTTTGAAGCTGCACGTCACAGCTTTGCTCGATCCGATAATCATTCCCATTCCGCCTGCAACTTCGCAGGAAAGCGTTCCCAAGCGCTCTCTGGGCTCGGTCGCGGCAATATGCTGAGCGGGGTGCTTGGCCTGTTTGTGCATGGATGCCGCGTTTACCTGCGGCACGAAGGCGAGCGCAGCTACTGCGGTCATCAGAATTGCGTTTCTCATCTGGATATCCTTTCTTGGTTCCACATAAGAAACGCCATCGCGCGCTATTCGTTCAGATGGCAATGTAAGGCTATGCGTCAGAGCTGACGGTGCTAATGGCCAGTTCGAACATTGGGCAAACCACGAGGCCGTGGCCGTGTCTTGCGTCGGCATTCACCGATGCGGGGTCCTTTTACCTCGAAGGATGTTTGATCTCGTCGGTGATAGGACCGGCTAAGAGGAAGCGGTTTGGCGTTTGGTTCTGAAGGCGTCTTCAAGTGTGGCAGCGAGCGTTTCCAGAGAAACGGGTTTGGTAAGGTGCTTGTCAAACCCACTATCGAGAGCTTTTTGCCTGTCCTTTTCCTGCCCCCACCCAGTCTGCGCGATGATGATGGTATTCTTGAACCGTTCGTCGTTCCTCAGCAGGCGGCAAACCTCATACCCATCGATTTCCGGAAGTCCGATATCCAAGAGTATAGCGTCGGGTCGGAAAGAGATCGCCTCTCGCAGGGCATCCCTCCCGTCGTTGATCGTCATATAGTCGTGCCCGATTTCCTCGAGCATCCAGCCCGTAACGTCCGCAACGTCGATGTTGTCATCGACAACCAGTACTCTAAGGGGTCCGCTCAAGCTGACATCGCTCGGCGAGTTGTCGACCTCCTCAGGCGCTGCAACCCCCTTTGAAGCGGCGAGCCCGACATGAAATGAACTGCCCTGCCCAATCCCAGCGCTCTCGGCTCGAACCGTGCCGCCATGAAGTTCGACAAGCTGCTTGACCAGAGCTAGTCCAATCCCCAGCCCGCCCTGCGATCTGCCCGTATGGCTGCCGACTTGTGCAAATAGACCGAATATGTCGGTTTGCATCTCCGACGGTATGCCAATCCCATTGTCTGTGACGACGATTTCGACGGACTGTTCCTGGAAGCGGCACGACAAAACAATCGACCCGCCGTCCGGCGTGTATTTAGCGGCGTTGTTAAGCAGGTTAGCAATGACCTGGGATAGCCTCGTCTGATCCGCGTCGAGCCAAACATCCTCGGTCGGCAGTTCTACGGCGAGCCTATGATTGCCTCCCTCGATATGCAGCCGACTGGCTTCGACTGCCTGGTCGATGACATCACGAAGCCTGATTGTTTCTTTCCTGAGGTCTATTTTTCCTTGGCTGACGCGGGAGACATCGAGAAGATCGTCTATCAGATGAACGAGGTGGCCAAGCTGCCTATCCATCCTGTCCCTGATCTGCTTTCCTTCCGGATGTTCGGGGTTTTTCCGGAGCACATCAAGGCCTTGCCTCAGGGGAGCAAGCGGATTGCGAAGCTCATGGGCAAGCGTCGCCAAAAACTCATCCTTGCGGCGATCGGCTAGTTTAAGTGCGTCAGCCTGAAGCTCCAATGCGTCTCGCTGTTGGGCAATCTGTTGCCGCTGCCGGTAGAGCTCGAAAAAGACCTCCGCCTTGCTCCGCAAGACATCGCCTTCGATCGGCTTTTGAATGAAGTCCACCGCTCCCGCTTCGTACCCCTGGAACCTGCGCCTGCTGTCCGTCGTTCCAGCCGTGACGAATATAATGGGGATACGCTTGGTGCGTTCGTTTCCGCGCATGAGCTCGGCAAGTTCAAAGCCGTTCAGGCCCGGCATCTGAACATCAACCAGGGCGAGGGCGACGTCGTTGTGAAGTAAAAGCTCAAGGGCCTCGTCGCCGGTTCGCGCTTTCAAAAGCCGTAGACCATCTCGGCGCAACAATGCCTCAAGGGACAAGAGGTTTTCTTCGAGATCATCCACCAACAAAAACGAAACTGGACCCATGATTTATACCTTTTTCAAAAATGATGTAAGTTCGGTCAAAGACATAATATGCGCTGTAGGACACGCCGATATCGCAGCCTCTGGCATCGCGGTAGAAAAGGCGACCTTAGGGCTCTGGACGACAGCTACACCGCCTGCCGAAACGATCGATCGAAGGCCTGAAGCCCCATCGTGGTTCGCCCCTGTCAGCACAAGACCAACGAGGCCCGGGCCGTATACGTCCGAAGCGCTTTCAAAGAGGACATCGATCGAAGGTCGCGAAAATAGCACCTGTTCTTCGACCGACAACGATAGCGTCAGCTCGTCTTCAACCAATAAATGATAGTCCGGGGGTGCGAAGTAGATCGTTCCTCCCAGAATCGGTTCCTTGTCCTCGACCTCGCGAACAGGAAGGACGCATTTCGCGCGAAACAATTCGGCAAGCACGCTTTTTTTATCCGGTGGAATGTGGACAACAATAAAGACCGGCAGCGCGAAATCCTCGGGAAGAGCCGGAAGAATAACGGATAGCGCTTCAAGCGCACCTGCGGACGCTCCGATGACGACAGCCCTCGCAGCGGTCATCGTGCGACCCGCTGGTAGATTTTCTCTTCTCGGACGAAATCGTCGAATTCCCGCGCGTGGGCTGAAAACCTGAGGCTTTCCTTGGCACCGAGGCCGAGGAACCCCTTCCGTGCGAGTGAGTCCCTAAAGAGGCCGATCGCGCGATCTTGCAGTGGTCTCTCAAAGTAAATCATGACGTTTCGGCAAGAGATCAAGTTCATCTCGCCAAATACCGCGTCCGTGACGAGACTGTGATCGGAAAAGACCACCCTGTCCCTGAGGCTCTTGTCGAAGACTGCACGTCCATACGCTGCGCTGTAATATTCGGATAAGGATGACTTGCCACCCGAGAGCCGGTGGTTTTCAGTGAACAGTCGTACGCGTTCGAGATCGTAGACGCCGGCTTCCGCGATGGCCAGTGCATTCTGATTTATATCCGTCGCGTAGAAAATTGTTCTGTTTTCCAGCCCTTCTTCTCTAAAGAGAATAACAAGGGAGTACAGTTCCTCTCCGCCGCTGCAACCCGCGACCCATACCTTGAGGGATGGATAGGTACTCAGATGCGGAACGACCTTTTCTCGTATCGCCCGGAAATAGGTCGCGTCCCGGAACATCTCACTCACCTGAACTGTCAGATAGCCCAGAAGACGAGGTAGCATCTCGACATCGTGGAGAACCGCTTCCTGTAAAGCGGAAATGCTGTTGAAGCCGAATTGCTCGCGGGCCTGCCTCAGCCGCCGCTTCACCGACGCAAGCGAATACTTGCGAAAGTCATAGTGATAACGTGAATAGAGCGCCTCAAGCAGCAGCCTGATCTCGATGTCCTCAATTCTCTCCTGCGGCTCGCCATCGCTCATCGTGGCATCCATACTCTTACGAGCGATAGCAGCTTCTCGACGTCGAGCGGTTTGGCCATATAGTCGTTTGCGCCTGCTTCGACACAACGCTGCTGGTCATCCGGCATGGCTTTGGCGGTCAGCGTGATGATAGGCAACTTTTTGAAGGCAGGATTCTTGCGGATGGCACGAGTTGCGGTAAGACCATCCATGACCGGCATCATGACATCCATGAGGACGAGATCAACGGCCGCGCCGTCTGCCGCTTGGAGCGCGTCCAGAGCCTCTTGCCCGTTTCTCGCGATCTGAACGGTCGCCCCTCGTGGTTCCAGGATGTTCGTTAACGCATAGACGTTTCGCACGTCATCCTCGACAACAAGAATCCTACGACCCTCGAGGAGGGCGTCGCGGTTTTGAGCTTTTCGGATCATCTTCTGTTGCTCGTCCGGCAACTCCGAAACGACTTGGTGAAGAAACAGCGACACCTCGTCAAGCAGCCTTTCCGGGGACTTTGCCCCCTTGATGATGATTGACTTCGAATAGCGCCTGAGCTTCTGCTCGTCATCGGCTGATAAAACCCGTCCCGTGTATACGATAACAGGCGGAAACGAATGGTCACTGTCCTGGCTGATCGTCTCCAGGAGGGAGTAACCCGAGGCGTCGGGTAGAGACAGATCGAGAACCATGCAATCGAAGGTTTGCTCGCGCAGGAGCTTGAGGGTTTCCGCCGCCGTTCCCGCCGCAACAGTTTGGACGTCACTGGACGACAGGAGCTCGGACACTGCGTCTCGCTGCACATCATTGTCCTCGACGATAAGGACCTTGTGAATTTTTTGCGAGAGCGTCGCCTCGAGCTTTTCAAGGACCTCGACCAGCTGCTCGCGCTTTACGGGTTTGAGCATGTAGCCAATTGCCCCTAGCGCCAGAGCCGTCTCGGAGTAGTCATCAGCTGAGACGATATGGATCGGGATGTGCCGCGTACGAACGTCCCGTTTCAAGCGGTCGAGGACAGAGAGACCAGATTGATCCGGCAGGCCCACGTCCAGCACAATTGCCCCTGGCATGTGTTTCTTCGCGAGTTCCAGCGCTTCCTGGGCCGTGGACGCGACCAAGGACCGGAAGTTCATTTCACGGGCAAGATCGCGCAAAATGGTCGCGAAGGTGTCGTCGTCCTCAATTATCAAAAGAATTCGCTGATCGTTATCGGGAACGGCGCGGTCGTCATCGACGACTTTTAGACGCATCGGCGCTGGTTGTTCGGTCTCAAAACCCGGGGCTAAAGTGGGCGCACTCCGGACCTGCAGTTTACCGGCTTCTCGGGAGGCCACGCGAGATGGATCATAGAACACGGGGAGACTGACGGTAAACGTGCTTCCATTTCCCTCCCGGCTAACGACATCGATCGTCCCTCCCAGAAGTCGGACAAGTTCGCGCGAAATGGAAAGCCCGAGCCCTGTTCCACCATATTTTCGGCTGATGGTTCCGTCAGCCTGATGAAACGCATCGAAGATGCTTCGCTGCTGTTCCTTGGCGATCCCGATACCCGTATCGGTCACAGAGAAGCAAATACCCCCTTCAGCAATCGCCTTCACCGTCAAAGTGACCCCGCCCGTCTCTGTGAATTTGAACGCATTGGACAGAAGGTTCTTTAAAATCTGCTCAAGCTTTTGCGTATCCGTTTCGATAACCGATGGCAGGTCGCCAACGAAGTCGACCTTGAAGTCCACATTTTTCGTCTTGGCGACCGGAAGAAATAGCTGTGACAGTCCGTCACACAACCGTTGAACCAGGACTGCTTCCGGCCTCACCTCCACGTGACCCGCCTCGATTTTTGAAAGATCAAGAATGTCGTTGATCAGATTGAGAAGGTCATTGCCCGACGACAAGATCGTCTGAGCAAACTTCACCTGTTCATCCGAAAGGTTGTCCTCCGGATTGTCGGCCAGGAGCTTGGCTAAGATAAGCGAGGAATTCAGCGGGGTGCGCAGTTCGTGTGACATGTTGGCGAGAAAGTCTGACTTGTACCGGCTCGCCTGTTCCAATTCCCGGGCCTTGAGCAGCGTCGAGGCATTCGCACGCTCGAGATTGTCGCGTTGCGTCTCCAGTTGCTGCGTTTGTTCCTCGAGCTGCGAATTCGTCTGTTCGAGTTCAACCTGTTGCTGCTCAAGACGAATCTGAGACTCCTTGATCGCGCGGCTCTGTTCTTCCAGTTCCTCGTTGGAGACGCGCAGCTCTTCTCCCTGGACTTGTAATTCCTCGGACTGACGTTGTGTTTCCTCCAGCAAGTTTTGAAGTTCGGTCCGATAATTTGCCGAGCGTACCGCCGCGGCGATAGCGGACGAGGCATGATCAAGAAAGACCAACACGGCCTCGTTGACGGGCTTGAGGAAGCCAAGTTCAATGACGGCGTTGGTGGCACCGTCCACTATTGTGGGAGCGATGACCAAATGCCGCGGTTTGTCGCTCCCCAGCGCAGATCCAAAAGCAATGTAGCTGTCCGGGACGTCGTCAATGATTAGAGCCTTCTGCTGTGTGGCGGCTTGACCAAGGAGCCCCTCTCCCATGTTGAATTTTTCAGTCACCGCGACGTCGGCCGGCACGCCACAAGCAGCGGTCTTCTCAAACGAGCGCCCGTCTCCGACAAAAAACACCCCGGCGACTGCTCCGGCATATTGAGACAGAAACGCAAGAATACTCGCACCCAGCTGCTCTATCCGCTGATCGCCAATGAGCGAAGATGACAAGCCCAACTGCCCAGTTTGCAACCACTGCTCGCGGCGGCGCGAGAGTGTCGCTCGGCGGATAAGGACCCCGACGGCAATGGTGAGAAGGACGCCCAGAGAACCGGACAGCGCACTGGTCACGGACGCTGTGCTGTACGATGTGGCCATTTCGGACAACCGCTGCTGACGTAGTGAGGCCTCTTCCTGTCCCATGATCGCTATCTGAGACCGGATCGCGTCCATCTGAACTTTCCCCCGGTCGGAATTGACGACAGCCAGCGCCGCGTCCGGCCCCTGCGATCGCCGGAGATCGATGGTTTCCTTTAGCTCGGCAAACTTGGCATCGACATGCCGCGCAAGAACTGGAAGTCGCCTCTGCTGGTTCGGATTGTCGTCGGTAAGAGCACCGATCTCTTCTAGCTTATGCGGGGCGTTTGTAAGGGCTGCAGTGTAGGGGTCAAGATAACGATCGTTTCCGGTCAGCACATAGCCTCGCTGACCAGTCTCCGCGTCTTGCATATTCGAAAGCAACTCATCCAGGGAGACTATAACTTCGTGCGAATGGACAATGCGGTCATTGTTGGTTCGTAGCTTTTGCAGGTTGAAGTAAGCAAGCGATCCGCTCACAACGAAAAAGAACACCGCTCCGGCGAGGATAAGGACGACGATGGAATCAAGGCCGAGAACACGCCAGCTCGACTTGGGTACTTCAGCATGCGGCATTTGCAAACTCGTTCCGATGGAGTAGAATCGTTGCAACCTTATGAAGCAAACACACTGATGCGTCGCGTCCCATTTCATTGCGCTCGCGCGAAGTAGGGCCAGGAGGAGCGCTGTCAAGTCCAAGCAGCGGGGCAGGACCAATTCGCGTCAAAGGCGGCTACCCGGCCCTGGGATGTGACAATGGGCGACGCACCTTCGCCCCATCGGTCTGCATCGCTGTTCGGCGACGACCAATTGCCGCTGGTGTCAGGGAATCGTAATCAGTCGTGGCGAAAGCCAAAGATCAGTCGAAAAGCATAAGCGGCCAAAATAGTTCTCATCCACCGAACATCGCCGCCGACTTGGCGACGTTGAGCGCGAACGCGTGGCCGTCTTTCGGTTGATTCTGTCGATGACGAACCTCTGGCAACGGGGCGCTCGAGACCCGGGTACCGAAGGCCATGATCGTGGACCAGTCGGCTGGTCTCATCAGAGTGACGTTGGACCACGAACCTACTCGCCGCGGGCCTCGGCCCAATGCGGGCACGTTACAAATGCTGTCACCGCCCCCTCGCCCTCAGTGGTGATCGTAACGGCCTGTCCCTTTGGCATGTAAACGATGTCACCCGGCCCGGCGGTGAAGGTGCCATAGCGCGTTGAAACCGAGAGCCGCCCTTCCAACACAACCATTGTGTCGTCAACGGCCATCTTCTCGGTCAGTGTCTGACCGGGGGCGTACTTACCGTAGCCGATCGTAACTGGACCCCCGTTCGTTTCATCCACGAGGTTCCCGACATAGATATCGGCGTCTTGGCCGGGGGACTTAATCAGGTTTGCGTCGGATAGGCTGAATTTTTGGACTATCATGACAGGCTCCCGTGTTCGGGTTGAAGGTAGCGCGGAAGCCCAGATCGCCAATGCTTTGGTGAGACTTCCCAAAGAATGCCGTCAAAATCCAACACGAGCGGTCTTACCGCGCAAGATCCCGTTACCAGGCGATCTCGGGGTACTCGGAAAACGGATCACCGGTCAGGGCGATGGGTGTTTCTGTTCAGACGGGCTCCACGTCGATGCCGCCCATGAATACGAAAGCCATATTCACCTCGCCTTTTAGGATGAAGAACGCTCGGCGGTTCAACGGTGTCACGCCGCGGGCATTGAGAACGGCGGACGTGACGACGCGCCGCCCGATGATGGATCGATCACCCTGGGCATCATGCGCGCTTTCTACTCCATCCCTGTGGGAACAACATCAAGACCGTTTACCATGGCCCGGGATCGCGCTCTGCGCCCGACGTGATCAGAAGCACCGCGTTACTCCTCCAGCTCACAGCTGAGCTGGCTTGGCTTTCGCTAACCACGCGGCTGGTCCCACGTTTGGCCCGGCAATCTTTTTGACCGGAACCTTTTTCTCCTTCACGCGTTCGTTGATGCGCTTGTGCGTTCAGACCCGAGGGAAGCTAATGATAACTGACATGCTTTCCGTTCTGGTCGTGGAGGACGAGGCGCTCATTAGAATGAGCCTGGTGGCGGACCTAGAAGATGCAGGTTTCAAGGTGTTTGAGGCTTGCACGGCTGACCAGGCTTTGGAAATATTCAATCTCGATCAAGGCATCGAGGCTCTGTTCACGGACATCGACATGCCAGGCTCGCTTGATGGACTTCAACTAGCGAGGATTGTGCGCAAAACCTGGCCGCACGTTGCGATCATTCTGACGTCGGGACATTTAAAAGTTGGCAAGGGCGATCTGCCCGTCGACGCGCCTTTCTTATCGAAGCCATACGACGTTGGGCGCGTCGTAAACCATATCCGCGAACTGGCTCGTCGCCAGTTGTCATGACATTGCTTAGACTGAACCTTTAGGCCATAAACCTAGATCGATGGCTGCCTGAAAAATCGTGATCTCACAACCTCCCATAGGCATACCGGATATGGAAATCTGATGGCATTGGTCAAAACATCCCAGCTTGGCGTGAAGGCGAACCCCAGCAACACGGCTTCAGGAAAGGTTGTTGCGGATGAGAAGATCGCCGCCACTCGTCGGTCTCAAGACCGATCCCGCCTTCGCCAACAGAAGGCGGCCGAACGAATTGGCGCTGCAACGGAAGAATTGGCTGCCGGAGTGACGGAGGCGGCATCAGCCGCCGAACAGCTCAGGCGCGCACTCGAGCAGATCGCCGCCGGCGCTGAGGAAGCTGCGGGAGCGGCACATGAATCCCTGTCGGCTACGGTACATTTGTCCTCGAGGTTCTCGGAGGCGAGAGCAGAAGCCGACTTAGCACGCAAACGAACCGAGGGTCTCCAGACCTCCGTCATTGAGGCGGCGGCGCAAATTGAGGCGTCCATCAGCGCTATAGAGCGCAATTCCGCAACGCAAATCGCGTCTGTTTCGGTTATCGAAAGACTTCAACTTCAGGCCGAGAATATATCGGCTTCGACCGTGGCCGTGGCCGATATATCAGATCGTACCAACCTCTTGGCCTTGAATGCAGCGATCGAAGCAGCGCGCGCCGGCGACAACGGTCGAGGTTTTGCGGTGGTTGCCGACGAGGTCCGCTCCCTGGCGGAAATCGCCGAGCGGAGTTCACGAGAGGTGAACCAACATGCGGCTCGAATTGCCGAAGGGGTCCGCCTAATCTCCGATCGTATCAAGTCTGCTGCGGCAACGGCCGAAGAACAGCGTTCGAACGGCAGAGTTGTCGTGGAAGAACTACACGCAATTCGCTCGGGTCTGAGTTCGCTATCTAACAACAGTCAGACGATCCTGATTGCAGCGATCGAGGCTGAGTCCGCGGCAGGTGAAGCCCAAAAGGGCTCCGAAACGGTTTCGGCCGCCGCGGAAGAGCAATCAGCGGCCGCGTCTCAAGCCCAGCGAGCAGTTCAACAGCAGAGTTCCGCGTTGGAGCAAAGTCAGCAAACCGCACAGGCCCTAGCCGCTTTAGCCGACGAACTGCTCTCCGGTGACAACCGGTCATCACGTGCCGAAGAACTCAGTTCGGCAGCTGAAGAACTCTCAGCCATGGTTCAAGAACTTTCGAGCGCCGCCGGCGAAATACTGATCGCGGTCGATCAGATAAGCCGTGGGGCTGAAGCGCAGGCCGCAGCGACCCTTCAGGCCAACTCGGCGATGGCTCAGATCGAGCGCAGTGCTGCTCAAACGCACGATAGTGCAAGTCAGGCAGCCGGACATTCCAGCGAAATCAGAAATCTGATTGCGAAAAATAAAGCGCTGTTGGGCAAAATTTCCCTGAGTATCGCAGCGACGGTCTCAGAGACAAAGGCGGGCTTGGCCGAGCTGAGTACCCTCGGCGAACTAGGATTCCAGATTCAGCGCACTGTAGACCGGATGGTTCTCGTTGCGGTTCAGACGAACATGCTTGCGGTGAGCGGTTCGGTCGAGGCCGCAAGGGCAAGCGATGCCGGACGCGGTTTTGCCGTCGTTTCGACGGACATTCGCAAACTTGCCCAGGATGCCGCTGACAACGTCGACGGGGTCAAAGACAGTGTTCGACTGATCCAGCTTCAAATTGTCGGCGTCCAGCGCGAATTGGAAGCCATTATTGTCTCTTCAGAGACCGAGATCGCACGCACTCAGACGATACTAGATCGTTTGAGTGCGGCAGATGACGATGTCGGGGCAATGATACAAAGCAATTCGACAATCCTTGAAGCCGCCCAGGCAATTCTCGTTGCTGCAAAGCAAGTCCAGACCGGAACGCAACAGATTTCGTCAGTGGCGCAAGAGGCAAGCGCGGCTTGCTCACAGGCCGCAACTGCTGCAAGGCAGCAATCAAGGGGTGCGGAAGACCTGGCTGCAGCGGTTGAGGAAATAGCATCGTTGGCAGACGAACTTCAGATATCCGGCAGCTAAGGCGATGGAGAACTCGCAGTCGACAGCACGAAATCGGCTTGTATTTTGCGTCGAGGATACACGTCACGAGATCGATGCGGACTTGGTATTGGAGGTTGTAAGGGCCTCTCATTTAACACGAGTTCCAAATGGCCCCCAAGCTCTCAAGGGAATAGCCAACTTCAAAGGTCGACCTGTACCCGTTGTGTCGATGAGCTTTATCTTGAACGGGTTCGACAGGTCTTCGATCGACGACTGCAAGATGATTGTCTACGATCATGGCCAAATCATTGGGCTTCTCGTAGACGAAGTTCTCCGCCTGTCGAGCGACGACTCTGCAAAGCCAGTGTTGGCTTTGCACGAAATACTAGAAAAGCAGTTCAAGTCATCCCGGCGCGCGTCTGATTTTCGCTTGGATCGCATCAACCGGAACACTGAGATCGCGGTGCCGGCGGAGACGGCAGCACTGCTTTCTTTTCGGGCCTCGGGTCAGCTTTACGGATTGCCACTTGAGCACGTCCGTGAGGTCGTGGCACTTGGTGACGCAATCTCTGCTTTTCCGGGCGCAGGCCAACCGGTGGTTGGCGTCGTGGCTATCCGAGATATTTCCTTGCCCCTGATATCGCTAGGGTCTCTCATGGGACTAGAAACCGACCAAATCAACGTGAATAGTTCCCGTGTCATCGTCGTGGCCAACGGAGCTGACTTGATTGGCTTGGTCGTCGATGAGATCGACGTAATCCAACGCCTGGCGAAGGAGTATATCGATCCTGTTCCCGCGGTGTTGCAACGGGGGCGCGGCGAAGGCCAGATTGAAGCTGTCGGCAGAATTTCGAAAGAAGGTCTACTGATCGCCATTCTCTCACCGGAGAAGTTGTTCGCCAACCATTCCGTCACTCATGCCGTCAGCCAGACACCAGGAGCCCGTGGAATGGAGAAAACCCTGGTGTCCCAGGCGACTGAGCAGTTTCTGATTTTTCAGCTGGGTGACGAAAACTACGGCCTGCCTGTCGGCGCTGTGGATGAAGTCCTACGCCTGCCGGAGGAGATTACTCGACTTCCTGGCGCGCCTGAATTCGTGCTGGGCGTGACGAACGTCAGGGGCAAGGCCGTCCCGATGATTGATCAACGCCGGCGCTTCGAAGCGCCAGCCTCCTTGCGCTCAAAGAAAGCGCGGGCAATCATCGTCACAATGAGCGCGCTGCAAGTGGGCTTTGTCGTCGATAGTGTTTCGGAGGTCAAGGCGATACCTACGAGCGCGCTGTCATCGACCCCTGAACTGTCTGCAGAACAGGGCAGTATTTTCGACCGCATTGCGCATCTCGAGACCGACGGTTCGATGATTTTGCTGATCGACCCACTACAGCTTCTGAGCCGAACGGAGACCGACCTCATAGCCGCTCTCGCGATAGGAAACTCTGGTGGTGACTGAGCCGTGATCCGTCTTCTCGTTGTCGAGGACTCCGCCCTGATGCGGAAATTGCTGGGTGGAATTTTTTCCACGGAAAAGGGGTTCGAAGTCCAGTTTGCGCGCAGCGGCATGGAGGCTTTGAAGACGATTCAGGTATTTCGACCTGACGTAGTTACCTTGGATATTCACATGCCCGGGATGGATGGCCTTGCGTGCCTTGATCGCATTATGCTGGAATACCCCTGCCCGGTCGTTATGGTTTCATCTCTCACGGAAGAGGGAGCGGAAGAGACGCTACGAGCGCTGGAGATTGGCGCAGTCGATTTCGTGGCCAAACCTGGCGGAGCCATATCCTTGGGAATTGACGACCTTGCCCCTCTCCTGATCGAAAAGGTCAGCGTGGCAGCCACCGTTCGAATACGAAAAAGTCGTCGTCTAGCCGAGCGAGTACGGCTGGCGACGTCGCCGGTCACCCAATCAAAACCCACCAGTGTTGTAGGTTTTGGCAACAATTGGGCAGAGAAAGTGAAGTCGGCGCGTGGTATCGTGCTTGTTGGCGCATCGACGGGGGGACCACCGGCCCTCGATGCGGTCCTGACAAATCTACCAGCCGAGTTCGATTGGCCGGTCGTGGTAGCGCAACACATGCCGGCATCATTTACGGGTCCACTCGCGCGCCGCCTCGACAAGATATGTCCAATGAAGGTGACTGAAGTGACCCGGCAAACAAACCTGGAGCCTGGCAATATTTACGTTGCAAAAGGGGACGCCGATATCATCGTCTCTTTTCGAGGCGGCTCTTTGGTTGTGATGGCCGCTCCGGCTGATGAAAACTTTCCCTGGCACCCAAGCGTCGACCGTCTCGTGCGATCTGCAATGAGACACGTCCCTGCGACAGATTTGGTCGGCGTACTCATGACGGGAATGGGAAATGACGGAGCGACTGCCATGACCGAGTTGCACGTGGCTGGCGGCCATACTATTGCCGAGGCAAAAGAGACAGCCGTCGTCTGGGGCATGCCGGGCGAGTTGGTACGCATGAACGGAGCTACCGAAATCAAGCGCCTAGATCAGATTGGCCAGGCAATAAAAGATCGGTTGAACTGATGGCGATTCCGCCGCTTCGTATGGATACAACCGCATTCGCCTCGCTGTCGGAGGCTGAGCTGAATGAAATTTGTGCAATCATCTATAATCGAAGTGGCATGGTGTTTGGGGAAACCAAACGCTACTACATCGAGCGTCGCGTTGCCGACCTGCTCAACCACAGACAGGCACTGTCAGTCAGAAAATACATCTCGATGCTTCATGAGGATTTGGCCGAAACCGAGTTCCTCATCAACAGCTTCACAGTCAATGAGACCTACTTCTACCGCGAGGCTCATCAACTGGCGTGCCTCAGCAATTCAATTCTTCCCGAAATAATTCGATCCAAAGGCCCGGGTGACCGCATACGCATATGGTCAATGCCTTGCTCTAGCGGGGAAGAACCATACTCGATTGCCATTTGGCTCCTTGAAAAGTGGGCTTTGGTAGATGCCTACAATATAGAAATCGTCGGATCGGACATTGATACGTCGATTCTACGACAAGCGACCCTCGGAATTTACGGTCAGCGATCTCTGTCAAAACTATCGTCCGAGGTCATCGAACGGTATTTCGAAAAGGAGAACGACCAGCAGCGACAGATCATCGGCGACCTCAGGGAGTCGGTCACGTTCGTAAAAGGAAACATCGTGGATCGGCAGACATTGTCGACCCTGGGGCGTTTCGACGTAATTTTCTGCCGAAACCTGCTCATCTATTTCGACGACGATGCACGGGAGGCAGCGGTCCGGAATATTCACGAGATGCTTTATCCAGGCGGGTACATTTGCCTCGGACACACAGAATCGATGTCCAGGATATCCGAAACCTTTCAAGCAGTTCGATTTCCTGACGCTATTGTATATCGAGAAGCGGAGGCACGGTAGATGGATGAGTTGATACAGCAATTCGCCATCGAAGCTCGAGAGCTGATTCAGCAAGCCTCGGATGATTTGCTGGCGCTTGAGGCGGCCCCCCACGATAAAAAACGACTTGAGAGTGCTTTCAGGGCTATACACACTCTGAAAGGCTCGGTCGGGCTCTTCGATCTGGCTTCAATGCACAACGTGCTGCACCAGTCAGAGGATATTTTGTCTAAAGCACGAGCACGCACCATCGTCGTGGATGTTACTCTGATCGATCCCCTTCTGGCCGTTATCGAATGGGTTGACGAAAGCATCGACGGCATCGTTCAGGAAGGACGTCTCTCGCAAGCCCAAGAAAAACAGGCAACTCGTCTGCTCAGCTTGGTAAGCGGGAAAATGACGGAGCGGGAAACGGACGAACTCACCAATGTGCCTTCAGCGATACCCGAATGGGCATCCGCGATCCGGGATCGATTGCCCGTTGCCCAACGTGGTGAACCCCTCGTTGCGATCAGCTACAGGCCACATCCGGAGTGCTTTTTCAACGGCGACGACCCATTGGCAACTATGTCGCGTCTGCCGCCGGTTCGACACCTAGAGATTGCTCTCGGTGAGCACTCCCAGTCACCAAACATGTTCGACCCGTTCCGTTGTAGCTTGTTGATCAACGCCATTTGTGAGGGCCCTCTCTCCGCGGTGGAAACCGAGTTTCGTTTCATACCCGATCAAGTTGAACTCGCATCGTTACCAGGTAGGGCCACGGGAACACCGACCCAGACGGAACGCCAGCCAGAGCGTCTCGGTGAACGACACACTTCAACCATGCGCGTCGATGCGGCACGTATCGATAGTTTGGTTGAAATCGCTGGCGAGCTGATTGCAGCAAAGAACGGTCTCCCTCCGATCGCGGAAATGGCCCATGCCTTGGGCAATGACCCGCTCGCCAAGGCGATCCATTCGAGCCACCTGGAAATCGAGCGCCTTGTCGGATCGTTGTATAGCGCGGTCACCCGAGCTCGGATGATACCGTTGGAGCAGACATTTCGGCGTTTCCCGAGACTGGTTCGAGAAACTGCCGCCAAGCTCGGGAAGTCCGTTGATCTGATAATCGAAGGAGAAACGGTCGAAGCTGATCGAGAAATCGTCGAAAATCTTTTCGAACCATTGTTGCATTTGGTCAGAAACAGCCTCGATCACGGTATCGAGCAGGAAGCAGAAAGGCTGCAAGCATCAAAATCGCCAAAGGGGCGCATCAGTCTCCGCGCGACACAACACGGTGAAGTAATAGGCCTCGAGGTCAGCGACGACGGACGCGGTATGCTATCCGAGGATATCCTCCGCGCCGCTACAGATCGTGGCTTGGTCACCAACACCACAGCGGCAAACTTGACGGACTTGGATATTCTGCAGTTCGTTTTCGCTCCCGGGTTTTCGACAACAAATTCAGTATCCGAGCTGTCGGGGCGTGGCGTTGGTCTGGACGTCGTCAAAAGGTCTATTCAAAGGCTCGGTGGTGACGTGGAGATGCAGACGGTCGTGGGAGAAGGAACTTCATTTACTTTGCGACTACCCGTCAGCTTCTCAATGACACGGATCATGGTCGTCGAAGTCGATGGAGAGCGTTACGGCGTTCCCATAGCAGACGTGATCGAAACCCAAAAGGTCCCCGTTGCTGCCGTGCAATTGGTTAGGGGAAATCGGGCATTCATTCTCAGAGATCGGACGGTGCCGCTGCTTCATCTCGGTCAGTTGCTGAATACCACAGGCTTGAAAAAGGCGTCGAACGAGATGAAGGTCCTGATCGTTCAAGCAGGGGCGGAGCGCATTGGGATAGCAGTCGATACGATAGCCGAAAGAGTAGAGACGTTAACGCGTCCCCTCGCCGGGCTACTCCAAGGCATGACAGGGATTGCCGGCACCACGCTTCTAGGCGATGGAAAGGTTCTACTCGTCCTCAACCTTGAGGAGCTTGTTGGATGACCGTGTGCATTTACGGCAACGCAATTGTCTTGAAGGGATCGTGCGGAATTGAGGAAGTTGAGCCCTTCGTGGGTTACCTCGAAGCGAGACCTGACCTCCCCGTCGATTTGACTGCGGTTGAAGCCGTTCACACAGCCTTGTGGCAGGCGATCATGATTTACCGCCCAATCGTGACTGGATCGCCCAACTCACCATTTCTTGAGGCCAAGCTTTTGCCCGCGCTCCGGTTTGCGATGGAACAAGACCGTTAAGCAGACGCGGGCGAACTTGCGAAAGCTTCGCCATACAAATAAGTGTAACAGCCTATTCCGGCCGTTAGGCTGATAGCTGAAATCGAGGAAGACAATGACGGTCAACATTCTGGTCGTGGACGACAGCAAGCTGGCTAGAATCGTAGCTTGTAAAGCCATTTCGGCCCTCCAGCCGGAATGGAACAAGGTTGAAGCTGGGAGCGCTGCCGATGCTCTATCGATTCTCGGCGAGCAACGGATTGATGTCGCAATTCTCGACTTCAACATGCCGGACAAGGACGGCCTTGAACTCGCCTCGGAGTTGCGTGCGGACTACCCCGTGATGCCGATTGCAGTCATCACGGCGAATGTCCAGGATGAGATCGTAGCGCGGGTGCGAGCTCTCAATGCTACCTTCGTCGCCAAACCAGTCACACAGGACGCGCTTAGTAGCTTCATCTCCGGTGCTGCACTTCGGCTGAAGAAGGTCGGGATATGACCAAAAATAACATCGAACTCGACGAGCTCGAGCGAGACGCCCTAACTGAGCTCGTTAACATCGGCGTCAGCAGGGCTGCCGCAAGCCTTCGAAAAATGGTCAATCGGGAGGTACTTCTTTCCGTCCCCTCGGTCGAGATCGTGACCAGAAAATCTGCGGCGTCTCTGATCGGGCAACGGGAAAGTGAATCTCTCATTGCGGTGCAACAGCAGTTTGAAGGGCCTTTCTCGGGCCGTGCCCTTTTGATCTTCCCTCAGAGCAACGGGTTATCGCTTATTCGGGCCATCGTCGGCGACGAAATCGACGAAGCAGGCATAATCGAAATGGAAGACGAAGCGCTCGCGGAAACCGGAAACGTCATTTTGAATGGCTGCCTTGGCTCAATGGCCAATATGCTTCAGCATACGTTGGAAATGTCGATCCCCAACGTTCGTCGAGGGGATAGCACACTGTTATTTGAGGCTCTCCGCAGCAACAGCGACGAAACCTTCGTACTTTTTCTATATATCAACTTCTCGGTGCGGGAACGCGACATCCGGGGTTACATCGCCATGATCATGGACTTGCCATCCCTCGAGAAACTCAAGCAACTGATCGCCGATTTTATCGAGCGAGTAATGACGGAAGACGAGTGACTGTCATGATTTCAGGCTGGGCCCACCATGGCTAAGGAATTTCAGGGACCCGACGCAGCGCATTCCATCGGTCGTTCCGAGTTTGACGTTGCCCACCGCCGCCTGCAACTCACGCTAGACGCCGCAGGAGCAAGTTGCGAATGGGAATGGGATATCGCAAACAAAAAGCTCGTTGGTGACGCCCGCTTCGCGGCGATCACCAACCAAGACCCTGTCGCTTTAGCAGATGGTGTGAGCACCGATCATTTCTTCAAGTCCATTCATCCAGACGACCTCAAACGTGTGAAACTTGCTGTCGCTGGCATTCTTGCCGGCTCAGAAGTCTTTTCCAAAGATTACCGACTTCTAAGAGGCGACGGCGGCTATCGCTGGGTCCATGCAAGCGGCCAAGCTATCCGAAACGCCGACTACGAACCGACTAAGTTCGTTGGTATGCTTGTCGATGTAACGGAACAAAAGCGAGTCAGCGAGCAGTTGCGGATAGCGCAATTTGCTGGTGGCATAGGGACGTTCGAATACATTGTTGGGTACAGCACCATCAACGTCTCGGAACAGTTCTGCAGGCTATTTGGTCTGCATGCGACCAAGTTCCTGCCCGTCACCACCCTCAATAGCCTTATCCATCCGGAAGATGAGCGAGTTATCGATCTTAGAACTCGGGATCCCTCCGAAAGCAGCAGAAATATCGAATTCCGTGTTACGAGGGCTGATGACGGGCAGGAAAGATGGCTCGCTCGCCGGGGCGAGTACGTCGACGGCATTGAATCCAGCGGTGGACGTTACGTTGGCGTGGTGTTTGACATCACGGATGCGAAGAACACGCAAGAACGACTGAAGGAGGCGAACGAGGAGCTTTCCGAGCTGGCTCGTGAAAGTCTGCGAGAGCGTAACCGCGTATGGAAAAATTCGAGGGACCTTCTTGTCGTTATAGACACCGACGGGGCATTCCGCGACGTCAACCCGGCATGGGCGAGTATCCTTGGCCACGATCCACAGGGTATTATCGGGAAAAAAGTCACTGAGTTTGTCTGGGCCGAAGATCGCGACCAAGTCAAACCAGAGTTAAAGAAAGCGATCGAGAACACTTACAACGCGCTGGAACTCCGGCTCACCCACGCCGACGGAAGCCCGAGAACGATATCCTGGATGACTTCGCGTGAAGACGATCGCGTTTACGCTTACGGACGAGACGTCACGCTCGAGAAACACCAGAAGGCAATTCTGGAAGACACCGAAGCCCAGTTAAGGCAATCTCAAAAGATGGAGGCTGTCGGCCAACTTACCGGCGGCATAGCGCACGATTTCAATAACATGCTCACCGGCGTCATTGGTGGTTTAAGCATTATCAAGCGCAGGATTGCTGCCAACCGCACCGAGGACCTCGATCGCTTCATCGATGCGGCCACGACGTCTGCCCACAGGGCCGCATCGCTCACACATCGCCTTTTAGCCTTTTCGCGTCGACAGTCACTGGAGAAAAAGCCAGTCGAGGTGACACGCCTCGTCAACTCCATGGAAGACCTTTTTCGCCGAACAGTGGGTGAGCAAGTCGAGTTGGAAATAAATCTGGAACCCAATGCGTGGCAGGCTATTACCGATGCCAATCAGCTCGAGAGTGCAATTCTCAACCTTGTAATCAATGCTCGTGACGCGATGCCCAAAGGCGGCAAACTGACAGTCGAAACCACGAACTTGGCGTTATCCGACGCCGATATTGTCCGCGGAGAGACGCTTCAGCCCGGACATTATGTCGTTCTGGCAGTTAGCGATACAGGCATTGGCATGTCTCAAGCGACGATCGATAAGGCCTTTGATCCGTTCTTTACCACGAAGCCAATTGGTCAAGGAACGGGCTTGGGGCTATCGATGATCTACGGTTTTGCGCAGCAGTCCGGTGGACATGCCCGCATCTATAGCCAAGTGGGGCTGGGGACGACGGTCAAACTATATCTCCCGGGTGCGCCAGATTCGATCAACGTAGACACGGCAGCAAGTGACGCCAATTTCGTGCCACCCCGTGGCGATGGCGAGACCGTTCTCGTTGTGGAGGACGACGATTCCGTTCGGATGCTCGTAGTCGATGTCCTGACAGAGCTGGGTTATCAAGTTTTAGAAGCGATTGACGGCTCCACTGCGCTGCCCGTGATCGAAGGACCCACACGCATCGATCTTCTGATTTCCGATGTCGGGCTGCCTGGTCTGAATGGTCGCCAGCTTGCGGAGATCGCGCTGGGCGCGCGACCCGCGTTGAAGGTCCTCTTTATCACGGGCTACGCGGCTACTGCGGCCTCGCGAGCCGACTTTCTTGCTCCAGGCATGGAGATGATTACTAAACCATTTGCAATCGACGACCTTGCCCAAAAAGTTCGCGAGATACTGACGACAGCATGATTTCATGTCGCAGAATGTTTAAGATCGACAGCCGTTTGTGAACCAATTCAGGCTACAGACGGCTTAAAGATAAAGGTCGGGAGTGGTGGACCGTTGCTTTCCGCAGGTATACCCGCTCCCGACGCGATGATAATACGGAAGCGCGGCAACGTTCAGCGACAAGAGAAGCTCGGTCAAATCCATTCTATTTACCATGCATTTGGACGTGGCGAGGCATCTTGGCACTCGGCCTCGCGTGCGTCTGATGCGCATCCAATCGACGGAGAAGAGTTTCCCTGAGCAAGGAAAGGACGCTCTGAGGTGGTCGATCAGCACGCAGGCGACCGAGCCTGCTTGGAACCCTGACTACAGGGGATACTCCGTAAGGTGCCGCTTGGCCTAAAGTAGACAGCCTCAGTCGCGGGATAGGACACCACTTGGAAATCGCCAAGTTAGGGACTGCTGCGTGAGACGCCTCTACACGGATAGAGGCCATCTCGCAACGGCTGTCTAACGGTAGCCCTAGAGAATACGCGCCTGCAGCAGTTTTAGCAGTATCGGTCGGTAGTCATCCAGCGCAAACGTCAAGTCGTCCAACTCGGGAAGCCTGAACCATTCGAGGTCGGAATGCTCATCTCCGAGGAGCGAACCGCTACCTCCTGACCACTCCGAGACGACATAGATGTAGAATGGTGTGGTCTTCGATTTGTCGCCTCCCTCGTAGACAGTTGCCAGCAGCGTGAAAGAGGTCGGCGTCAGTCCAACCTCTTCCCGGCATTCACGAATAAGGGCATCTTCGGCCTCCTCACCGCGATCGACATGTCCGCCCACAAGGTCCCACCGTCCAGCCGACCATTTCCGGTGAGCTGCGCGTTTCACAAGGAGAACTTTTTGATCAGATATGAACGCTGCGCAGACAATCTTTTTCATCGAGGCCTCGTTTTAATTTCACACGCCAGAGGTTCTGTCTGGCAAGCGAAGCTCAGAACCAACCCTTCCTCCAAAACCAAAGCAGTGGAGCCACGGCACTGAGAATAATGACACTCCACGCGAAGGGGTAGCCCCATGTCCAGTTCAGTTCCGGCATGAATTTGAAATTCATTCCCCACACGCCGGCCATGAGTGTGGGTGGCACCCCGACCACCGAGGCAATCGTCAGGACTTTGAAAATGTCGTTCTGTTCGATCGTGATGAAGCCCAGCACCGCATCCAGCAGGAACTGCGTCTTGTCGGAGAGGTGCGTCTCGTAGTCGCTCAATGATGCAACGTCTTTCGAGACGGCATGGAGCTGATCTCGAAACTCGTCGGACAACATCTCATGGCAGACATCGAGCGTGAATGTCGCCATCCTCCCCACACCAAGGAGTACATCGCGTGCCTTTGAAGACCGATCGCCAAGCGCGCCGACTTTCGACAAGGCTCTTCGCAGGGTGAAATCTGCCCCGCGTTGCGCGGTGGACCCCTTCAAGTTGCCCCGGAACACGGTGCGGGATACCTCGTCTACCGCGCTCGCGAGGTGTTCAAGGACATCTGCGCCTCGATCTACGATCGCTTCGAGCAGTGCAATGAAAACGCCCATTCCACTGCCAAGGCCTTCCTCACGCTGCACACGCTCGGAGACGGCATCAAAGGTCGGTAAACTTTCGTAGCGTACTGTGATCAGGATCTCAGGGCTTACAATAAAGCCCGCAGGGGACAGTTCAGCGTGCTCTATCATGGCGTGTCCAACTACAGGAGCACTTAAATAGAGACGGTCGCCAGATTTTGACAACCGGCTTGTCACCTCGATCTCACTCAGCGCTTCCTTGGTTGGCACTTTCACCTTCGCGCGGCGCTCGACGAATTCGATCTCCTCGGAGTTGGGATTGATGAGGTCTAGCCATATGACGTGGCCAGGCAAGTCTTCGTTGAGCCCACCGGATCTGATGGTACCTTCGGCATCACGGTATATGTTCAGCACTAAAGGCTCCAACGCAATTGATTGTCACGAGGCGATCGTCCAGCGGTAACTTGGCTGGACCTACCAATTACCCGGATCGGCTGTCTGGTCGGTTGCGGCGAACTTATTCGCGACGTCGCGGTCGAGTTCCAGCTTCCCCGCAATGCCGTCAGCGTCCGTAACAATAAAAGTGGTTGGCGGGGGCTCATTCATCATTTTCTGGTAGGTGAGCAACACCGCTTCTTCATGGGTATCCGCATCTATATGGTATTCAACGGTTACAGATAATCTTGGCATGACATCTCCTTTGAAACTACATGATAAGGTAGCGCCTTCGCGAGCTGAAACCAGCGATCCTCGTAAATAGTATCAAAAAGCGATCCAATGGAGCGGCCGGTTAACACATGCGGCTATCCCGGTTTTGAGCGTGGAATGGCATCGTCTGGCGAGACGTCCACGTGAACTGGCGAGCGCAATACAAAGGGAGCATTTTGCGGCGGTGGGTTGTCCATCGGCTTCGCGCGGACGCTGGGCCTTAAAGACAGCAGAGAGCCTTGGTCCTACCGAATTTCGCACAAGATGTAGCTCGAAATCACACAGCGCCGGCCTGATATCGACTGTACGATACCATCATACCGGTTCGAAAGCGCATACCGGCAGCAACGTGCCACGTACGCTTCCTCATAAGCTACGACGAGGTCGACCACGCTTGACCAAGCCACCATGAAGACGCGTCATTATTTGGAGCACGGTCGCCCTGAAGTATGGATGACCATGAATGTCTGTCGTCGGAACCCATTTGCCTGGCGTGCGCTACCCATGTGAGCAACATATTCGGCGACCGAGAGCGTCTTCCCGAGTCAGCCTTTCAAGCTCTATCTTCAAACCCTGGGGAATTATTCCCAAGAATTTTGCCACTCACTCGTTTCGAGAGAGAATCATCGAAGCGACAGCTGCCGCCTTTTGGACGATGCAAGACGTCAATCGGCCGACATTGTGCCGGCCTCTTGACCTGACATGACAAGCTTACTGCATCAGCAGCTTACCGTATCAGTTGTTGTGGGCAGCGCAGGCCTCGTCTTCCGGCGTTGCATTGCTTTTGCCGCCCTGCGTCTGGAGTTTTCCGTTTCCAGCGCTGCTTGCGGGATTGGCACACTTGGTTTTATCCATTTTCATAGTGCTGCCCGTTGAGGACGAATCGACAGCTTTTGGCTTCTTCATATCGGAATTGGCACCGCCTCCGGTATCAGCCTGATTTTTGTCCATGGTCGACCCAGCCGGGGCGGGATTGGACTGTGCAAAGGCAGATGTTGCCATTCCGACTGCGAGGATGGCTGTAGCGACGATCTTGAAACGCATTGTTTCCTCCTTGGATGATGCGCAGTTACGGACGCTAACCAAGGCGAGGCGTGGTTGTTCCTCCAATTCTTGGAAACGCCGGGATAATGAGACTCCCTTTTCCGCTTGCCGGCTCGGAAACCCAGGCTAGGGAACGGTCAGCTCAAGAGGGCGCTTCACTTGTCGATTCAAGTTCTTTCCCCGCGGTCAGAGAACTCCATGAAAAATAACCCTGCCCATCGGCGACGTGCTCAAGGTTCCCAGAGTGACAACAGTTGGGCGCGACGATCGAGTTCGGGCGCCGGTTTTCGAACGAAATCGCAAGATGACGGAGTTGGCTCATCCGTATGTGCGCGGCAGTACCAAGCGTTTATACGAATGGCTATCCCAGACGGCGCACCCTCATGCGGCAGGCCCTTTCCTTAGCCATGGCAGCGCGATCATCTGACCTACCCGGCGTATCACAGCTTGATGCTGGAACGCATGATTGGTGGACACAAAAGGGCCTTCACCGCCCATGCGAATGCGACCACCAGAGGTATGCCAGGAACCCTCCTGGCGCTGATGCGTGAAGCAGCAAGTCATACGCTCGCGACTTATGATGGGGTCCCAGGTGTCGTTTCTCCATCTCCCCTGCGCAGACGGCGCAACCTGGCTAGGTTAGACCTAGCGCTGGAAACACGAGCAGCTGACATGTCGCAACTCTTGGACAGCATAACGAGCAGCTCCTCACCCTCGTTTAACGAAATCACACCGCGAGTGGCTAACCGGTCGACCAAGAAAAGTAGAGCGCCCTCAGCCGCAGCGCGCGCCGTCTCATTTCCTTCTCGTAGGTTTTCTCAGCCATATCGTCCTCCGTAGCGGACAACCATCATATGACTTGCTTGTTCCAAGCGACATTCGGGATTGGAGCGTCGTGACGGCGGGGCCACTTCTCAAGCGGCGATTGCAGGCGAGCCACGTAAGTTGCCCTTTCGATCACAACGACAGGGCCGCTGCCAGCGCGAAGTCCGGCGTAGACCGGCGGAAATCGAGCACCAAATTGCGTGGTCCTGGCCTAAAGCTTCCGACTTCCCGAGAAGCCGATCCCCCACTGCAATCCAGATAGCCAAACATTTTACGAAGCTGTGCTCGGGCGCTGGGCAGGCGGATTATCAGCCTAGGCGTTGATTTCTTCTGCTCCGACGAGCTGTACGTCCGCAGAAGTAGAAAAGGCGGATCCATCTGGCGTTCCAAGCTCAAGATCGCACGGGCGCGCAGCGATTTTAAGCCGCCGGATTTGCGAACGGAGGACGTGATAACGGGCCGCCTAGGGAACGTTCCTACCACCCCTGATACTACACGTGCTTCCTGCTGGAGCCGAGCGGCAAAACATTGAGGCTGTCTGCCACGGCCCGGCAACGCGGTCGGCCACCGATGTGACCACAACGCGGCCGTGATGGTGGCGTACCTCTCTGTGGCGGTATGGCAGGGTTAACGGGGCTCCACTCGCAGGCTGAGGTAGGTTTGGTCGAAGCCCGCAATTTCGCAAAGGCGCGGCCAGTCCTTGATCGTCACGGTGCGCGCATCCCACGCGAAAGCCTCCTGGCGTCGAAGAGCCTGCAGCGTTTTGTTCGCATGGACAAGGGAAATACCAACCACGTCAGCCAGTTCCGCTTGGGTCAGAGCAAGCTGGAACGACCAGCCATCCACCTTGCCTACTGTCCGCAGCCGGACATACAACTCACAGATGAGGTGGGCGATATGTGCCTGTTTTGATCTCCGTCCCATCGAAGCAATCCACTCACGATTGATCGCGGCGTCAACAATCGTGTTCAACCACAGCAGCCTCGTGAGATGGGGCATGGTGTCGGTCAGCTTTCTCAATTCTGTGTGGTCGGCGAACGCAACCCGGCACGGAGAAAGGGCGACAATCCCGTGGTCGAGCTTGTGAAGCAAAAATGCGTGCAGATCGACGAAATCGCCTGGAACCTGAAGAGCCGTAAACTGGCGTGTGCCGTCAGCCAGTTGCTTGTAGCGGGCCGATAGACCGTCAACCATAAGGGTACTATAGGTGGGCCGCTCACCCTCGCTCACGATGTCCTCGCCGGGCGCAAAAGTTCGGCCGATCCTAATGATATCACGCAATCTGTCAGTCTCTTCGTCAGTAACCAGGTCGCGGCTTTTTAGATTCATCAGAAGGGGTTCGATCATATTGGTCTCTTTGAATATCTTCTACATAAGGATGGCGAATCTGCACCAGATGAAAACAACTCGGAGCAGGCAGTTACCAGTTAAGGGTTTGGAAGAACCTCGTAACTAAATGTGAGTGTCCCGATGGAGATTGCCCGCCCGCCATCATCACGTACTTTAACGGTTATAACTCCGCGCCGCTCGTTGACGGTAAACTCGTCACGCGCGATGTCCGTGAGGATGCGCGCAACCTGAAGCGAAACTTCCGCCTCTGAAGACATCACCTGTCCAACATTGTCGGAAAGGTCGCCATCTCCGTTGTGGAGATCGAAATAGAATCTGTCGCCCATTGCATTCCCTGCTCAACTGTTACCCTGCGAAAACGTGGCTTTCGTCCATGCGTTCCAAGGATTTCGCCGAATTTCAAGCTTCTGTGTAAAAGTTAAATGCGCTGCTCGCTCAGCATCGTAACCTTGAGAAAGAAGCCAGGATGACTGATATGACAGACACCGGAAGGCAAAGTTTTACGCAAGAGGAACGTCGCCGAGCCTTGGAGACAGCAACCCGTATCGCAAGACAAAAGATGGATGCCGACAGGCGAGCGCGCGATGATAAACACGAGGCTTCAGCGGGCCAGGCTTGCCGTTGAAATTCAGCGCAGCCACTAGATAGAGGGGTAAGCTTCCCATACGATATGCTTGCAAATAGGACCAACGCCCTCCGAAAGCTATGCGAGACGCCTGACCCTGACATTGTTTCATCTTGAGTTGGTTTTGCCGCTCGCCGTCACGAACTCCCCGTGATCATCTGTCTCCGCGGCGTCAGCGCGCGGATCAGCGGCTGCTGTTCGTCCGCGCACGCCTCCAGTGGAGGTCTGCCCTCGCTTTCCCACCACGCAGGCGCGCTCGCGCATTCTGTTTTGCTGGTCCAAAGGGTCCTGCTCTTTGTCTCACTTTATGTAGAGCTGGACGACATGTGCACGAAGGAGTTCATCGCACACGGTGTCGGCAGAGTAGACAGCGTCGCCAAGCCCGGTGGTTTGCGTCACATCGGTATCGGAAAGGTTCGCTCGGAGCTGAAGGGTTTTATTGTTTAACTTCCAGTCGATGAACAAACACTGGTCGGGCGCTTCAATGATGCTTCCTGCATAACCTTGCGCCTTCTCGAGCAACGGAATGATGCTTTCTTTTCGAAGCGCGAGAAGCTTTCGGATGAATTCAGCCCACGCCATTGCCCCTTCCGAGGCCGCCTGGTTCCAATTGATCTTGCTCGACAAGAAGGTCGACATGCTATTCGGATCGGGTATGTCCGCAGCCGATCTCCCGGATGGAATGCCGCCGAAATTTTCCGCTTCCTTGGGTCTGTTCTCCCGGATCGCCTTTGCGATCTCACCATCGTAATCGGAGAAAAAGTGAAATGGTCTCAGCGACAGATGTTCGTCCCCCATGAATAGCATCGGTATCTGAGGGGAAAGCAAAAGCATTTCGGTGAGAGCGCGGTAAAGCTGCCGATTGATTGCGAGATGCAAGCGATCGCCAAGGGCCCGGTTGCCGACCTGATCATGGTTTTGCAGGAAGTGAATGAAGGCGGTCGGAGGGAGTGCTTCGGTGGGCGGAGGGTTATCACTGACAATTGCCTGGCCCGGTCGGAGATAGCCATATGCCATCACCCGCCTGATCTGATCCCAGGTATCGTCCTTGAACGGCGCGTAATAGCCGGTGGCCTCGCCGGTGACGGCAACATGCACCGCATGGTGAAAGTCATCATTCCAGTCAGCTTTGTAATGCCTCACCCCTGCAATGTCTTCCATGAGATCAGTACCGTTGGCGGGGTTTTCTGTGATGAGGTGAACATGCCGATCCGAGACCCGATCTCGTACCTCTACCGCGATCTGCTCGAGAATATGGACGTCGCTTCGGTCTTCGATTTGATCGATGGCATCAAACCTCAACCCGTCCAGCCGGAATTCCTGAAGCCAGTAGAGGACATTCTCAACGAAGTACCTGCGGACCTCCGGCTTTTCGTAGGCTATTGCCGCACCCCATGGCGTTGGGGCGTCTTTCCGGAAGAAGCCGGGGGCATACTGGCCGAGATAATTGCCCTCTGGTCCAAAGTGATTGTATACGACATCCAGGAAGACCATGAGCCCGTGCCCGTGTGCGGCGTCGATGAATGCCTTCAAGTCGTCTGGCGAACCATAGGCGTTATGCGGTGCAAATTGCAGGACGCCGTCGTATCCCCACCCTCGAGTGCCAGGAAAGTGTGCCAGTGGCATGATCTCGACCGCTGTAATTCCAAGGTCGGCCAGCAGCGGCAGCATTGCCATCGCGGATCGCAAGGTCCCCTCCGTTGTCAGCGCTCCAATGTGAATTTCGTAAATCACCGTCTCTTCCCACGGTCGACCGCTCCATTCGGGATGCAGCCAGCGGTAGCTGTTCGGGTCTACAATCAACGACGGGCCGTCCAGATCGTCGAGTTGTAGACGGGATGCAGGATCACAAACGGCCTTGCCATCCGCCAGCACGAACTGGTAGCGAGCGCCAATGTTGGCATCGACGTCTACGACATGCCACCCATCCTCGGATCGTTGCATGGCAATATCGGCTTCGTCCAACTTCAGCCCGACCGCCGCCTCTGCGGGAGCCCAAAGTTGAAAGCGGGTTTTCCCGCCCGGCACGACAACGGGTCCCCACCGTTGACGTAAAGGCAGCGTCGTCTGGTTAATCGGTTCGACGTTCATCTTGATAGCCCCTGCCCAGGGCCCACTACGATTGGCGACCCGTTGATGTGTCGTGGTTGTTTCAGGCAAGCAATGAGACGACATAAGTTCTCATTGCGGTCAGCATGCCCTGACGGGCAGTCACCCTGCCCGTGCTCCAAGGAAATGCAGGTTCACTCGGCGGCAAGCTTTCGCTCGAACGTCCCGACAAGTTGACCCTCCGCTAGGATATGACCTTCCATGGCTTTCAACACCTCCTCCCGTTTCGCACCGGGTTCAACGCCCAGCGTGTCACGATCGATCGCGAAAACCTGGAAGTGGTAATGATGAGCAGGATCACCAACAGGTGGCTTGGGCCCGGTATAGCCAATAGTCCCGCGGCGATTCGCGCCCTGCTTCATGCCTTTGGGGTCTTGCAAAACCGGAGAGCCGGGAATGCCTTCCCGCAGCTTCGTTATCTTTGCCGGGACGTCGAAGGCAACCCAGTGCGTGAACGGCTTCGGGCTTGCGGCATCAGGGTCGTCGACAATCAAGACGAAGGACTTGGTACCTGCTGGCGTTCCTGCCCACTCCAGTGAGGGTGACGCGTCGTCTCCATCAGCCGAATATTGCACCGGGATCGGCCCATCTTTCGCGAATGCGCTTGTCACGGCAATTGGATCAGAAGATCTGGCATCAGCAAGATCGATGGCGATCTTGGAAGGCGGCGTATCTGGTACGATATTTGGAATCACCTTTGCTGCCGCTGTGTCTTTGACAGCTCCGGTGTATGTCACCTTGTAAATGACCCCGTTGCTGTCGTCGGCGACGAACAGCGAACCGTCGCTGCCTGTCGCTATTCCGGTCAGCCGGCCGAGATAGCCGTATTTGCCATTTTCCTGTTTTAGCAAAAATCCTTCCACAAACTTTTCGAAGGCGACAGGCTTTCCATCTTCGAAGTTCACCCGCACGACTTCGTAACCACTGGGCGGACGACGGTTCCAAGAGCCCCGCATCGCGACAAATGCGTCACCACGATAGTCGGCCGGGAACGCCTTGCCACTGTAGAACGCCATCTGCATGGGCGCGCTGTGAGCGGTGTAGCCCAGAGTCGGCTCGGTAGACTGCTTTGCCCACTGCTCAAGAGTGATACCCTCGGGAGGGTTGATATGTGGATTGATTCCGCTCGTCCCATAGACGTAAGGCCAACCGTATTTCTTGCCCTGCTCGATGTGGTTCAGTTCTTCGATTTGGACCTCATCGCCAAGCCAATCGATGCCATGGTCCATACCGTAAAGGGCACCCTTTGAGGGCTCCCATGCAATCCCGATCGTGTTTCGCAGGCCGGACGCAAAGATTGAACGCGTTTTACCGTCTTTGCTGGCGCGCAAGATCGTCGCATTCTCCGGATTGTCTTCCTGACACTCGTTGCATGTGCTGCCGACGGAGATGTAGAGCATTCCGTCCGGCCCGACGTTTATCGTCCGGTTGGCGTGCTGTCCGGCATCCGGCAGATCATTGATGATCCGGGTCAACGGTCCAAACGTCCCATCTGGGTTGATCGAGGCGCTGTAGACATCGTGAATGGTCACCAGAAACACGGTATCGCCGTCGATCGCGATTCCATGCATGTTCGGGCGGCTTGCCACGGTTTTCACCTCGTCAGCGCGTCCATCGCCGTCGGTATCCTTGAGCATGACCACGTCACCGACAGTACGCCGCGTCGCATAAACGGTTCCGTCAGCGGAGACAGCAAGCATCCTCGGATTGATGAGTTCACGGGCGTAGACTTGAACCTTGAAACCTTGCGGCACCTTGAGAAGGCTCGTGAGCCTGTCGTCGTCAGTGATAGACAGCTTTTCAGGCTCAAGGATCGAGCCTTCGATTGTGACGTCGGACGCAATACCAACGGCGCCTTTCACCTGAGCATGACATAGCTGCGGCAAGACGAGCGTCGCGACGACGAGCGATATATAAAGTTCGGATTTCTGCAGCGCCATGTGTTCCCCCGATCCCCGGCCTAAACAATCTCATCCCGAGGTAGGGCGTGAACCTCCATGGACTGGGAAAGTTCCGTCGAGGAACGGAGCTAGATTCAGGCGAGATGGACGGCCCTCTCGACTGGAAACCGACGCTCTCAGCACGGCGAGCCTTTTACGCAGGCTCTACCAGTGCGTACCGTCGGCAGTGTTCCAGATATGCGGCCTCGTGGGTCGCCACCAAATCGACCACGCTTGCCCAAAGCCATGAGGGAGCCTCAAGTTTCCGAATTGGGCTGATTTTTAGCACGGGTAGCCAGGACTTTCTGTTGTCACTATCCATTTGCCTTGCGTGAGCCAGTCCTACAGTGTGACCGAGATACTCCGCAACGATCAAAGCTTCCTCTCTGGTCAGCTTGTCGATCTCAATCTTCAAATCTTGGGGGAGCAATTCGCGCACGAATACCGACTTTCCAAGAAGATCGGTCGCCACCATCCGGCTGCCCAAGTATGGAGACAGGTGCCTGGCTCCTTCGACGACCCGCTCTCCATTGTCGATGGGCATGACGACGTCAGGAGCGCGTGGAGCACTGGGCGCGACCGCTTCTTTGATGTCCATCAGGCGGTAAACTTCGTTTTTGCCTTTACCGATGACGAGAAGCGCGGCAACCCTTAGCCGCCCAAGCGAACTGCATCCTTTCGCACGTCGCCCATATAATTCGATCGGTGGTTTCACAAGACGAAGTCGGTGTCAGGTTGGGCGGTGATGAGTTCGCGGTCCTCGTCAAACAGGGCGAGGAGCGTTTGCAGACTGTCGTGACTGCCATACGCGCCGCCCTGGCTTTTCCAGTCGAGATAGATGCTACATCGGTTCAAATCGAGTGTTCGATGGGGCTCGCAACGGCACCTAAAAACGATGCGAACACGCTTCTTTCTTATTCGGACATTGCCTTGTACGAAGCTAAGCGTAGCGGCCGTAACAGGGACGCGCTGTTTTCTCCGGAAATGGATGCGAAAACGGCGGCGAGTAGGTCTATGCTGGAAAAAATACGGCGCGGCATCGATAACGGCGATTTTCTTCCCTACTATCAGGTGCAGGTCAATGCCAAGTCGGGGCAGGTTGTCGGCTTAGAGGCACTGGCCCGCCGGGCCTCTCCAGGGGGATTGAGGACGCCAGTGGATTTTCTGGAACTTGCCGCGATGAACGGTCTTCTGGAGAAATTGGACGACATGATCCTTAGGAAAGTGTTGTTGGACCTCGCTCGATGGACATTGGCGGACTTGGATCCGCCACGTGTCTCAGTAAACCTTTCGGCCGCTCGCCTCGAGGATCCGACACTACCCCAAAAGCTCGCTCGCCTAGCCATTCTGAAAGGGCGTGTGAGTTTCGAACTGATCGAGACGATCTTCCTAGATAAACTGAGCAACCAAGCCAAGGCGAACATCGCGGCGATTCGGGACTTGGGCATTGGAATCGAAATTGACGACCTTGGCTCCGGACATGCTTCTCTGCTGGGGTTGCTCGAACTTCAGCCCGACCGCGTAAAACTGGACAGGCTCCTCGTTATACCTGCAGGCCATAGCGTCGCCCCACGGACACTCGTCTCCTCTCTAGTGCAAATTGCACGCGCGCTTGGCATCGAAGTCGTTGCCGAGGGCGTAGAGACGGAACAGCTTGCCGACACTATGGCTAAGCTTGGGGTGGACATTCTACAGGGTTATGCATTTGGCCAACCGCAACCTGCTCAGGAGATCGTTTCCCATTTTCGATCGCCAGATCCGACCATCGGCATGTGCAATTATGCAGCCTTGGATTGACAGCAGGTGACGATATGACGTCTGAAGACACAAAGGCCAGTCTAGCCACCCTGTTCGCAGAGCGCGTCCCTTCATCACAGGGTGAAGCGGATGTCTCTCTCGAAGTCGACAGCTTCACGATGTTCGCGCCACTCGCGGGTGGCGACCTCCTGGCGCGGCTTGCTTTGACCAGCGACGAGACTTTTGACCTCGCCATCAATCCGGTGTGCGCGCTTCGCCTCGCCGTGACCATCCTCGATCAGTTGCACAAGTCCGGTGAATACGTTGTCGAACTGTCGATCTACGATGGCGCAAGCGGCAACCAGGTCGCGCGCATTCGCCCGTGAATCTTCCCCATCATAGCTTGGTCGTTGGTTGTCGCTCGAAAGCTTAACGTCTGCCACGGAACATAAGCGCTCTGACGAGGTTGCATAACCATCGTCGTGCACGATGGCTGCCTCTGGCCTGCCGGCACGCTGACACGCTGACACGCTCATATTGGAAGGCAGAATGATATGTCGGATACAGAAACCCGCGACCTTTTTGTAACTGGATTGCGGAATGCCCATGCGATGGAAAACCAAGCTCTGAGCATCATGAAGCCCCAGTTGTCTCGAATCGAGCATTATCCGGAGATTGCCGCTAAGCTCGAGCAACACATCCGCGAGACGGAAGGGCAGATCGGGCGAATTGAAGAGATCCTGACAGGTCTGAACGAGGATCACTCATCCCTGAAAGACATGGCGCTCTCGTTCACTGGCGCAATGGCCGCGATGGGCCACACGATTGCCGGGGATGAGATATTGAAGAACTCGTTTGCCAATTATGCATTCGAGAACTTGGAGATTGCGGCATACAAGTCTTTGCTGACTATCGCTGAGATCGGCGGGCACAATGCAGCCGCACTCAACCTGCAAGCCAATCTGGCCGAGGAAGTCGCAATGGCCAAATGGCTAGACGAAAACATCATCGATCTTACAAAGAAGTTTGTCTCACTCCGACAGGCCGGCGAGAAGGCGAAAAATTGATTGCGTGACAAGGCGCATGGAGCCTGAATTCGTAGTGACGACCGCCTCTTCGGTCGTCACTACGAATTACTTATCCGTCCTCAGGTTTGCGGCATAGCTGACTTTGGTATTACCTCAAACGTTAACCGCAGCTCGGTCAGCGGTCTTTGGTCAGCATCGAAAACTTCCACGGTCATCATGTTAATGGGCTCTTTTGGAAGTCCATCACGGGCCATTTCGGCCAATGCGATGTGAGCCTGTTCCAAGGCCTTGTCGAGGGTATCGAAGTCGAGAGCCATGTTGATGGGCCATCGCCGGACCCATCCATCACTTCAAAATGGTATCGCATACGTCCTCCGAACCGTGATCAGCGCGGGCCCCATGCTTGCGCGCGTGCTACAGAGAATGACGAAGATTTGAAATCGTTCCTTCCCGGTTGCCGTCGAAGACAAAGCTTTTCCAAGGGAAACCACTTTGTCAGTTGAACGTTGTCGAACAAGGAGGAACGTTCATGTCACTCAAGTGCTATCAATTTGGCCGACCAAACGCTGATGCCACCAAAGGCTCAGATTTTGCCAGCGCGCCAAAGGCCGCTCAGGCTGGCAACGTCATCATTGTCGCAGCGTGCCTAGCGATGATCCTTGTCATCTTCATGGGTGGATTACTGGGTTCGCATTTTGAAAGAATTCGCGACAGCGTGGCGGTCGCCCAGCGCGCCCACTGAGCGGTTCGCATCTTTGATCGGTTATGCTGTCCGAGCTTCGTGCTGGAAGATCAGCTAGATTGCCATGCCTCAACTACCCGACTGAGCAAAAAATGGCCGAATACCCAGTAACCCCAGACCAACGCTATTTCGTCGTCCGTGGCCGCCTGTGGCGACAGACCAATCCAGCGCTCGATTCCACAACGCGTGATCGACTTGTATCTGACCTTATGGCCGCCCGTCGATCTGTTCGCGATGCGAAAGACGATGTCGAAAAACGGGTGCAGGCGCGCAAGAGCGTAAACGATGCCAAAGTGGCGCTTGGAGAACGAGGCCCTCCTTGGTGGAACGACGGCTCTCGCGATTACAATCGATACCTTGCGCGCAACACGCCTTACGCGGACTGGTACGCGACTTTGGAAGACGAAAAATAGGACGGCTGCGGTTCCAATTTAAGGCCAAGGACGTGCGGCCAAAGCTGCACGTCCGGAAATCTATCGCCGTGAAGTCCCACGCGAGTGAGTGGGGTCTTGTCGTGGACGCCAGTTAAGTTTAAGCCTCGGGGCAACCCCGAACGTTGGCGAAGACGATCCGGTCAGGACCTCGACGGGTGAAACCTTCCACGACCACACTTCGAGGTGTGACGCGGACAACTCTCGCTCGGCGCAGACCCGCATCGCGCGCGGCGTCTAGGGCCTCACCCGAGCTACATCCGCCGCGACGTCGATCTCTGCCACCATCGTAGCGGTCAGGGTAGCGGTCACGGTCACGATTTCGAACGTCAACTCCACCTGGACCAACGCGAAACTCCAGGTCTTGTGACATCGCCGGGGCGTGCGAAATCGCGACGGTAGAACATGCGATCGCTCCAACGATGAATGCGTTGATGAGACTTTTCAATTTCATTCCTCCTGTTTGACAGGAACGGAACCTCCGCGTCTTCTTTTGGTTCCGAACCGTGGTAGCGGTAGCCGCGCGAGACGCTTGTATTTATGCTTGATATTCAGCGGCAGCTGTTTTGAGTGCCGCTTTAGCGGCAGATCACCAGCAACGGCCTGGTGATGGTCGGTCTCTGCCGCGTCCGCTTGCCGATCGGTTGCGTTGTGCTCGCTTGAGCGCGCCGCCAGTAGCTGTCATGTGCACCCATGGTGCCTGCCCCCTCTTTCCCATAACCCATAGGCCCGCTCGCGCACTTTCTGCTGTTTCTCGTCCATGGTTACATCCTCGTTGTCCACTCGTTCGCTATAGAACTACACGCAGTAAGCCCGAAGGGCTTCATTTCGGACGGTGTGCAGTAATGACTGTCGCCAAGCTGCGGCTAGCGTCACATCGGTGTGGGGAAAGGTTCGCCCGAAGCTGAAGGGTTTTATCGCCTAATTGCCAGTCGACGAACAAACACTGGTCGGGCGCTTCAATGATGCTTCCTGCGTAACCTTGCGCCTTCTCGAGCAACAGCAACGGAATGACGCTCTCTTTTCGAAGCTAAAGAAGCTTCCGGATGACTCAGCCCACGCCATTGACCCTTTTGAGGCCGCCTGGTTCCAATTGATCTTGCTTGAATGAAGGCGGTCGGAGGAGTGCTTTGGTTGGAGGAGGCTCCATCACGGTGCCGGTTCCACGCATTGGTGGTCATCATCCACCACAACATCCACTTCATGTCGACGCGGCCATGGGCATTTGAGAGTGCACCATACTTTGCACGTTGGTTATGAGCTGGTGCAAGGCTAGCGAAAAGACAATGCAGCCCAGGGGCAGAGCTTGACGGCCGGGCCTTCAACTCAATTGCGATCACTCCAGCTTTAAGCTTTTGAACAAGACCACTGCCCTCGTAAGTCAAGTCATTTCCCTTGGCGTTCCACCTGCCGCCACTTGACTGGAATCGATAGAGTTCGTCAGGAGATTTCCTCTTCGGCGCCCGGCGTAACCGGACGATTTGCGGGGTGCCGTGTTTGCTCACACCGCATTGACTTGGCAACCTGTTTGTTATGGCACAGAATCCGAACCGGGCTCAGCGCTCTCATCGTTGATGGACGGCAAGAATGTTTCAACGTCCCTCCGTTCTCTGTCAGGCAACGACTCGATCTGCTCAATCCAGAATTTCTTAGCCTCCGCCGGGTCCCCGGCCCAGTCCCTTGACGAGCCGATATTGTCGTCAATCACGGCGATCCTGCGGCCGCCAAGGCGTCGATATTCCTCTGCCAGACTTTTCGAAGCGTTTTCCATCGGTTTTCTCCTTCTGCAATCTGAGCTAACCCCTCTTAGGCGCGAGAGTTCCGTGGTGACGTGACTTTGGGTCAGCGGAACATCACCTCGGGTCTGCGCATGGATCGAAAGGCGGCGTCACCGGAAATTGCCGCTAGGCGCGGCCGGCCTGGAAGCGGTCGAGCTGGAAACGGTTCGGACAATCGGTATCGGCGCCTCCGGCGACAAGATCGAGTGGATATATTCGACATCCCCGATTTACTGACAGCGGACGAGAAGATTGGCGATGAGGTATTCGCGGTGATCCGAGAGGCCATGAAGGCGCAGGACGTCGTCGGCGTCTCGCGGGTAGTCCCTGGCCGCCGCGAGCGGGCGCTCATTTTGAAACACGCGGTGAAGGCATCGTTGTCTGGACGCTTCGCTTCGGTGACGAAGTCCGGCCGGAAGTGAGTATTTCAGTGAATCGATGAGAATCCGACGCAACCGTTGTTTCCTCGCTTGAAAAGGTCATCAAGATCAAACGAAGGAATGGTCGCCGGAGATTGGCCAGATCCGATCCAGGAGGGTCTGCTCAAGCTTATAGCCTCGAAGAAGGAGACCAAAACGCCTTCGAAGAGAAACACATCAAAAGTCAAGAAGGATCGCGACCAAAAGCCGACAACGTCGTCAACATCATGAATGCGTTGCAGAAGTCGGTGCTGGACGAGTTGAAAATCTCGCAAGTCGTGCTGATTGGCTAGTCTCTTCCATTGGTTTTGTGCTGGCTCTCGTCCGAGCCGTATTCGCTCATTTGGCGGATGCCAGCATATGAACACCGGGTCCGAAGCTCAGTTGCACTCCTCAAGGCTGGCCAGCGACGGGGAACTGTTTCCCGACCTGTCCGTTAGAATGCGGCGGGGGAACGAATATGAACGCACCGAAATTCGAATGGCTTGCGCGGTCGGGCTACAGCGCCCGAGGCATAGTGTTTCTTCTTGTCGCCGGGTTGGCTCTGTTTTCGAGCTTTGGCGGTGGCAGGCCGGATACCAAGTCTGCGCTCGACGCGGTCCTCAATCAGCCTTTCGGCAGAATTTGGCTCGCGTTGATAGGCCTCGGCTTATTGGGGTTCGTGGCTTGGCGACTTGCCCAATCGGTTGCCAATGCCGACAATCACGACAAGAGCGCAAAAAGTTACCTGATCCGCGCGGCCCTTCTCGGAAGCGCTGTGACCTATATCGGCTTGGCAATCTACGCCTTCAAAGGCGCGGCGGGGATAGGAGCAGCAGGCAGTGGAGGCGAAAAGGATCTGGCCTCATGGGCGATGTCGCAGCCGTTTGGTCGCTATCTCGCAGGTGCCATTGGCGCTGGCTTAGTAATTGGTGGCATCGCGACCGCTCTAAAGGGGATCTCACGGAAGTTCGAAAGGTACCTTAAGCTGGGTCAGAGCCGACCGCTCATCTTGGTGTGCATTTATGGCCTGGTTTCGCGCGGAATCGTTTTCGTGATCGTCGGGGTGTTTTTCTGTTACGCTGCCTTCAGCGTTGACGCCGATCAAGCTGGAAGCATGAGTGACGCACTGACGTTTGTGCGGCAACTTCCTCTAGGCGGGGTGTTGTACTTTGCAGTCGCGTTAGGCCTTGCCGCCTTCGGCATCTACAATCTTGTCGAAGCACGATATCGAATTGTATCGGCCCCTAGCTTTTCAAAGGTCGAATCCGAGCTGCCTCTCCCTCACAGGTAGCAGCCTTTGTGGAAGCCATGCGATCGATGTCCATGACTGGTTTGCTGGGGCATTGGTGCTTGTTCACCCCGCACACACGTCCGCAGTGGGAGTGCGCGCATTAAACGCCGTCGCGCCAGAATACGGATGATGGTATTTTTCGTCTTAGAGGGAGAGTCCTTTGGCCATCGCAAATGCTCGGGGTGATTTCGACAGGGACAAATTCTTTGCCGGGATTGCACGCGGCGTCGCAGGAGCATTGCTGTTTGCACTGCCCATGTTGATGACGATGGAAATGTGGGAACTTGGCTTCTACATGGATCGATGGCGCCTTTTCCTCCTCCTGATCGTCAACATTCCCCTGCTGGTGATTTTGTCTGACAAGGTTGGCTTCGAGGAGACCTCGACCTGGCGACAGGCAATTCGCGACGCAAGCATCGCTTATGCACTCGGGATTTTGGCGAGCGGGCTGATACTTGTTGCGATGGGTGTGGTGAAGACCGATCAATCACTTCACGAAGTCATGGGAATGATCGCGGTTCAGGCCGTACCTGCGAGCATCGGCGCGATGTTGGGCCGAAGCCAGCTTGGAGGTCAGTCAGATGACGGAGACGGTGGTGGTGACGACCCTGTCCAAGAGCGCGAAACAAGTTACGCGGGTGAGCTTTTTCTGATGGCGGTCGGTGCCCTCTTTCTGAACCTCAATGTCGCACCGACAGAGGAAATGATCCTGCTCTCCTACAAGATGACGCCTTGGCACGCCCTGCTGATCATCGCCGCTTCACTGGCGGTGATGCATGGGTTCGTTTACGCCCTATCGTTCAGAGGCAGTCATGACCTGGCTGAGGGTACGCCAAGCTGGCACGCGTTTGTGCGCTTTACCCTCCCCGGCTATGTTATCGCGGGTCTGATCAGCGCCTATTGCCTATGGACGTTCCACAGGACCGATGACGTCGGGTCGACCCAAATCCTCATGGCTATCGTTATCTTGAGCTTTCCCGGCGCCATCGGCGCAGCGGCCGCGCGACTGATCTTGTGAGGCACCATGACCAAAATATCGAACGAGCAGAACATTGAAGCGAGCGAGCCGCATTGGATCGAGTGGGCCACAGGGATGGTCTCGGCGCTAATTGTCGTTGCCTTAATCGCATGGATCGGCAAAGACGCCATCTTGGACCGCGACACCTCACCGAACCTGACAGGCGCAGTCGTTGACACCGAGAAACGGAGCGATGGATTTCAGGTTCGTTTTGAGGTCAGAAACGGCTCAAGCGCCACTGCATCGAAAGTGAATGTCCTGGGCGAAATCAGCGACGGGGTTTCGGTCCTTGAGCATGTGCAGACCATCCTCGACTACGTGCCCGGACATTCGAGCGCTAAGGGCGGCTTGGTCTTCCAGCAGGACCCCAGTGGCAAGACGGTGACTATTCGAGCAAACGCTTTTACTGATCCCTGAGCCAACACTACTGCGGGCGGGTACGGGCCGTTGAGCCTCCTTCACTGGAAAGTAGGTCGAATTTAGAAAAGGTTTGAACGGCAGGGCTCAGTTATCAGCTTCCCGCGTGGCGGCTAAGCTGACGAGACACGTCGTCCCGGACAGCGTTGCAGAGCGCAAGGTCTTCACATGTGAGGGGTTCGTCCGAAGTGTTGATCTCTCATGCCGAGGTCAGCTAGCCATCTTGCCAAACCGTGTCAGATAATATGCAACTTCTTACTCTATTCCCGACACCAGCATCTCATATTCATCAATGATGTCACAGTCAGCGTTGTCGAGTTGCATCTTCCGCAAATGAAGAACAGCGATGCTATAGCACTCGCACATTTCGCCAATCGATTGGCTATGGCCCGACAACACCCGAATTTCGGGTATTCGAACCGCCAATAGGCCCAACCGTGGGCTATATGGTCGATTTTGGATTTCATCGTCGCGACTCATAGTCTGATCGGCAAAAGAATGCCCGCGAGAGAAGCAGGGCAATTGGGCAGAAGCTACCGCTAGGAAATCAGGCTCCGGGTTGCAAGAACCCTGAAGTGTATAAACCACGTTCGGTCGAGGATGTTACGAGAAGCCAAGGAGGCTTATAATTGTCGTTGAGCCGCTTGTGGGGCTCGCGGGTCTGACAAACAAGCCGGCTAACTGTCGTACAGCGCCAGCTGGATAGCGCGCAGTGCTTGGAAGCACCTTAACGATCCAAATCGACTATGAAGACCTGGCCTGACAAAGGTGACCTGGACAAATCCTCGGAGGTCATGCCCTCGGAAGCACTTGTTACAAACAGCTGATCATTCGCGTCGCCGCCGATTGCGCAGCTCGTCGGATTGGGTACCGGCAAGTCAATTGTACGCTGGATGTCGCCACGATAGTCGAAGACGTCTATTCGCGATCCACCATAAATTGCCGCGAAAATCAAACCAGCACCGTCCGAGCAAAGACCATCTGGATGCCAATCTTCTTTTTTCACGAACACCCGTTTGCCTGAGATCTCGCCAGTTAGAAGGTCGTAGTCATATTGCCAGATCGTGCCCCGCGCCGTGTCGGCATGATACATGGTCCGGCCATCTTTGCTCCAGGCCTTACCATTGGCATTCACATACCCAGGCTCGATCTCCCGAATACGGTCGTCGTCGAGCCGATAAAGGGCTGCGGTTTCCGTCGTTTCCTCACCGGTATTGATTGTTCCCACCCATAGCCTGCCTCTTGGATCGAGCTTTCCGTCGTTGAGACGATGATCGCTGGGCAGATCCAAGAGCGCGACCGGCTTCAGCGTTCCGTCAGCAGGATCGAGATCGTAGACACCGTCGCTGAGACAGACAACCACGCGCCCGTCTGTCGGAAATGCAAAGCTCACCTGCTTCGGCAGTTTCCAGGATTTGTAAGCCCGCGCCCTGACATCGTACCGAAAGATCGCCTGACCATTGATGTCGACCCAATACAACGCGGCACTGTCGGCGTCCCAGAATGCGCCTTCACCGAGTTCGTTTGTCGGCAGGTCTTCATCGAGTAAGCGGGGCCGGGTCATGAATTCTCCTGAATAGAAAAAATGGCGTGGAGCAACGCGAGGTGGCTCAGGCCCTGAGGCAGGTTGCCGAGCCCCGCCCCAGTCTGCGGGTCGAGTTCCTCGCTGAGGATACCGAAGTTGTTACCGAGTGCATCGAGCAACGCGCGCAACATGTCCTTGGCGCGCGTGACATCACCAAGAAACGCGTAGGCCTCAACAAGCCAGCACGAACAGGCAACGAACGTCCCCTCCTCTTCGCTGGCACCACTGTATCGATAGACCAATGGTCCGACTGCCAGCTCCTGCTCGATGGCTGCCCGGGTGCGCAGCAACCTATCGTCATGCTCGAAGCCAAACCTGGTGGTCAAGAGAAGAGCCGCGTCGAGCTTCTCGGTTCCGGCGTAGAACGTGTAAGCCGCCATTTTTTCCGACCAGCAGTTCTCGTCGATCCAGAGGCGAATGCGCTCGCTTTCCGCCTGCCATCGGTCGGCATCTCCGTCGATATGACCATCCCGTGCCAGCTCCGCCGCCTGTGACAGCGCCAGCCAGCAGCCAATCTTCGAGAACGTATAATGCTGTTGATCTTCCAGCTCCCAGATGCCGGAATCCTTTTGCTGCCAGCGTTCCATACATTGGTCGGCGAGTCGCGTCAGCAGTCGTGACGTTCCCGGGTCGAGAACGTGCCCCGTGCGGGCGAACAGAGCTGCAGTTTCAAGAATATCGCCATAGCAGCTGAGCTGCACCTGTGTGCGAGCCCGGTTGCCGACCCGAACAGGCGTCGAACCCTTGTAGCCGGGCACGTCTATGATTTCCTCGTCCGGGACATCCTCGCCACGGAGCGTGTAAACGACTTTCGGCTCCGGACCGTCCTCGCTGATCGTCCGAACCAACCATCCAAATGCACCGATAGCCTCTGCAAGGGCACCTGCTCTCAGGAAGGCCTTGATGGTGTAAGCCGCGTCGCGGACCCAGGCGTAGCGATAGTCGTAGTTCTTGTCGCCACCGATCCTCTCCGGCAATCCGGACGTGGCCGCTGCCGCTATCGCGCCAGTTTTGGAAAACAGCAGGAATTTTAGGGACAGCGCACAACGCGTGAGATCGTCGGCAAACGGCCCATTGTATGTCAGTTGCTCCGTCCAACGCCTCCATTCGTCATCGCTAAGGTCAATGCGCTTGTCGATGGAGGACAAGTCAGGGACCGCAAGCGGCGCCTGGTCGGCGGCCAGCAGCGCGATGCAGGTCGATGCACCTTCAGTCGCCGTCCACCGTGCGACCGTCCGGTCATCCTCATCGATTTCGACCGTAACGTCTTTGGAGTGACAGAAAGTCGTGGCCAGTTCGCCGATGTAGCGGATGGTGGTGTTTGGATGATCGACCTTGCGAAGCTCTCCCTGTGCACAGATCGGAGCCACGACGATTTCGAACTCTACCGCTCCGGACAGCCCTTCGACCCGTCGCGCGAGTTCGCACCAGGGCAAGCGACCGCCTGCCCCGCTGTTTAAGGATTCGGTCACACGCGCACGACCTTTATCCGTGACAAACACCGTTTCGAGAACATTGCTGTTCTTACGGTACCTCCGCTCGATCCTGAACGGTTCGGTCGGGGTGATCGAAAATCGGCCGCCATCCGCGTCGTGCAACCGATTGAACAGTGGCGGCGAGTCCAGATCGGGCGCGGACCACCAGTCGATAGATCCGTCCGCGCCGATGAGGGCGACCGACCGGCCGTCCCCGATGGCAGCATAATGCTCCAGCGGAAGAAAGCCGTCGGTTCGCTCTGGTGTCAGCGAGCACAGCATCAGGGAAGCGTATTGCCGCCGGTGACACCGAAGACTTCGCCTGTGATGTAGCTCGATTCCTGCGAGGCAAGGAACACATAGATCGGGGCGCATTCTGCCGGCTGGCCCGGCCGCTTCATCGGAACTTCGCTGCCAAATTCTTGAACGACATCCTGCGTTTGACCACCGGATGTCTGAAGTGGCGTCCAGAAGGGGCCGGGTGCGACGACGTTGACGCGAATGCCCTTCGGCAGGACCTGCTTCGACAACGCCTTGCTGAACGCAACGATTGCGGACTTCGTGGGTGCGTAGTCAAGCAATGTGGCCGAAGGCTGATAGGCCTGGATCGATGCGGTGTTGATGATCGTCGCCCCAGCAGGCAGGAGCGGAAGTGCAGCTTTGCTCAGCCAAAACAGCGCATACACGTTCGTCTTGAAGGTTTCGTCGAATTGTTCGGTCGTCAGTTCTGCAATGCTTTCGACCGACTTTTGCCGTCCTGCAACGTTGACCAGCAGGTCGAGCCCCCCAAGGTCGGCATTGGCTTTCGCGACCAGTTCCTGGCAGAAAGCTTCACTTTTGAGATCGCCGGGAATGGCCACAGCTTTGCGACCCTCTGCCTCGATCAACTTGATCACCTCATCAGCATCGGACTGTTCTTCAGGCAGATAGTTGATGGCAACGTCAGCACCTTCGCGTGCAAATGCGATTGCGGCAGATCTGCCAATACCGGAGTCGCCGCCTGTCACCAGTGCCTTGCGCCCCTTCAACCGTCCAAAGCCCTTATAGCTTGTTTCGCCGTGATCCGGGACTGGCTCCATTTTACTAGCCAAGCCCGGCACTGGCTGGGGCTGCTTTGGAAACTCCGGTTGGGGATACTGCGTGAGGGGGTTCTGCATGTCGTACTGGTTGGAAGTCATCATCGCTCCTTCTGTATTTACGACTACCGAAATCTCCACGGGCCCCCGTTGTTCCGATATTTCTCGTGCGATGTCGGAACCGTGAGCGTCTTTGTTGGTTTGCCTTGGAGCAAAACCGGAGATTGATATGGCTGAAGACACACGCCGACCGACCCCGCCCTATCCCGAGCAACATCAGGAACCACCAGGCAAGACCGAGGCGATGCAGCCCGTTCCAGACCACGGTGAGCAGTCGTACAAAGGCAACGGCAGGCTCGAGGGTAAGGTTGCCCTGATCACAGGCGCGGACTCGGGTATCGGAAAAGCAGTCGCGATAGCTTTTGCTCGCGAGGGCGCGGATATCCTGATTTCCTATCTGAATGAGGATGACGATGCCGCCGACACGATGAAATGGGTCGAAAGCGCCGGTCGTCGAGCAATCGCGGTATCCGGAGACATCACATCCGAAGAGCACTGCCAGGAACTCGTGCAGCGAACGGTCCGCGAGCTTGGTGATATCGACATTTTGGTGAATAACGCCGCCTTTCAGCGGACCTATTCCGACATTTCGGACATACCGGCCGATGAGTGGGATCGAACCTTCCGCACAAACATATACGCGCCGTTCTTTCTGGCGAAGGCGGCCATCCCTTACATGCGGCCTAGGAGTTCGATCATCAACACGACATCGATCCAGTCACGCCAGCCCTCGCCCCAGTTGCTGGCCTATGCGTCCACCAAGGGTGCGATTTCAAACTTCACAGCAGGTCTTGCGGAAATGGTCGCGGAAAAGGGAATTCGCGTGAATGCCGTGGCGCCTGGCCCAATCTGGACTCCGCTTATTCCCTCAACCATGCCAGCCGAAAAGGCCGCCAAATTTGGGCAGCAGACACTGATCGGTCGGGCTGGGCAACCGGCTGAGTTGGCCGGTGCGTATGTCCTGCTGGCCTCGGAGCTTGGAAGCTATATGACCGGGGCCGTCGTTCCGGTGACCGGCGGCGAGATTATGATCTAGCCTGCCTACTCGGATGTGACCCGCTACCGGTTGGCTAATCGGCCGATATGCGGGTTGCGCCTGCCCTGCTTATCTTGATCCCCCCTCGCTTCGGTGGAGGTGCCGAGGGAAGGCCCGGCCTGTCTAGGACCGCGCCTTAGCCGCTGAGCGGTGACCGTCTTGTGCTGTCTTGTCTGCATTCTTTGCCACGTCTCTCCACCTGCTCTTCCTCAAATCGTTCGCCTTGACGCTTATTTTAAGCAGAACAAAATAGGAGCATAAGCGTGCAGCGACTTCGGTGAGTGATCAGCAACGCAACGACGTCGAAATACCAATCATTGGCTCCGCCCTAAGGGTTGCATTCCACGCAGTCACGTTCCGTAAAGAAACTCTTGCTCGAACCCGAAATTGATATGCCTGGATCTGCCCTGACCGAGAGCCCCGACGCTATCGCCATAGACGCTGCCAGAGTTCCTGGCGCCATCATCCGCGGAGGCGATATGTCGTTCGAATTCAATGTCGATGATCCACTTTTGTCAAAAGCCCTAGTTGCGTAAGGCGTTCCACCGGAATGCGGTCGAACGGGACAAGCAAGGCGGCAGTCCTCCTCACTTACGGAACTGCGCGGGGCTCCACAGATACGGATACCGAATGACGTGCAGCGGTCTGGATGTCGTTGTAGGCGCTCATCGTCCGACCTCGTCGCCATCGGCATATTGATCGACGGCGCGCTCTGTAAGCGAATACTGCGTCGGACATCGTGTCGATCGTGCCGACAGCCCGGGCATCAGCGCCTTTGATCCGCCGCTCGCAGTCGTGGATGTTCAATATGACGAGACGTGGCTACGGATCGAGCCAATGAAGCCGTTTTCGATGGAGGCGAAGTTGCCGATGGTCGCCATGTTCAAGTTTCTTTCGTTGTTCGGGCCGCTCCAGTGCGGCCCCGATGGCAGTCGACAATCCGGGAGCGATTGGCCTGCAGCCGAAGCGCGAAATGAGTGGCAGGCGGCGGGTTCGGGATATCTTGGTGGGAGAAGAGGGGCTTGCCCCGGGGTAAGAAATCCCAAGCCCGCCGTTGCGGCAGGACAATCGAGGCGGAGCCGGCTCTCGGTCAGACATGCCTCATCGAGCCCGCCCGGGACCGGCCCCCTCGTCGCACAATGAAAGAAATTCGCACAAGGCGGTGTCGAACACGCCGATTGCAACCGAAATGTCACCATGCTGCATTGACTTTAAGTCACGGGGAAACAAATGTTTGCCCGCCTGACAGAGGAGAATACTGATGGCCGACGACATTACGATTGATACAGCTGCCACGCCCGAAGCGTCGGCCAAAGCCCCCGTTGAAAAGAAGACACGCAAGCCACGCGCGCCTAAGGTTGCTGCTGCTGACGCCAGCACCGTCGACGCCACTGCTGCATCCGCGGAAGGGCTTGCCAAGAAGACGCGTGCGAAGCGTGGCTCCAAGACTGCCCCGGCCAAGGCTGAAACGATTGTCGCTGAACCGAAGAAGGTTACGACACGCGCGCCTGGTTTAAAGACAGCGTCCGCCCCTGCTGCCTCGATCAACGCGATTGACGATATCGCCGACCTGATCAAGCTTGAGGAAGAGAACAAGCAGCTCCGCAAAGAGCTTTCCGAAAAGCTGCGTAGCGAGAATGCCGATCTGCGCAAGCGCCTCGGCAAGGCTTGATATGTGTTTTGTGCGGCGCTTTGCCCAACAGATGAGGCGCCGCCAATCTTGCGCTCGATAGCGCCGGCACCAAACGGAGCCGGCAGGAAAACGACTGCGGCGAGGATCCGCCGCTATGCTTGAAGGGTTGATGCGATGAGAACACCATGGAGATTTGTGGCTGAGCTGGTGTCGCGTAAGCCGAAAGCAGACGGTAACGGCGAAGTGCGTGCGGTAGCGCCTGATACGATCGCGCTTGAATACAAGCCTGCGGTCGAAGAACCGCACGTTGACGAAGAGGCAGCTGTCGCTGCTCAGACTGCTGAACAGGCGGAGGCGAATGTTGAAAACGCTGAGGCAGTGCTTCACTCCGGTTCTGAACCTGCGGCCGGCGAGGTCGCCGAAAGTGCGTTTCCGTTCGGAAAAGAGGCTCTCGGGATTCCGGGCGAGGCGCACAAGCCAACGGCAGCCCGGCCTGTGCCTGTCGACCGGGTCCGCGCACCAATAAAGAATCGCGGAGTAACGGAAAAGCCCGCGCCGACGCGTGCAAGGAAGATGGCGCCGGTCGCCGATCCGGTGGCCTTTATCGAACGGGCCGATGAGGGTGGGTCAGTCCCTGCACTCGCTGCGGGCCCGAAATCCCTCTTGGACGAAATGGCCGAAGTTGATGCTGATGTCGCTGAATTGCGGGGGCAGCTGGCGAAAAAACTTTCCGAGCAGAATACGCAGTTGCGCAAAATGCTCGCCAGGTTCGACCCGCGATAGCCGTGCGCCGCATTCAGTTGACCCGTTTCGCCTAAGCCCCATCCCAGTGCGAATTCCTTCAGCCAGATGATGATCTCCAGTTTCTGACCTTGTCGGATTGCTCCGGAAGGCCGGTAATCATATCGGACAAGATACTAGGATTTCCAGCCTCACAGATCCGCATGAGAGCGGAATTCCGTATATTTATGAAGTATGTTGCGGAATTCCGCTCGCAGCTGTAAAGTCACATACGCGGATTTCCGCATTGTTCCTAAATAAAAGCGGAATCCCGCATGATCACTACTGTTTTTCAGTTACTGGGTGAACAACTCCTTGCCGCCCGGAAAAGGCGTAACCTGAGCCAACCGGCGCTGGCCGAGCGACTTGGCCGAAACCGTGCCCGCATATCGGAACTGGAACGTGACCTTGCCAACAATCGGTTGGGCAGGGACCGTCTGACGCTATTTGCCGAAATTTGCGATACGCTTGATCTCGTCCCCGTGCTGATCCCCAAGTCGCGCATGGAAAGCGTGCGGCTGCTGGTCAATGACATACCTGCTCCAAGACATTCAACCGAGGTTCCAAGAGTTTTTGACGAGCTCTTCATCGACCTCGACGACGATGAGACAAAGGCAGGGTGATGGCGAAAGCAGCGGCAGTTCTTGGCGTCTTCATGCTCGACGGACAAGGAGGGTCCGTGCGGGCCGGGACCCTGACGCGAGGCGCCGATGGTGCGGTGTCCTTCGTCGTTGCAGAAAGCTTTCTGCGGGATGCCACAAGGCCAATCCTCAGTCTCGGCTGGTACGATCCCGATTCCGACCAAGGGACACGCGAAAGGCTCGCCTCGCGGGGAGACAAAATCGGGCTGCACGGAACGTTGCCCCCCTGGTTTTCCGGGCTGCTGCCGGAAGGAGCCCTGCGCGACCTAGTGATGACGGAAATGGGTCCTGGCGACCACGACGAATTCGACGTGCTGACCCGCCTCGGAGCTGACTTGCCCGGCGCCGTGTTCATTGTCCCGGAGACCGATATTCCGGCGTCGGCAGGACCGCTGGATCTCGGGAAGGTCCATGGCTTCAAGGCGCCGCTTCCCCAAGGCGCGGTGAAATTCTCGCTGGCAGGCGTCCAGTTGAAATTTACCGGCAACCCGGATGGCGACCGTCTGACAGCTCCAGCCCGGGGAGAGACTGGTCGTAGCATTATCAAGCTGGGCAGCGAACGATTTCCCAATCTTCCCGAAGCGGAATTCGCCGCCATGCAAATGGTAAGCGCCATGGGCGTGAGAACCGCGCCGTGCCGACTTATCTCTCGCGACGCGATCCGGGATGTACCAGCGGAATTTCTGCAGCACAGCGAAAACGTGCTTGTCGTGGAGAGGTTCGACCGGTCTGCTGTCGGTCGCATCCAGATCGAGGATGCCGGCCAGGTTCTCGGCGCTGTAGGTGAGCGCAAATATACAATGGGTACGACCGAGACGGTCATAAACATGGTTCGCCGTTTCAGTACCGATCACCGTGACGACGTTCTGGAAGCCGTGAGGCGCGTCGTCGCCGACGTGCTTATAGGAAATGGTGACAATCACCTGAAGAACTGGTCATTTTATTTTCCGCGGGCCGGTCAGATTAGACTATCGCCCGCCTACGATATCGTGCCGACCGTCCTGTACCTCCCCCAGGACGAGATGGCGTTGCGCTTCGTCAAGACGCATAATTTCGATGCGGTCAACCTGCATCGCTTCGAACGGGTTGCGAGCTTTATACGGCTGGATCCAAAGCTCATCACGCGCGAGGTCGAGCATGCCGTTCGACAAGCCTTGGAAATTTGGCCAAAGATTGCACCCGGTCTTTTGGGATCCGACTCTTCGGATCGGGTTCTGAGGCGCCTCGAGACATTGACGGTCGTTCAGGAGGTCCGTCTAAGGTTCGGACTATGACGGACGTCGTGTGAGTGATGACTGGACACTTACGCGGTCCAGAAACTCCGCTTCATCGGCCAGCACCTCAATGCGAACTTGGTTGCTGTCGTCCTCGATTGCCACAACACAGTCGCGCTTTGTCCACACTCAGGCTGGGCCCCAGCGCATCATGCTCAGCCGGTCCGGCCATCGTTATGGTGCACCTCGGATCGGCCGGTCCGGAAGGCGTGATGAGCGTCTTCTCCGAGCTCGACACCGTCAGCGCTGCCAATCATGTTCGTGATTCCGGATGTGGAGCCGCGCAAGATTGCCCAAAGCATAGCCTCGTTGCCATCGTGCGTTTGCGTACCGCATTCACACTGTCGGGTGGGGCCAGGGGACTGCAATCCCTGCTCGTGCCATCGAACATCCATCACCCTGGTGCTGCCATCACCTTATCCAACGTGATCGGCAGGTCACGCACGCGGAT
>UCCA01000008.1 GCA_900470805.1 Hyphomicrobiales bacterium | reverse complement strand
GCCAAGCCGACCGTGGTCGCCGCAAAGTAAGCCGAGACGCCAACTGACACCCAAAGCCCCGCTCGCGCGGGGCTTTTTTATTGCACCAGTGTGGCCTACCGTTGCTGGCTACCCGTCAGATGCGCGCCTGCACCCGATGCAGGCCGGCGTAGACGCCATCCTGCCTCATCAGCTCGTCATGCCGGCCCTCCTCGACGATCCCGTCCGCGGTCAGCACCAGTATCCGGTCGGCATGCCGGACGGTGGAGAGACGGTGGGCGATGACGATGGTGGTGCGGCCGTTTGCGAGGGTGAGCAGCGCCTGCTGGACCGCCCGCTCGCTCTCGTTATCGAGCGCGCTGGTCGCTTCGTCGAAGATCAGGATGGCCGGATCCTTCAGGAACGCCCGGGCGATCGTCAATCGCTGCCGCTGCCCGCCTGACAACCTGACCCCACGCTGGCCGATATCCGTGTCGTAACCATCCTGCAGCGCCATGATGAAGTCATGTGCGTTGGCCGCGCGCGCCGCCGCCTCCACCTCTTCGTCCGTTGCTTCCGGCCGGCCATAACGCAGGTTTTCCGCCACCGTGCCGGCGAACAGATAGACGTCCTGCTGAACGACGCCAACGTGCCGCCGGAGCGATGCCAGCGTAACGTCGCGGATATCGACGCCATCGATCTGGATCGAGCCGTCCGCGACGTCGTAGAAGCGCGGGATCAACGAGCAGAGCGTGCTCTTGCCCACACCGGACGGACCGACGAGCGCCACGAATTCCCCCGCTGCCACGGTCAGCGACAGATCCCCTAGCACGCGCGGACCATCGGCATCATATCCGAAGCTGACATCACAGAAGCGGATTTCGCCTGATAGTGCATACATCGGCTGGGCAACGGGTCGGTCTGTCACGTCAGGAGCGATCTCGAGGATCTCCATGGCTCGCGTGAACCCGGTATAGCCCTCCTGCCAGAGACGCACGAAGTTCGCCAGCCGCTGCACCGGATCGACGAGCACCGCAACGCAGAGCAGGAAGGTCAGGAGATCGGCCACCGTCATCGCCGACGACACGATCCTGATCCCGCCGACGATGATGACCACGATGGAGATGAGCTGCGCAAAGCTTTCCGTCCCGACGGAAAACCACGCCTCGCTGCGATAGCCATCGGCACGGCTTTGCAGAAAGCGCCGATTCTGGATCGAGAACCGCTCGCTCTCCAGCGCCTCGTTGGCGAAGGACTGCACCACGCGAATGCCCGCCAGGCTGTCTTCCACCCGCTCGTTGACGCCGGCGATCTGCTGCTTGCTGGCTATCAGCGCCCGGTTCATGCGGCGGTTGAAATAGAGCGCATAGCCGACAGCCACCGGCGTTATCAGCAGGATCAGGCCCGCCAGCACCGGATCGATGAAGAACAGCACCAGCATGGCACCGCTATATTTGAGCACCGCGATCGCTATGTCCTCGGGACCATGATGAAACAGCTCGCCAAGCCACAGCGAATCGCTGGTGATGCGGCTCATCAACTGCCCGGTGCGCTGCCGGTCGTAGAAGCTGAAGGACAGCTTCTGGCAATGCTCGAAAAGCTCCTGACGAACGGCCGCCTCGATCCGGGCGCCCATCACATGGCCGCGATAATCGACGAAGAAGATCGCGACCATCTGCACCGCCAGAATACCCAGCATGACGGCGCCGACCTCGGCAATCTGCCAGTACCCATCGGACGTGGCCGCCAGACCGGACAGGCGGCTGGTGACGATATGAGCGCAGACCGGCAGCGCCACGGCCGTGGCGGCAACCAGGATCGCGCAAAACAGATCCGCCAACAGCAGAGCCAGATGCGGACGGTAGTAGGAGAGAAATTTGCGCATCCGCGACCATCTGCGCTCACGTACGCGGGAAGTCGGGTTACGGCGGTGAGGTTTCGGGAGGTCGCTATGAAGCCGTGCGTTTTTCCTCGCACGAGAAAACGAAATAAGCATGAAGCGGTGTGTCCTTGTGGATGATGTTTCCTTTCTTGCCGGACAGGTTCGCTCTCATGTCAGTCTCCCCAGTGTGGATGAATGGACGCTTCGATTGGACGACAAGCGTAGCAGATCGACCGCAGGATCGGAAGCGGCAGCATCAGGCGACCGCTGACGGGGCCGCTTCACCGCCATTTACGTCGCCAATGTGGAGCTTCAGCGCTGCGCAGGAATGTTAACGCCCGCGGCAACCGCCTGCGCGAGCCCTTCACCAGAAGTAAGGGAACCTGCTCCAAATCGGCACATATGGCCGCGCGGGAGCACCTCGCGCGAGATCGTCGTCTTGCTTCGACACACGCAGTCCGGTCACGTTTCGAAACACCCGCCACCCTTAACCTTACCAGCTAACCAATCCATTAGCATCCTGTTGAAAATGCAGGTGGTTATGGCAATGTTCGGGCATGACAAATATACGCTCTCCAAGATACAGCGCCGAAGACGTCGGACGGTCGCGGGAATGCGAAAGCGTCTGCAAAGGGGCGATAACTGAAGTTGTCCGTCGCGCGATAGCGGCGGGATGGCGTGAAGAGGAAATTGCTCTTCACCTCGCGGATGCCGCGGAAGACTATGTCATTTATCTGGCAACCAAGCCGAGCCTGAAGCGCATGGCTGCCAACAGCAACTGAAACGATCATCGTCGGCATTGCGCCGCTGCGAAGCAAGGTCCGCGAGGGTGAGGAACGCGGCCTTAAAAGCTCACAACACACGATCCAGCAAAATCATGTGTGGCAAGACGCGGTCATGCCCGCTGGCAGTGCCGGCGCCCGAAAGGGAGCCGGATGCGCTGACTGGAGAAGCCGCCGTTGGCTCAGGCCTGCGGGCGGTTTCTGAAGGCTTCGGCCTCGGCGTAGAACTTCTTTTCCCACTCCTTGTGGTTATCGAGCCCTTCGCGGATGAACGGCGTGAACACGGCAAGGTTCATCAGCGCCCAGTTGACGAAGCGGGCCGGAAACTTCAGCGGCTTGTCGAAATCGACGAACAGCACCACGCGGGTCTTGTCCGTGTGGTTCCACGCCTCGTGCTCGTAGGCATCGTCGAAGATGAGTGCCTTGCCTTCCTGCCAATGGCAGATCTGGTCCTTGACGCGGATCGCCAGCTTGTCGGCCGGCTCCGGCACGATCATGCCGAGATGTAGGCGCAGCACGCCGTTATACGGGCCACGATGCGCCGGTAGATGCTTGCCGGGCTCGAAAATCGAAAACATCGCCGTCTTCAGACCGGGGATCTTCTGGACCGCGGCCCAAGTGTTCGGGCAAGCCGCGATATTCTGCTCCGACTTAACGCCGAAGCCGACGAGGAAGAACGTCTTCCAGCCGGAATCGGTCGAAATCGTCTTCACATCGGTGGAGATATCCTGAAACGTCGGCAACTCGCTCTGGCGCACCAGAACCTTGTCGAGCTCCGCCCGGATCTCCGGAAACGCCTTTTCGACCTCGGCCGACCACGGAAACGTCGCGTTGTCGTAGACCGGCGGGTTGCCGAGCTTGGCATATTTGAAATTCAGCTTTTCCGCCCAGGCGACGATGCCCATGAAGAAGCGCGTCACCGGGCTCGGACGGCCCATCGGCGCAATGCCCGATGTGCCGAAAGTCTGGCTGCCGGGCTTGGAATCGGGGGTTGTTGGGGAAGCGATGTCAGCGGTACCGTCAGTCATGGATGTTCCAATACGCGATGCATAAAACTGTCATATTCGCTCAGAATATGGATATGACAATCAGTTACGCAAGTCGGCCCCGCTCGGATGAGGTCAAATTCGCGTGCATTGATCATCTCCCGCATGACAGTCGATATCGCTTCGCATACGACCGGATTTGCGGAAAATCAATGGGAGACGGATTTCGAGAACAGGTTGACGACAAGCACGCCTGTGATGATCAACCCGAGGCCGATGATGGCAGGCGCGTCCAGCCGCTGCTTGAAATAGACAAGCCCGACCACCGAGATCAGCACCATGCCGAGCGCGCCCCAGATCGCGTAGGCAATGCCGACCGGGATGACCTTAAGCGTCAGCGACAGGCAATAGAAAGCCACCGCATAACAGACCACCAGCAGAACCGTCGGCCCCAGCCGCGTGAACTGCTGCGACATCTGCAGCGCCGTGGTGCCGATGACCTCGAGCACGATCGCCGCAAACAGCAGCGCGTAGACGGCAATCGGTGCCATTGGACTATCCTCTGCGTGAATGGGGACTTATCGACCCGTAAGATCGATCAGGCGGGCGAGCAGCGCTGCACGGGCTGCATCATCCGTAACATGGCTGCCCAGCATGTCGGCCAGCCACAGCCCGTCGGCAGCGAAACGAACGATCTGTGCATCGATGGACGAGTCGGTGCCGACATATTCGTCCGCCCGCTCCTGCACCCATGTGTTCCAGCGCTGCCGCAGTCGCGGTTCGGCCAAAAGCGCAATCGTCACCTGCGCCCAGTGACCGGCTTCGTCGGGACTGTCCCTCAGCCCCGCCACGGCCAGCAGATAGGCGCGCGTGAAGCGACCGTGTGGCGCCGGATCATCCAGCATTCGCTGGTCGATATCTGCGTCGAACCGCGCCAGAAGACTGTCGAAAAGCGCGTCCAGCAGGGCATTCTTGGTCGGAAAATGGTGGAGCAGTCCGCCTTTGCTCACGCCCGATGCACCGGAAACGGCATCGAGCGTAACGGCGCCCATTCCCTGTTCGCTGGTCAGGCGCGCGGCGACCGCCAGCAGTTGCTGGCGAACGAGGGCTGGCTGCTTGCGGCGGTGATGAGCATTTGACATTCACTATAAAGATACCGTCTGGACGGTTTTGTCAATGATTATGATTTCCAGGCTTGAGCCGACGCGCCTCAAAATGTCGCGGTAGCCTTCGCTGGTTGCTGTTGCGATCGACGCTTGGCGGGTGCATGAAGAGCATGCGTGGAAGGGACGGTTTGTGAGCGAAGATCTTGTTACACTTTATCAGGCGGTCGGCGGAGAGCCGACGATACGCGCGCTATCGCGCCGCTTCTATGAACTGATGGACACGCTGCCCGATGCCAGCCACGTTCGGGCCGTTCACCCGCCGTCGCTGACAACTAGTGAAGAGAAGTTCTACGAGTACATGACGGGCTATCTCGGCGGCCCGCCACTCTATATCGACAAGTACGGCCACCCTCGGCTGCGAAGCCGCCACTTCGGCGCTGCGATCGGCCCTGTCGAACGCGACGAATGGCTGCTGTGCTTCCGGCAAGCCCTGGAAGAGACCGTCGTCAATCCCAAATTACGCGCCATGATCCTGCCGCCGATCGAACGGCTGGCCGACCACATGCAGAACAAGGAATAGCTCCAACATGATGCTCAACGAGCGCCTTCAGCCGCTTTTCCTGGTGTTTTCGGGTGTGTTTGGCTGCGCAGGTGTGGCCTTGGCCGCGGCTGCGTCGCATGCCGGCGGTGACACGCACCTGCTGGCCTCCGCCTCGGCCATGTGCCTCGCTCACGCCCCTGCCCTTCTGGCGCTGGCGCTCGCGGGGGAACGACTGAAGACCGCGTGGCTCGCCGGATTGCTGATCGGCCTCGGTACATTGCTGTTTGCGGGTGATCTGGTCGTACTGCGCTTTGCGGGCTCGGGCCTGTTTCCGATGGCGGCCCCGACCGGCGGTTTTTCGATGATGTTTGGTTGGCTGACGGTGGCTATAGGCGCGTTCTTCAGCAGGCGCGCCTGACGCCCTGGATTGGCCCTGCAAGTTCACGGCTGTATCCGGCGATGCACAGCACATTGCCGCGCATCAGCCAACCGTCAGATCCCTTCGACGGCATTGAAACCTTCGAAAACAGGTGGCCGCTTGTACATCGTCTTGCGGTCACCGGCGTTGCGATGGGCGGCGCGGAACTGTTCGGACTTGGTCCAGTTGAGGAAATCTTCCTCGCTCCGCCAGATCGTGTGCGAGGCGAACAGCGTATATCCCTCCTCGGCGTTTTCCTTGCCGCGCAGCAGCCGGAATTCGACAAAGCCGGGCAACTCGGCGAGGCTCGAATCGCGATTGCGCCAGACGCTCTCGAATTCCGTTTCCGATCCGGCAGCCACCTTGAAGCGGTTCATCGCGATATACATGCTGACCCTCAGGCTTTGCGTTTTCTATCGGCCTTCAGCGGTTTGAAAGCCACCACATTATTGCCGTTCGCGGCGTCGCGGCCAAGCGGTTTTTCGGCCGCTTCGCCGGGCATGCGCGCATCCCAGATCGGAAATTGCTCGACATTGGGATAATCCCGCTGCCGCTCCTCGCGATCCATCATCAGTTCGTAAAGTTCGGGAACCATGCCGTCACCGTTTTGCGCGGCCATTTTGTGCAGGCCGATCAACGTATACCCTTCCGGGCGTCTGACGTCTGTCTCGCGCCCGTAACCACCCTCACGCGTGTCGCTCATCGCGCAGCGTCTCGCTCGTTCATTGTCGTCAGCGCCCGCTCAAGGCTGGATTTGCTGCCGTTTCTCAGAGGAATGAACGTCTTGCCGAATTTTTTGCAGCCGGTCTTCACCCGCAGGCAAGCATCGTGGCTGATACAGTCGATGGGGCAGAAGACGCAATCGACCGAGGGAAGCACGGTATCGATCCGCGATACGGCCTCGCGCAGGCCGCCGTCATGATGGATCAGTTCGGCGCCAAAATTGCTGCAGATCTGGCGGAGATGCGCCACCTGGCAATCACGTCCGCCGACGTAGAGAAAGCTGCGGCCATCGAGCTTGGAACGTCCGGAGGCCTCCTGAACCGTGCTCGTATCCGCACTAACGCGGATTTCGCGGTTAGAACCCTTCTTCGCCTTACGCGCCATTGACCACCCGTTCGCTGATTGCTCGGCACACGATCGCTGCGTGTGTGGATGGACCTTAGTAAACTTGAATTTTAGAGTAAAGTATAAAGTTGATTATTTCTATCATATTTTATCATCGGCCCGTTACCTGCACCTCCTGGGTGAAGGACCAGCTCGGCTTGCCCCACTCCGCAGGCAGCGGTGGGAACGGCGCCGCGCGGCGCACGCCATCAACGACGGCCTGGTCGAGCTCGGGGATACCGGAGCTACGGGCTACGGAAAGTCCGCTCAGGGCGCCAGATCCCCCGATCGTCAGCCGAACGCGAACGCTCATCGATGCCGTCATCCGCTTGTATTCGGAAGGCACCCGGACGGAGCGGCGAATCTTCGACTGCACCTTGCCGGGGTAGTTGGCCACGGCAGCGCTGCCTGCGCCGCCCGTGCTGCCGGCACTGCGGGAGTTCTGGTCGGAGGCCGATTCGGAGCCGTCAGCGGCCCCGCGCCGGCTGTCCTGCTTGTTCTCACCCTCCGAACCCGCCCGCGTCGCGGTCTTCTTCGGCGGTTGCTTCTTTTCCACCGGCTTCGGCTTCTGCACCGGCTTTTCAGCGACGGGCTTGGGGTCCGGCTTCGGTACGGTCTCCGGTTCCGGCGGAATTTCCGCGGTCTCGGTCGGCTGTACAGCGGTCACTTCCTCGGGCGTCGTCGGTGTGGCCGGCGGAACCTCCGGCGGGACTTCCGTCGGAACCTCGGTTGCCATCGGCTGCACCACGGAACTTTCGGTCGGCGTCTGCGAGGTCAGGATCTCCGGCTCGACGGCAGTGACATTCTCCGGTGACACGCGCGTTACTTCCTGCGTCGGCGCCACGGGCTGCGGCTCGACCGGCTGGGTTTCAGGCTGAACTTCGGTCGGCTGCTGCGTCGTCTCGGGCTGCACACTTTCCGCAACGATCTCTTCCGGCTTCGGATCCGCTTCCTCTTCGCCCGACGATTGCTGGTCGACATCGGAATCGCCGAGGATGATGACGCTGACCACTTCCCCGGCCTCTTCGACCGGCGCCTGTGGCGTCACCACGAAGCCGACGAGCAGCGCGACGACGAGTGCACCGTGAAAAATGAAGGAGCCGATGCAGGCAGCCGTCACGCCAAGTTTACCGGTGGTCGAACCGGAAGCCGGCATCTCGACACTAGCATCCATCGGCGGGGCCGACGCCTGCCCGCTGCTGGCGGTATGCGGATCCTGCGGGAAGGAGGAAATCTGCGCCTGGCGCGTGTAGTGGATAACGGCTTCGGCGGCGGGCGGGCGAGAGACGTTGCGAAGATCCAACAGCTCGTGGCCGGGATGCATGCCCGGATTGTTGTCGTTCACGCCGCTGTCTGCGACCGCCGCGTCAAAGAGAACCTGTCTCGCCTTTGGTCTTGCTGAAGCCGCCATCTTAAACTGCCTTGTCCATTTGAAACTGAAGCCGGCCGGAGCTCAACTCCGGCCGTCCCTCAACCCTCGAAGGGAATGGAAACCTGAGAGCGGGTCACAAGACCCTTCATGCATTCGCCCTTAGCAGGGCCTTCGCAAGCTGGTGTGTCGTTGATCAACACCCGCGTCACGGCCTCGCACTTGACGTTCGGCATGTCGAACTGGCGTACCCGCTTCTTGCCCTGCGGCAGATCACGGAAGTCGAGAACGGTAATCTTGTCGACGGCGTTCTTGTCGTTGAAGAAGGCGAGCTCGAAGGAGACCTTGGCGATGTCTTCCGGAAGCGTGTTCAGCGCCACGAAGGTCATCATGCAGCCCTTCTGCGACGGCGCGAAACCGTTGAGTTCGACATCGAGCTTGGCAGCCGGCGCAGCCTCCTGGGCATAGGCCTGCACGGACCCCGCGACCGCCAGCGAAAGACTGGCCAAAAGCGTTGCAAACCGTGTGACTGCCATTGCATCTCTCCAATGAAATTCTGAAACTTGACTTCTAATGTCCGCTATTGCGTGTTTAAAAAATGATGACTATGAGAGTCAAGATAATTGTAGGTCACAAGGGCGTTTACGCCCAGCAATAGAAGCAAAAAAGCCAACGAAATGATGGTTGAAAAGCCGGACACACTGAAGCAGCCGATTGTGGCGCGCCACGCCGTGGCCGAAGTTCGCACGCTGGAAAGCAGCGAGATCTTTCGCGGTGCCAACGAGATTGTCATCCGGCACGAAGGCGCTGTGTACCGAATGAAGATCACCCGCCAGGGCAAACTAATTCTGAACAAATAGGGGTAGAACATGACCGAGACCACCAAGCCGACGCCGGCCGACATCCGCGCTTTCCGCGCCGAAAATCCGAAGATGCGCGAGCGCGACATTGCCGCGCAGCTCGACGTGTCCGAGGCTGCCCTCGTGGCCGCGGAGGTCGGCCTCACGGCGACCCGTATCGACGGTAGCGCCTTGAAATTGCTGGAGCGCGTTGCCGAACTCGGCGAAGTCATGGCTCTGTCACGCAACGAAAGCGCCGTGCACGAGAAGATCGGCGTCTACGAAAACATCAAAACCGGCGGCCAGGGCGCCATCGTTCTTGGCGAAAACATCGACCTGCGCATTTTCCCCAGCCGCTGGGTGCACGCCTTCGCCGTCACCAAGAAGGATGGCGAGCAGGAGCGTCTGAGCCTGCAGTATTTCGACAAGGCCGGCGTGGCCGTCCACAAGGTGCACCTGCGTCCGACCTCCAACGTCGAGGCTTATCACGCGATCGTCAACGACCTGAAGCTCGAGGACCAGTCGCAGGACTTCGTTGCCGACAACAGCAAGACCGCCGTCGACGAAAGCGGTGAGGTCAGCGCCGACGAACTGCGCGACCACTGGAGCAAGCTGACCGACACGCACGAATTCTTCGGCATGCTGCGCAAGCTGAAGATCGGCCGCCAGGCCGCCGTCCGCACCGTCGGCGACGATTTCGCCTGGAAGCTCGACAACACCGCAACCGCTGACATGATGCACGCATCGGTCAAATCAGGCCTGCCGATCATGTGCTTCGTCGGCAATGACGGTATCGTCCAGATCCATTCCGGCCCGATCTTCAACGTCCAGCCGATGGGTCCATGGATCAACGTCCTCGACGAAACCTTCCACCTGCACCTGCGCCAGGATCATATCGCCGAAACCTGGGCGGTTCGCAAGCCGACCAAGGACGGCCATGTCACCTCGGTCGAGGTCTACGGCGCCAATGGCGAAATGATCATCCAGTTCTTCGGCAAGCGCCACGAAGGCTCCGAGGAGCGTGCAGACTGGCGCGACATCGTCGAGAGCCTGCCGAAGGCAACCAGCGTTGCGGCGTAAGCCCAAGGAGATGAGCATGCCGAACCGTCCCCACACGCCCCTGAAGTCGCTGCTCGCCCGCGGACTTCTGGCCTTGCCGCTCGCCGCGTCGCTGTTCGCGATTGCGCCGGCCGCCCGCGCCGAAGAGAGGCTCGACAGCACCCGCCTGATCTCGATCGGCGGCGATCTTACCGAGATCATCTATGCCCTCGGGGAGGACAAGCACCTGATCGCCCGCGACACGACCAGCCTGTTTCCCGAGCAAGCCCTGAAGCTGCCCGACGTAGGCTACATGCGCGCGCTGTCGCCCGAAAACATTCTCGCCATGAACCCGACGGCGATCGTCGCCGTCGAGGGCTCCGGCCCGCCCGAGGCGCTCACCGTCCTGCGCAGCGCCAGCGTTCCGTTCGAGACCGTCCCGAACGCCTACACCCGTGACGGCATCCTGGCGAAGATCGACAAGGTCGGAACGCTGCTCGGCGTCGAGGCCAAGGCGAACGAGCTGCACAAGCAGGTCGCCACCGATCTCGACGCCGCGATCGCCGATGCCGCCAAGCATCCAGAGGGCGAGCGCAAACGCGTCCTCTTCATCCTCAGCCTGCAGGGCGGCAAGGTGATGGCATCGGGCACCGGCACGGCCGCAGACGGCATCATCAAGCTTTCGGGTTCGGTCAACGCCGTCGGCACCTTCCCGGGCTACAAGCCGCTGACCGACGAGGCGATCATCGAAGCCAAGCCCGACGTCATCCTGATGATGAATCGCGGCGATGGCGCCGGCACCAAGAATGAAGACCTGCTGAAGCAGCCGGCCTTGGCGCTCACTCCGGCCGCCAAGAACAATGCGATCATCCGCATGGATGGCCTGCATCTGCTCGGGTTCGGCCCGCGCACGGCCAGCGCCGTCCGCGAACTGACCACGGCGATCTACGGGGGCTGAACGTGGCGGTCGTGAACGATATGGACGGACATCGCACCGTGTTTTCTCCGGCGGGGCTGCGCGAGCGCCACCGCGCCGGCGATCGCTCGCTGCTGGCATTGCTGGTCATCGCCTTGCTGGTGGTCGGCTCCGTCCTGTCGTTGCTGTTTTCGGTGACCACGGGCGCCTCCGACGCGTCCTTCCTAGACGTCATCGCCAATGTCGCCGGATTCGAGGATGCGCTCAACATGCGCGACCGGATCATCATCTTCGACATCCGCATGCCTCGCGCCATCCTCGGTTTCCTGGTCGGCGGCTCGCTCGCCGTCTCGGGCGCAGTCATGCAGGGCCTGTTCCGCAATCCGCTGGCCGATCCCGGTCTCGTCGGCGTCTCCTCCGGCGCCGGTCTCGGCGCTGTCGTGATGATCGTCCTCGGCGGCGGCTTCGTGGCGCCGGTCTATGCGCTGCTCGGCATCTATGCTCTGCCTCTGGCGGCTTTCGGCGGCGGCCTCGCCACCACCCTGCTCCTCTACCGCATCGCCACCAGCAACGGCCAGACCTCGGTCGCCACCATGCTGCTGGCCGGCATCGCCCTCGGGTCGCTGGCCGGCGCCATGACAGGTCTTCTGGTCTACATGGCGAACGACCAGCAACTGCGTGACCTCACCTTCTGGGGCATGGGCTCGCTGGCCGGTTCCACATGGACGAAGATCGCGGCCGCCGGCCCGATCATCCTGCTGTCCTTCGCCGTCGTGCCGTTTCTCGCCAAGGGCCTCAACGCCATCACGCTGGGCGAAGCCGCAGCCTTCCACATGGGCGTTCCGGTCCAGCGGCTGAAGAACATCGCCATCGTCACCGTCGCAGCCGCCACCGGCGCCTCGGTCGCCGTCAGTGGCGGCATCGGCTTTGTCGGCATCGTCGTGCCGCATGTCCTTCGAATGATCATCGGCCCCGACCACCGCTACCTGCTGCCGGCCTCGGCGCTGCTCGGCGGCTCGCTGCTGATTTTCGCCGACGTGCTGGCCCGCACCGTCGTCGCCCCGGCCGAATTGCCGATCGGCATCATCACCGCGGCCGTCGGCGGTCCCTTCTTCCTGTGGATCCTGCTGCGCCAGCGGTCCCGGCTTGCCCTTTGAGCGACATGACATGATCGAGCTATCCGGCGTATCCGTCCGCCTGTCGGGCAAGAGAATTATCAGCGACGTCGCGTTTACCGCCGAAGCCGGCAAGCTGACGGCGATCGCCGGCCCGAACGGCTCCGGCAAGACGACGGGCATGAAGGCCATATCCGGCGAACTTCCCTACCAGGGAAAGATCCGCATGAACGGGCACGACGTGACACGCCTGCAGCCGTGGCAACTCGCGGCCATGCGTGGCGTGCTCCCGCAGGCGAGCAGCATCTCCTTCCCCTTCACCGTCCGCGAAATCGTCCGCATGGGCCTGACCTCTGGGCTGAACCGCAATCCCGAAAAAGCCGAGCAGACCGCTGCAAAGGCTCTGGAGTCCGTCGATCTCGGCGGCTACGAGGGCCGCTTCTACCAGCATCTGTCCGGCGGCGAACAGCAGCGCGTGCAGCTTGCCCGCGTGCTCTGCCAGATCTCGGAACCCGTCGTCGATGGCGAGCCGCGCTGGCTGCTGCTCGACGAGCCGGTCTCCAGCCTCGACATCAGCCACCAGCTGACCATCATGCGCCTCGCCCGTGCCTTCTGCGACAACGGCGGCGGCGTCATCGCCGTGATGCATGACCTCAACCTGACGGCACTCTTCGCCGACCGGATCATCCTGATGCAATCTGGCGGCCTTGCCGCCGCCGGCAGCGTCCACGACGTGCTGACCGACAAGACCATGCAATCCGTTTTCGGCTGCCCCTTGCGCATCAACACCGTACCGGCCGATGGCACGCCCTTCGTGCTCGCCCACAGCGCCATCAACGGCTGATCGACAGGACGGAACTTTTTGACCCCAAGCGGCGTTAAGCCTTTGATTTGGGTCACTGCCGGGCGTTTTCGTTCATACAAGCTTGTGTTTTGATCCTGTGTTCAACCAGGCGGCGCCATATCGCGCCGTAACAGTGGAGAAAACCTTATGGCATCTTTCCTTCAGTCCGGTCGTCACCGCCGCAACGGCAGCGCTGCGCTTCACAGCATCGAATCGACCATCGAGGACCAGATCGCATCGCTGCAGGACGAAATCGCCTCGCTGACCAAGCTGATCGGCAAGGGCTCCCGGAAGCAGAGCGAAAAGCTCTCGGCCCAGGCGGCATCGAGCTACGATGACCTCATTGCAAGCAGCGAAGACTTGCTACGCAACCTGCAGGATGGTTATCTCCGTGGTGCAACAGAGGTGCGCGATACCGTTCGCAAGCACCCGGTTGCAACAATCGGCGCTGCTGCCGCGTTCGGACTGGTCGTTGCCCTTCTGGCACGCCGCTAAGGAGGATAAATGCTGTTCCCGATCCTCAGCCTCCTGGTAGGCACGAGTGTTCACCGAACCGTTGCGCGCACCAAGCGCAACGGTATTTTCATTGCCATCGCCGCGATCTTCGTGCTGACGGCCTATGCGCTGGCAGTGACCGCAGGCGCGATCTGGCTATCCGGTATTTACGGTCCAGTTGGCGCGGCGCTGTTCCTCGCGGCTTGCGCCCTGCTGATCGCGATTATCGTGATGATCATCATGATGGTCATCAACGCGCAGGAAGCGCGGCGCGGCCGGGAACGGAAGCAGGCATTCGAGACAGCGGCGGCTGCCAGCCTCGGCGTGATCCGTTCGCAACCCCTGCTCACCGCTGGTGTAATCGCCGCAATGGTGGCTGCAAATCTGATTTCATCGAAGAGCCGGGATTGATCGACCCATAAAGCTCGACAGTTGCTCGATGTGGTAACAACAAAAAAGCCGGCGCTCGCGAGAGACGCCGGCTTTTCAGTTGTTTGACATCAAATCAGAAGGCGAAGGCCTTGGAGGTCAGCGGCGAGGATGTTGCATCCGGGCCGAAATCGGCCTCGCCGGTGATCTGCAGCAATTCCTGCAGGCGCTGGCGTGCACGGTTGACGCGGCTCTTGATGGTGCCGACGGCGCACCCGCAAATCTCCGCGGCCTCTTCGTAGGAGAAGCCCGACGCACCGACCAGAATGATCGCTTCGCGCTGGTCGTTCGGCAGCTGCTCGAGCGCCTTCTTGAAATCCTGCAGGTCCAGCGCGCCGTACTGGGACGGGTGCGTGGCCATTGATTCCGTGAAGATGCCGTCGCTGTCCTGGATTTCGCGACCGGCCTTGCGCATCTGGCTGTAAAGCTCGTTGCGCAGGATGGTGAAGAGCCAGGCCTTCATGTTGGTGCCCATCTCGAAGTGGTCCTGCTTGGCCCAGGCCTTCATGATGGTGTCCTGAACAAGGTCGTCGGCGCGGTCGTGGCGACCGATCAGCGAGATTGCGAAGGCGCGCAGGCTCGGAAGAGCCGAGAGAAGTTCGCGTTTGAAGCTCGGTTGCTGCTTTTCCATCGATCAACCTTCACTTCGCGACTTTGGCCGAAGCCATTTCGGCCTGGTCAAGCTTTTCGAGCAGGTCGAGGAAACGATCCGGAATCGCCTCTTCCTGAGCGGCGGCGTACAACGATCTCAATTTTACACCGATCTGACTATTGGGATCGATAAGATCATTGGCACGCAGCTCGGCGCGATGGCCGTCCAGTTCTTCATTCTTGCTGCTTGTCATTAACTTTTCACTCTGTTCCGTGTTGTCCCTAAGCCCCGTGCGGTCCTGCAAAAAGAACTCAATTCCGATCCCTCACCCGCCCGGAAAATATCGCCGGAACGAACTCTTCGGAAAATCTCGTGTGCAGTCGAATTTACAAAGAGGCCTCTGTGGGCAGTAGAATGCACTGGGGTAAAAAAAGTTCCTGAAGTTTCGGAACTTTTTTCCGGTAGTGTGCGTTCTCGATGCACTGGACCCGGTTTTCGGCCCTGCTTATGGGAGTTTTCTATGACACTTTCTACTCGAATTGCGCCGCATCTTCCCTACCTGCGCCGCTATTCACGCGCATTGACCGGCACACAGACCTCGGGCGATGCATATGTCGCCGCAGTCCTCGAGGCGATTATCGCCGACATTTCAATATTCCCAGACACGTCCAACGACCGTGTCGCATTGTACAAACTGTTCACCGCCCTGTTTGGTTCCTCGACGGTTCAGATTCCCGAGCCCTCTTCTCCCTATGCCTGGGAACAGCGCGCCACCATCAATCTCGGCAAGGTTTCGCCTCGCGCCCGCCAGGCCTTCATTCTGGCGTCGGTCGAAAACTTCCGCGTCGGTGAAATCGCCGAAATCCTCGGCACCGACGAAACCGATGTCGCCGGCCTGCTCGACAGCGCATCGCGCGAAATCTCCCGCCAGGTCGCGACCGATATCATGATCATCGAGGACGAACCGTTGATCGCCATGGATATCGAGCAGATGGTCGAAAGCCTTGGCCACCGCGTCACCGGTATCGCCCGTACCCACACCGAGGCAGTCGCCCTCTACAACAAGACCAAGCCGAGCATGGTGCTCGCCGATATCCAGCTCGCCGACGGCAGCTCGGGCATCGATGCGGTCAACGACATCCTCAAGACATCAAGCGTGCCGGTGATTTTCATCACCGCCTTCCCGGAACGTCTGCTGACCGGCGAACGCCCGGAACCAACTTTCCTCGTCACCAAGCCGTTCAACCCTGACATGGTCAAGGCTTTGATCAGTCAGGCGCTCTTCTTCAACGAAAGCACGAAGGCCGCCGCCTAACGCGATATTTCAGCAATTGCGGAACAAAGCAAAATCGGGAGCGTTGCAGTCAATCTGGAGCGCTCCCGGGATATTAAGCTTTTATCTAGCGCTTGCCTCTAGAAAGAAACGACGTGCGGAGTGCGCCCTGAGCGGGCGAGTTCGTTGTGTCGGCGTGAAACGGATCGAAGGAAAGGCGGCTGGGTGAATAGGACTGGACCATTGGCCGGCACGCCCTTCGCATTGGAAGGCAAACAGCTGTTGATGGAACGCGCGCTTGCGAGCGCCGGCATCGCCGTTGTTTATCAGGATCACGATCTCGGCATTATCTATGCCGAAAATCTGCCCGACCATTTCGAGAGTGTTCCTGTTCCGGGCGGCAGCGATGCCGACATGTTCGGGCAGGCGCACGGCGGAACCCTTGAAGCACTAAAGCAAAAGGTTCTCGACGCGGGTACACCCGCAAGCACCGAGGTTGACATATCGATCGACGGAGAGCTGCGTACCTACGAGATCAAGGTGCAACGCGTCAGCCTCGGCCAGCAGATCGGACTGCTCTCGATCATCACCGAAATCACCGAGACGCGGCACCGTGAAAAGGTGCTGAAGTCGCTGTTGCGCGAGCTCTCGCACCGCTCGAAAAACCTGCTTGCCATCATCCAGGGCATTGCCACTCAGACGGCTCGCAACACACTGTCGCTCGATAGCTTCCTCGTCAAATTCCGCGGTCGTCTACAGTCGCTGTCGAATTCGCAGGATCTGATCACTGATTCCAGCTGGCGCGGCGCTTTTCTGTTCGAGCTAACCCGCAAGCAATTCGCCCCCTACTGGCCCGAGAGCGTCGGGCCCCTGCCCGTTACCGGCCTGAACGTACACCTGACGCCGAATGCCGCCGTGCATGTCGGCCTTGCCTTGCACGAGCTGATCGTCAACTCCGCCACCTTCGGCGCCATCGCCGGCGGTGCCCCTGCCGTGACCCTTGACTGTCAGGAGACGACGCTGGGCGACCGCAGAGCCATTCGCGTGTCGTGGGTCGAAACCCTGCCGAACGCCAACGAGACGCATGAGTTCAGCGACAACACCTTTGGCCGCGTTGTGCTGGAGCGCGTCGTGCCCTCCTCGGTCAACGGCAAGGCGGATCTTCAACTGACGCCGGGACGCATCGAGTATCACCTGATCATCCCCGATGCCGAATTCGAAATCCTGAAAGATGCCCCGCAACAGATCGGCGCGCGCTGATCTCTTCCGATCGCCAATCTGGCTGATATCAAAACTGGCTGTAGCGCAAAATAAAACAGCCAGTGCGAGGGCGGCGCACCGGCTGTTTTTGCTCACCGGGAGGGGACCGTGAGCAGATGATCCGAAGGTGTTTTGGGGGCGCGCATTTTGGGTCGATGCGATCACCGTTCGGATATCGTCTAAACGGGCTGAAATCGGAATGGTTCCACCACGAATGAAAAAAGACGCGCTTTCGCGAAATCTTTTTTGCAATCCTCCCGGCTATCTCAGGCCTACTGCGGCCCGAAGCTTGACGATCGTCATTTCTTGAAAGAAAAATTATTTAAAATCAATTAGATCGAGTATTTCAGCAACAAATGAAACGCCAAACGTTTACCGTTTGATAAATTTTTTGTCCTGAGTTACGCTTCGTTCCACTGGCCGTTTACCTATAATGAGGGAACTTCAATGGAACGTCTGGACACTGGGATTCGTGCCGGCCGGCTTTCGCCCGCCGAATACGACAGCAATTTCTCGGATCTGCATCCCCGCCTTGACAGGCACGAGGCGCTGGTCGCTTCCGACCGCTGTTACTTCTGTTATGACGCGCCGTGTATGACGGCCTGTCCCACCGCCATCGATATCCCGCTCTTCATCCGGCAGATATCGACTGGCAACCCCCTCGGCGCCGCCAAGACCATCTTCGACCAGAACATCCTGGGCGGCATGTGCGCCCGCGTCTGTCCCACCGAAGAGCTCTGCGAAGAGGCCTGCGTGCGCAATACGGCCGAGGAACGCCCCGTCGAGATCGGCCGCCTGCAGCGCTACGCCACAGATACCGCCATGCAGGCTGACAAGCAGTTTTACGCGCGCGCAAATTCGACCGGCAAGACGATCGCAGTCATCGGCGCCGGCCCCGCCGGTCTCGCCGCCGCGCATCGCCTCGCAGTCAAGGGCCACGACGTCGTCATCTACGACGCCCGGCCGAAATCCGGCGGCCTCAACGAATACGGCATCGCCACCTACAAGGCCGTCGACGATTTCGCCCAGAAGGAGGTCGATTACGTCCTTTCCATCGGTGGCATCGAGGTGAAGCACGGACAATTGCTCGGCCGCGATATCGAGCTTGCCGATCTGCAGGCCCAATACGATGCCGTCTTCCTCGGCATCGGTCTTGCTGGCGTCAACGCGCTGCGCGTCGAAGGCGAGAACCTCTCTGGTGTCGACGATGCGGTCGATTTCATTTCGGCACTGCGCCAGACCGACAGCAAGGCCAACATCGCCATCGGCCGCCGTGTGGTCGTCCTCGGCGGCGGCATGACCGCCATCGATGCCGCCGTGCAAGCCAAGCTGCTCGGTGCTGAAGAGGTGACGATCTGCTACCGCCGCGGCAAGGAGCACATGAACGCCTCGACCTTCGAGCAGGATCTGGCGACGTCCAAGGGCGTCATCATCCGCCACTGGCTGGCACCCAAGGCAATAGTCTCCAAGGACGGCAAGGTCGCCGGCATCGAGGTGGAATACACCACGCTGACGGAAGGACGCCTGACGACGACAGGCGAAACCGGCGTGATCGCCGCCGACCAGATCTTCAAGGCGATCGGCCAGACCTTCATATCCTCGGGCCTCGGCACTATCAGGCTCGAATCCGGCCGTATCGCCGTCGATACCGAAGGCCGCACCTCGCTTGACGGCGTCTGGGCCGGCGGCGACTGCGTCTTCGGCGGCAACGATCTCACCGTCTCGGCCGTCGCCAATGGCCGCGACGCCGCTGAATCCATCAACCGCATGCTGGCCGCCGGTGCGCAGCCGGCGATAGCAGTCGCGTGAAGGGGAGAATGAACCATGGCTGATCTCCGCAACGATTTCGTCGGCATCAAATCGCCGAACCCCTTCTGGCTCGCCTCGGCACCGCCGACCGACAAGGCCTACAATGTTGAGCGCGCCTTCAAGGCCGGCTGGGGCGGCGTCGTCTGGAAGACGCTCGGCGAACAGGGTCCGCCCGTCGTCAACGTCAACGGCCCGCGCTACGGTGCCATCTGGGGCGCCGACCGCAGGCTGCTAGGCCTCAACAACATCGAGCTGATCACCGACCGTGACCTCTACACCAACCTGCGCGAAATGAAGCAGGTGAAGATGAACTGGCCTGACCGCGCCCTGATCGCCTCGATCATGGTCCCCTGCGAGGAGGAGAGCTGGAAGGCCATCCTGCCGCTGGTCGAGGAAACCGGCGCCGATGGCATCGAGCTCAACTTCGGCTGTCCGCACGGCATGTCGGAGCGCGGCATGGGTGCGGCCGTCGGACAGGTGCCCGAGTATATCGAGATGGTCGTGCGTTGGTGCAAGCAATACACCCGCATGCCCGTCATCACCAAGCTGACGCCGAATATAACCGACATCAGAAAGCCCGCCCGCGCCGCCAAATCAGGCGGCACAGACGCGGTGTCGTTGATCAACACCATCAACTCGATCACGTCGGTCAATCTCGACACCTTCGCGCCGGAACCCTCGATCGACGGACGGGGCAGCCATGGCGGCTATTGCGGCCCGGCGGTCAAGCCGATCGCGCTCAACATGGTGGCCGAAATCGCCCGCGATACCGAGACCTACGGTCTGCCGATCTCCGGCATCGGTGGCATCACCACCTGGCGAGATGCGGCCGAATTCCTAGTGCTCGGCGCCGGCAACGTGCAGGTCTGCACGGCGGCGATGACCTACGGCTTCAAGATCGTCCAGGAGATGATCACGGGTCTTTCCGACTGGATGGATGCCAAGGGCCACCGCAACCTCGACGACATCACCGGCCGCGCCGTGCCGAATGTCTCCGACTGGCAGTATCTCAACCTCAACTACATCGCCAAGGCGAAGATCGATCAGGACGCCTGCATCAAGTGCGGCCGCTGCCATATCGCCTGCGAGGACACCTCGCACCAGGCGATCACCCAGTTCGTTGATGGCGTCAGGCATTTCGAGGTGATGGAAGACGAATGCGTCGGCTGCAATCTCTGCGTCAACGTCTGTCCGGTCGAGAACTGCATCACCATGGAGCAGCTTCCCGCCGGAGCACTGGACGAACGCACCGGCAAGGTGGTCGACCCGAACTACGCCAACTGGACAACCCATCCCAATAACCCGATGGCCCGGCAGGCGGCGGAGTAACAAGACGAAGTGCCGCGAGCGCTCGCGGCATTTCTACCAGCCGCAGTCAGACGGCTCACCCGCCAAACGTCTTCCGATATACCCCCGGGCTGGTGCCCAGGCGCTTGCGGAAATGATGGCGCATCGTTGCCGGCGTGCCGAAACCGCTGGCGATGGCAATATCGTCCAGCGATGCCTCGCCTGTTGTTTCCAGCAGCCGCCGCGCATGCCGCAGCCGCTCAGTGAGCAGCCATTCGCCGACGCTTGAGCCGGTGGTTGTCTCGAAGCGTCTCTGGAAGGTGCGCTGACTCATGCCGACCCGCTGCGCAAGCATTTTGATCGATTGCTCCTCGTCAAGCCGCGCGCGCATCCAGTCGAGAAGCGGCCCGAGCCGAACGCCTTCCCGCGCCTCCGGCACCGGCGCGTGGATGAACTGCGCCTGCCCGCCCTCGCGATGCGGCGGCACCACCAGCCGGCGCGCCACGCTATTGGCCGCCTCAGCGCCGAAATCACCGCGCACCACATGCAGGCAGAGATCGATGCCGGCAGCACTGCCGGCAGCCGTCAGCATCCTGCCTTCGTCCAAGTAGAGCACATCGGCATCGACGGTAATGCCGGGATAGCGCGCCGCGATCGACGCGGCGTAGCGCCAATGCGTCGTCGCCCGCCGTCCGTCGAGCAGCCCAGACGCCGCCAGCACCGCGACTCCCGAACACAATGACATCACCCGCGCGCCCCGCGCGTGCGCCATGCGCAAGGCATTCGTCAGCTTTTCCGGCACCGGTGCATCGATCGCCCGCCAGCCGGGAACGACGATCAGGTCGGCATCCTCAAGGTCGCCGAGCCCGCCATCGGCCGCAAAGCTTAGCCCGCCGGCCGCCATCAGCGGCCCCGACTCGATGGCGCAAGCGCGGAACCGATACCAATCCGCACCCATCTCCGGCCGCGGCAGGCCGAACACCTCGTAAGCAATGCCGAACTCGAACGTGCACAGCCCGTCATAGACAAGCACGGCAACTTTCGGACCGGTGAGCGAAACAGCATTTGGCATGATCTTTACGCCAATCGTCATTATGGCCAATTCCATGTGGATATAGCATCCTTCATGCTGTCGGGCAATTCCATCGCTAAAAGGACACGCCGATGACCAGCCTGACTTCCGACAGCCCGACCGCGCCTGCAGCTACACCCGCCCGAAGCCACGTCGCCGAAGTGCCCGCCGCCGTTCCCGAAGCCACCGCCGCCTACTACGCCCGCAAGCTGGCCTTCGAGACCGATTGCTGGGACGTCCACGCCTCTGTCTCCGCCGGTAGGCTCGACTTCGTCCTCCTCGACGTGCGCTCGCCCGCCCTGTTTGCGCAGTCGCACATTCCCGGCGCCATTAACCTGCCGCATGGCAAGATGACCGCGCATCGCATGTCGCATTGGCCCGAAGACACACTCTTCGTCGTCTATTGCGCGGGTCCGCATTGCAATGGCACCGACAAGGCAGCGCTGCGGCTGGCAAGGCTTGGGCTTCGGGTCAAGGTGATGATCGGCGGCATGACGGGATGGGCCGACGAGGGCTTTACTTTCGAGCACGGCGAAGCGACCAGTGCCGGCTGATATGCGGCTGAACACCGGCTACATCGAAGGGGTTTCTGCACCTCGGCGCTGCCGATATCATTGGCGCTCTGGTCGAGCTGCTTGGCGGCTGAGCGCAAACCGATGCCGGAAATGCAAGACGTTCCCTCACTCCCAGCGAGGCGGCGTTCCGATGAATGTTTTAATCGCTTCCGAAAAGGCCCTGATCTTTGCCGACGGCATTTGCAGCGCCCGCAAGAGATAGATGCCTGACGTCCGTTCGTTCCACCTTGCACCGTCGAGCGGTAGGCTCACAAGGTCCCCGGATTGCACCGAGGTGCCCGATACCCAGCTCGGCAGAAAGGCAATGCCCATTCCCGACAAAGCTGCACCGTTCAATGCTTCGAAGTCGTCCGATCGAAATGCCACCCGTTCGCACGCATCCCCCGCCGGACCTCCAAATAAATCCGACCAGCCGAGGAGATCGTTCCCGTGGAGCTTGTCGAGGAGGTGATGTTGGCGCAGCTCGTTGGCGTTGCGCGGCACGCCGTTGCGATCAAGATAACCTGGGCTTGCGACCAGCATTCGGTTTAGCGGCGCCAGCTTGGTCGCGATCAGCGAACTGTCTTGCAACTCGCCCATCCTGACGACAAGGTCGAGGCGCTCCGCAACCGGATCCGCCAGCCGCTCAGTGAGGTCCAGTTCAACTTGCAGGTCGGGATGCTCGCGCGCCAGCAATGCCAGCACGGGAATGACATATCGTTTTCCGAACGTCGGGAAGCAGGCGATGCGCAGCGTCCCCGCCACCACATCGTCGAAGGCAGCAACCTCCGCATGCGTGTCCGCCAGGTCATCAAGCAGACGCTGCGCGCGATCAAACAGGTGGCGACCTGCATCCGTGAGCGAAAGCGCCCGTGTAGACCGCACCAACAGCGAGACGCCCAGATCCTGCTCCAGCGCATCGATCTGACGCACAACGGCCGACGGCGTTACCGCGCGACGCCGGGAAGCGGCCGAGAAGCTGCCGGCGCGAACGACGTCGACATAGACGGCGAGATGCTCTGCAAATCGGGGATCCTTCATCTTTGCCTACGACGCAAAACGGTTTCGAGTAATCAGTTCGTTATCATCGGCAGGCATCCGGCGCACATTCCTTCTCGTCAACGCAGCATTTGTTGCCACTCAACAGAAGGAACATCACGATGGTCAAGGTCCTCGATAAAATTCTCTCGCAGTCGGCATACTCGGCCGAGATCGACGTACCATTCGAAAAGATCGATATAGCCGATTGGCTATTCAACCTGCCGGAAGCCGAGTATCTGCGTTGCTGCCCGCCGGATCACATTGCCGCCGGTGTCACCTGGACCGACGACGGACGCCGGATGTCTATCAACGTCGAGCAGATCGGCTCGGGCCTTGTCGTCCAGCACTATGTAGCCGAGGTCGCCGAGCCAGCCTATTGCCGGATGAACTCCATCTCGGATGTGTTCACGGCCAATGGTCGTACGCAGGTCAACGTTATCTGGGAACTGATCGCAGAGAAGATCGAAGACGGCCGCACGCGCTACACCAACCGGGTGACAGCACATCCAACGGATGCATTCCTGTCGTTCCTTGAGCAGCATGGCGTGAGCTACGAAGATGCCGCCGCGGCCCGGCAGGCAGCAGGTGGCGATCACAACAGTCGCGAGACCCCGTTGTTTGCCGCCAGCATTGCTCGCCGGGCACTCGGCGAATAAGGCAATCGAGATGAACACGATCTTGCCCGACGCGGCACAGTCATTCTGCCTCCGATCCGAGTTCCCCTGGATCGGAGGCTCGATGACAGCGTTACGTTCCGATACTAGAACGCACGCTGCAAGCGGAAGAAGCCGGTCGTGACATCCGCCCCCCTGTCCGGATCGAAATAGTTGACTGTCGCTTTGGCGTACAAATTGTCGACGATCTGGTAGTCGACGGTCACGCCCACCTTCCATGCGTCGCCGAGACCATCGAATGAACTAGGTGCGCCTGTTTTGCCGGTACCGTAGTACTTTCCGAAATACTGGACGGCCGGCGTGATCTTCAGCTTTTCCGTCGCTTCAATCGCATACTGCGCGGACAAGGCCCACTCGGCCTTGCTGTAGTATGAGTTCGGGCCGGAGGAATACAGTGCCGCGAGACCCAGTGTGCCTGGACCGACCTTGACGTTTCCGATCGCGCGGATCGCACCATCGCTGTTGTCCGTGTCGAAACCGCCGATCACCTGGTAGCTGAAGATACCGGACTTGCCGCCAATCCCGAACGCGACGCCGACGTTGTTGGAGCGCTCACCGGTCTGGTAGACGCCGTCTTCCAGTTCGTCGACGCTCAAGCCCGCGTAAAAGCCCGTGGTTTCATACTGGTATCGCACGGAGTTGTGCAGGGTGACGGCTGATGTGATCTCATCGGTCTCACCAGACAAGCTGTCGTCCCACCATGAATAGAACAAACCGGCACGCAGGCCGGCGATGTCGATGTAGGCGGAGTCGAGAGCAGTCACCTGCGACGAGGCGTTGTCCGCGTTGGCTTGAAAAACGATAACGCCCGTCAGTGGACCGTACTCGGTATCGCTCTTCGCGGTAAGCTGAACCTGCCCGCGGGTGTACGCATCCCAGTCGCTGTTGTTGGTCACGGTGCTGCCGTTGCCCGTCGTTTCACTCCGATTGGGGCCTGCACCGACCTGGAAACGGATGTAGCCGTTGATCTTGAGGCACGTCTCGGTGCCCGGGATGTAGAAATAGCCTGTGCCATAAGCGTCGCATACGCGCACGTACTCAACAGATTCAGGTTCGGCGGCTACGATCGCGTCCGCTGCCTGAGCGCCGGAGAATGTTGCAAACGCAGCTACGGAGCCGAGTAGAAGGCCCTTGATAGTCATATTGTGGATATCCCCAAATAAGAAAGACTTCCCGTCCGATGTCGTGACGACATCACCCTTGGACGTGGTTGCCGAGTGACAATGACGAGGCGGAGGCCTCATCTATATAATAACTATAATTTTAGTAGACTATCAAAACGACGGCTTCTAAAATTTTTCCGTCCGGGAGTATAATATGCCTCGATAGCGCGCTGGGGCATCAAATTGCGCAGCTTCTCGATCTCGGAAAAATTGGCCGAACCATTCCGCCTTCGCATGATTGGATTGGGAGAGTCAGCAGCGCGCCCTTCGACGGGATAAGGCAGTAAGAGAAATAGCCGTCATTTTTCCCATTCGGAGGAAAACACCACGAATGCCCGCTTGAGAACGTCGTTCTCCGCCTGCAGCTTTTCGACCTTTTTTCGGAGGTTTATGACCTCCGCCTCGAGTTGGGCCTGCGTCATTTTTGCGGGAGGGTTGTCAACCGCGTCATCCACGGCCCCTCGCCGCACGCCCGGCGCAGCACGATTATCGGCATCATGTTTTTTCACCCAAAGCCGCAATGACTGCTCGCCGATGTCATACTCATCGGCAACCTCGCGGAAAATGGTACGGTCCATCGGATTTCTGACCCGACGGTCGCCCACTGCGGCGATAGCTCTGGAGCGCACATCCTCAGGATATCGCTTCGCCAAAAACAAACCCTGGCCTTTTCCTTCAGACGAAGCGGACATCGGAACCTTCGTGATCAGGCGGCCGTCGCCACCCTCTTCTCAACTCGCTTGCGTACTTCGGCAAACCAACTAGAATTATTATTATAATTTTTGGGAGTCGTGTAAAGACTGCTCCCACAGTTCCACAAAGGAGATGCAGGCGTGGAGCAGGCAACTTTCCCTCTCTTATCCACCAACTGGCTCGCGGAGCATCTCGAACAGGCCGATCTTGTCATACTTGAATCGACCATCTTCATGGAAAGAGGAACCGCCGCCTCGCCCACGTCGAGATTTCGCAGTGGCGTCGCCGAGTTCAATGCGGAGGGCAGGATTCCCGGCGCTCGCTTTGCAGATCTGTTCATGCAGTTTTCAGATCCGGACGCCTCGCTTCCCTTCACCAGGCCGAACGGAGCGCAATTCAGAGCGGCGGCGGGCTACCTTGGCGTCAAGGCGGATAGCACCGTCGTGATCTACGATCGCCTGGCCGGACAATGGGCTGCCAGACTGTGGTGGATATTCCGAAGTTTTGGTCATGCTAACGTCTACGTGTTGAATGGCGGCTTCAAAAAATACAAGAAAGAACAGCATGTTATAGAAACAGGGCCGCACTCGCCTTCCACCGAGGTAGACTACGGAGCAAGTGGGCCCGAGGATTTCGTCGCCTTTCGAAACGACGTTACCCGGGTGATGGCGGGCCAGCATTCCGGCTCCTTGATTTGCCTCCTGAAGCCAGACGACTATTCAGGTGCAATATCGGTAAGAAGTCGCGCCGGGCACATACCGACAAGCGTCAACCTGCCGTTTACAGACCTTCTGGACGACAACGACAACACGATCAGAGCTGCGGACGAGCTGCGAGCGGCCTTTTCGTCGGTTGTACCTCTGGATGGACGTTTAATCGTCACCTATTGCGGCGGCGGCATTGCATCGACTCTCGGAGCCCTTGCGCTGGCCGCGATCGGCTACACCAACACGTTGGAATACGATGGCTCGCTTGTCGATTGGATAACCGATCCTCAAGCGCCGATGGAACTCGGCTAATCGCAGGCTGGTGACAGCTGGGCGCCACGGCGATCACGGACAATCAAGCTCTGATCGAATGCTCCGAGTACCCTGGTCGATGCCGCTGACTCCAAAAATATTCACATGGAAAAATTTGCGCAACAAAGACCATACGGCGCAAAATATAACCTTTTATAATTATAATTATAATCTACAAAAAAGGTCAGCAATGTGAATTTTATGAGTTCCAATGACCGCCGGCTCCTCAATCAAAGCGATCTTTCCATCCCGACCTGAGAACACCGCGCAGCGGGCGTCTTCGCTACACCGCGTCATCGAGATGCGTCAGGTGAGCAAGCAGTTCATTTCTGCCTCGGGCCGGATCGTGGATGCGCTCTCGCCCATCGATCTTGATGTTGAGGCCGGCTCTTTCGTTGCCATCGTCGGCCGCTCCGGCTGTGGCAAGTCAACACTTCTTAGAATGGCGGCGGGTCTGGAGAACCCCAGTTCCGGCAGGCTTTCGGTTAATGGCCAGGGCGGCTTCAAAAGCGTTCGCTATGTCTTTCAAAGCTACGGACAGTCTCTCCTGCCGTGGTTGAGCGTTGGGCGAAACATCGAGTTCGGTCTTCGCCATTCCTACAACCCGCAGCAGACGCAAAAACATCGTGAAAAGCGCGGCAGCGCGGACCCAGTCGAACGTCTGCTAGCCGAGGTCGGACTGTCTGGGACGGCGGCGCTTTACCCCTCCGAGCTATCAGGTGGCATGCAGCAGCGCCTCGCCATCGCCCGTGCGCTAGCCTCGGCGCCGCAAATCCTTCTGCTCGACGAACCGTTCAGCGCCATTGATGCGCTCAGCCGCGCAAGCATGCAGGATTTGCTGCTGCGGATCTGGCAAGAGCGCCGCATTACCATTGTATTCGTCACGCACGACATCGAAGAGGCACTCTACCTCGCCGACCGGGTGATCGTCATGCGGGAGGGCGGCCGGGGAATAGCGAGGGACATTTCCGTGCCGATCGATCGCCCACGCGATCAGGTCGCCACGCGGGAGGCATCCGACTTCCTTCGGCTTCGCCGCGATATCCTGCAGCTCGTTCTTGGAGGTCGGCAATGACATTTGCCAACTCCCGCGGCGAGTTTATCGACACTCCCGGCCCGCGCCAACCTGCCGGAACAATCGCCGACGCCGAAAAGCCGCGACGCGAGAGTTGGCTCGGCCGTTATCTCGGCAGCCGCGGCTTCGGGTGGTCGGTGCTCGCGATGCTTCTCCTCGCATGGCAGGTATCCGCCTGGAGCAGCTATAATCCGACCGTTTCCTCACCATTTCTGATCGGAGAGACGTTGGTGATTGAGCTGTGGGGCGGGGATCTTCTGCATGCCTTGCTCGACACGCTCCGCCTGCTTGTCATCGGATTCGTGATCGCGGCGCCGATCGGTGTCGGGCTTGGTTTCCTGATGGGCCGCGTGCGCATCGTCTGGGCTCTGTTGGAGCCGGTGGTCGAGATCGCAAGGGCCAAGCCGACGACGGCGATCATTCCGGTTCTGATCCTGTTTTTCGGCGTGGGCGACTTGATGAAGGTTCTCGTCTTCCTTCTCTCCGCTGTCTTTCCGTTGCTGATGACAGCATACGCGGGAGCCCGCAGCCTGTCGCGGACGCTCAGGGAAACCGCGCAGACTTTCCAGCTCAGCTGGTGGGCAACCCAGTGGGAAGTCGCACGCCCATCTGCCCTTCCATACATTCTTGTCGGTGTTCGCCAGGCGCTTGGCACGTCGCTGATGATGTCCGTGGTCGTTGGCATGGTCGCCGGCAACGACGGCATTGGTTACTACATCCTTGAGGCGCAGCAGGCTTTCAACATCCGCAAACTGCTCGCGGCCACCGTTCTCGTGGCCCTCGTCGGATACTCCATCAACGCAATTTTCCTGTTCCTTGAAAGCTATCTATCGCGTCGGCGTGGGTCGCTTCAGGACTTCAACTAGAGCTTCATACCATGTTTGAAATCGGCATTTTCAGCTTCGGCGACACTTACCCGCATCCATCGACAGGCAAACGCCAATCGGCCCATGACAGTCTCCACGATCTTCTTGACCGTATCGAGTTGGCGGACACACTTGGACTGGATTTCTACGGTGTCGGCGAGCATCATCGGCCCGACTTCTCAGTAAGCGCGTGCTCGACCGTGCTTGCCGCCGCCGCCAGTCGCACGAAGCGGATCAAGCTCGGAACAGCGACAATCGTTCTGACGACGGATGATCCGGTGCGCCTTTACGAACAGTTCGCGACACTCGATCAGATTTCCGCGGGGCGTGCCGAGATTGGCCTCGGCAGTGGCGTATTTCTCGAATCCTACGACCTTTTCGGTGTCGACTACGACGACCGAAAGTGGATCTATGACGAGAAGATCGAGTTGATTGCCGCGATCGATGCCTCTGAAAAAGTGACATTCAACGGCAAGAGCAGGCCCCCTCTCGATGATCTTGTCGTCTGGCCCCGGGCTTACGGCGAGCACCTGAGCATATGGCAGACGACCGGGCTTACCGAGCAGAGCTTCGAAAGAGCCGCGCGTCTTGGCCTTGCCGTCCAGACCGGTGCGCCGGCTGCGGAATTCGAGCGGCTTTCCGCATTCGTTGCCAGCTACCGCAAGTCCGGTTTGGGTCACGGCTGGAAGTCCGATCGTTTGAAGGTGGCGCTGAGCGCCCACGCCTATGTCGGCGACGACCGCCAGAAGGCACTCGATACCTTCTTTCCTCACTACCAGGCCTACGTCTCCAACATGCGTCTCAACCGGGGCAAACCGGCTCCCACTCGCGCGCAATTCGAGGAGACGGCGGCGGATCTCAACTCCAACATCATCGTCGGCGACGCCGAGCACGTGATCGCCAAGGTGAGGCATCAGCGCGCGCGGATCGGTCACGACCGACACATCTTTCAGATCGACTGGCGTGCCGTTCCTCAAGCCGATCAGGTACGCGCCATCGAAATCCTTGCGAACGAAGTCGCCCCTGCCCTGCGCGCCGACGCAAAGACGACCGGCGTCGCTGCCTGAACCATCAACCATTGGAAAGAACACAATAATGCAATCCGTATATCGACGTCAGATCCTTGCGCTTACCGCAGCCTCACTGGCAGCTGCCTTCGCGGCGCCCTCGCTCCACGCCGAAGACCTCAAGACGGTCAAAATTGCGCTTACGCCGCAGACCTACAACATTGCGATCGCCGAAAAGGAAGGCTTTCTTGCAAAGCATGGCTTAAAGGCCGAGGTCATCCCACTTGCCACCGGCACCGAGACGATCGCCGCGGTCAAGGGGGGCAGCGCCGACATAGCCTACGCAGACACGTTCGCCGGCGTTAACGCGATCCACAACGGCTTCGATATCAAGCTTGTAGGAGGCGCCAATCATACGAGTCCGGCCGTCAATTTTCTCGTGCGTGACGACAGCGACATCAGGACTTTCGCAGATCTGAAGGGCCGCACCATCGGCCTCGGCGGCGTCCCGTTCTTCCGCGTGTTCGCCTACAAGTTCCTGAGCGGCAACGGACTCACGGCCAAGGATGTGAAATTCAGCATCATCAAGCAGGTGAGCGCGCTGCCGGAAGCATTGCAGAATGGGGCGGTCGATGCGATCCAAACGCTTGGTTTCCAGGTGACCTACCTGAACGACGGCGTCGGAACGGGCTATAACTTCCGATCCATCATCAATCCCGACAGCTCCAAATATCAGAACCCTGCGGCGGTTCAGGCAGGTTGGTGGACAACCAGCGAGTGGGCCAAGCAAAACGAAGACACCGCGAAGCGCTTCGCGACGGCCTATCGGGAGTTCGCAGCTTGGTACAACGATCGCGACCAGGCGCAACGTGTCGATCTCGCCAGACAATTCGATAAGCTCGACTTCAACGAGCTTGCAGGCGGCGATCCCGAAAAACTGAAGAACCTCGCCTTCCTGACCACAGCGAAATACGTTGGCGGCCCCGTCGATGTCGCCGCGACACAGGAATGGATCGACTCGGGCGTGGCAGCCGCGCCGGACCAGGTTTCCGCCGGCGTCTCCATCGCAGACCACCTGCTTCCCACCGCCAGGTAAGCGAATTCGCACACGTGGTTGCAAGTTACGCGGCCGGTATCGGCCGGCCGCGAACGCAACGACTTTTCCAAGGACTGCTCGATGACAAAAGAAAAACGGCAACTGAAGATCGGCTACTCCATATGGCCGACAGGACATCACAGAACTGCGTGGCGCCTGCCCGAGGCAAGCAACACCGGGACGGTCGATCCGGACTTCATGGCCGATACGATTCAGACGGCCGAGCGCGGCTTGTTCGACTACTACTTTATAGGCAACGCCGTTAAGAGCGATCCCGAGGCGGCACGTGCCAACGGCAACGAGGTATTCAAGATCGAAGGCTATGCTCTCGGCGGATATGCGGCAGCGCTGACCAAGAAGATCGGGATCGTCGTCACCATCAACATCACCTATTCCGATCCCTATAACACCGCCCGTGCCATTGTTTCGCTGGACCATCTCAGCCGCGGGCGGACCGGGCTGAATGTGGTGACAGGTGTAGCCGGCACAGACGCCTCGAAGAACTTTTCCCGCGAAGAACACCCTTTGGCGGCCGAAAAATACGCGCACGCCGAAGAATTTCTTCACGTCTTCAACGCGCTGACGAACAGCTGGGATGCGGACTGGCTGCTGGATGACAGGGAAAAAGGGCTATTTCTCGATCCGGCAAAAGGACACCGCATCGATCATGAAGGGCGATTTTTCTCGGTCTGCGGCCCGTTGAACATTCCCCCGCCCCCGCAAGGTCGTATCCCCATCATCCATGCGGGCACCAGCGACGAGTCCTTCGAACTTGGCGCCAAATATGCGGACATCCGTTTCAGTCCCTATCGTGGCCGCGATTGGAACAAGGCATATTACAGCGAGATAAAGGGGCGGCTTCCTAAACATGGGCGCACCGCAGACGATCAGCTTATCCTGCCGGGCTTCACGTTCTTTGTCGACGAAACAACGAGCGGCGCGAAGGCGAAGTATCGGCAAGTGCAGAATTTCACGCTGAACGAATATGCACCCAGGGCGGTCGTCGGCTTCCTCGGTCTTGAACTCGGCACGCCGGCCCCGAGCGAGAAAGTTCTCAATGTCGTCGACTACGACAAACTACGGCGCGAGGCGGCCGGTCACGCACCGCGGTTCCACGGCCAACCGGGTCAGGCGGCAGACAAACTATGGGCGCTGGAACTCGCGCTTGATGCCTTTGGCGACCGGGAGAACGTCACCTTCCGTGATCTGCACAATTACATCGCCAACTTTCCGGGCAATCAGGCGCCGGTGGTCGGGAGCGGACGAGACGTCGCAGAATGGATACATGAACGCTTCGATAACCGGGAGTTCGATGGCGTCAAAGTGTTTCCGCCCTACTCCCCGCAACCGCTTGAGGCCTTCGTTGACCTCGTGGTTCCAGAACTGCAACGCCGCGGCATCTTCCGCACCGAATACGAAACCTCCACTCTCCTCGGTCATCTCGGCCTCGAGCAGAACCGAAAGCAAAATCCATGACAGCAAACTCAGACACGCTGCCGACGCATGTCGTTTCCGCAGCAGACGCCGTCGCGCTGCAGTCATCCGGGCGGCATGTGGTATTTCTCGATGTGCGCTTCAGTCCGAAGCAGCAGGATCTCAAGGGCGAATACGAGCTTGAACATATTTCGACCGCGCACTACGTCGATCTCAAGACCCAGTTGCAGGGGATCGGCGGCGGTCTTGCCGGGTCTCGGCCGTTGCCGGAGACTGCAGACCTTCAAAAAAATATCGCGCTGTGGGGCATCCGGCCTGAGACCGTTGTGGTCGTCTACACCAGCGGAACGCCCGCTGCCGCAGCGCGAGCCTGGTTTGTTCTGAAATGGGCGGGCCTGCCGAACGTTCGATATCTCGATGGCGGTCTGGCAGCGTTCAAAGCCGCGGGCGGCAGAACGGACAGCGAAGCGGTTCCGACAGGCGGCGGCACGTTTGTGATTGTCCAAGCGGAACAGTTGCCCACGCTTACCGCCGGTGAGGTCGACGACCACATCAAGGCCGGCGGCAAGGTGTTTGACGCGCGTGGCGCCGCTGGCTTTGCTGGAGATGGCTCGTCCGCCCGCAGCGGCCACATACCAGGAGCACGAAGCCTGCCGTCCACCGCGCTGCTCGACGCCAATGGCCTGCTGCTCAAATCCGATGCGATCCGCTCAATCCTTGCGACAAAAGGAGTTGGCAGCGGTGATTATATCGGCGTCTACTGCGGCGGCGGCGTCGCCGGAGCACTAGAGACGCTGGCACTCAGGTCTGTCGGCATCGACGCGCGCCTCTTCGTCGGTTCGTTCTCGGCCTGGGTGGCCGACCCGGACCGATCCGTTGCGCGCGGCAGCGATTGAATCGAGCAGAGGCGTCCGGCCTTCTTCTAGTCGAACGGTATTTCATGTCGTCGAAAGAGCCATGTCGCTTGCCCAGCCAGCGGAATGACAAGCCGTGTTTTCGGTTTGGCTGTTCGCGGCAGTCACCGCCGGCAATCGCACCGCTTCGACACCCGCCATTCCCGTCAACTGATTTTGCAACAACAAAGGAATTATCAATGTCGGTATTTCGAACGCATTTTTTGGGACGTATTTTCGCAACCGCGGCATCCGCCCTGCTCGCCTGCACAGCCAGCGCCGCGTCGGCGGCAGACGCCAACGATCAGAACTATTTCGCATCCCATGCCGTGGAGTTCCCAAACGGCATTCAGGCCTATAACGGGGTGACCTACGTCACCGAGATTGGCTACCGCCCGCTTCGGCTCGATATTTATCGCGACCCCAAGGCCTCGTCAGCGAGTCCAGTCGTCCTTTTCATCCATGGTGGGGCCTGGGAATCAGGCAACCGTCAGGCGCAAGGCAAGATCGCGGACTTCCCCTCCACACTGGCCAACCTGGCATCGAAAGGATACGTGGTCGTGTCCGCCGAATACAGGCTGAATGGAGAGGCGACGTTTCCCGCACCTTATTATGACGTTCAGGCCGCAATCCGCTTCCTGAAAGATCACGCAAACACTTACGGCATCGATCCGAAGAGGTTCGGGATATGGGGGACGTCCTCCGGCGGGCAGCTCGCAACGCTGGCAGCCGTCGCCTGCAACTCAACCGGCCTGTCGCGAGTGAGAGACTCAAGTCCCACCACCTCGACATGTGTGAATACGGTGGCAATCTGGAATGGCGTCTTTGATTTCAAGGCAATGGAACCTGCTCCAAAACCGGCGCAGAATGGGCATCCTCGATCGCGTCTTTTGAGCTGCAATCCAGGTTTCTGCACCAATGATGTCCTCGCTGCGGCCAGCCCGATCACGTACGTCGATGCGAAATCCCCGCCATTCTTCCTCGCCCACAGCCGGTCCGACGACGTAGTGCCGTTTGCCCAGTCCACGGAATTCGAAAAGAAGCTCCAAGAAAACGGTGTCCCGGTGACCACGTACTACGTCGATGGTCTGCATCATGGCTTCGTTTCGGACGATCCCAACGTCACCAAAACTGTCAGCGACGAACTTCTCGCCAGAACGTTCGCGTACTTCGACAAGACCCTGAAGTAGTGGCCGCGCGGAGAGCTCGGTCGCGCGAATGCCGCTCAGCCTCCTGCATCGCGCATGGCGGTGGTCTTCACAATGGGAACGACCACCATCAGCGCATTCATCATGTGAGCGCAATGAAGCTTCTGAAAGCCATCACCTGTCCCCTGAGCCTGTTGGGCCTTGCGATTTTTCTGTTTGGCGTGGGGCTTCTGGTATGTCCCCTTAGAACGCCAGATATGGTGTGGGCTTGTCCAGTCGCCCTTGGCCTGATCCTCCTCATCTTCAATTTCGGCCGGTTCGACCTCCAGCAAGGAGGCGACAAGCATCGACATTCGGAGGATGGAAGGCGGTCGCGCGACCCCAGGTAACAAGACGCACCCTTTTCTGACCGTGTTCTACAGTCGATCGTCCTACCTTCCACCGCGATAGCCAGTCACCCATCTTGCACGAATCCATCTCCAACCGCTTCGATGGAGGTCAGCTGATACGCAGCAGCGGCCCCTTATGATCAAAGGAGGAGATTGTCTTTTCCGGGCCGGCGCGCATAGTCATCCGGCGCGCAACAAGGTGGCCCCACATGACAGTGCATATCGTTGCCATCGGGCCGCTGCCGCCACCGCTGCATGGCCTGTCGCTGGCCACATCGGCGATGATCGATCTGCTGGCGGAAGATAACGAGGTCATCGTCGCAAACCTCTCCCCGGCACCACAAACCGCGCGTCCGTGGCGTCATCCGGCGAAATTGGCGCGCGTTCTGGCCGCCTGCGGCACGCTGTTTCGCCAACGCCGCAGCCCTGGAAAACGTTGCTATATCGCCTGCGATGGCGGTCTCGGTCAAATCTACACGATGCTTCTGGTCGTAACAGCCCGGCTTCTCTCCTACCCGACCTATCTGCACCACCACAGTTTCCGCTACATCGACAACGAGATGCTGGCCATGCGCCTGATCCTGACACTCGCCGGGCCGCGCCTTGCACACGTGTTTCTTGGCGAGGCGATGCGCGAGCGTTTCACCGACACCTACGCCAAGCGGATTCGCAGCAAGCTCGTCTCCAACGCCGCCTTCGTGCCGCCGCAAACTCGACCTGAAGCGGAGGCACGGCCCCGGCCGTTGACCATCGGCCTGTTGAGCAACCTGAACGCCGACAAGGGGCTGCACACCTTCCTCGCCCTGCTCCGTCAGGCGCACCGAGATGGATTGCCGATCCGTGCCATCCTCGCTGGTCCCGCAGCCGACACCGGCGACCGCGCCGCAATCGGCGCCGCCGTCACGGAATTCGCCGGCACGCTGGAATATCGCGGCCCTCTTGAGGGCGAGGCCAAGACGCGGTTCTACGACGATATCGACGTCTTCGTCTTTCCCACCACCTATGCCGACGAGGCTCAGCCGATCGTCCTGTTCGAAGCCAAGGCCGCCGGGAACGCCGTCATCGCCTATGAACGCGGCTGCATCCACGGACAGCTTGACGAGACCGACCTGCTGGTGCCGCAGACCGGCGAGTTCGAGGCCACCGCGCTGGCATGGCTGTCCCTGTGCGACGACCCGAGCAGGCGATCGATGCTGCGCCAGCGCATTCGTCGGCAGTACGAAATCAGGCACCGGGACGCACTGCAACAGGCGAAGTCATTGATGCGATGAAATTTCCCGGTCGTTGCGGGTGGAAAAGCTGACGCCTTGACGCATATTTTCAATCCTGCTCATTAGGCTATTCGCAAATATTCGCCGCCCAGCGTCGCAACCGAGAACTGGAATTCCACAGCATGCCTCTTCGCAGTGCGCCTCGCGCCCAGACCACCGGTTGCCACGCAGCGACAGACGGCTTCCTTCGAGGTAAGACCAAGGACACGGCCCTCTCCCGCATGACGACCCGATCTGACCGGGAGCGTGGCCAATCATGAGCGAGGATTTCGGCAAGGTCGACCTGACCAATTGCGACCGCGAACCCATCCATCGTCTCGGCGCCATCCAGCCATTCGGCTTCCTGATCGTCGTCTCCTCGGACTGGTTGGTGGCGCGCGCCTCGGTCAATCTTGAGCAGTTCGTCGGCGTCTCGCACAGCGAGCTCATCGGCCAACCGGTGTCGCGGATCATCGGTGGCAAGACCATGCACACGCTGCGCAACCGCCTGAGCGTCATGCGCGGCCCCGATATCGTCGAGCGCCTGTTTGGCGTCGAGCTGGTCGAGGACGGCCCGCTCTTCGACATCGCGGTCCACATGAGCGACGACCAGGTGGTGATCGAGGCCGAACCATCGCAGGAAGGCGTCCAAGGCGGCTCGCCTGTCTCGATCCGCAGCATGATGGCGCGGCTCGACCAGGCCGAAACGATGGAAGCCTTCTTCCGCGAAGGCGCCCGGCAGGCCCGCGCGCTCACCGGTTTCGATCGCGTCATGGTCTATCGCTTCGACGAAAGCGGCGCCGGCGAAGTCGTGGCCGAAGCGGCACGCGCCGGTATCGGCTCTTTCCTCGGCCTGCACTATCCGGCCTCCGATATTCCCGTTCAGGCCCGCGCGCTCTACACCCGCAACCTCTTCCGCATCATTGCCGATATCGACGCGGTGAATGTCGCGCTGGAGCCAGAAATCGATGCGCACGGCCGGTCGCTCGATCTGTCCATGTCGATCCTGCGATCGGTCTCGCCGATCCACATCGAATATCTGAAGAACATGGGCGTCGGCGCCTCGCTGTCGATCTCGATCGTTGTCGAGGGCAAGCTCTGGGGCCTGTTTGCCTGCCACCACTATTCGCCACGCCTGCCCTCCTTCGAGCGGCGCACCACATCCGAGCTGTTCGGCCAGATGTTCGCCTCGCGCCTCGAAAGCCGCGAGCGGCGGCTGGCGCTTGAATTCGAAACCAAGGCCCGCCAGATCGCCGACCGTCTGCTGACCTCGGTGGCCGATAATGCCAGCCTGCTCGACGACCCCTCGTGGCTGATCGACGCGTTGGGCGACGCGATCCCCGCTGACGGTATCGGCGTCTGGATTAACGGCCGTTCAGCGCTGAACGGCATCACCCCGTCGCTGGCGCAGTTCACCGAGCTTGTCCGCATCCTGAACCGCAATTCCGCCGGTCGCGTGTTTTCGACCGACAGCATCGTCGAGACATGGCCGGATGTCGTCTCCGGCGATATCGTCGCAGGCCTGATCGCCATCCCGATCTCCCGCTCGCCGCGTGATTACGTCGTGTTGTTCCGTCAGGAGATCGTGCGGTCCGTGCGCTGGGCCGGCGATCCGCACAAGCCGGTGGAATACGGCCCGAACGGCCCGCGGCTGACGCCGCGCAAGAGCTTCGAGACATGGTCGGAGCTGGTGCGCCATCACTCGCAGCCGTTCACGCCGGCCGAACGCCGCGTCGCCGAAACCATCCGGGTAACGTTGATCGAGGTCGTGCTGCGGCTGACCGACGAGGCCAACGCCGTGCGCCAGCAGGCCAACGAGCGGCAGGAACTGCTGATCGCCGAGTTGAACCATCGCGTCCGCAACATCCTCAGCCTGATCAGCGGCCTGATCCGCCAGTCGCGCGGCACCACCGACAGTACCGACGAGTTTATCGGCCATCTCGAAGGCCGCGTGCAGGCCCTGTCACGCGCCCACGACCAGATCACCCGCGATCACTGGGCGCCAGCCCCGTTCCGTACACTCTTGCAGGCGGAAGCCGCCGCCTATCTCGGCAAGAGCGCGGCGCGCATCAACATGACCGGCCCGGAAGTGCTGTTGGCACCGCAGGCCTTCTCGATCGCCGCTCTCGTTTTCCACGAACTGGTCACCAACAGCGCCAAATACGGCAGCCTGTGCGACAGCGGCACCGTGACCGTCGATTGGCGCAAGGACGAGGCCGGCGATTTGGTGATCGACTGGCGCGAAAGCGACGGCCCACCGGTGCGCCAGCCGACCCGGCAGGGTTTTGGCACCACCATCATCCGCCGCTCCATTCCTTATGAACTCGGCGGCGTCGCGGAAATCCGCTACGAACCACAGGGGTTCGAAGCGCATTTCTCGATACCTTCGAAATTCGCGACATTTGCCGAAGGCGCCGTCTCGCTGGTGCCGGAACGGTCGTCGCAGTCTGCCAATGCATCGGCGGAAACCATCAAGGACAAGCCGCTGGACGGGCTGGATATTCTGCTGGTCGAGGACAACCTCATCATCGCCATGGATGGCGAAGACATTTTCCTGCAGCTCGGCGCGCGCCATGTGGCGCTGGCACCCAGCGTCTCGCAAGCGCTGCTGGCGATCGAAAGCCGGCAATTCGACCTTGCGGTTCTGGATGTCCATCTCGGCGAAGAGACCAGCATTTCGGTGGCGGAGCGCCTGGCCGCCAAGGGCACACCGCTGATCCTGGCGACAGGTTATGGCGAGGGCGTCTCGCAGACCTACGGCCCGCTGGCCGCAAACCTGCTGCAGAAGCCCTACACGATCGAAAGCGTCGCCAGCGCGCTGGGCCGCATCGGCCCGATCGTCAAATCATGATGCCGGCTCCACCGCGCGGACGCGCAGACCGTCGATGAACAGCTGTTCGAGGAAGCGCGCCGCATCCTCGAACCGCCCCTCTCCCGACTGACCCTGGCCGAGCACCGCGCGCACCTGAACGTCGAAGTCGGCATAGTGCTGCGTGGTCGACCAGATTGAGAAGATCAGGTGGTAGGGATCGCATTTGGCGATCTTGCCCGCCTTGGCCCAGACCCGGATGACCTCCGCCTTTTCATCGACCAGTTCCTTCAGCGGCCCCTTGAGTTCGTCTTCGATATGCGGCGCACCCTGCAGCACCTCGTTGGCGAACAGCCGGCTCTCGCGCGGAAAATCGCGCGCCATTTCCAACTTGCGCCTGATATAGCTGCGGATCTCGTTCTCCGGATTGCCGAGCGCGTCGAAGGCGCGCAACGGCTCAAGCCAGGTGAACAGCACCCGGTCGATCAGCGACCGGTGCATCGCCTCCTTGGTGCGGAAATAATAGAGCAGATTCGGCTTCGACATCCCCGCCACTTCGGCGATCTGGTCGATCGTCGAGCCCCGGAAGCCGCTCACCGAAAACACGTCGAGCGCCGCTTCGAGGATCTGTTCTTCCTTCTCTTCCTGAATACGGGTGCGGCGCTGTGTTTTCGCGGCTCTGGGTATCGCCATCTCTTACTTTTTCTCTTTCAAATTCAACTGTTTTACTCAACTTTATCAGGCAATCGCACTTGCCGAAAAAATGAGCAAATGCCCCTCATTTTGTCTGTATTTTTTCTTATTTTCGCCTTGAGCCCGACGCCGGAAGTTGTAATGTTTACCAGTCGGTCAAATTATCCGTCAGAAGCAAAACAAAGGCAACTGACGATTTTCAAGCGCTAATAAAACAAACAAGAGCGCTCGAAACTGACCAAGGGAACAAGCGGACGTGCGGCATGCGCGGATCGCGAATAAACTGGTGAGGAATACGGACATGGTGGCAGCACCAGGCGAGAACATGCGCGTCAACGGGGACCGTCTATGGGACAGTCTCATGGACATGGCGAAGATCGGCCCCGGGATTGCGGGCGGCAACAACCGCCAGACGCTGACCGACGCCGACGCCGAGGGCCGCAGCCTCTTCAAGACATGGTGTGATGCCGCTGGCATGACGATGGGCGTCGACAAGATGGGCACGATGTTCGCGACCCGCCCCGGCACCGATCCCGATGCGCTTCCCGTCTATGTCGGCTCGCATCTCGATACCCAGCCCACCGGCGGCAAGTATGATGGCGTGCTCGGCGTGCTGGCGGCGCTCGAAGTCGTGCGCACCATGAACGACCTCGGGATCAGGACCAAGCATCCGATTGTCGTCACCAACTGGGCCAACGAGGAAGGCGCCCGCTTCGCCCCCGCCATGCTCGCCTCCGGCGTCTTCGCCGGCGCCCTTTCTCTCGATTATGCCTATGACCGCAAGGATCCCGAGGGCAAGAGCTACGGCGACGAGTTGAAGCGTATCGGCTGGCTGGGCGAGGAAGAGGTCGGCGCCCGCAAGATGCACGCCTACTTCGAATACCACATCGAGCAGGGCCCGATCCTCGAGGCCGAAAACAGACAGATCGGCGTCGTCACCCACTGCCAGGGCCTCTGGTGGCTGGAATTCACGCTGACCGGCCGCGAGGCCCACACCGGCTCAACGCCGATGGACCTGCGCGTCAACGCCGGTCTCGCCATGTCGCGGATCATCGAGATGGTCCAGGGCGTCGCCATGGAAAACCAGCCGGGCGCCGTCGGCGGTGTCGGCCAGGTCTTCTTCTCGCCGAATTCCCGCAACGTGCTCCCCGGCAAGGTCGTCTTCACCGTCGACATCCGCACCCCCGACCAGGGCAAGCTCGACCGCATGCGCGCCAAGATCGAGGCGGAGGCCGCAACGATCTGCGCGACCCTCGGCGTCGGCTGCTCCGTCGAGGCCGTCGGCCACTTCGACCCCGTCACCTTTGACCCCAAGCTGGTCGACTCCGTCCGCAACGCCGCCGACCGCCTCGGCTACAGCCACATGAACATCATCTCCGGCGCCGGCCACGACGCCTGCTGGGCCGCCAAGGTGGCGCCCGCGACCATGGTCATGTGCCCCTGCGTCGGCGGATTGAGCCACAACGAGGCGGAAGAGATTTCAAAGGAGTGGGCGGCGGCCGGCGCGGACGTGCTGTTCCATGCGGTGGTGGAGACGGCGGAGATTGTGGCGTGAGAGGATTACGCCTATATTCCAGGGGTGAGTTGCCGCCAACGGAGGCCGGTGAATGTCGACTGACAACCTCATCCTGGAGCATTTGCGTGCCATCCGCGGCACGGTCGAACGGCTTGCCGACGACATGCAGGTCGTCAAGCAGCGGCTCGGCATACTTGAACATCAGTATGCGACTATCTCGACGCGGCTTGACCGTCTCGACGAACGCGTCCTACGCATTGAAAAACGGCTTGATCTCGTGGAGAGTTGACGGCAACCGGCGTCGCCTATGCTTCCGTTTCAAAGGGATTGAGCAATGTCAGACAAGGTCACAAACGAACTTATCTACGAGACGCTCAAGCGGATCCAGGAAACACTCGGCGTTCACACGCAGTACCATCTCGAAACCAAGGAGCGGCTCGGCTTTCTCGGACAGCAATATGCGAGCATCTCACGGCGCGTCGATCGCATCGATGAACGCCTTGAGCGCGTCGAGCGCAGGCTGGACCTCGTCGAGACCTGACCCAGCCTTCGACAAGCGTAATCCGGAAGGCCTATTTCATACCCATAAGACTGCTCGGCACGGCGCATAGGCACCGTGAGCGACAACTCGTCTCATAAAGAAAACAGGGAACCCGACCAATGAGCACAGTCATCAAGAACGGCACCGTCGTCACCGCCGACCTCACCTACAAGGCCGACGTCAAGGTCGATGGCGGCAAGATCGTCGAGATCGGGCCCAATCTCTCCGGCACCGAAACGTTGGACGCCACGGGCTGCTACATCATGCCCGGCGGCATCGACCCGCACACCCATCTCGAAATGCCGTTCATGGGCACCTATTCCGCCGACGATTTCGACAGCGGCACGCGCGCGGCGCTTGCCGGCGGCACGACGATGGTGGTCGATTTCGCCCTTCCCGCTCCGGGCCAGTCGCTCTTGGAAGCGCTCACCATGTGGGACAACAAATCCACTCGCGCCAATTGCGACTACTCCTTCCACATGGCGATCACCTGGTGGGGCGAGCAGGTCTTCAACGAGATGAAGACCATCGTTCAGGACAAGGGCATCAACACCTTCAAGCACTTCATGGCCTACAAGGGCTCGCTGATGGTGAACGACGACGAAATGTTCGCCTCGTTCCAGCGCTGCGCCGAACTTGGCGCCCTGCCGCTGGTGCATGCCGAAAATGGCGACGTCGTTGCCTCGATGTCGGCAAAGCTGCTCGCCGAAGGCAACAACGGCCCCGAGGCGCACGCCTATTCCCGCCCCGCCGAAGTCGAGGGTGAGGCAACCAACCGCGCCATCATGATCGCCGACATGGCCGGCTGCCCCGTCTATATCGTCCACACCTCCTGCGAACAGGCCCACGAAGCCATCCGCCGCGCCCGCCAGAAGGGCATCCGCGCCTATGGCGAGCCGCTGATCCAGCACCTGACGCTCGACGAGAGCGAATATTTCGACAAGGACTGGGACCACGCCGCCCGCCGCGTCATGTCGCCTCCCTTCCGCAACAAGCAGCACCAGGACAGCCTCTGGGCCGGCCTCGCCTCCGGCTCGCTGCAGGTCGTCGCCACCGACCACTGCGCCTTCACCACCGACCAGAAGCGCTTCGGCCTCGGTGATTTCACCAAGATCCCCAACGGCACCGGCGGCCTGCAGGACCGCCTGCCGATGCTCTGGACCCATGGCGTCAACACCGGCCGCCTGACGATGAATGAATTCGTCGCCGTCACGTCAACCAACATCGCCAAGATTCTCAACATCTACCCCCGCAAGGGCGCCATTCTCGTGGGTGCCGATGCCGATCTCGTCGTCTGGGATCCGAAGCGCTCGAAGACCATTTCGGCCAAGACCCAGCAATCGGCCATCGACTACAACGTCTTCGAGGGCAAGCAAGTGACCGGCCTGCCGCGCTACACGCTGAGCCGCGGCGTCGTGGTTGTCGAGGAGGATACGATGAAGACACGCGGGGGCCATGGCCAGTTCGTCAAGCGCGAGCCGGTCACGGCGGTCTCCAAAGCGCTCTCCACCTGGAAGGAAATCACCGCGCCGCGCAAGGTCGAGCGCTCCGGCATTCCGGCAAGCGGGGTGTGATCGAGATGCGCGGGAGACTGTTTCTGACACTCGCATCTTTGGCCGCGCTGACATCGGCGGCCGCCGCCGACACGCTGCCGATCAAGGGCAGCTACGGCAACAAGGATGGCTGCGCCTATGCCAAGTCGGGCGAATCCACCGGATCGGAAAACTTCTTCCTGCTGACATCGGAAGCGATCACCACGGCTGCCTCTGCCTGCACCATCGAGAAGGTGCTGAAGACCGATGGCAAGTCCTTCACGGCCAAGGTCTCCTGCGAGGCCGAAGGCGAGGAAGCAGCCAGCGAGGACACGGCAAAGATTACCTATGGCCCGAAAGGCTACACCATCGGCTTCACCTCCGACGCAACCATCAAATGGGGTCCGCTGCCGCTATGCAAATGACCTCAGACCGGCACGACCTTGTCCAGTTCGGGCAGCAGCACGACGCTCTCCTGCTCGTTGGGATCGGTGCGGGCGATGATCGCCGTGCAGGGTGTGCTGCTGAGATTGGCCGGCAGGTGCGGAACGCCGGCCGGGATGTAGAACAGCTCGCCGGCATGAACGACGACATGATGTTCGAGGTCGTCGCCATACCAGGTGTGCGCCTCGCCCGACAGCATGTAGATCGCCGTCTCGTGCGCCTCGTGCAGATGCGCCTTGGCACGCACGCCGGGCGGAATGGTGAGCAGATGCATGCAGATACCCCTAGCGCCGACCGTTTCGGCGGCGATTCCCTGGAAATAGCTCAGCCCCTGCTTTCCGTCGTAGGAATGGTCGGGGCGCACGATATGGCAGGTCGGTTTTGATGTCGCATCCATCGTCGTCCTCCTCAAAGCTTTCCGGCGCGGCCAAAACCGCCCCCCATGATATCACGCAATCCGCTGACACGCGGGGAAAACAGGATCGATCCGCATTGACGCAAGCTGCCTCCGTCGTATCCGCCAAGAACCTCTGCCTGACCTACCAGGCCAATGATGCGCCGGTGCATGCGCTGAGCAATGTCGACCTCGACGTCAAGAAGGGCGACTTCGTATCCTTCATTGGCCCGTCGGGCTGCGGCAAGACCACCTTCCTGCGGGTCATCGCCGATCTCGAGAAGAAGACGTCGGGCGACATATCAGTCAACGGCATGACGCCCGAGGATGCCCGCAAGGCCCGCGCCTACGGCTATGTCTTCCAGGCACCTGCATTGTACCCCTGGCGCACCATCGAGAAGAACATCTCCCTGCCGCTGGAGATCATGAACTACGCGGCAGACGATCGCCGCAAGCGCATCGCCGAGGCGCTCGATCTCGTCGGCCTCACCGGCTTCGAGAAGAAGTTCCCATGGCAGCTCTCGGGCGGCATGCAGCAACGCGCCTCGATCGCCCGCGCGCTCGCCTTCGACGCCGACCTGCTGCTGATGGACGAACCATTCGGCGCGCTGGACGAAATCGTCCGCGACCACCTGAACGAGGAACTGCTGAAGCTCTGGTCGCGCACGAACAAGACCATCTGCTTCGTCACCCATTCGATCCCGGAGGCCGTCTACCTCTCCACCAAGATCGTCGTCATGTCCCCCCGCCCCGGCCGCGTCACGGATATCATCGACTCGCCGCTGCCGAGGGAACGCCCGCTCGACATCCGCGAGACGCCGGAGTTCCTGGAGATCGCCCATCGCGTGCGCGAGGGGCTGAGAGCGGGGCATAGCTATGAGCATTAGAGGCTTGGAGCCCGGGGCCACCCCCCTCTGCCCTGCCGGACATCTCCCCCTCNNGGGGTGCCACACGGCAAAACCTCGCCACCGCGAGGCCCACCCCATGACCCCAGACACCCTGCGCGCCAAGATCATCCCCGTCACATCAATCCTCATTGCCCTCGTCGCCATCTGGTACGTCGCGGCGGTCCTGATGAACGCCCCCTTCCAGCGCGACATGGACGCCCGAGGCAAGGTCACGCCGACCACCACCGAGTTCATCTCCAGTACCCTCTCTCAGCCCAAACCGCTCCTCCCCGCCCCCCACCAAGTGGCGCAGAACTTTTTCGAGAACACCTTCCTGCGCAAGCTCTCCAGCAACCGCAGCCTTGTCTATCACTCGGGCGTCACCCTCTCCTCCACCGTGCTCGGCTTCACGCTCGGCACGCTGCTCGGCATCCTGATCGCCGTCGGCATCGTCCACATCAAGGCGCTCGATCGCAGCCTTATGCCGTGGATCATCACCTCGCAGACCATCCCGATCCTGGCGATCGCCCCGATGGTGATCGTCGTGCTCGGCGCCATAAACATCACCGGCCTCATCCCCAAGGCCCTGATCTCGACCTACCTGTCCTTCTTCCCCGTCACCGTCGGCATGGTGAAGGGCCTGCGCTCGCCTGAGGTCATGCTGCTCGACCTGATGCGCACCTATAACGCCTCGGCCGCCCAGACGTTCTGGAGACTGCGCGTCCCCGCCTCCGTGCCCTATCTCTTCACCTCGATGAAGGTGGCGATCGCCGCCAGCCTCGTCGGCGCCATCGTCGGCGAACTGCCGACCGGCGCCGTCGCCGGCATTGGCTCGAAGCTTTTGGCCGGCGCCTACTACAGCCAGACCATCGACATCTGGGCGGCCCTGATCGCCGGCTCGCTGCTGGCAGCCCTATTGATCATGGTCGTCAGCATCGCGGCGAAGATCGTCGACAGGGCGATGGGCGGGAGATCCGCATGAAACATGCACCATGGCAGGCGCTGATCGCCCTTATCCTGACCGCAGCAGCCTTCGTCTCGCTGCCACTGTTCGCCGCCACCGCCCCTCGCGCGACCTCGGAGGGCGCGACGGCAATCATCGTCATCCTCATCGCCGCATCCGCGCTGATCTCCTTCCTCCCGCAATCGGCAACCAGCCGGGCGACGGTGCTGTTCATCGGCGCCCATGGCGGTGCATGGATGCTGCTGTCCGCCCTGCGCGGCAACGAAGGTCTGGCAGCCAAGCCGTTCTTCCTGCTGATCGCCGCGTGCTGGCTGCTCGCCTGGCGCTGCGTCAGCGAGATCGTCGAGGTGAGAGCCAAGTCGCGGGGAAGCGACACCGCACTGCGGCTGCTGGTGCCAGCCATTTTCGGCGCCTGGATCTTGATCCTCTGGGAAACCGCCACCCGCGGCGCCGGCATTCCCTTCGTGCTCCTGCCACCGCCCAGCGCCATCGGCGCCCGCATCATGGGCTCGCTGCCAACGCTGGGTGATGACGTCAGGCAGACCATCTTCAAGGCCGTCCTCGCCGGCTATATCATCGGCTGCGGCGCCGGCTTCGTCGTCGCCATCCTCGCCGACCGCGTCGCCTTCCTGCGCCGTGGCCTGCTGCCCATCGGCAATATGGTCTCGGCCCTGCCGATGATCGGCGTGGCGCCGATCATGGTCATGTGGTTCGGCTTCGACTGGCAGTCCAAGGCCGCCGTCGTCGTCATCATGACCTTCTTCCCGATGCTGGTGAACACCGTTGCCGGCCTCGCCGCCTCGGGCGCGATGGAGCGCGACCTGATGCAGACCTACGCCTCCAGCTACTGGCAGACGCTCTTCAAGCTGCGGCTTCCGGCCGCCATGCCGTTCATTTTCAATGCATTGAAGATCAACTCGACGCTGGCGCTGATTGGTGCCATCGTCGCCGAGTTCTTCGGTACGCCGATCGTCGGCATGGGCTTTCGCATCTCCACCGAGATCGGGCGCATGAATGTCGACATGGTCTGGGCCGAAATCGCCGTCGCGGCGCTGGCTGGCTCGATCTTCTACGGCGTCGTCGCCCTGGCCGAACGGGCGGTGACATTCTGGCATCCGTCTATCCGTGGTGGCTAGACGTCGCTTATTCCCGACACTGGGGTCGGGCATAACAAAAGAAAGAGGGAACAAGAAAATGAAAAAACTGGTTCTTGCAATGATGGCGAGCGCCATGGCGATGGCGGCAAGCCACGCGATGGCCGCCGACAAGGTGACGCTTCAGCTGAAGTGGGTCACCCAGTCGCAGTTCGCCGGCTACTACGTCGCCAAGGAAAAGGGCTACTACGAAGAGGAAGGCCTCGACGTTGACATCAAGCCGGGCGGCCCTGATATCGCTCCTGAGCAGGTCATCGCCGGCGGCGGCGCCGACGTGATCGTCGACTGGATGGGCGGCGCATTGGTTGCCCGCGAAAAGGGCGTTCCCCTCGTCAACATCGCCCAGCCCTTCCAGAAATCAGGCATGGAACTGATTTGCCGCAAGGACGGCCCGATCAAGACCGAAGCCGACTTCAAGGGCCACACGCTCGGCGTCTGGTTCTTCGGCAACGAATATCCGTTCTTCGCCTGGATGAACAAGATCGGCCTGAAGACCGACGGCGGCAAGGATGGTGTCACCGTTCTGAAGCAGAGCTTCGACGTGCAGCCGCTCCTGCAGAAGCAGGCCGATTGCATCTCCGTCATGACCTATAACGAATACTGGCAGGCGATTGATGCCGGCTTCAAGCCTGAGGAATTGACGGTCTTCAACTACACCGCCATGGGCAACGACCTGCTCGAGGACGGCCTCTACGCCAACGAAGAGAAGCTGAAGGACCCGGCCTTCAAGGAAAAGATGGCGAAGTTCGTAAAGGCCTCGATGAAGGGCTGGAAATACGCCGTCGAGAACCCCGATGATGCAGCCGGCATCGTCGTCGACGCCGGTGGCCAGGACGAAAACCACCAGAAGCGGATGATGAGCGAAGTGGCCAAGCTGATCGGCGACGGCACGGGCAAGCTCGACACCACGCTCTACGACCGCACCGCCAAGGCCCTGCTGGACCAGAAGATCATCAGCAAGGAGCCGACGGGCGCCTGGACGCACGACGTCACCGACGCTGCCGCCAAGTAACGGCACAGTCATGAGAACAGGACGCGCGGAGCCAATCCGCGCGTTTTTCGTTGAAACCGATATAAAATTCTTCCGCCTGTCGGATTGGCAGGTGTCCGAGCGTCATAGGAATGACGGAATTGCGATCAACAAACCGAATGCCGGCATCACCGGATGGTGATTGATCTGTGAGCGGTAGCTCATTATTGTGCGGCGCGAGGAATTAATTTCCGCCGGGCTTGTGCGATGGGTGAGACGATCCCACGTACATCTGGCGTTTGCCGGACGAGGGTCATCTTACGGATGTAAGAGACGGCAGATGATGCGGGAATATTTCTGAGCATACATGACGGGAGCAGGCCTTCGCGAGCTGAGGACAAGGCGCGAGTTTGGCCACTTTAATTTCAAAGACTGGACCAAGACGCATGGTACGCATGACGCCTAAAACTCTACGCGCCTCCACCCTGCTCGCGACCGCCTTGGCGGCAGCAGTGGCATTTACCCCGGTCGCCTTCGCGCAGGAAGCGGCGGTCGCCAAGCCGCAGCAGAACCTGCCGGCGATCGTCGTCACCTCCGTGACCAAGCGCGCGCTGGTCGATCGCGTCATCGCCACCGGCACGGTCAAGCCAGTCGAGGAAATCTATATCCAGCCTCAGGTTGAAGGCCTGTCGATCCGTTCGCTCAATGCCGACGTTGGCGACAAGGTGCGGGCCGGCAGCGCGCTGGCCACTCTGAACGACGACGCGCTTGTGCTCGAAAAGAGCCAGCTGCAGGCCACCCGCGCCAAGAACGAAGCGAGCCTTGCCCAGCTCCGCGCCCAGTTGATCGAGGCCCAGGCAAACGCCGAGCAGGCCCGCCAGCAACAGGCCCGCGCCCAGGAAATGGGCAAGAAGGGCACCGTCTCGACCGCGACGGTCGAACAGGCCGACGCCGCCGCCGCATCCGCCAACGCCCGCGTCTCCTCCGCCGAGCAGGCTATCCAGGTGGCCGTGGCCGACATCAAGGTCACCGAGAGCCAGATCGCCGACGCCAACCTGAAGCTCGCCCGCACCGACGTGAAGACGCCGGTGGACGGCACCGTTGCCGCCAAGACCGCCAAGGTCGGCGCGATCGCGTCGGGCACCGGGGAGCCGCTGTTCACCATCATCCGTGACGACAAGATCGAGCTCGTCGCCGAAGTCGGCGAAAACGACATCGTCAAAATCCAACACGGCCAGAAGGCGACGATCGCCCTCTCCGGCAGCCGCGATAAGCTGACCGGCTCGGTGCGGCTCGTTTCGCCGACAGTCGATCCGCTGACCCGTCTCGGTCTCGTCCACATCCTGATCGACGACAGCAGCAAGGCCCGCTCCGGCATGTACGGCAGCGCCGACATCACCGTGCAGACCACCGAAAACGTCGCCCTGCCGCTGTCCGCAGTCCTGACCACCAGCGAAGGCTCGTCGGCTCGCGAGGTTGTCGATAACGTGGTGAAGTTCGTCAAGGTCGAGACCGGCATCCAGGACGGTGCCTATGTCGAGATCACCAAGGGACTGGCGTCTGGCCAGGAAGTCGTTGCCAAGGCGGGCGCCTATGTCCGCGATGGCGACCACATCACCCCGGTCCGTGACCAGCCCGCGGCTTCCAACTAAGAGACGGCCCGATGAATTTTTCAGCTTGGTCCATCCGAAATCCCGTCGCGCCGCTTCTGGTGTTTGCGTTGCTGCTCTTTGTCGGCATCCAGGCCTTCAACAAGCTGCCGATCACCCGTTTTCCGAATATCGACGTTCCCCTCGTCTCCATCGTCGTCACCCAGAGCGGCGCCTCGCCGTCCGAGCTGGAAACGCAGGTGACGAAGGAGATCGAGGACGCCGTCGCCAGCATCAACGGTATCGACGAGATCCAGTCTACGGTGACCGACGGCCAGTCGCAGACCAACGTCATGTTCCGCATGGAAGTGCCGACCGAGCAGGCGGTGCAGGACACCAAGGACGCCATCGACCGCATCCGCAGCAACCTCCCCGCCAATGTCGATGAGCCGATCGTCTCCAAGGTCGATGTCGAAGGACAGGCGATCCAGACCTTCGCCGTCTCATCGCCCGACATGACGCTCGAGGAGCTCTCCTGGTTCGTCGACGACACAGTCAAGCGCTCCCTGCAGGGCCAGACCGGCATCGGCCGCGTCGACCGCTACGGCGGCGCCGATCGCGAAGTGCGGATCGAACTCAACCCAGACCGGCTGAACGCCTACGGCATCACGGCCGCCAGCGTGAACCAGCAACTGCGCGGCACCAACGTCGATCTCGGCTCCGGCCGTGGCCAGGTGGCTGGCGCCGAGCAGGCGATCCGCGTTCTCGGCGACGCCCGCAATGTCGCCGAGCTGGCCAACACCACGATCGCGCTGCCCAACGGCCGCTTCGTCAAGGTCTCCGATCTCGGCACCATCAAGGACACCTATGAGGAGCCGAAATCCTTCTCGCGCTTCAACGCGACCCCGGTCGTTACTTTCGGCGTCTTCCGCTCGAAGGGCGCCAGCGAAGTCAGCGTCGCCGAGACGGTATCGAAAAGCCTTGAGAAGGTTCGCAGCGAGAACCCGAACGTCAAGATCGAGTTGATCGACGACTCCGTCTACTTCAGCTACGGCAACTACGAGGCCGCCCTCCACACGCTGATGGAAGGCGCATTGCTCGCCATCATCGTCGTCTTCCTGTTCCTCAGGAACTGGCGCGCAACGCTGATCTCGGCCGTGGCGCTCCCCCTCTCCGCGATTCCGACATTCTGGATCATGGACCTGATGGGCTTCTCACTGAACCTCGTCAGCTTCCTCGCCCTGACGCTGGCGACCGGCATTCTCGTCGACGACGCCATCGTCGAGATCGAGAACATTGCCCGCCATATCAAGATGGGCAAGACGCCTTACCGCGCCGCGATCGAGGCCGCCGACGAAATCGGCCTCGCCGTCATCGCCACCACCTTCACCATCATCGCCGTCTTCGTGCCGGTGTCGTTCATGCCCGGCATTCCCGGCCAGTACTTCATCCAGTTCGGCCTGACGGTCGCCTTCTCCGTGTTCTTCTCGCTGATGGTCGCGCGATTGATAACGCCGATGATGGCCGCCTATCTCATGCGCGCCGAAGACGGAATGGAAGACCATCATGACAACGACGGTCTGTTTTTCCGCGGCTACACGCGCCTTGTCCGGGCAACCACCAGCCGCTGGTGGACGCGCTATGCGACGCTGGTGGCGGCAATCGCCTTTCTTGTCGCCTCGCTCGCGCTTCTCGCCCAGGTCCCCGGCAGCTTCCTGCCGCCGGAAGACGCGTCCCGTATCGTGCTCTCGGTCGAATTGCCGCCGAACGCAACGCTTGAGGATACCGAGGCTACGACAGACGAAGTCTACAAGAATGTCCAGGGCATCAACGGCGTCGAGAGCGTCTTCGTGCTCGGTGGTGCATCGCCGAAGGGCGAACTCGAGCTTCGCCGCGCGACGGTGACACTCGCCTTGCAAAAGCTGGACCAGTCGCTGGTCAAGAAGCTGGTCAACGACCTGCTGGGATCGATCCCGCTGATCGGCCCGCATCTGCCGAAGGTCGAGGTCCATGGCCGCGTTCGTCCGCAATGGGATATCGAGAAGGAAGTATTCGCCAAGCTCCGTCATATCCCCGACGTCCGCATCCTGAAGCTCAACGACCGCGGCGAGCGCGACCTGTCGTTCAACTTTCTCTCCAAGAACGAGAAGGATCTGAGCGACGCCGTCGGTATCCTCGAATCGAAGCTGCGCGCCGATCCGGTGCTGGCAAACGTCAGTGCCGATGGCGCCCTGCCCCGCCCGGAACTTCAGGTTCGCCCGCGCAAGGACCAGGCCGCCCGCCTCGGCATCACGCCGCAGCAGATCTCCGAGACCATCCGCGTCGCCACCATCGGCGATATCGATGCGGCCCTTGCCAAGATCAACCTTGACGATCGCCAGATCCCGATCCGCGTCCAGGCCTCGCTCGACATGCGCCGCGATCTCGCAGCCCTGCGCGCCCTGAAGATCCAGACGGCAAGCGGCGGCACCGTTCCGCTCGCCACCGTTGCCGACATCGACTATTCGGAAGGTGTCAGCTCGATCAAGCGCAACAACCGCAACCGCGTCGTCGCCATCGGCTCCGACCTGCCGCAGGGCGTGGCGCTCGATACAGCCTCCGCCCGTTTCCGCGAGATCGTCAAGCAGGCCGACATTCCGCCGAGCGTCCAGCTGGTCGAAAGCGGCGACACCAAGGTGCAGACCGAAATGCAGCAGAGCTTCGTCAACGCCATGTTGATGGGTCTGCTCCTGGTACTGACGGTGCTGATCCTGCTCTTCAAGGACGTGATCCAGCCCTTCACCATCCTGTTCTCGCTGCCGCTCGCCATCGGCGGCGTCGCCGTCGGCCTGCTGGTCACGCAGAACCCGCTGTCGATGCCTGTGATGATCGGCATCCTGATGCTGATGGGCATCGTCACCAAGAACGCGATCTTGCTGGTCGATTTCGCCATCGAGATGCGCCATCGCGGCATGGAACGGGTCGAATCCATGGTGGAGGCCGGCCGCAAGCGCGCCCGTCCGATCATCATGACCTCGATCGCCATGTCCGCCGGCATGCTGCCTTCGGCGATGGGCGTCGGCGAAGGCGGATCGTTCCGCGCACCGATGGCGATCGCCGTCATCGGCGGCATCATCGTCTCGACGGTCCTGTCGCTGGTGGTCGTGCCCTCCTTCTTCCTGATCATGGACGATCTCTCCCGGTTGCTCGGCTGGATGTTCGGTCGCCTCGTCGGCCGGAAGGACAAGGAGGAACTGCCTATGTCGAGCGAAGAGCTGACCGCCGCCGTCGGCGCACTCGATGGACGCGTCACGGCGATCGAGAAGCCGGAAGGCAAGCAGGGCAAATCAGGCGGTAATGTCGTTCGCCTGCCGCCATTCGCGGCCGAGTAAAATGAGGTCATGAAACGGAGTTAGCCGGGGCCATCCCCGGCTTTTCTGATTCTTGTCGCTGCTTGATGCAGATCAAGTTCTCCGACGTCACTTCCGGTATTTTAGTCGCATGGCAGGCACGCCGCCTGCGTTGCGACGAACCTGGAGAGAGAGATGACGACGGGCATGAGACTGAGCAGCGAGCAGAAGGCGATGCTTGGCGAAACCATTCTTTTTTCCGGCCTGAAGCGGGCCGAGCGTGACGCACTGCTTTCCTGCGCGACAATCGTCCGCTGCCAGGCACATGACGTCGTCTTTCACGAGGGCGAGAAGGCACAGTACTTCTATTGCGTGCTGACCGGTTTTGTCCGGCTCTACCGTCTGGGCGGCGACAACCAGGAGGGCGACATCAGGATCTGCGAGCCGCGCGGCAGCTTTGCGGAATGCCTGGTTATCGACGGTGGCGACTACCGCTACGGCGCCCAGGCGATGGAGCACGCCTTCCTCGCCCGCTTCGACCTCGAGAAGGTCCGCGGCCTCCTCACCGCATACCCGCATATCGGCATCGCGATCATGCGCAGCCTGTCCGAGCACCTGCTATCGACGATCGATTGCCTCGCCAACGACCGCATGCAGACAGCGCCGCAGCGCGTCGCCACCTATCTGCTGACGCACTGCAAGACCGAAGGTCTCGCTGCCTCGATGCGTCTGCCGTTTCAAAAGAGCCTGCTGGCGCGAAAGCTCGGCCTTGCGCCCGAGGCCCTGTCTCGCGCCTTCTCGTCGTTGCGCGCCGCCGGCGTCACCGTCAGCGGCCGCTCGATCGAAATCAGCAATCTCAACATGCTGAAGGCAATACCGGCGATCACAGACCGCCATGTATCTTGAGGAAATCGACGATAGGGCCGATACCGTCGCCGCGCTTCATGTCCGAGAACACGAAAGGCCGCGTCTCGCGCATCCGCGTCGCATCGCGGTCCATGACGTCGAGATCGGCGCCGACATAGGGCGCTAGGTCCTTCTTGTTGATGACGAGAAGATCCGACTTGGTAATGCCTGGCCCACCCTTGCGCGGGATTTCTTCACCCTGACAGACCGAGATCACGTAGATGGTGATATCGGCGAGATCCGGCGAGAAGGTCGCCGCCAGATTGTCGCCGCCCGATTCGATGAACACCACGTCGAGATCGGGAATTCGTTCGTTGAGGCCGGCAATGGCCTGCAGATTGATCGTCGCATCCTCACGAATGGCGGTGTGCGGGCAGCCGCCGGTCTCGACGCCGACGATCCGGTCCGACGGCAGCGCCTGCATCCGCATCAGCGCCTCGGCATCCTCGGTGGTGTAGATGTCGTTGGTGACCACGGCGACGGAATAGTCGTCGCGCATTGCCTTGCAGAGCTTCTCCGTCAGCGCCGTCTTACCCGATCCGACCGGCCCGCCGATCCCGACCCGCAAGGGCCCATTTCCTGATTTCATGATGTGAACTCCAATCGAAAACGATGATAGCGCGGCAGTGGCACGGCAACCACCGGCAAATGGCGCAGGTGGCAACCGTCAGGCAGCGTTTCCGCGGTGATGCTCACGACCGGAACAGCCGCGTCGACTGCGTCTCGTGCCGCAGCGACATGATGTCGGCCTGAACGGTGGCGGAGCCGAGATCATCGAGCGTCGAAGCCGCCGCACGCCGCGCAACTGCCGCAATGTCACCCTCCCGCGCCGCCAGTATGCCGACCCCATCCGTCTGCCCGGCAACGCTCAATCGGATACCGGATGAAACAGCCTGCGAGACATAAGCGTGGAGGAAGGCGGCGATCGCCTGTTCGACGGCAATGCAATGTGCCGCGGCAACGGCACCGACAGCAACCGGATAGGCGACATGCCCGGGTAGGCGCTCGAATACGGCGTCCGGCCAGGCACGCGCCGCCGAGAGGAAGGCGTCGCCCATAAGCATCGTCTCCTGATGGCGTTCACGCGATCCGGCGAGCGCTTCCGCAAGCTCGGCAACGGCCGCGAGCGAGGAAGCATCAGCCTGCGACCGGTGGCTTTCGGACAACAGCACGGCATCGTTCCAAACCGCGCCATGATCGATCATCGCAGCGATCCACGCGTCCAGAGACGCCGCATCGCTGACAAGCCCATCATGCACTGCACGCTCGAGCCCGCCGGAATAGGCGAACGAGCCGACAGGAAAGGCCGGCGAGAGCCATGCCATCAGGCGCAGCAGCGCCTGCAGATCGTTGTTATCGCTCATGAAAAATCAGTCGTGCGCATGGCCGTGATCGTGCCCGTGATCATGACCATGCGAATGGCTGCCATGCGAGTGATAGGCGCCGCGTGCCGGCTGGAAAGGTTCGGTGACGTCCGACACGGTCGCGCCGAGACCTTCGAGCATCGCGCGGATCACGTGGTCGCGCAGGATCAGGATCCGGTCTTCCTCGATCTGGGCGCCAAGATGCCGATTGCCGAGATGCCAGGCGAGCTCGATCAGGTGAAGGCGATCCTTGGCCTTGATCTCGAACAGCTTCTCGTCGGCTGCAACGATCTCGACAAGCTCGCCGTCGCCGAGCACCAGCATGTCGCCATTGGCAAACAGCACCGGCTCCTTGAGGTCGAGCATCACCATCTCGCCATTGTCGAGATGCAGCAGTTTGCGGCGCAGGTGCCTCAGATCATGCGGCAGGACGACCTTGCCGGTGGGATGCGAAGACGGTGTGCCGGCCGGCAGATAGGAAGTGATGTACTGCATGATATGTCCATTCCGGTTGATGGGATGACCATGCAAAATAGCCCCTGCGGACGCAAGCACCAAAAGGGCGGGGAACGGACTATTCCGCCGTTCCTTTCCCCGTCAGTGCATCGCCGACGAGGCGCCGGTGTCCCTGATGTCGTCGTGCCGGCGTCGCGGCATGGCTTGCAGGCCTTCTTCCTCGTGGACCACGCGGTTCCGGCCAAGCGTCTTTGCCAGATAGAGCGCCTTGTCGGCCGCCGAATAGACAGCCTCCTTGCTACGCCCCTCACCCAACTCCGCGATGCCGGCGGACACAGTGATGTTGACCGTAAACCCATCGACGGCAATCGGTCGCTCGGCGAGCCGGGCGCAGACCGATCTGATCTGCGCGATCCGCTCTTCCTTGACTGGTGACACCACCATCACGCCGAACTCCTCTCCGCCCAGCCGTGCCACCGCCGACTTGCCCGGAAACGCCGCGGCAAGCTCGGCGGAGACGGCAACGATGACCGCATCGCCGCAGGCATGGCCGAAGCGATCATTGATCAGCTTGAACCTGTCGACGTCAAAGATCGCCAGACAGGCATGATCATCGGCTCGCTCCAGTGCTTCGGTGAATGCGCGACGGTTGAGAAGGCCGGACAGCATGTCGGTACGGCTCAACCGCTCGAACTCGGCGCGCGAAACGCTGAGTTGGTGCATGGCAAAGCCGGCGACCAACGCCAGCACGCCGGAAACGATTCCGCCGATCAGCCAGGAAAAAGCGACCCCGTAGACCACAGCGCTCTCGAACGGCACCGGCAGCATGTCTGCCCACCAAAGCGGCAGCAGCAGCAGCGCGATCACCAGCGATGACAGCATCACCGCGGTGAAGCTCATCTTCAGTGCATAGGTATAGATCGTGAAGCGATCCCTGAAATCGCCAAGCTCCGCCTGAAGTGAAATATGCATCCGAATCGACCTTCCCGCCCAGCGCCCAAGCATATTGATTAGATGCCAACCGCTGCCGAGACCTTAACCCAATCGTTAAGATTATAGCGAATTTCGTCGATTGCTCCCGCAATGCACAATGGCCCAAAAAGCGACGCTTTCAGGCCTGAATCAAAACCTTGATGTCTGCGGTCAAGAAATTGATAAAACACAATTTTTTAGTTCTCCGATAAGGCCGTGTCTCATTTTGGGCGCACCGCTCCAAGGTGGCGCATAACGCGATCAAAAAACAACTTTAAGGATAGGTTACCGAATCCATGGCAGAAAGTTGGGCCAGCGCGTAAACGCCGGCCCCAAGCGCGATTGGAACGACCTAGAACAGGAAGTAACGCTGCGTCATCGGCAGCGACGTCGCCGGTTCGCAGGTGAGAAGCTCGCCGTCGGCACGCACCTCGTAGGTCTCTGGATCAACCTCGATATGCGGCGTCAGGCTGTTGTGGATCATCGACGCCTTGGAGATGCCGCCGCGCGTGTTTTTCACCGCGACAAGCTGCTTGGCAACGCCGAGACGGCTCTGCAGGCCGGCATCGAGCGAGGCCTGGCTGACAAAGGTGACCGAAGACGTCGTGCGCAGCTTGCCATGGGCGGCAAACATCGGCCGATAGTGCATCGGCTGCGGCGTCGGGATCGAGGCGTTCGGATCGCCCATCGGCGCGGCCGCGATCGAGCCGCCGAGCAGCACCATCTCCGGCTTCACGCCGAAGAAGGCCGGGTTCCACAGCACCAGATCGGCGCGCTTGCCGACTTCGACGGAACCGATCTCGTGGCTCAGCCCCTGCGCGATCGCCGGATTGATCGTGTACTTCGCGACATATCGGCGAACACGGAAGTTGTCGTTCTCGCCAGTCTCCTCCTTCAGCCGCCCGCGCTGGCGCTTCATCTTGTCGGCCGTCTGCCATGTGCGGATAGCCACCTCGCCGACGCGGCCCATCGCCTGGCTGTCGGAAGAGATGATCGAGAAGGCGCCGATATCGTGCAGGATGTCTTCGGCAGCGATCGTCTCCTTGCGGATGCGGCTTTCGGCAAAGGCGATATCCTCGGGGATCGACGGCGACAGGTGGTGGCAGACCATCAGCATGTCGAGATGTTCGGCGATGGTGTTGACCGTGTAGGGCCGCGTCGGGTTGGTCGATGACGGAATGACGTTGGACTGGCCGCAGATCTTGATGATATCGGGCGCATGCCCGCCGCCCGCGCCTTCCGTGTGGAAGGCGTGGATCGTGCGGCCCTTGAGCGCCCCGATCGTGTCTTCCACAAAGCCGCTCTCGTTCAGCGTATCGGTGTGGATCATCACCTGGATATCGTATTCGTCGGCAACCGAGAGGCAGCAGTCGATCGCCGCCGGTGTGGTGCCCCAGTCCTCGTGCAGCTTCAGCGACGACGCCCCGGCCAGCACCATCTCTTCGAGTGCGGCCGGAAGCGACGCGTTGCCCTTGCCTGCCAGCGCCAGGTTCATCGGAAAGCCGTCGAAGCTCTCGATCATCCGCTCGATATGCCAGGCGCCGGTGCAGGTGGTGGCGAGCGTGCCATGCGCCGGGCCGGAGCCGCCGCCGAGCATGCAGGTGATGCCGGACATCAGCGCTTCCTCGATCTGCTGCGGGCAGATGTAGTGGATATGCGCGTCCATGCCGCCGGCCGTGATGATCTTGCCCTCGCCGGCGATCGCTTCGGTGGAAGGGCCGACAATGATGTTGACACCAGGCTGCGTATCCGGATTGCCGGCCTTGCCGATCGCGTGGATGCGGCCGTTCTTCAGCCCGATGTCGGCCTTGACGATGCCGGTGTGGTCGACGATCACGACATTGGTGATGACGGTGTCGACCGCGCCCTGCGCCCGCGTCGCCTGGCTCTGCCCCATGCCGTCGCGGATGACCTTGCCGCCGCCGAACTTCACCTCTTCGCCATAGGTAGTGAAATCCTTCTCAATCTCGATGAAGAGCTCGGTGTCCGCAAGGCGCACCTTGTCGCCGGTGGTCGGGCCGAACATGCCGGCATAGGCGGCGCGGGAAATCTTGTAGGGCATATGTCAGGCTCCTTGGGAGGAAGAATGGGATGCGGTCGCGTAGAACCGCGTGACGCGGCCGGCAGCGACATAAGTATCGACGAGCTGCCTTTCGGCGGCAAAGGGATGCCACTCCCAGCCCTGGTGGCCGAAGCCGGCGAGCGAGATATGGGCATGGGGAAATCTGTTCATGACCTCCGCGATCACGATCATGCCGCTGCTCGGCACGACGTAGGGCGCGGGATCAACCGCTGCGAGTGCCTGGTCGACGCGCTCATGAATCAGTTTGTCAACGACCACATGCGTCTTGCCAGCGTCTTCGCAGAAGACATTGAACTCGTTCGTATAATCGTCGCAGAAATCGTCGAGCTCGGGATGCAAAACAGCCAGCTCCGTGCGCAAGGCAGCAAACTTGTTGGGATCGCGCACGCTCCAGATGGTGGATGCCTCGCGTACCGCCGGATGCTCCCGCCACGTCTGCGAACTAAGCATCGCCTTGGCAGGGCGCCCTGTATTGCAGACGGCAACGACATCGGACCGGCCAAGGCTCGCCTCATAGGATCGGCACTCGTTGAAACGGATGACGAAGTCGGCGGCAGCCACCGAGGCTGCCCCTTCCTCACCGATCTCACCATTGCCGACGATCATGATATTGCCTGTCACCTCAGTTGCTCATCGCGTCTTCGAGCGCCTTCAATTCCTTGGTGCGCACATCCGTGATATCGGCGATGCAGCCGGCAATCAGCATCGGCTCCATCGTCCCGCCGCGCGCCTGAAAGCCCGCCGCCTCGCATTGCGCGTCGCGATAGGAGATCCATGCCCGCTGCGCGGTGAGCAAGGCCTTCTCCGCGCCCTTGATGTCGTCCTCCTGATCGCTATCGACGGCGACCATGGCGGCACGGGTCTTCTTGTACTGTGCGTTGAGCGCCTGATCGGCCTCGTCCTGTCGCGCCCGTTCGCAAAGCGTCATGTCCGTCTGCGTCGTCGGATTTTTACAATCGATCTCATCGGCGCGGACGCCACCGGCCGAAAGAACGCCGAGCAGCACAAAAGCCAAGGGCAACCCAAAGCGCATCATCTCCTCCCGCGACCGGATCACAGCTTGCCCATGACCAGCTGGCGAAAACCGTAGACCTCGCGCTTGCCCGATAGCGGAATCAGCGTCACCGAGCGCGTCTGGCCCGGCTCGAAACGCACCGCGGTGCCGGCCGGGATGTCCAGCCGCATGCCGTGCGCCTTCTCGCGATCGAAGGCAAGGCCGGCATTGGTCTCGCCGAAATGATAATGGCTGCCGACCTGTACCGGACGATCGCCGGTGTTCGACACTTCGATGGTGATGGTGGGCGCGCCGGCATTGAGTTCGATCTCGCCGGGAGCGGCAATGATTTCGCCTGGGATCATGGCCTTCTCCTCACGCAGCCTTGACGGGCGCGCAGCCCTCGGCCTTGAGCACACGTTTCGTCGATGCCGGATTGTTGATGAGCTTGCCCGCCGGACGCACCGGCCGGCGCACCAGCTCGCCGCCGCAATTCGGGCAGATACCGTCAAGCATGGTGTCGGCGCAGGAGGTGCAATAGGTGCACTCAAAGCTGCACATGACGGCCTCCAGGCTCTCCGGCGGCAGGTCCCTGTCGCAGCACTCGCAATTGGGTCTGAGTTCTAGCATGGCAGCCTCAGCGGATCGGTTCGTGGACGGTGACGAGCTTCGTCCCATCAGGGAAAGTCGCCTCGACCTGCACGTCGTGGATCATCTCGGCAATGCCCTCCATCACCTGGTCGCGACCGACGACATGGGCGCCGGCTTCCATCAGTTCGGCCACGGGCCGGCCGTCGCGCGCGCCCTCGACGACGAAATCGGAGATCAGCGCGATGGCCTCAGGATAGTTGAGCTTGACGCCCCGCTCCAGCCGCCGCCGGGCGACGATCGCCGCCATCGAAATCAACAGCTTGTCTTTTTCTCGTGGTGTGAGGTTCATCGTGCATCCATCTGCTTGAACTATAGATTCCAGACTTTCGGCACAGGCGCGCCGTTGCGCAAGGCGGAAATGATCGGGATCAGGATTTTTCTGAGCGCGAAGCCATCGCTGGCCGCAAGCCGGACAACCAGCTTGCCAGCCCACGTGCTGGCGCCGCCCATATGGCCGCCAAGCAACGGCCTGACGGCATTGAGATAGCTTTCCGCCTGCGGCCCGACATAAAGCAGCGTCGCGAACGCCACCTTGCCCGACAGAACGGCCTGCTCGGCCGACAGCGACTGCACGGCTCCCGTCAGGTTGAGATCTTCCGCATGGCAAAGCCTGCCGGACCGGCGAATGCGCCAGCGGTCGCGAAACAAACCGGAGACAACCGCCTCGCCCATCGCCTTGCGCCCAAGCAACACCGCCTCGACCGCCAGGAATTCCGCGCCCTCGTCCAGATCGACAGTCAGCCGGCGATAGAGCGACGAGCGATCGAATAGGATCGTCTCCTGCGGCAGCCAGTCGACGCGTGCTCCCGCGCCGACCTGGATGCTGGTGGTGATCTCGGCCGTGCCCGCGGACGCCTTGTAGATTTTCTCGCAGGCCTGGGTGGTGACATCGACGCGCGTGCCGGGGCCGGCAACCACGCTCCAGTCCATCCGGTCGCCGCCGGTCAGCCCGCCGGCCGTGTTGATGATCACGGCTTCCATCGAGGCATCGAACGTATCGGGCAAGCGGATCTTCGCCGCGCCCTCCTGGTACAACTCGCGAATGCGCGTGCGCCCACCGAGCGCCTTTGCTGCGAGATGCCCCCGGCCCTCGGCCCTTTGCGGTCTTGTGGATGCCGCCGCGTTGGTCATTCCATCCCCTCGAAAGCCCGCCGGTTTGCCCGGTCGGTCTCATTCAATCCTGTAAGAGATTGAAAGCAAGCAATTTTTATGCCGCTCCACGATCCATTGAAAGACAGCTGAAATCGCGCCCATCCAATGAAGAGCGATGCCCACAAAAACGGCGACTGCCGTCCGCGCAGCCAGAACGGCTGATATCAGACCGTCAGGTGACGACGCGCTTCCAGCGTATCCAGCGTTTCGGCGAGCCCCTCGTGGACGATCTCGCCGCGGTCCATAATGTAGACGTAATCGGCAAGCTCGCGGCAGAAATCGAGATACTGCTCGACCAACAGGATCGCCATGCCGGTCGAGTCGCGGAGATAGCGGATCGCCCGGCCGATATCCTTGATGATCGAAGGCTGGATGCCTTCCGTCGGCTCGTCGAGCACCAGGATCTTCGGCCGCGTCACCATCGCCCGGCCGATCGCCAGCTGCTGCTGCTGCCCACCCGACAGATCGCCGCCGCGCCGCCCAAGCATGGTCTGCAGGACAGGAAACAGGCTGAAGATATCGTCCGGAATGTTCTTGTTGCCGCGCGACAGCGGCGCATAGCCGGTCTCGAGATTTTCCTTCACCGTCAGCAACGGAAAGATCTCGCGCCCCTGCGGTACGTAGCCGATGCCCTGCTTGGCGCGTGCGTAGGGTGGCAGGCCGTTGAGCTTGGTGTCGTTGAACGTCACCGTTCCCGCCGAAAGCGGATGCTGGCCGGTAACGGCGCGGAGAAGAGAACTCTTACCCACGCCGTTTCGGCCGAGGACGCAGGTGATCTTGCCCATCTCAGCCTTGATCGAGATGCCGCGCAAGGCTTGAGCGGCGCCGTAGTGGAGGTTTGCGTTTTCGACGGTCAGCATGGTCGCTCTCCAGGATTTTCTAGCGTCGAGGGTGCGGCACCCCCCTCTGTCCTGCCGGACATCTCCCCCTCAAGGGGGGAGATCGACTCGTTGTTGGCCCGTCGCCAAACAACAAACGTTGAAGCGAGCGGCTTCGCCCAGCCAATCTCCCCCCTTGAGGGGGAGATGTCCGGCAGGACAGAGGGGGGTATCACGAACTCGGCGCTCACCATCCCCTCACCGCCCCAGATAATTCTCGATCACCTTCGGATCGGAGCTGACGAAATCGATCGATCCCTCGGCCAGCACAGACCCTTCGGCGAGGCATGTCACCTTGACCCCAAGATCGCGAATGAACCCCATATCGTGCTCGACGACAACCACCGAGCGGGTCTTGGCGATCTCCTTGAGCAGGATCGCCGTCTCCGACGTCTCCGCATCGGTCATCCCCGCCACCGGCTCGTCCACAAGCAAAAGCTTCGGCTCCTGCGCCAAGAGCATGCCGATCTCCAGCCACTGCTTCTGCCCATGGCTGAGATTGGCCGCCAGATCGTCGCGCCGATGCGTCAAGCGCACCGTCGCGAGAATCTCGTCGATACGCGAACGATCCTCCGATGACAGCCGATAGAACAGCGTCGGAAACACCCCGCGCTTGCGGTTCAGCGCCAGCTCGATGTTGTCCCACACCGTGTGGCTCTCGAACACCGTCGGCTTCTGGAACTTGCGGCCGATGCCGAGCTGGGCGATGTCGGCCTCGTCGAGCTTGGTGAGATCGGTCTGGCCGTTGAAGAACACCTCGCCGGCATCCGGTCGCGTCTTGCCGGTGATGATGTCCATCATCGTCGTCTTGCCGGCGCCGTTCGGGCCGATGATGGCGCGCAGCTCGCCGGGCTCGATGACGATCGACAGCGAATTCAGCGCTTTGAAGCCGTCAAAGGAGACGGAGACGTTGTTGAGGTAGAGAACGCTGCTGGGTTTGACGTCAGGGATCATGGCGCTCACTCCGCAGCCTGGATTTTCGCATCGACACCGTCTTCACGGCTGGCGGACGGCGTATCGCTTGATGCAGGCTTGCGCTTGCTCAGATACGGCCCGATCGTGCCGACGATGCCCTTCGGCAGGAACACCGTGACCGCAACGAACAGGCCGCCCAGCGCAAACAGCCAGAATTCGGGGAACAGGCCGGTGAAGATCGTCTTGCCGCCGTTGACGAGGATGGCGCCGATGATCGGCCCGATCAGCGTCGAGCGCCCACCGACCGCCGTCCAGATCACGACTTCGATCGAATTCGCCGGCGCGAATTCGCCGGGATTGATGATACCCACCTGCGGCACGTAGAGCGCGCCGGCAATGCCCGCCATCATCGCCGAGACGACGAAGGTGAAGAGCTTGAAATGCTCGACCCGGTAGCCGAGGAACCGCGTCCGGCTTTCCGCGTCACGCACGCCGACGAGCACCTTGCCAAACTTCGAGCGCACGATGGCGGACGCGATCAGCAGCGACAGCGCCAGGAAGATCGCGGTGGCGGCGAACAGGGCGGCGCGGGTGCCGTCGGCCTGGATGTTGTAGCCGATGATGTCCTTGAAATCGGTCAGGCCGTTGTTGCCGCCGAAGCCCATGTCGTTGCGGAAGAAGGCAAGCAGCAGGGCGTAGGTCATCGCCTGGGTGATGATCGAGAGATAGACGCCGTTGACGCGGCTGCGGAAGGCGAACCAGCCGAACACGAAGGCGAGAAGGCCCGGCACCACGAGCACCATCAGCGCCGCGAACCAGAAGTGGTTGAACCCGTACCAGAACCACGGCAGCGCCTTGTAGTTCAGGAACACCATGAAGTCGGGAAGGATCGGGTCGCCGTAGCTGCCGCGCGCGCCGATCTGGCGCATCAGGTACATGCCCATCGCATAGCCGCCGAGCGCGAAGAAGGCGCCATGGCCGAGCGAGAGAATGCCGCAGAAGCCCCAGACAAGGTCGAGTGCCAGCGCCAGCAGGGCGTAGGTGAGATACTTGCCGAACAGCGACATGATGTAGGTCGGGATGTGCAGCGGGCTTGATGCCGGCGTCAGCAGATTGAGCGCCGGCACCAGCACGGCGATCGCAAGCAGAAGAACCAGTGCGACAATGATCTTGCGATCGAGAGACCGGAGAAGGAAGGCCGTAATCATGCTTCCACCGCCCTTCCTTTGAGTGCGAAGAGCCCACGCGGCCGCTTCTGGATGAAGAGAATGATCAGCACCAGCACCAGGATCTTGCCGAGCACGGCGCCGGCGAAGGGCTCGAGGAACTTGTTGACGACGCCGAGCGACAGCGCGCCCACCAGCGTGCCCCACAGATTGCCGACGCCCCCGAACACCACGACCATGAAGCTGTCGATGATGTAGCTCTGCCCGAGATTGGGCGAGACGTTGTCGATCTGTGAGAGCGCGACGCCAGCCATGCCGGCGATGCCGGAGCCGAGTGCGAAGGTGAAGGCATCGACCCAGCCGGTGCGAATGCCCATCGACGAGGCCATGCGGCGGTTCTGCGTGACGGCGCGCATCTGCAGGCCGAAGGCGGAACGCTTGAGCAGCATCAGCAGCGTCACGAACACAGCCATGGAGAAGACGATGATCCACAGACGGTTCCAGGTGATCGACAGGCCGCCGAGCTCGAAAGCGCCCGACATCCAGCTCGGATTGCGCACCTCGCGGTTGGTCGGCCCGAAGACCGAGCGCACGGCCTGCTGCAGGATCAGCGACACGCCCCAGGTGGCCAGCAGCGTCTCCAGCGGCCGGCCATAGAGATAGCGGATAACGACGCGCTCGATGACGAGGCCGACGAAACCGGTGAAGACGAAGGCCGCGGGAACCGCGAAGGCCAGCGAATAGGTGGCCAGCCCCGGGAAGTTGGCGGTGATGTACTCCTGCACGACATAGGTCGTGTAGGCGCCGATCATCACCATCTCGCCATGCGCCATGTTGATGACGCCCATGACGCCGAAGGTGATGGCGAGGCCGATAGCGGCCAGCAGCAGCACCGAGCCGAGCGACAGACCGTACCAGACGTTCTGCACCACATCCCAGAGCGCCAGGCTGCGGTTGATGCCGTTGATATGCGACTGGATCTCGCCCTTCAGCTCGTCCGGCGCGGTCGCCATCGCCGTCGTCAGGATGGTCAGCGCATTGCGCCCACCACGGGCGGCGATCGTGTCGATGGCGGATTTCTTGTCCTCGGCGCTGACGTCGCTCTTCAGCATCATCACGGCGCGCGCCGCTTCCATCGTTTCCTTGACCTCGCCGTCCTTCTCGTCGGCCAACGCAGAGTTCAGGAGCTCGAGGTTGGCGGGATCGGCGTCACGGAGCAGGCCTTGCGCCGCCGTCAGACGTGCGCCGCGATCGGGCGACAGCAGCGTCAGCTGGCTCATCGCCGTGCTGATGACGCCGCGTAGCGAATTGTTGATACGGACCTTCGACATGTAATCGGGATCGACGTCAGCGACTGCTTCGCCTGATATCGGATCGGAAAAGGTCGGCTCATCGTCCGTGCCGCCCTGAAGCAGCACCGGGCCGCCGCTTTCGGAGTTCACGTAGAGCTGGCCGTCGCTGAGCTGCTGCAGGATCTGGCTGACGTGGTTGTCGCCGGATGCGACCAGCGCCTTGATGGCAGCCTCGCGTTCTGGGAAATCGCCGACGCCGAGCGCATCGATCAGCGGGTGAATGTCTTCCTGTGCCTTGAGCACTGTCGCAAAGGCCGGCATTGCCAGGCACAGCGTCAAAAGCAGGATCTTGATGGCGCGATACATCGGCGTCTTGCCTCGGTTATCGTTGGCCTTCCGGCGCAATCGGGAAAAGTCGGGGCCTTAACTCGGCAAACAGCTGCCGTCCGAAGCATCAGGGCCGCGCTTCGGAGAGAGAACTTCCGCCCGGACAGGAGGGCCGGACGGAAGCTGTTTTCAGGCTTTTGAGTGAAGGGGTGTCCACTCAGGAGCCCTTGCCGCCGCACTTGCCCGTTGCGACATTGAAGTTGCCGCAGTTCATGGGCTTGCGCCAATCGGAGATCAGGTCCTTGGAATCAGGCAGGTAATCCGACCATTCGTCGCCGACGACAGCAGGGGTCTGCTGGACGATTTCGAACTGACCGTTGGCCTGGATTTCGCCGATGAGGACCGGCTTGGTGATGTGGTGGTTCGGCATGACGGTGGCATAGCCGCCCGAGAGGTTCGGAACCGTGGTGCCGATGATCGAGTCCAGCACCTTGTCGGTGTCGGTCGTGCCGGCGGCCTGAACGGCCTTAACCCATGCGTTGAAGCCGATATAGGCAGCTTCCATCGGGTCGTTGGTCACGCGCTTGTCGTTCTTGGTGTAGGCATGCCATTCCTTTATGAACTTCTTGTTCGCCGGGCTTTCGACCGACTCGAAGTAGTTCCAGGCAGCGAGGTGGCCGACGAGCGGCTTGGTGTCGAGACCGGCAAGCTCTTCTTCGCCGACCGAGAAGGCGACGACGGGGATGTCGGTTGCCTTGACGCCCTGGTTGCCGAGTTCCTTGTAGAAGGGAACGTTGGCGTCACCGTTGATGGTGGAGACGACGGCGGTCTTCTTGCCTGCGCCACCGAATTCCTTGATCTTGGAGACTTCCGTCTGCCAGTCGGAGAAGCCGAACGGCGTGTAGTTGACGATGATGTCTTCCTTCGGAATGCCCTTGGCGATCAGGTAGGCTTCCAGGATCTTGTTGGTCGTGCGCGGATAGACGTAGTCGGTGCCTTCGAGAACGAAGCGCTTAACGCCTTCCTTTTCCATCAGGTAATCGACAGCCGGGATGGCCTGCTGGTTCGGAGCGGCGCCGGTGTAGAAGATGTTGCGCGAGGACTCTTCGCCTTCATACTGAACCGGATAGAACAGGATGGAATTGAGTTCTTCGAAGACCGGCAGGACCGACTTGCGCGAGGACGACGTCCAGCAACCGAAGACGGCCGCGACCTTGTCCTTCTCGATCAGCTCACGTGCCTTTTCGGCAAACAGCGGCCAGTCGGATGCCGGATCGACGACGACGGCTTCGAGCTTCTTGCCGAGAAGGCCGCCCTTCTTGTTCTGCTCGTCGATGAGCATCAGCATGGCGTCTTTCAGCGTCGTTTCGGAGATCGCCATCGTGCCGGACAGCGAATGAAGCACGCCGACCTTGATGGTGTCGTCAGCCGCGACGGCTCCATGGAATGCGGCCGAAGCCGACATGACGGCGCCGAGCACGGCACCGGAAACATATGATCTCAGATTCATCTGGTTGATCCCCTCTTCTTGTTCGACAACAGGCCGAAAACGGACGTTAACTGTTGCTTAAGGGACTATCCGGTGCTGCACTGCGAAAGCGTATACGTAGAATGACGTAGTACACGGGGCGAAATGTGCAGTTTTGCGTTGCAATGCACTCTTAAGCGCCCCAACGATCCATGTTACGAACATGTCACAAGAAGAATGAGGGGCCGATCACAGGCATGGCAGCGCGGCAACGCATTATTCCGGTCAGGCGCGAATACAATCGCTGGGTCGCCAACCAGACGCTGGAAGACTATGCGCTGCGCTTTACCGCGAAGAGCGCCCGGCAATTTTCCTCGCAGCGCATTTCCCAGACAGCCATCGGCGCCATTTCCTTCCTGGCACTGGAGGCGATCGGCGGCGCCATTACGCTCTCCTACGGCACCACCAACGCCTTCTACGCCATCATCGTCGCCTCAATCGCTATGCTGGCCATCGGCCTGCCGATCAGCCGCTATGCCATCCGCCACGGCGTCGATATCGACCTTCTCACCCGTGGCGCCAGCTTTGGCTATATCGGCTCGACCATTACCTCGCTGATCTATGCCAGCTTCACCTTCATGCTGTTTGCCATCGAGGCGTCGATCATGTCCGGCGCGCTGGAGCTGACACTCGGCATACCGCTCTGGATCGGCTACATCATAAGCGCCGTCATGGTCATCCCGCTGGTCACCCACGGCGTGCGCCTCATCAGCCGCTTCCAGCTTTTGACGCAGCCATTCTGGATCGTCCTCAACGTCCTGCCCTTCATCTTCATCGCGGTGATGGACTGGGAGAAATTCGACCTCTGGCGGGCCTTTTCGGGCATCCGCCATGCTTCGGGGCCACCTGGTACCGTCGCACCCTTCGATCTCGTGGAGTTCGGCGCGGCGTCGGCCGTCATCCTGGCGCTGATGTCGCAGATCGGCGAGCAGGCCGACTTCCTGCGCTTCCTGCCGCCGGAAAAGCAGACGAAGTGGCGCCACCGCCTTGCCGTCTTCCTCGCAGGCCCCGGCTGGGTCATCATCGGCGCGCCGAAGCTGCTGGCCGGCTCCTTCCTCGTGGTCTTGACCTTCGCCTCCGGCGTCCCCGCCGACCGCGCCGCCGATCCGGCGCAGATGTACCTCACCGCCTTCGGCTACATGATCCCCTGGCACAACGCCGCCCTCCTGCTAATGGCCGCCTTCGTCATGGTCTCGCAGTTGAAGATCAACGTCATGAACGCCTACGCCGGGTCGCTGGCGTGGTCGAACTTCTTCTCCCGCCTCACCCACAGCCACCCCGGCCGTGTCATCTGGCTGGTCTTCAACGTGGCGATCGCGCTGCTGCTGATGGAGCTCGGCATCTACAAGCTGCTCGAGGAAACGCTCGGCATCTTCTCGATCATCGCGATGGCATGGCTGTGCACCATCTCGGCCGATCTCTTCATCAACAAGCCGCTCGGCCTCGCGCCAGCAGGCATCGAGTTCAAGCGCGCCCATCTCTACGACATCAACCCGGTCGGCCTCGGCGCCATGACGATCTCGGCAACTGTCGCCCTGACTGCCCATTTCGGCGTCTTCGGCGACGTTGCCGCCTCGCTGGCGCCCTATATCACCCTCGTCGTTGCCCTCATCGTCTCGCCTGCCATCGCATGGGCCACCAAGGGCAAGTTCTATCTCGCCCGCAAGCCGCGCCAGAGCTGGAAGAACCTGACAAACATCACCTGTTCCGTGTGCGAGCACCCGTTCGAGCCGGAGGACATGGCCTGGTGTCCGGCCTATGCCGCGCCGATCTGCTCGCTCTGCTGTTCACTCGACAGCCGTTGCCACGACATGTGCAAGCCGAACGCCCATCTGAATGCGCAGGTCGGTTATGTCGCCAGGGCTGTCCTGCCCGAAACCATCGTTCAGAAACTGACCACCCGCCTCGGCCGCTACGGCATCGCCGTCGTGCTGGCCCTGACAGCCGTCGGCGCCATCCTCGCGATGATCGCCCATCAGGTCTCTTCCGCCTCGCCTGACACCGCCGAGGTCGTCAACGGCACGATCCTCATCGTCTTCTTCGTCTTCGCCGTCATCGCCGGCGTCGTCTGCTGGTTCTACGTGCTGGCCCATGACAGCCGCGTCGTCGCCGAGGAAGAATCCTCGCGCCAGAACACCCTGCTCCTCAAGGAAATCGCCGCCCACAAGAAGACCGACGCCGCGCTGCAGACCGCCAAGGAAACCGCCGAAGCCGCCAACCGCGCCAAGAGCCGTTATGTCGTCGGCCTAAGCCACGAGCTACGCACGCCGCTCAACGCCGTGCTCGGCTACGCCCAGATCCTCGAGCGCGACGACACCATCCCGACGCCGCGCCAGTCCTCCATCAAGGTCATCCGCCGCTCGGCCGAGCATCTCTCCGGCCTGATCGACGGCCTGCTCGACATTTCGAAGATCGAGGCCGGCCGCCTTCAGGTCTATTCCAACGAGATCAACATCCAGGATTTCCTCGACCAGATCGTCGACATGTTCCGCCCGCAGGCGCTGGCCAAGGGATTGACCTTCGAGCACCAGCGCGCGCCCGCCCTGCCCCAGTTCGTGCGTACTGACGAGAAGCGCCTGCGCCAGATCCTCGTCAACCTCTTGTCTAACGCCATCAAGTTCACCGACGAGGGCAGCGTCACCTTCGACGTCGGCTACCGCAGCCAGGTCGCGACCTTCACCGTGACAGACACCGGCCGCGGCATCGCCGAGAAAGACTTGAGCCGCATCTACGAGCCGTTCCAGCGCGGCGAGGCCGAGAGCATCCGCCCGATGCCCGGCCTCGGCCTCGGCCTCACCATCACCCGCCTGCTGACCAACACGCTCGGCGGCGAAATCGCCGTAACCAGTGAGAAGGACGCGGGCTCGACCTTCAAGGTCCGCCTGATGCTGTCGGCAGTGCTGCGCGAGATGGCGGCGCCGCCGCAGGAGAAGAAGATCGTCAGCTATGACGGCCCGCGCCGCACCATCGTCGTCGTCGACGACAACGAGGATCACAGGGAGATGATGCGGGAAATCCTCGTGCCGCTCGACTTCATCGTGCTGACGGCAGCCGGCGGCACGGATTGCCTGACGCTGATCGAGGGTATCCAGCCAGATCTCTTCCTCGTCGATATCCTGATGCCGGGCATGAACGGCTGGCAGCTGGTCTCCCGCCTGCGCGAAGCCGGCCAGAAGGCACCCATCGTGATGCTGTCAGCCAACATCGGCGACGCCGCCGCGCACAGCGACAGCGACGACAGCCACAACGACGCCATCGGCAAGCCCGTCGACATCCGCCGCCTGCGCGACAAGCTGGCGCTGCATCTCGGCCTCAAATGGATTTACGCCGAGGATGTTCCGGCGCCGGTCGCCAAGATCGAGCTGCCAATGACAAGCCCCGGCGATGCGCACGTGCAGGAACTGCTGCGACTGGGCGAAATCGGCTATATCAGGGGCATTGAGGCGAAGCTTGCCGACCTTGCCAAGGTGGAGGCAAATCAGCCATTTACCTCAGAACTCCGATCCTATGTCGCCGCCTTCGATCTCAACGGCTTCATGACCTTCCTGCAGCGTTTCGACGAAAAGGTGGAACACATTGGCTGAACTCCCGCGCGATATCGTGCTGTTGGTGGACGACTCGCCGGAAGCGCTGGGCTTTCTCACCGATGCGCTGGAGCAATCCGGCTTCTCCGTGCTGATCGCCACCTCGGGCTCAGCCGCGCTCAACATCGTCGAGCGCATCACACCCGACCTGATCCTGCTCGACGCGGTGATGCCTGTCATGGACGGTTTCGAGACCTGCCGGCGGTTGAAGGCGAATGCCGCTGTCAGCCAGATACCCGTCATCTTCATGACCGGGCTGACGGAGACCGAACACGTTGTCCACGCGCTGGAATCCGGCGGCGTCGACTACTTGACCAAGCCGATCAACATCGACGAATTGCGCGCCCGCATCGGCGTGCACCTCAAGAACGCCCGCTCCGCGCAAAGCGCCCGCGTCGCGCTCGACGCCGCCGGCCGCCACCTGCTGGCCGCCAAGGGCGACGGCAATATCCACTGGTCGACGCCGCAGGCAACCCGGCTCGTCAACGCGGCGATGGGCAGCGACGACGGCATGGACACCGTCACCGGCACCATCGCCGGCTGGATGACGACCCGCACATCCGCCACGCGCGACGCCACGTTCTCCGTCAGTTACGCCGGCCAGGACGTGCTGCATCTCGCCTTCCTCGGTACTATCGGCCCCGATGAGCATCTGTTCCGGCTGACAGCCAATAGCCAGCGCGCCGACGACCAGGTGCTCCGGCAGCGCTTTGCTCTGACCCAGCGTGAATCGGAAGTGCTGCTGTGGATCGCCAAGGGCAAGGCCAACCGCGACATCGGTGAAATCCTCGGCCTCTCGGCCCGCACCGTCAACAAGCATCTCGAGCAGATCTATGTGAAGCTCGGCGTTGAAAACCGCGCCTCGGCCGCCGTCAAGGCGGCGCACGTGCTCCACGAGGTTTAGCGAACGCTTTCGAAGACCCCTGACGATTTCTTAAAGCCTCTTCGCATACATCTGAGAGAGCCGCGGATGGATCGCGGCTTCAACATGCTGATGGCGGGTCATGACGGACAGGCTTTACTATGTGGATCGGCTGCGGATTTTCGCCTTCGCGATCCTGATCTTCTATCACTCGGCCGCCGCCTTCTTCACCGACATGAACTGGCTGCTGCACAGCGGCAAGACCAGTGTCACCCTCTCGCTGATCATGGATTTCCCGCGCGCCTGGCGCCTGGCGCTGCTGTTCTTCGTCTCCGGCATGGGCGCCGCCTTCTCGTTTCGCTCCACAGCTGGCCTCGCCTTCCTGCGCAAGCGCACGATCCGCCTGCTCGTGCCATTGCTCTTCGCCATGGCGGTGCTCGTCGTGCCGCAGGTCTGGTATGAGCGCATGTACGAGAATGGCTATGACGGCTCCCTGCTGACCTTCTGGCTGACGCGCTACTTCACCGAGGGCCGCTACCCCACCGGCAATTTCACCTGGGCCCACATGTGGTTCGTCGCCTACCTCTTGGTCATGTCGGTGATCTGCTACCCGATCTTCCTGTATCTATGCCGACCCGCAAACCCGATCGCCGCATGGTTCGAACGTACAGCGAAATCCGCATGGATCTACCTGTTCTTCCTGCTGCCGCTGGCGCTCAATCTGGCCCTGTCGCCGTTCTTTCCGAAGGAGACCAACGCGCTCTACAATGACGGCGCCTGGTTCGCCGTCTGGGCAAGCTGGTTCGGTCTTGGCTTTCTCGTTGCCCGCCACCATGGCGCATTGATCGGAACGATCATCGCACGGCGCTTCGTCAGCGCCGCCATCGCCCTCGCCACCACACTTATACTCTATCTCTTCGCCTGGCTGCTGCCGCCGGAACAGGCTTTCGGCACCTATGCCCAGGAGACGCCGCTGTTCAAGGCGGCGATCTTCCTGCTGGCCTGGTCGATGATCCTGACGCTGGTCGGCTTCGGCGCCCGCCACTTCAACCGGCCCGATGCACGGCTGGTGACGGTCAACCGGCTGGTCTTCCCGCTCTACATCATCCACCAGACGGTGATCGTCGGCGCGCTCTATTACATCCTGCCACTGGACCTGCCGGCCATGCCGAGCTTCCTGATGGTCTCGGCGGTGACATTCGTCGTTTCCAGCCTGTTTGCGCTCGCCGTCGATTTCCTGCCCGGCCGCGCGCGACTGCTGGTGGGACTAGACGCCAAGCCGCGCACCACGCCGGCAGCTGGCCGGATCGCCAATACCGTCAGGTGACGTGATACCAAAACTGTTCACCGGAAGGCTCAGGCCACCCGGTCCGGCGGCTCGCGGCCATCGAAGAAGGCGGTGATATTATCGACGACCTTCATGCCCATGGCATTGCGGGTCTCTTCCGTGGCGCTACCGAGATGCGGCAGCAACACCACATTCTCCATGGCCCGCAGCCTCTCCGGCACATGAGGCTCGACCTCGTAGACATCGAGCCCCGCACCACGGATCGCGCCCGTCTCCAGTGCGGCAACGAGTGCGGCCTCGTCGACGACATCGCCACGCGCCGTGTTGATCAGATAGGCGCCCGGCTTCATCGCCGAAAACCGCGCCGTGTTCATCAGGTGCCGGTTCTCGGCGCCGCCGGGGCAGTGCAGCGAAACGAAATCCGCCGCCGCCAGCACGTCTTCGACGGTGGCCAGCTGCCGCGCGCCATATCGCGATGCCTCCGCAGGATCGACCGTCGATCGGTTGTAGAACACCACATCCATGCCGAAGCCGAAATGACAGCGCTGCGCGAACGCCTTGCCGATGCGCCCGAAGCCGATGATGCCGACTGTCTTGCCCGAAACCTTGGTGCCGATCATGTGCGTCGGGCACCAGCCCTTCCATTCACCGGCGCGAATCTGCCGCTCCCCCTCGCCGCCGCGACGCGCCACCGAAAGCAGTAGCAACATGGCGATATCGGCAGTGCAATCGGTCAGCACGCCGGGTGTATTGGTCACCGCGATCCCTTGCGCCGTGGCCGCAGCGATATCGATATGATTGTAGCCGACACCGAAGTTGCCGAGAATCCTGGTGCGGATCGTGCTTCCTCCGAAAACCGAAGCCGGCAGCTTGTCGGACACTGTCGGCAGCACGGCGTCATAGGCGCGCAACGCATCCGCAATCGCATCCGGCGACATCGGCAGGTCTTCGAGGTTGAAGGTCGCATCGAAGCGCTCGGAAAGAACGGTTTCGACAGCGGACGGCCAGCGCCGCGTGAGGAGAATCTTGGGGCGGGGCATGGCGGCTCCGTATCGTTTCCGGCTGCGCGACGTCGATCAGGGATGACGCCGAACGACGCAGCAACACGTTGAATCTGCACGCGATCCTAACCGTATCGGCTTCGATCGCAAGCGTTGATGCACTGCCTCTGAAAACAAAGAAGCCCGGTGCGAGACCGGGCTTCCATGATCGGTTCAAGCAGAATGCTTAAATCAACCCTGTGGGAAGTAGCTGAACTTGCCGTCCGGGCCCTTCTTCCATTCGTACATGATGTAGCCTGGGATCTTCGGGTCGCCCTTTTCGTCGAACGAGATGTCGCCGAGAACGGTCTTGAACGGACCCTTTGCCTTCATGGCTGCAGCAACGGCTTCAGCGTCGGTCGAGGCAGCGGCCTTGGCGGCTTCAGCGATCGTCTGCATGGCAGCGTAGGAGTACAGGGTGTAGGCTTCAGGGTTGAAGCCGGCAGCCTTGAACTTCTCGACGAGCGCCTTGTTGTCAGGGTTCAGGGTCGCGTCAGGGCCAAACGTGTTCAGCGTGCCTTCGACGGCGTCGCCAGCGATCGAAGCCAGTTCGTTCGAGACGATACCGTCGCCCGATACGAGCTTGGCCTTGAGGCCCTGGTCGGCAGCCTGGCGGATGATCAGACCAGCTTCGGTGTGGAGACCACCCCAATAGATGATCGAAACGCCGGCTTCCTTCATCTTGGCGATGAGAGCCGAGAAGTCCTTGTCGCCGACGTTGATGCCTTCGTACATGGCTTCGGTGATACCAGCGGCATTCATGGCCTTCTTGGTTTCGTCAGCGAGGCCCTGGCCGTATGGGGTCTTGTCGTGGATGACGGCGATCTTGGCGTCCTTGAAGTGGTCGGCGAGATACTTGCCGGCGATGCCGCCCTGCTGGTCGTCGCGACCGCAGGTACGGAACGTGTTCCACAGACCACGCTCGGTGAACTGCGGGTTGGTCGCAGCCGGCGTGATTTCGAGGATGCCGTTTTCGGCGTAAACTTCGGAAGCCGGGATCGAAACGCCCGAGTTGAAGTGACCGATGACGAACTTGACGCCGTCAGCTGCGAACTTGTTCGCCACCGAGATGCCCTGCTTCGGGTCGGAAACGTCGTCGCCGAGCACGATCTTGATCTGCTCGCCGTTGATGCCGCCAGCGGCGTTGATGTCGGCAGCTGCCTGCTCGGCACCCTTCTGGAGCTGAGCGCCGAACGCTGCGTTCGGGCCAGTCAGCGGACCAGCAACGGCCACCAGGATATCGGCCCATGCGTTGCCACTGAAAGCGACCATCGCCGTCAGAGCCACTGCCGACAGAAGAGACTTCTTCATTATGTTACTCCCAATTTTTTAGCGGGTTATGTTCCACGACCCGACGCATTACCCACTTTACTGCGCCAGGAAACTTGTTCCACTCGGAGAGGTAATCTGTCCCTAGTTTCAACCGGCTGTCAACGCTTGGCTTTCCAGGAGAAAGCGGACGTTTTTTCGTAGAGCCAGTAATAGTTGTTGACCATCTGGTTGGTCCGGCGAACGCGATAGCCGGCCGTTGAGAAGATCAGAAGAAGAATGAAGTCGATGACGTAATAGAACACGCTAATCACCGGGCCGTCGAACAGCGCGTGATGCAGGAATTGCATCGCGGCGGCGAGAAGCACCGTGTAGGCGATCACGATCGGATAATCGCTCCAGTTTTCGGCCGCGGCCTTGCCGGACCGCCATGCGGTCCAAAAGCCGATCAGCAAGACCAGAAACCGGATGACGCTGCGGACGCCGGTGTCGCTTTCAAAGAAAAGTCCCTGCATATCAAAGTCTCCCCTTCGTCATGCTCAATGCCGTCCGCCTTCGAGATAGGCGGCGCGGACTTCCGGATTTGCCAGAAGCTCCTGTCCGGACCCCGACATCGTAACCTTGCCGTTGACCATCACATAGGCGCGGTCGGACAGCTTGAGCGCCGCGAACGCGTTCTGTTCGACAAGAAACACGGTCAGCCCGTCTTCCTTGTTGAGCTTCTTGATTGCCTCGAAGATGCCCTTGACGATCAGCGGTGCGAGGCCGAGCGACGGCTCGTCGAGCAGCAGCAGCTTTGGGCGTGCCATCAGCGCGCGGCCGATCGACAGCATCTGCTGTTCGCCGCCCGAAAGCGTGCCGCCGCGCTGCGCCTGGCGCTCCTTCAGGCGCGGGAACATCACGAAGATCTTCTCCACGTCTTCCTTGAAGTATTTCAGGTTATCGAGACCCGCACCCATCTGCAGATTTTCCATGACGCTCATGCGCGGGAAAATGCGGCGTCCCTCCGGCGACTGTGCGATGCGCAGGCGGGCAATTTCGTGGGTCGGCATCTTGGTGATGTCGCGACCTTCGAAAATGACCGCGCCGGTGCGCGCCTGCGGGCTGCCGCAGATGGTCATCATCAGCGTCGACTTTCCGGCGCCGTTGGCGCCGATCAGACTGACGATCTCGCCCTGGTTGACGTGCACATCGATCCCCGCCAGCGCGCGGATGTTGCCGTAATAGGTTTCGACGCCTTCGACCTTGAGAAGTGGCTGACCGGTCATCAGTGTGCGCCTCCTTCGAGGCTCTCGACGGCTGCTATCACTTCTTCAACTTCCTCGTCCTCAACACCGAGATAGGCCGCGATGACCCTCGGATCATTCTTCACATGGTCAGGCGTACCATCCGAAATCTTCTGGCCGTATTCGAGCACGACGACGTGGTCGGAAATCTCCATGACCACCGACATGTCATGTTCGATCAAAAGGATCGACGTGCCGCTATCGGCGCGGATATCGCGCAGCAGGGTGTTGAGAACCGCCGACTCGCGCGGATTGAGACCGGCAGCGGGCTCGTCCAGGCACAGCAGTTCTGGCTCCGTGCACATGGCGCGGGCAATTTCCAGACGACGCTGGGCGCCATAGGGAAGATCACCGGCCGGATCGTCGGCCCGATCGATCAGATCGGCCTTTTCCAGCCAATGGCGGGCAAGCTCGATCGAGTTTTTGGCTTCCGCAGCATACCGACCGATGCCGAGCAGGCCGAGAATGGTGTAGCCGGATGCGCGCATCAGCTTGTTATGCTGGGCGACCAGCAGGTTTTCGAGCACCGTCAGTCCGGAGAACAGGCGGATGTTCTGGAACGTGCGGGCGACCCTGGCTTCCTTCGTGATGCGGAAGTCTGGCAGACGCTCGAGCAGATATTCCTTGCCGCTCTTCTGCTGCAGGGTGATCATCCCCATCGTCGGCTTGTAAAAGCCGGTGATGCAGTTGAACACGGTGGTCTTGCCGGCGCCGTTCGGGCCGATCAGCGCCGTGATGTCGCCGCGCTTGGCTTCGAACGAGAAGTCGTTGATGGCCATCAGCCCGCCAAACTTCATCGACAGATGCTCGACCTTGAGCAGGGTATCGCTGGTCATGGTGTTTTCCTGGGGGCTCATCAGCCGTGGCCCTCCTTGGTGAAGCTTCCCGATACCGACTTGCGTTCCTTGAGGAAGGCCGTCGGTTCACGCGATCCCACGAAGCCGCGCGGCTTGATCAGCATGACGACGACCATTGCCAGACCGAAGAGCAGCATGCGGTAGAGTTCCGGTGTGAAATCAGGTCCGAAGACGAGCTTCAGGAACTCCATCTCGCGCAGCATTTCCGTGCCGCCGATCATCACGATCGCGGCGATGGCGATGCCAGTCAGCGAACCCATGCCGCCGAGAACGACGATGGCGAGGATGACGGCCGATTCCAGGAACACGAAGGATTCAGGCGAGACGAAGCCTTGGCGGGCAGCGAAGAACGAGCCGGCAAAGCCGCCGAACATCGCGCCGGTGGCGAAGGCCGTGAGCTTCGTCGTCACCGTGTTGATACCGAGCGAACGGCAGGCGATCTCGTCTTCGCGCAGCGCTTCCCATGCACGGCCGATCGGCATGCGGCGTAGCCGGATGGTGACGTAAGCCGTCAGCATGCAGAGCGCCAGGATCAGATAGAACAGGAAGATCTTGTAGTAGGCCGACGAGATCGGCAGGTGGAACAGCTTGGCGAAGCCGTGCGGGCTGGCATCGAACGGGATGCCGAACAGCGTTGCCTTCGGAATGCTGGCAATGCCGAACGTGCCCTTGGTGAGCGCCGTCCAGTTGATGATGACCAATCGGATGATTTCACCGAAAGCCAGTGTCACGATCGCCAGGTAGTCACCGCGCAGACGCAGCACCGGGAAGCCGAGAATGATGCCCCAGAGAGCCGCGAAGATACCGGAGAGCGGCAGCAGCACCCAGAAGGAAAGGCCGAAATAGCTGGACAGCAGCGCGTAGGAATAGGCACCGACGGCATAGAAGGCGACGTAGCCAAGATCAAGCAGACCGGCAAGACCGACGACGATGTTGAGGCCCCAGGCCAGCATCACGTAGATTAGGATCTGGATACCGAAGTTATCGACCCACTTGAGCGAGCCCTGCGCGCCGACCAGCGCCACGATAACGACGGGATAAAGCAACAGAGCGACCAGCGCGATCTTCAGGAAATGCGCATGGAAGAAGCCCTTTTCCGTGGAAATCTCCAGCTCGCCGCTGCGCGCCTTTGCCAGCTTTCGCGCATCCAGATGCGGACGCAGGAAGACCACGATCGCGAAGCGACCGACTGCCGCGATTGCCACGAAGATGGCCAGCAGGCCCCAGCGCTGCACGACGATGAGTTCGTTGCTAATGTTCTGCTGCGTGCCGAGGCCGACATAGAGCACAAACATGCCAAACGAGATCACGGCTGCGAACAGCGCTTCTTTAATACCCTTCTGGACAAGACCGGACGCGGGCTTGCCAGAGGCGTTTTCGACATTTGCCATGACGTTAAACCTTCTCGACTTCCGGCCGGCCCAGGATACCTGTCGGCTTGAAGATCAGCACGAAAGCGAGGATGGCGAAGGTCGCCACGTCCTTGTAAGCGATGGTGAAATACGCCGACCACAGGGATTCGATCAGACCGATCATCAGGCCGCCGAGAACGGCGCCGGGAAGCGAACCGATGCCACCGAGAACAGCCGCCGTGAAGGCTTTCACGCCGGGAACGAAGCCATCGTTGAAGTTCACCACGCCATAATACATCAGGTACATCGTACCGGCGACGGCAGCGAGGGCCGCACCCATGATGAACGTGACCGAGATCGTCTGGTCGACGTTGACGCCCAAAAGCGCCGCCATCTTGCGGTCCTGCTCGGTCGCACGCTGGGCGCGCCCGAGGGCCGTATGATTGACGAGATACCAGAAGACCGTCAGCAGAACCGCTGTAATGACCATGATGACGATCTGCTTCAGCGAAATCGTGATGCCACCGACGTTATAGACGCTGCTGATCAGCGGCGGGATCGGCTTGTTGCGCGGTCCCTGCGTCACCTGAATGAAGTTCGACAGCGTGATCGACATGCCGATCGCGGTGATCAACGGCGCCAGGCGGAACGAACCGCGCAGCGGGCGATAGGCGACACGCTCGATCGTCCAGTTCCACAAACTCGTCATCAGCATCGCGGCAAGGAGCATCACCAGCAGCAAAACGGCGACCGGCAGACCAGCAAACATCGATGTCAGGACGAGAAAGACGATAAGGGCAGCAAAACCGCCGATCATGAAGATATCGCCGTGGGCGAAATTGATCATGCCGACAATGCCGTAAACCATCGTGTAGCCGATTGCGACAAGGCCATAGATGGATCCAAGAGTCAGCCCGTTGACGAGCTGCTGGACAAAATATTCCATATGTCTTTTCCCCTGGACACAGAACCCCGAAAAGCCTGCGTCTCTTGTTATTAGAGCCCTTACTGAACCCTTGTTTTAAGATTTCATACTGCTTTCAAGGCAAAAGGGAAGTGCAAAATTACAAAGCTCCAAAGTTCTTTACCGTTTTGGTGAAAATGACTTTCTGACACTCAAAGAGTCGATTTTTTCAACACCAGATAAGGTGGAACGCTACTTTTAACCGCAGAACCGCATTTCCCCGGGCCGATCCCGGCGCTTGAGACCAATGCCGGGATAGTATTTCTAAGACGAGCCGGCATGGCGAAACACCAGCTGCGACGTCGGGAAGCACGTAATGGCTGTGCAACGGCAGTCAAAAGCGACTATATGACAGGCTGGACAAAGAAGGTTGAACCCGACTGCGATGCTCCAGACATTTGAACGTGCCGCGCTGGAAGCCGGCAAGGCCATCATGGAAGTTTTCAAGGCTGGCTGCACGGCTGCCAAAAAGGCTGACAATAGCCCGGTGACGATCGCCGACGAACAGGCGGAACGTATTATCCTGCGGCATCTGCGCGCGGACTTTCCAGACATCCCTGTCATCGCCGAGGAATCCGTGGCCGCCGGCATCGTCCCCGATATCGGCGCTTCGTTCTTTCTCGTCGATCCGCTCGATGGCACCCGCGAATTCGTCGATAGGCGGCCTGAGTTCACCGTAAACATCGCCTACATCACCGACGGACACCCGATGGCTGGCATCGTCTTTGCCCCCGCCCTCGGCATCGCGTTTCTGGGCGAAAACGGCAGCGCTGAAAAACTGTTCGTAGATGCCGACTTTCGCGTCGAGCAGCGTCTGCCGATCAATGTGCGCTTCGCAGGCAAAGACCGCACGGCGCTGGCCAGCCGTTTGCACGACAGTCCGCAGACCGCACGCTTTCTGGCCGAGCAGGCGATTTCCGAGTGCCGCAACGTCGGCTCCTCCTTGAAATTCTGCCTGCTGGCGGAGGGCGAAGCGGACGTCTACCCGCGATTCACCCGCACCATGGAGTGGGACACGGCCGCGGGCGACGCGGTTTTGCGAGCCGCCGGCGGCTCCACGGTGACGCTGGACGGACAACCGCTGACCTACGGCAAGACGCGGCAGGCGCACGATTGCGATTTTGCCAACCCGGATTTCATCTCCTGGGGCGGCAGCTCGCGCTAACGCGGGGGACGCTTCAGCGGGATATCCCTTTTAAATCAACGTGAGATCGGACTCCTTGTCCACGCAACCAAAACGACACCTACGATTTGCGGCAACGAACCATTGTCGCAAATCGGGAGCACATCGTGTCGGATCAGACCAGCAATCTCGCCCTGCCCTACATTCTGCCGTCGCAGGCGCAGAAACACGTGCCACACAATGAGGCGCTCCAACGGCTGGACGCTGTTGTGCAACTCACTATCACCACGGAAACCCGAACGCCGCCGCCAACGCCCGAGGAAGGCGCCTGCTATCTCCTGGCGGCGGAAGCAGAAGGGATCTGGGCCGGAAAGACCGGATTGCTCGCCATGTGGCAGGACGGCGCCTGGCTTTACATCACCCCGAAAACCGGCTGGCAGGCGTTCTTTCTCGAAACCGGGCAGATCAAGGCCTTCGATGGTGGCGAGTGGCAGGCCATGTCGCTGGCAGCGGACGGCAGTGTTCCGATGCTTGGCGTCAACGCCACGCCCGACACCGTCAATCGCCTCTCTGTCGCCTCGCCGGCAACGCTCCTGAGCCATGCCGGCCAGGGCCACCAGCTCAAGCTGAACAAGGCCGACGCCTCTGACACGGGCACTCTGCTGTTTCAGACCGGCTGGTCCGGACGCGCCGAGATGGGCTTGGCTGGCGACGATCGGTTCTCGATCAAGGTAAGCGCGGATGGCAGCAACTGGTTGACGGCCATGAGCGTCACAGCCGACGGTATCTTACATACCCCGGCACGACCTGCCGTGCGCGCGTCTCTATCTCCCGGCACCGCAACACCCGCAGCCGCAAGCAGAACGGGGTTTGCCGATCTGGCTGTCCAGCAAGGCGGCTTCTCGCTGGGTGGGGCCGTTCCTGCCGGCGTCGGAAATCGGCTGCTGATTCCGGCATCAGGGCTATACCTGCTGTCCCTCAACCTCAGCACCCTCACCTCTTCCGGCCATGACGCGGCGATCGAGGCGAACGGTACGACCGTCCTTGTCAGCGCCGCCGGCGGGGCATCCGTCGCGCCAAGCCGGCAGAGCGCCACGACAATCGTGCTCTTGAACGAGGGGGATTGGCTGGCGCTGCTCCACGGCGGAAGCGCGCAGTACCGGTTCGGACCGACGCAGACGGAGCTTTGCGCTGTTATGCTGTAGAGCGGCTAAAGCAGGCGATAGCGGAACGCGCGCGCCACGGCCTGCATCCGGTTGACGGAATCGAGCTTGCGCATCGCGCTCTTGAGGTAGCCGACGACTGTATGTGGCGAGAGGTCGAGAATGATCGCGATCTCATCGCTGCTTTTTCCGGCTGCCGACCAGCGCAGGCATTCGATTTCGCGGTTGCTGAGACTTTCCAGCGGCTGCTCCGTCGCCTGCGAGCGCGCATAGGCATCCAAAAATTCCATGGCCCCAAACACCTGCTCCATCGCCTCATCACGGGAGAGATCCGAACGCGAGCCGGAAAACGCAAAAATATAGGGCCGGCGATCACCATCATGCAGAACGAAAGCGAAGGTCCGCTTGACCCCAAGCCCACGAAACATTGTCGTGATGCGTTCGCTCTTCAGGCTGTTGTTATTGCTCTCGAATGCCGTCGCGTCGAGGCTGAAAGGCAGGCTCGATCGTTTGAGTTCTGCGACCAGCGCACTATTATGAAACAGATCACCCTCGTCGTAAGCCGTCACCAGCGCATCAGGCCAGTTGCTCAGCAAATGGTTGCCGGAAAAGCCGCTGCAATCGCCGCAGGGAAATTTTGCGAACAGAAAGTGAGTAAAGCCGGCCGCCTTGGTCAATGACGTAAGGCGCTCCTTCGGATCGACCGTCACTGCATTGGGCTTGGCCGGCGATAGAAAAGCAATATCCGCCGCGCCGTTCTGCACGGCACGTCCCTCATTTCGCATCGATTTTGTCCTTCGCAGGCTGATTTTGCCCCTGAAACTCGTCTTGGCGACAGGAAAACGAAGCATCGGCAAAGAAAAAACCGCCCGCATCGACAAGATACGAAGCCAATAATTTGCAACCTTACGCGATGTGCCAAGAAGAGCCGTGGCGAGGCCAGACACTCAAGCTTATGTTGAATCGGCTTATAGTTTGCTATCGATCAAACAACTAACATCCATTGTGCATGGCTCCCATGCACGGACGACAAATTTACGTAAGGGGAGCGTTGTACGAGTTGCATAGGGGTGCTTCGGCCCGAGGCGGTTAAAGTTGTTATCAAAGTGTTACGACGAGCTTAGGCAATTTTTAAATGTGACAAGCTAGAGTGGCTCTCGTGGTCTTGAGTTGTGTAGAGAGTCCAATGACCGAAATGATACGTCCCCGAGTGAAATATGTCATCGGCCCCGATGGCAGCCCGCTGACGATTGCGGATTTGCCGCCGCCGAATACGCGGCGCTGGGTTATCCGCCGCAAGGCAGAGGTTGTCGCGGCAGTGCGCGGTGGTTTGTTGAGCTTGGAAGAAGCTTGCGAACGTTACACCCTGACAGTCGAGGAGTTCCTCTCCTGGCAGTCTTCAATCAATAGCCATGGTCTTGCCGGTCTGCGCACCACGCGCATACAGCAGTATCGTCATTGATCAATTTTTAGAGCCTATTGCGATTTTCTCGGGCCGTACGTGCATCCCCTGATGCGACGTCGGCCCGATACCATTGTTAGAACTAAAATCCTTCTGTTGCCGCCGACCTGCGGCGCATTTCCAGACAATTGAACCGCTGTCCAAGCTCGGCCGAAGTCCACAAAGACCACTCGGACCAAGGCCGTGCAGGCATCGGCGAACTGGCGATTTTTTCTCTGCAGAATAGCGAAGCCTCGTCCATCCTGACACCGGCAAAGATGCCGCCGGAGTGACATTGCGAACGGTGCGTTTCCAGCATCCGTCTTTGCGCCGGCCGAAAGCTGTGCCAGCCTGCGGATCGACACGGTTCAGAGGAGACGGACATGGAAATCAACAGCGAAGAGACGAAGTCCGGCGGGCGCTATGTCGCTGAAGTCGAAGGCCACCAGGCCGAAATGACCTATTCGCGGACAACGCCGAAACTCATCATCATCGACCATACCGGCGTTCCGGACGCTTTGCGCGGAAAAGGGGTCGGCCAGGCATTGGCTGTTCACGCCATCGAGGAAGCGCGCAAGGGTGGCTGGAAGATCATCCCGCTCTGCCCCTTTTTCAAGGCGCAATCGCAGCGCCACGAAGAATGGCGAGACGTCGTCAATCTCTGAGTCCCCCCGAAAATGCCAAAAGCCATGTATGACGGACAGCACGCCCGCCATGCATGGCTTTTATAGATGACAATTCGACGCCGAGGCGCCGATCATCTTGGCTTAGGCTCGCGCCCGAACCGCCCCGTCGCGCTCTTCGAGCGCGGCAGCGCGTGCATATTCCGCCTGCATCTCTTCGAGCGACTGCTCCAAGGCCTCTTCCTGCATCCTCAGTTCCTTGATGGAAACCTGAAGATTGTCCGCGCGCTGGCGTGCTGCCTTTGCGAAGGTCGGATAGGCGAAGTGATTCGGATCGGAAATGCCGGACTTCTTCTCTTCGACGACGATCTGGCTCTCCAGATCCTTCGTCATCCGATCAAACTCGGACATCATCATCTGCAATTGCTGCAGCTGGCGACGTTTTTCGTTCACCTGAAACTCTTTCAGACGAACTAGGCTCTCACGCGACTTCATACGCATTACTCCAGTGATGCGAGACCCCGGCTTCACTTGAAACCGCCCCTTAGCGGCCGCGTTCATGCGGCTTGCCCAAAAAATTTCCGTCGGCGTTAACAAAAACCTACCGCTGGTAACCTTTCGTTTACGGGCATCGTTAATGATAGTCCCGATGATTTAAGGGTCGGTAAACACAACTACGCGATTTCCGGTCCATTTCATTGGTGAGTCGAATGAATCGCTTGCCGGCCTTTCTTAACGTAACAGTTGAGAAGTGGGCTTTGCGGATTCTCGTTGGAAAACAGCGGAATGGACAAAATATTTAATAAATTGATTACCTCTTGCCAGAGTGAATCAGAATTTGTTAACCATTTCGTGGCAGCTTCCAAATCACGCAGTGACATATCTGTATCGCGTAGGGGCCAGACCACCTTTCGGCGGCGGTAAAGGGGATAAGAATGCGGGTACTACTCATCGAAGATGACAGCGCGACAGCGCAGAGCATCGAACTGATGCTCAAGTCAGAAAGTTTCAACGTCTACACCACCGATCTAGGTGAAGAAGGCGTCGATCTCGGCAAGTTGTATGATTATGATATCATCCTTCTTGATCTCAACCTTCCAGACATGTCCGGATATGAAGTGCTCCGCACTCTCCGCCTGTCCAAGGTTAAAACACCGATCCTCATCCTCTCCGGCATGGCCGGCATCGAGGACAAGGTTCGCGGTCTCGGCTTCGGCGCCGACGACTACATGACCAAGCCTTTCCACAAGGACGAACTGGTCGCTCGCATCCATGCGATCGTCCGTCGTTCCAAGGGTCACGCCCAGTCTGTCATCTCGACCGGCGAACTGATCGTCAACCTCGACGCCAAGACCGTCGAAGTCGGTGGCCAGCGCGTTCACCTGACGGGCAAGGAATACCAGATGCTGGAGCTGCTTTCGCTCCGCAAGGGCACCACCCTCACCAAGGAAATGTTCCTGAACCACCTTTACGGCGGCATGGACGAGCCTGAACTGAAGATCATCGACGTGTTCATCTGCAAGCTGCGCAAGAAGCTGGCAAATGCCGCCGGCGGCGCGAACTACATCGAAACCGTCTGGGGCCGTGGCTATGTGCTGCGCGAGCCGGATGGCGCCGAATACGCCGAAACTGCCTGATAGGTCGGCCCCTACGCCGAACATCGAAAAAATCCCGCCTCCCCGGCGGGATTTTTTTGTCTGCTCTTCAGGTCAGAAACACGAAAGCCGCCTTTTCAGGGCGGCTTATGCACTTTGATTGTTCAGTGGAAATATCAGGCGGCGATGGCGCGATTGCCGAAGACGGCCGTCAGGATCTTGCGATCGAAAGGCTTCAGCAGGAAGTCCGTGGCCCCTGCCCGCTTGCCCATCATCAGTTTCTTCAGATCGGCCTCGATGACGCAGTAGTAGATCTTGACCTCTTTGCCGCCGTCCATGGCGCGGACGGCGACGATCAGATCGAGCGCGCCATCCATGCCGGAATCGACGATGAGGTAATCAGGCAGTTCGACCTGGCAGTGGGACAATGCCTCGCTGGCGCTTGCGGCTTCACTGACCATGAAATCAAGCTCGGAAAGAATACGCTTTCCAACCTTTCGGACGACGTCCGACGAATCCGTGATCATGAACCTCTGCATCGCTGCTCCATTGCCCAACTTCTGTCCCGGCGGGCCTTCTCAAGACGCAAGGATAGAAACATTAGGCTAAGGAATTATTACTTAGATGCAACCAATAGCCGAGTATTTCCGGTCGGCGGCTTAAGCCGCCTCGGGAACGATTTCCGCTGTGAAGGTGATTTCTTCTGCTGTTGCGCTGTGGCCGAGCTTCATGCTGCACTCGTCTGCCAGCAACACCGCGTAGTAGGGCTGGATCGTGTGCGCGTCGATCGCCTCCTCGATCTCGCCGGTGGAAATCTCCACGAACTTCGGCGGAAGACGCATCAGCTTGCCCTTGGCAACGAGCGTGAACTTGGCGTCGAGTTCCGGGTTCTCCAGCGTGATGTCGATCTGTCCGCCGCGCGGGATTGAAGAATAGGCGACCAGGAAGAGGTTCAGCAGCAACTTGACGCGGTTCTTCGGAATGATCGCCCGCGGTCCGTTCCAGACGACCTCAGTCTTCTTCTCGGCTGCGGCAAAATCCTTGGCGGCACGCTCGGCTTCACCGGTGTCGATCGACGCGCCGACGGAACCGGAAGCGCCAAAGGCAAGGCGTGCGAATTTGAGACGGACGGAGGCGTTCAGCGCGCTTGTGCGGATAAGATCCATGGCGTCGGCATCGGCACCACCCTCGTCGAGCAGTTCCAGGCCGTTGTTGATCGCGCCCACCGGCGAGATGACGTCATGGCAAACACGGCTGCAGAGAAGCGCGGCCAGATCCGGGCCGGTGAGTGTAAGGTTTGGGTTCTTTGACATCATTGTCTCCAGGGGCGGTGATTCATTCCGCCACACATATTGCTTCATCATTGCACGAAGTTTGCGCGCGTACTGGGCGCCATAATGACACCATATTTGGTAAACCGATTGTTAAGACCATCCGCGCAAAATGACAGAAACGCCGGAAACGGCTCCAAGTATCGACCATGATGAACGGATGACACCATGCGCCCCTCAATCCTAGGAAGATTTCTGGCACACTGCCGGCCCCTTGCCCTGCTGGCTCTGTCGTGCCTGATGCTCGCAGGCACGCAGGCATCTGCACAGCAGGCCAACAGCAGCCAGTACACCGTGCAGGAAATCGTCGACGCCGGACATTCCTTCTTCGGCTCCACCAGCGGCGGCCTTGCCAAGGTGGTCGAAGCCGCCTTCCAGAAGTACGGCTTGCCGAACGGCTATATCCTCGGCCAGGAAGGCTCCGGCGCCTTCATCGCCGGCCTCACCTACGGCGAAGGCCAGCTCAACACCAAGAACGCCGGTGAGCATTCGCTCTACTGGCAGGGCCCGTCGCTGGGCATCGACTACGGCGGCCAGGGCAGCCGGGTCATGATGCTGGTCTACGACCTGCCCTCCACTGACGCCATCTACGCCCGCTTCGGCGGCGTCAGCGGCCAGGCCTTCGTCATCGCCGGCTTCGGCATGACGCTGCTCAAGAACAACAACGTCCTCGTCGTGCCGATCCGCACCGGCGTTGGCGCCCGCCTCGGTCTCAACGTCGGCTACATCAAGGTCACGCCGAGCCCGACCTGGAACCCCTTCTGATTATAAGCGGTAACGGCGAACTCTCCCTCGCCGTTACCGATCCGCCACTTGCCCTATCGGCGCGGTCCGCTTAATCATTGGACCTGACGCAAATCAACTTCTGGAAGCAGTGGCCTCGCCGTGATCGAATACGCGCTCTTGTTCGGACTGGGCTTTCTGGCCGCGGCGTTCCTGGTTTTCCTCGTATCGCCGGCCGTGCACCGCCGTATCGTCTCCTACACCGAGAACCGAATGCGTGCGACGATGCCGCTCAGCCCGCAGGAAGTCCGCGCACAAAAGGACATGGTCCGCGCGCTTTACGCCGCCGAGAACGCGCGCACGACGCAGGATCTGATTCGCGAACGCGAAAAATCCATGTCCCTGCAGCTCAAGCACGACCAGATCGCCCGCGACGCCGGCCACTTCGCGTCCGAGATCGGCGGCTTGCAGTCACAGATCGCCGACATGAGCGTCGAGGCCGCCGAGCTGCGCTCGCATCTGCGCAAGGACGAGAACTACATCAGCCAGTTGAAGACCAGCCTGCACATCGCCGAGCAGGCCGCCGCCGCAAAGGAAGGTGAACTCGACGCGCTGCGCATCCGCCTCAACAAGCTGGCCGAACAGTCCGACAATCTGAAGATCGACATGGCGGCGCGCGAAACCGAAATCGAGAGCCTCAATTTCAAGTTCAATGCACTGCGCAACGAACGCGAAAACCTTCGCCAGGACGTCAACCTCCTGCAGAAGCGCGCCAAGGATGCCGAACTGAAGCTGACGCAGCAGGAACACACCGTCATCCGCCTCGAGGACCGTGCGGAACGTGACAAGACCGCGATAGCAGACAAGGACGCGCTTCTCGGCCGACGCCAGCAGGAAGTGGCTAAGCTGAGGGATCAGATCAAGGCGACCAATGCCGACCTGCGCAAGGCCAACCGCGCTCTGCGCGCATCCGGTCTTGCCGCAATCGTCGCGGCGGCACCCGCAGACGCCCCCGCCGCAGAGGAAAAGCCCGTGCCAGAACTCGATACCGCCGCGATCGCAGCCCGTCTTGCCGAAGAGGTCCGGGCCCGCAGCGCCGCCGTGTCGGAAGAAATCCTTAGCGCCCGGCTCAATGCTGCGGGTGACAACGCCATTCGCAACGAGATCTCAGGCATTGCCGCAGAGATGGTCGCACTGACCGCCATTAAAGAAGGCGCAGGCTCGCCGATCCGCGCATTGTTGCCGGATGCGGTGGAGCCAAAGGAAGGCGAGCGGATCGACCTTGCCCAGCGCGCCGCGACCATCCTGTCACAACCCGGCTAGTTCAGTCCAGAAACGTTAGATACGGCTTGCCGCCGAAGACATGGCAAACAGCGCGATTCCCGTCGCGGTCGCGACGTTGAGGCTGTCGAGCCCCACCGACTGCGGAATACGCGCACTGCGAAAACGCGACAGCACTTCTTGCGGCAACCCGTCGCCCTCTGTACCAACCACCAGCGCCATGCGATCCGACGGCGGTATCGCGCGGATGTCGGTCTCGCCGCGCGGCGATAGCGACCAGATGGCAAAGTTCCGCTCCGCCAGCTGCGTCAGCAGAGCAAGCGCATCGCCGCCGCGCTGATAGGGTACACTCAGCACCGAACCGACCGAAACGCGGATCGCCTTACGATAGAGCGGATCGCACGAGGTCTCGTCGAGAAGGATGGCGTCGGCGTTGAAAGCAGCGGCGTTGCGGAACATCGAGCCGGCATTGTCGTGATTGGAGATGCCGCAGCCGACCAGAACCAGCGAGCGCTCCGGCAACCGGTCGATCAGATCGCCCATACGCGGCTCGCGCCGCCCGAGCGCCAGCACGCCACGGTGCAGATGGAAGCCGACAATGCTGTCGAGCACCTCAGCCTCGGCGACATAGACGGGAACATCGTCCGGCAGCCGGTCGAGAATATCGGAGACGCCCTCGACGCGGTTGCGCAGCAGCAGCACCTTCTCGGCGACAAAATCGCCACCGGCGCGATGCGCTTCCGCCAGCATCCGCAGAACAACGGTGCCTTCCGCGATGAAGCGGCCATGCCGTCCGGTCAGGTCGCGTTCGCGGATATCGCGAAACTCGGCGATCCTGACGTCGTCTGCACTGTCGATCGCGATCAGCTGCGGCGCCATCCGGCTCAGCCGCCGTTGACGGTGACGTCGGCGACGATGCGCCCGGCCTTGATATCGAACACCAGCGATTTCAGCACGCCATCGGCCGTCGCGCCGAAGAACATGATCTGGCCGCCCGACAGCGACGACGACTGGATGACGAAGCCCGAGGGTAGATTGGCGGTCACGGAAACTGGTGCATCCGACGGAATACCGGTCGATGCCGACGCCACGGGCTCCTTGGCCGGCGCGCGCATCGTCTTGTAGACAACCGCGCCGAAGACCGCCATAAGGCTCACGAACATGATGACACCCGAGACGATCTGCAGGCGGATCATCTTGCGTCGGACACTTTCCATGGCCGGATCGAGGGGTTTTTCTTCCTGATCGTCTTCTGGCTGGACATTCGTCATATGTGGCGTTCCATTCTATAAAATACTTCGGAGAAGAAGCGTCTTGAGCGACCCCTTTAAACAAGCAGCCGGCAATATGAAAGTCCTGACGGCGGATGAACACGCTGAAGGCCGGCTTGATTCTTGGATGACGGCGGAACTCGGGACGGAATTCTCCCGCAGCCGCATCCAGGCGCTGATCAAGGACGGCCAGGTCACCTCCAAGGGCGTCGTGGTTGCCGATCCGAAAAAGAAGGTGCGCCCCGGCGACGTCTTCGAGATCACCCTGCCGGAACCGGAAGATCCGACGCCGCAGGGCGAGAACATCCCGCTCGACATCCTCTATGAAGATGAAGACCTGATCGTCATCTCCAAACCCACAGGCATGGTGGTACACCCAGCTGCCGGCAACTGGACAGGAACGCTGGTCAACGCCTTGATCTACCATTGCGGCGACACGCTCTCGGGCATCGGCGGCGTGCGTCGCCCCGGTATCGTTCACCGCCTCGACAAGGACACGACGGGTGTCATGGTCGTTGCCAAGAACGACATCGCCCATCGCCATCTCTCGGCACAGTTCGCCGACCACGGCCGCACCATGCCGATCGAGCGCGCCTACCAGGCCGTCGTCTGGGGCCGTCCGCGCACGCTGACCGGCAGCATCGACGCGCCGCTCGGCCGCGACACCGGCGACCGCACCCGCCGCGCCGTCAAGCGCCCGGGCACACCAGATGCCGACGAGGCGATCACCCATTACGAGGTGCTGGAACGTTTCCACGAGACACCGAACTCCTTGTCGCTGGCCTCGCTCGTCGAGTGCCACCTGGAAACCGGCCGCACCCACCAGATTCGCGTCCACATGGCCCACATCGGCCACCCGCTGCTTGGCGACATGGTCTATGGCGCGCATTACAAGACCAAGGCGAACCTCCTGCCCGAGGCGGCCAAGGAGGTGGTGAACGGCTTCGGACGCCAAGCTCTGCATGCCTACATGCTGCAGTTCGAGCATCCGCGCAGCGGCGAAGTCATGCGCTTCGAGATTCCGCTGCCGGATGATATGATCGAACTGATCGAGGCCCTGCGCGCCGCCGAGCTGTAACGACCGCGCATGGCTCCCCGTCACGCCATTGTGAAGCACTGCAGAGCCTTGAACTACGGTTTCGCCACACTTATCTCTACACTGACTTCGTGCGGGCTCCCCAAGAGCCGCACGTTCCCGGTTCGCCTTCAAGACGCAGGGACGCGTCCAAGCGGGGATCGGAATCTAGATAGGAGGGTGCAATAATGGCCCGAAGCAGTTTGCCGTCCATTACCGCCGGCGAAGCCGGTCTCAATCGTTATCTCGACGAAATCCGCAAGTTCCCGATGCTGGAGCCGCAGGAAGAATACATGCTGGCAAAGCGGTATTCAGAACACGGCGATCGTGACGCTGCGCATCGTCTTGTCACAAGCCATCTGCGTCTCGTTGCCAAGATCGCCATGGGCTATCGCGGCTACGGCCTGCCGATCGGCGAAGTCGTGTCTGAAGGCAATGTCGGCCTGATGCAGGCCGTCAAGAAGTTCGACCCTGAACGCGGCTTCCGCTTGGCAACCTATGCCATGTGGTGGATCAAGGCCTCGATCCAGGAATACATCCTGCGGTCCTGGTCGCTCGTCAAGATGGGAACGACCGCCAACCAGAAGCGCCTGTTCTTCAATCTGCGCCGTCTGAAGGGCCGTATACAGGCCATCGACGAGGGTGACCTGAAGCCGGAACACGTAACGGAGATTGCCACCAAGCTGCGCGTTTCCGAGGAAGAAGTGATCTCGATGAACCGTCGCCTCTCCGGCGATGCTTCGTTGAACGCGCCGATCAAGGCGTCCGAAGGCGATTCCGGCCAGTGGCAGGATTGGCTGGTCGACGATCACGAGAGCCAGGAAGCGATCCTGATCGAACAGGACGAGCTCGACACCCGCCGCCGCATGCTGGCCAAGGCGATGAGCGTCCTCAACGACCGCGAACGTCGCATCTTCGAGGCCCGTCGCCTGTCGGAAGATCCGATCACGCTCGAGGACCTCTCGACAGAGTTCGACATCAGCCGCGAGCGCGTGCGCCAGATCGAGGTTCGCGCCTTCGAGAAGGTCCAGGATGCCGTGCGCAAGGAAGCGCTCGACCGCGCCAAGGCTGTTCGCGTCGTCGAAGCGACAGCCTGATTTCAGCTGAAGCGACAATAGAGAAAGGGCGGGTCTTGCGACCCGCCCTTTTCGTTTGGTCCGATCAACCAGCCTTACTGGCTGGTCGAAACATCACCGGCCGCGTTCCATTCGCGGATGGCGGTCGTGAATGCTTCCGCCCCGGTCGTTCCCTTCTGCATGGTCAGCAGCGCACGGCGACCATTGCGATAGGTGATCGGGATATCGATCCAGTCGCGCGTCGCCAGCAGGTCGAGATTGGACTTGCGGGCATCGGGGTAGTCGTTGAGCGCGATCATGTGGAAATCGTCGGTGATCTTCGCCGGCACCGCGATCAGGGCATCGCCGCGATCCTGTTCGGTGCGCTTCATCGAAATCCGCTGAACGCTATCGATCGCGCCGCCTTCGAAATTCGCCGGCAGCGAGAACACCATCTCGACGATATGGCTCGCGGGCAACGACGGATCGGAGTTACGCTTGAAGTTCAGCTGCGCCGTCAGATTGCGCTCGGGAACCGTGAGTGTGCCCTGCACCGAGGCTTCCTGCTTGCCATCGGCACCGGCTTCGCGCTGGACGCTCCAGACGATCGAACCCTGGATGGCCGTCGGTGAACTCTGGCCGATACGCTCCTCGTAAAGGAACATCTTCTCGCTGCTTCCGGCGGGTGCGGTCTGCGCTGTCGCGGGCGTGGTCGGGGCAGTGGCACCGGCCGCCGGAGCGGCAGGCGGCGTAGCTGTTGCAGGTGCAGCGCTTGCAGCCGGCGCGACGGGATCCGACGACGCCACGTTCTGCTCCGCGACCGACTTTCCTTCGGCAACCTGTGTGCTCGGCGCCGCGGCCGGACCGCTATCGACCTCGGTGCCGTCGGCACGCAGACGCTGGGTGAACTTGTTGCCGGCGGCCGCGCCGTCAAGCGAGGCGACGTCCTTTTGCGCTTCGGCAGGCGCCGAAGGCGTGACATCGCTTGTGCCGGCGGCAGGTGCTGCGGTTCCAGCGGCAGGCGGTGTCGTTGTTGCTGTCTGGGCTGTCTGCGACGGCGCCGCACTGACGAGGCCCTTGACCATCTCTGTCAAGGCACCCTGATGCGTCCACGCCGCGTAGGCGCCACCGCCGACGACGGCAAGCGCCACCAGAAGGCCGATGATCGACCCGATACCGAAGCGGCTGCGCTTCGGCTCCATGCGAAAATTCTTGCCCTGGAACTTCGCGGCGATGTCGCTGTCGGTGTTTCCGAGCGACAGTCCGTCGTCGTCTTCGGCCACAACACCGCGGTTGTCGTATCCGCGAAGTTTCGTTGCCTCCTGCCAGGCGTCGTTGGTCGCAACGTCGGCCTTCGGCGCCGAAGCACCGTGGATTTCGGAGAACAGCTCACCATCGTCGTGAGGAACTGCGGCCGGAGCCTTTTTCTCATTTTCGATCGGAGGCAGGTCGTCGAAGGCGGCCGATTCCCACGAGAAGCTCTCGTTGGCCGCCGGCATTTTCACCGGTTCAACAGCCTGTGCTGGCTCGGGCGGATGCTCAAGGCCGGCGATCACGTCGTCGAATGCCCGGGCAGCATCGTTGGCAGGCGCGACACGCGAGGTCTCGGAAAACTGACGCAGCTCCTCAAGAGCCCAATCGGTCGGTTCGAGCGTCCGCGTCGTGGCTTCCGGCACTTCTTCGGCAGGCTCATTCCAGATCGGATCGAAGTGACCGGCCGCATCGGCGTGAAGCGGTTCGTCCCTGACCTGTTCGACAAATTCGTGCGGCTGCTCGAAGGCAGGGACAGGCTCCACCAGGCGGTTGCTCAGATCGAAATCGCGGGAAACCGGCTGAGCAGCCGGTTCAACTTCCTCGATCGGGTCCACATACGGCTCGACGTCAGGTACCGGAGCGAAATCATGCAGGGATGTTTCGTGCGCGACCGGCGCGTGAACCGGCGCGTCGTCGGGAAGCTGCCACGGCTCTACGGGCTCGGACAGCTGAGGTTCGTGACTGATATCGTCAGCAACCGGCGCTTCGGCGGCAACGTCCAGGTAATGGTCGGCATGGACAGCAGGCTCGTCGCGAACATCCGGTTCCGGCGCATAGTCTTGAGCCGGTTCCTCATAAGGCGCGGTCTCTTCATGCGCGACGGGCGCAGCAGCGACCGGAGCTTCCTCCTCCGCAGTCTCATGATAGACAGGTTCGACAGGAGCCTCTGGCTCATAGACCGACTCTGCCGCAAGAGGTTCCGCTACCGGCTCAGCGACGGGCTCAGGAGCCGCCACCACATCGGGTTCGGCGGTCTGGATCGGCGCTTCCGCAACAGCATCCGAAACGCCGACATCATCATCGGCCGGCAATGCATCGGCATGCTCGGCTTCGACTTCGCGAATGGCGGCTTCGAGCTTTTCCATCTGCCGTTGCAGCATGGCCTCGGGCGGACGCGGCTTCATGTTCTCGAGCTGCCGCTGGACGGCACCGCGAGCACGCTCGTAAACCTTCACCCGCATATCGGGCGTATTGTCGGTCAGGCCGTCGACTGCCCGCCGGATAACTGCGATAAAATCCGCCATTCGTACTTTCTCTAAGAGCGTGGTTCGTCAGCCGAACCACGCAAATAATGACTTTCGACCTTAGTCCTCAAAAGGATCGGTCACAAGTATGGTGTCATCGCGCTCGGGACTTGTAGACAGGAGAGCAACGGGCGCTCCGATCAGCTCTTCCACCTGGCGCACATATTTGATCGCCTGCGCCGGAAGATCGGCCCAGCTGCGCGCGCCGACGGTCGATTCCTTCCAGCCTTCGAGCGTGATGTAGATCGGCTCCACACGTGCCTGCGCGCCCTGGCTCGCCGGCAGGTAGTCGATCTCCTGGCCGTCGAGACGATAGCCGACGCAGATCTTCAGCTCATCCAGGCCGTCGAGAACGTCGAGCTTGGTGAGTGCAATGCCGGTGATTCCAGAGGTGCGGACCGTCTGGCGAACCAGCACGGAATCGAACCAGCCGCAGCGACGCGGGCGACCGGTGTTGACACCGACTTCACGGCCGACGGTTGCAAGATGCTTGCCGACCTCGTCGTTGAGCTCGCACGGGAACGGACCTTCGCCGACGCGCGTCGTATACGCCTTGGTGATGCCGAGAACATAGCCGATCGCCGTCGGGCCAAGGCCGGAACCTGCGGCCGCCTGGCCGGCAACCGTGTTGGACGAGGTGACGAACGGATAGGTTCCGTGGTCGTTGTCGAGCAGCGCGCCCTGCGCGCCTTCGAACAGGATACGGGCGCCAGCCTTGCGCTGCTCGTCGAGCAGGCGCCAGACCTGGTCGCTATAGGGCAGGATCGCGGCGGCCACTTCCAGCAGCTCGGCTTCCAGCGCATCGCCGGAAATCTCAGGCAGGTTCATGCCGCGGCGCAGCGCATTGTGGTGCGTCAGCAGTCGTTCGATCTTCAGGCGCAGTGTTTCCGGCTCGGCCAGATCGATCAGGCGGATGGCGCGACGACCGACCTTGTCTTCGTAGGCCGGGCCGATACCACGGCGGGTGGTGCCAATCTTGGTGCCGCTGTTGGACGCAGCGTCCTCGCGCAGCGCGTCGAGATCGCGGTGCAGCGACAGGATCAGCGGCGCGTTTTCGGCAATGCGCAGAACTTCCGGCGTCACCGCGATGCCCTGGGCACGCAGCTTCTCAACTTCGGCGACGAAATGGTGCGGATCGACGACGACGCCGTTACCGATCACGCTCAGCTTGCCGCGCACGAGGCCCGACGGCAGAAGCGCAAGCTTGTAGCTGACACCATCAATGACCAGCGTATGGCCCGCATTGTGTCCGCCCTGATAGCGCACGATCACATCGGCGCGTTCCGAAAGCCAATCGACAATCTTGCCCTTGCCTTCGTCACCCCATTGCGAACCGACCACGACTACGTTCGTCATTCAAGTCTTCCTGTTAAAGGCGGATTTAACCGCACCCTGCTCAAACCCGCGCATCTATAAAACGTTGTTTTTGGGAAAGCGACCCTGTATTGCCGCCAGAATTGGCTTTTTACGTGACTAATCAGCTTCGCGGCGGCTATTTGCCCGGATCGCGGCGCCGGCAGGGCACCGTCGAAGCGCACCGGGGGAAGAATCGGCCGTGCCATTTGCCGCCTATATATGTCTCGTCGTCGCCGCCATGTGCTGGGGCGGCAACACCGTGGCCGGCAAACTCGCGATCGGCCATGTCAGCCCAATGATGCTGACCACGATCCGCTGGTTCCTGGCAACCGCGCTGATCGCCGCGATCTCTCTGCCGCAATTGAAGCGCGACTGGCCTGTCGTCCGCAAAAACCTCCCACTGCTCTTCTTCTATGGCATCGTCGGCTACACGCTTTTCAACGCCATGCTCTATTCCGCGGTAAAATACACCACCGCCATCAACGTCGCAATCGAGCAGGCCGGCATCCCTATGCTGATCTTCCTGCTCAATTTCCTGTTCTTCCGCACCGGCGTTTCGCTGGCCCAGATCTTAGGCTTTGCCATGACGCTCCTCGGCGTGGCACTGACCGCCGCGCATGGCGATCTCGCGACGCTGCTGACACTCGGCCTCAACACGGGCGACGCGCTGATGTTGGTCGCCGTCGCCGCCTATTCCGTCTACACTATCTTCCTGCGCTGGAAACCGCCGCTCGATTGGCGCACGCTGATGGCAGTACCCGCGCTCGGCGCCATGCTGAGCGCCGTGCCGCTGCTGATCTGGGAGGCATCGAACGGCGAAGCACGCCTGCCCGACGGCACAGGCTGGCTGATCGCTCTCTACACGGCGACGTTCGCCTCGCTGATGGCGCAGGTGTTCTACATCAAGGGCGTGGAGTGGATCGGCGCCAATCGCGCCGCCCTGTTCATCAATCTGGTGCCGGTGTTCGGCACGCTGTTCTCGGTGGTACTCCTCGCCGAACAGCTTCACCTGTTTCACGTCATCGCTTTGGCCCTGGCGCTGGGCGGCATCGCCGTCGCCGAGAAGGGCCGCCCAAAGCCGGCCGCTCCGGCGAAACCTGTTATCGGCGGCTAGCCAAGCTCCAGCGTGGTGACCCCGAAGACATTCTTCAGCGGCACCGAGGGAATGGCGCCGCGATACATTCGCGCCGTTTCGAACACCGGCTCGAGCCCCATGCCGATCGCCAGCGCCACGGCGTCCTTGTTATCGACCGGGATATCGATGAACACCTTTGCGCCCTTGGCTTCCGGCCCGAGCTCAGCCAGCAGCGCGGCGGCGCTGTCGGCATCGGCGGCGAAAAGCGGGCCGATCTTGTAGCCCTCATAGCAGCGCCGAATGGTGCCATAGCCCCGGATCTTGCCGCTCTTGCGCACCACCGCGGTGCGGCGGTGCTTGCGGCTGGTGCACCACGATGTCACGAAGTCCGCCCGCGACGCCTGAAACACACTCGCATCATAGCGGATCAGTCCGTCCAGCTTTTCAGAGGCCATGTTGGCGGCGAGCGTCGATGAAGGCAGCGAGGAAATCGCGCCGCCGTAGCGAACCGTCTTGTAGGCCTCTTCGAAGCCCGCCTTGCGATAATTGTCCTGCTGCGCGACGACGCCATCGAGCCCGATGCTGCGGCCGTTCGCAGACGCCACGCCCGCATCCCAGATCGCCTTGCCATAGCCCTTGCCACGAAAATCCGGGTGGACCATGTAGAGGCCGAGGAAGGCGAAGGCATCGCCATACTTGACGACGGAAATCGACCCGACCGGCACTTCGCCGAGCGCACCGACGAAAAATCCTGACGGATCAGCGTCATGGAATGGAAGCGAATCATCCAGGCCGGGATTCCACCCCTCCTGGCGTGCCCACTCGAGCACTAGCTCCAACTCACCGGGCCGCATGGGGCGAACGGCAAACTCCGAATTCATGCAATCTTCCCGATCCGGCCCATCGCAAACGCGTAAAGGCGGCATATTAGAATAAAAACAGCTTAAGCAGCCGCGAGGCGCCATGGATGACGAAGAAACATGTTCAAGCCGGAGGCGATCTGCATCGATCATCACGAGACCGGACGCAGAAGAACTTCAGGTCGCGATCATCATGGAACAAGGAAACTGTAATCTCAAGATAATTACTTAAGACAACATGAAGGTGCGCATCGTTTGTCGGTTTTGTCTTTCTGCATCTCGCCGCGCGCAATCATCCCCGTCTCCCCGCGCCGATATAGAATCACTTTCCCACGTCACTCGGAGACATCAAGATGCATCTCGGCCTCAGCCTTTCACCAGCGCAAATACCTCTCAACACAAACCGACGATCGCGCGCGATCATCGCTTTCGGTGACAGCCTGACGGAAGGCGCCGGAACGTCGGGCGCTGGCAAGGCTTACCCGCAGGTGGCGGCCAATCGGTTCCAGCCTGCTCGCATCATCCTCAATCGCGGCATGGGCGGCCAGACGTCCACGCAGATTGCCGCCCGGCAGGGTGGCATCCCGTTGCGCCTCGCCGTTGCCGGCGGCACACCCGGCAACCTCTTTCCCCGCACCCGCGACTGGATGCACCGCTTCGAAACCGGCAGCGTCAACGGACTGGCACACGAATGCCTCGGCACCGGCATGGACGAAAACGGACTGCCTTACGGCGATGTCAGGATTTATGGCACGGCCACGGCCAGCTTCACCGATATCGGCCGACAGATTTACGGCGCCATTGCCGCCAACTATCCCGCCGAGCCGGGCAGCCGCTGGACCGTATCCGGCGAGGCGCAGATGATCGGCGGCAGCACCGATGGCGTCGCCGGGCTGCGCCTGCTGCTGATCGAGGCGGACGAATCGGGCGGCTATCTCGCCGAGATCGCCGCTCCCGCCTTTGCCTTGGACGGCACACTTAGCAGCGTATCGGCAATGGCGACCGCAACCCACCCCTTCATCCGCTCCACGCATCTGCTCGATGTGATCCCAGGTAGCGCTGTCGATATCACCCTGCGTGTCTTTCCGGGCCAGTTCGAAGCCGGCGATATCGCCACGGCGCTTAAACTGACGCCCGGCGACGGAGAGATTCCGGCATACAGCCCCGAATTTACCAGGCTCTACCGCTTCGACAACGGCACCGGCACCGAAGGATCGTCGCCACGCATACAGGACGGCCACGTTACGCCGCTGTCGGTGAAAGACGGCAAGCTCGTCGTCGAAAACGACGACGCCGGCATCCTGCGCGGCTGCGAATTGCCGCTGGCCGAGATTCCCGCCCACAAGACGATCCGCATCGCTTTCGACACTGAGATCAAAGCAGGAGCCGGACAGATCCATGTCGGTGGCTTGGAGACATCAGGCGGCAGTTGGGCAACGACCACCGCAAGCGGCGATCCGACGTCGGCGATCACGGAGAGCGGCCACTACGAGCTGCTGTTCACCACCGGCAACACACCATGCAACGCGATCGCCTTCCTGAGCAGTGATACCCGGATCACATGGGCGCTCGACAATGTTGTCGTCGAATGGGGCGTGGATAACCCGCAGGTAGAAGTACTGGACCAATCGACAGCGGCGTTGAGCGGATCCGGCAGCGTTTACAGCATGCGCGGACGGCTGGCGGGCATCGAGGGCATACTGACAGTGCGCGATGGCGGCCCGCCGTTTTTCACACGAAGCCGTCCGGGAGACCCGGTCGCAGTCCCCTATGCCACGCTCTTCGTCCCAGAAGATGCTGTGACACAGAATATCCAGTGGCTGTGGGCGGGCCGAAACAATGCGGATACATCGAATATCGTCCTGTCCGATATCGCCGCGATGACCGATCATATCGCCAGCGGACGCTATCTGGTCGGCGCGATCCTGCCCTCGGCCGACGACACACTGCAGACAAGGCAGACGATCGCGACACTGAATGCCGCCCTATCGACACGCTACCGCCAACGCTACATCGACCTCCTCGCAGCCCTCATCGCCGCTGCCGGGCAGACGACTGCAGACCAGCAGGATGCAGCAGCCGGTATCATTCCACGCTCGCTACGCTCCGACGCCTTGCATCTCAATGACGCAGGCTACGCAATCGTCGCCGGAGCCTGGGTGGCGGGCACCATCGCTATGGGCTGGTAGGCCGGCGGCGGAGCAGCCGTGCGGGATTGCCGGCGTAAACACTCCAGGCCGGGATATCCCGGAAGGCAACGCCGCGTGCGCCAAGAACGGCCCCCTCACCGACGACCACGCCGGGGCCGACAAAGGCCTCGGCAGCGATCCACGCATTGGCGCCGATCACGATCGGTTTCGCAGTCAGCTGAAAGGAAGGATCGTCGATGACATGAGTGCCCGTGCAGAGATGGGCACCCTGCGAGACGGTAGCGCTGTTGCCGATGCGGATTGGCGCGATGTTGTAAAGAATTGCACCGCGTCCGATCAGCGTGTTCTCCTCCATGATAAGATGCGGCGGATACCAGATCCGCGCCGAGCCATGCACCCGCGCATTTCGGCAAAGTGCCGCACCGAACAGCCGCAGCAACAGCGCCCTCCAGCGAAACAGCGGAGCCGGCGTCCAGGCTGCTAGCAAAGTCCAGGCGACCGTCCATACGAGCCTCAGCAACCGATGCCCGCGCGAAAAGCTCGGCCCGCCTTGCCGCGATCCTGATATCGCGGCATCCAGAATACCGAAATCCCTTTGATCGGCATGCGTCATGGGCTTTCTCCTCTCAAGTCAATACCCGCTTCCGTCACCCGCCCGCGAAGCGGCAGCGACAGGACCAGCACCCAGAAAACCTGACACACGAACAACGGCAGCACCGCCCCGACCGGCCCGCGCAGCAGGATCGGCAGCGACGATGCGAGGACGAAGGGCGACAAGCGCATGCCGCCGAACACTCCCCATTCCGCCTTCACCGCCCAGCGCAACACCATGGCGACCACTACCCCGCCCAGCGCGACGCCGACGAAACCGAAATCCATGTAGAGATCGCAGCCAACAAAGAGCGACAGGTTGGGCGTGCCATACATCCCGGCGGCAAAGAGCTCGTTGCCGATGTCGAGGCCTCCGACGACAGGCTTTCCTGGCCAGAGCGCGCGCGGCACGAAGAACAGCAGGATCGCCACCGATTTCGCACCCCACACTTGGTCATTCCACGACATGAACCGGACGGCATGCACGGCGGTGTCAAACACGTCGATCGACGGAATGTCGAAGAAATTGCCGACCACCGAGATATCCGCAACGCCGGCCAAACCATCGAAACCGTTGCGTGTCGTGATGTTCAGCACCGGAAAGACGATGGTGAGCGCCAGCAGGCACGCGGCGTAAAACGATGCAGCCGACACCTTGCCACCAGCAAGGCCAAGCACAACAGGACCCCAAACCGCCAAAAGCACGAAGCGTGGCGCATTGAACGGATTTCGCGAGACCGCCAGCAAGCCGATCACGAGCAATAGCGGCATGAGGGCGGCGAGCCGACCGGATGTGCGAAACCGCGCGGCGACCAGACATGCCGTCATCGACTGCAGCCCGAGAAACAGCATGCTGCCGATAAAGGCCTGGGATGGGTCCTGCTCGAGCCGCGAGGAGAGGAGCCGCTCTAACCCGCCCTCGGAGACCACGAACAGCGCAAACGCGGCGATGTTGGTTATCACAAGCACCGGCAGGGAGACATGCGACGGGACGCTGGAAGATCTAGCCGCCACGGCCTCCATCGACACGAACAGAAACGGCAGGCAGAACAGCAGCGCAACAAGCATGGCTGTGGCGAACTCCTCCGGCTGATAGGCATAGGCGGTGATGGCGGTCGCGCCGCCGATCAGGTCGCCATGCATGCGCTGCAGTGGCGAGATCACGAAATAAAGGAAGATGCAGAACCAGAAGACATCGCCGATCTGGAATTGCCGGGAGCGGATGCGAAACAGCCCGGCCAACACCATCAGAAACATCGGCAGCGTCAGCAGCACCACAAACGGGCGGTCGGCGAACGGCAGGTTGGCGAGATAGAGCCCAGGACGGTCGACAGCCGGATCATGTGCCCGCCTGCAGCATGATACGATGCCCGGATCGACGAAAGATACGGCGGTGGATCAAGAGAGCGCCAACACCATGCGCCAGCACTTCTGATATCGCCAAGCCCGCAAGCCCAAGCGAAAGACCCAAAACGGCGCTGGCGACGAAGCCGCTTAGCATGCCGAGCAGCGCGGCCGCCGCCACAATCCGATACCGACCCAACCCCTGTGCTGCCTGCGCCAGCGTCTGCGACAAGGCGCCGGTCAGCACCCCGACGGAAAACAGCGCCACCACCCATCCCGGCTGCGCGAATGCGCCGCCGACCAACAGAAGACATAGCGCTCCCGCGAGCAGCAGACCGAAAGACAACAACACCGCCATCCACGTGGCCAATGTCTGCGCCTGGAGAGCTGCGATAATCGATGCCCCGCTTTCCTCGAGCGCGCGAACCATGATAGGAAAATGTGCCCGCCGGACGAACTCGAGCAGCTGTGACACCGCCGCCGCGATTTGCCGTGCGTAGAGAAACAGCGCCGTCGCCGTCGGCCCCAGCACCACGCTGCAGACGATGATCTGGAACCGGAATGACAACTGGCCGGGCAAGGTGGACAACAGCACCGCCGCCCCCTCGCCGGCAAAAGCATGGCAGTCTACAACCGCGACAGCGAGCGGCCTCGGCAACCGGCCAAGCCGCCACAGCGTGGCAAGCTGGGCAGTCACGGCAATCGCATAGCCCAGCGACAGAGCCGCCCCGAGGACAAGCCCGGCGGCAGGCTTAGCCTCAGGACCGGCGATCGCCAGCGCCAGGGCGGAAGCGATATAGGCGGACATCGTGGTCAACCCGCCGATCCCGCTCAGCCCGAGACCATCGAGCGCACCCGTGGCATTGCAGGCCCAAAGAAACAGTGCCGGCATGGCTGCAGGAATATAGCCCCGCGCAAAGGCATCGCTTGATAGGAAGACGTAGCCAAGACCAGCAAGCGAAACCAACGCGGCAATGCACAGCCTGACGGCGCAGGCCTGCCAATAGCATCGCCGCAGTACCGACATGACGTCGTGATCCTTGGCCAACGAAATCCGCCGCGCGACCACGACTGGCGATCCTATATCGACGATCATCAGGGCTAGAATGACAAACGAGAAATGCGTCGCGAACGACGCCAGCAGCGCCAGCGCGCCGCGATCGATCATCCACGTCTGCACAAGAAAGATCGAGCCCTGCCCCAGCGCAAAGCTCAGGGCCAGCAGCGCCGCGTTGGCCGGCGCCGGCAAGGAGCGGGCATGAGCAGTGGAAGGCAGCGGATCCGGCCTCATGCCGCGCTCCGCAGCAACTGGCTTTCGATCCACGCATAGGTCGTCTCCAGACCGTCCATCAGCCTTTGTGTCGGCTGCCAGCCGAGCGTTTCGGCAATCAACCGGTTGTCGGAACTCCGACCGCGAACCCCCATCGGCCCGGCGATATGGCGTTTGTGCAGCCGCTTGCCCGCTATCGCGCACACCATGTCGACGAGCTGGTTGATGCTCACCATCTCCTCGGAGCCGATATTCACCGGACCCGCGAACCCGGAGCGCATAAGCCGCAAGGTGCCCTCGATGCACTCGTCGATATAGAGAAACGAGCGTGTCTGTAGCCCGTCGCCCCAGATCTCGATCTCGCCCCCATCTACCGCCTGCGCCACCTTCCGGCAGATCGCGGCGGGTGCCTTCTCCTTGCCGCCGTCCCAGGTGCCCGATGGCCCGAAAATGTTGTGATAACGGGCGATCCGGCAGGCCATGCCGTAGTTGCGACCATAGGACTGGTAGAGCCGCTCGGAGATCAGCTTTTCCCAGCCATACTCGCTGTCGGGAGACGCCGGGTAGGCCGAAGCTTCCTCGCAGTTCGGCGCATCGGGATCGGCCTGATTGCCGGCCGGGTAGACGCAGGCCGACGACGAGAAGAACAGCCGGCCCACGCCCTGTCGGCGGCAAAGGTCGGCGACGTTGAGATTGATGGTCGCGGAGTTGTGGATGATATCGGCGTCGTGCTGGCCGGTGAAGATATAGCCGGCGCCGCCCATATCGGCTGCCAGTTGATAGACCTCGTCGAACGGCCGATCGATCACATCGGCAGAGAGGTCATATCGCCGGAGATCACCGACGATAAAGTCGTCGGCGCTGGTCTCCCCGTATTCCGGCCGCTTGAGATCGACCCCGCGCACCCAGAAGCCCTCCCGCTTCAAGCGGTGCACGAGATGGCCACCGATAAAACCTCCGGCTCCGCAGACAAGCGCAGTCCCTTTCAGCATGCGACGCCCCCAGCGTTAGATGGCCTGCTTCCCCTGATGATAGACAGTGTCGAAAATCGTCTCGAACCGATCGGCAATGGCGTCGATCGCAAAACTACGCTCGGCGTAGGACCGGCCATTGCCGCCGAGGCGATCGCGCAGCGAGCGGTCTTCCGCGAGCCGGCGCAGGTTGTCGACGAAATCCTCCGCACACCCGGGCTCGGACACCAGCCCCGCCTCTTCCCGCTCGATGATCCGCCGCGCAAGATTGCCACCAGGCACCGAGGCGAGCACCGGCCGCCCGCAGCAGAAATAGGTGAGCACCTTTGACGGCACCGAGAAGATGCCGGCGTCGCGTTCGATCATCGCGATAAGGATATCGGCGCTACCAAGCACCGCAGGCAGGTCCGCAAACGGCACCCACGGCCGGACCTCCAGATTGGCAAGCCCTTGCGATGCGGCCTGCGACGCAAGGCGATCGGCCATGCTCCCCTCGGAATAAACATCGATCGTCACGGGCACGGCGCTGGCCGCTGCAATCAGCATCTCCGGATTGTGCTTGTAGCCAAGTGTGCCGGCATAGACCGCACGAACATCACCGCCTTCAGGCCTCGCGCCCTGTGGGGCCGACCCCATTTCACCAACCGGCGCCCAGTTCTCGATCACTGAAACCCGCTCGCCCGGCACACCGTTGCGCGTCAGAACGGCAACGAAATCGTCGGTGATCGCAACGACATGATCGCTCGCCCGCAAAAGCTGGTATTCGAGCGCATGATAGCGCCGCGCGATCGCCGATCCGATTACCGGAAACGCCCGTGGCAGAATGCGGCCGATCGCCTCGCTGTAGATATCCTGGAGCCAGAAGACGAACCGGGCACCGCCCGCGCGCGCTGCCTTGTGAATGACGGCCTGCGTGTCCAGCGGCGCATTGGAAGACAGCACCAAATCCGGCCGAAACCGCCGGATCTCGTCGGCCACCAGCCGACCCACCGCAATTTCCTGCGAACGCCGCTTCACGAAGCTATCCTTGTGGAACGGCTCGTCCAGCGACAGACCGAGAATACGCAAGTCTGCCGGATCATCCGGCCGCGCGGCAAGATCACCCTTCGGCGTCTGGAAACCGGCGAAATGAACATGGAGCACTTCGTATCCACGCCGGGCAAGCACGCGTGAAAGCTGCGCCTGAAACGGATGACCGGAATAATCATGAACGAGAATGCGCTTTGCACGAACCATACGTCGCTCGCTGCCAATGAGAAAATGGTTGTTTCAAATGCCTGCACGTCTGGCGCCACCGACACACAGGTCGGATGCAGCCGCCACGGGAATAAGGTTGTATTTATGAACTGATCGAAACTTCAAAATTGCAATCAGTATGTCAAGCAAGATCGGAATTAAACGCCCAGATTGCACCTAAGGGAGTAGGCAAAGCAGCTAGGCCGCGCGCGCAACGCGCCGGAAATAGCGAGCATTGACGCTGAACCAGCGCCGCTGGTCCTGTTCGTTCAGTACCGCGATGACAGGCACGCCAGAGCCAACGTTACCCCTGAGCGCCGTCGCTGCCTTGCGGGCAACACTTTGCGGCGTACTCGCCCAGCGGACGACGAACAGCACGGTATCGCAGAGACGCGCGAGATAGAGCGCGTCCACCGCGGCCTCGACGGGTGGCGTGTCGATGACGATGTAGTCGAAATGCAGTCGCGCGCGAGCCAGCAGCGTCCGCACCTTGGCGCTCATCAACAACTCGTCGGTCGGAAACTCCGCTGGCCGCGCGCCCAGAATCACCGAGAGATTGGTGGCATGGTCGATCGCCACCATCTCGGCCAGACCCGAATCCGGCTCCCCGCGCAGAAGGTTGACGAAGGCAGGCGTCGGCTCGCGATCGACATGCCGATGAATGCTCGGCTTTCTCAAGTCGCAGTCGATCAGCAACGTGCGCTTGCCGGCCAGCGCATAGGTCCGCGCCAGCGCGGTGGCAAGCGTCGACTTGCCCTCGCCGCGCAGGCTCGACGACACCATGATGACGATGCCCGCCTGCCCGCTTCCCTCATCGTCAACCGGTCTGCTCAGCAACCTCTGTTCGATCGCGACCCGGATCCGCCTGACGGACTCGGAAAACACTGAAAGCGGCGCCGACATAATTTTGTCCGAGAGCCCGCGCCCATGCGGCCTTTCGAGTTCGCTCCCCTCCTCGCGCGGAACGACCGAGGCTAGCGGGATATTCAAGACGGCACTCACCTGATCCTCCCCGGTGAATCCACCGATAAAGAACTCGCGCAGAAATCCGGCGCCGATGCCGAGTGCTATCGCCAGCAGCGTCATCACCGCAAGGATGGCCGCAACCTTGGGATAGGACGGATCGCCTGGCGGCAGCGCCTGCGAGATCACCCGGCTATCCGCCAGTTGCAGGCTTGCCTGCGTCTCGAAATCCTGCAGCCGGGTCAGCAGCGTCTGGTATTGCGCACGGGCGATCTGTGCCGATTGCTGCAGGCTGTAGAACTGCGTCGGCATTTCGGACAGCACACTCGGTGTCGGACCTGCTGCCGTCAGTACTGATTGGCTGAATTGCGCATCCGCAACCCGCACCTCGCCACCGCCTCTCGTCGAAACATTATTGGCCGCAACGAAAGCGTCGAGCTTCGCTTCATAGTCGGCAAGGCTGTCCTTCGCCGCCGCAACCCGATCCTGCAGGCTGTTGCGAGCGGCAATCGTGCTCGCCACCTTGGCATCGACCTGATGGCCGATATAGATGGATGCCACCAGATTGGCGAGGCGCGCCGCCTTCTCCGGCTCCTCCGAGGTCACGCCGACGGTGATCAGATAGGTCAACCCCTCCCGGCGAACCCGCACGGCCTCCTTGAACGAGGCCAGCACCTCGAGAAGAGCCCCTTCTCCGGTCGCGTTCGGGGTCGCCATACCGACGAGACTTGCCGCGATGTCGCCAAGCCTGCGCCGTGGCGCGAACTCGCGATCCGCAAGCAGGTTGCCGGCGCGCACGACGTCGAGAAGTACCGCATCGGATTGGACAATCCTGACCTCTCCCTCCACCCGCGAATTATCGGTCAGCCCCGTCGTCGCCGATGCGGCGGGATCGAGCAGGTTCTTGGCGCTGGTATCGACCAGGATCAGTGCCTGCGCGGTATAGCGCGGCGTCAGCAGCATCAGCGTGACGGCGGTGAGAAGCAGGATGCAGGCGATAGTCGCAAGGATCGTCAACATCTGGCGGCGGAGGAGGCCAGCAAACATGCGAATATCGGCGATATCGCTCATACGAATGCAAACCCTCGGTGGACACCCACAACCCGTTGCTCGCTCCGGTATTGCTTGCGGAAATTACCACAGGAGATTGCGGATACAACCTTAGATAAAAGTGGTATCGCCGTGCCGAAGATGCATCCGCAACGAAGAAAGGACGGCCTTCTCTTGAAAAAGGCCGTCCTTACGCTCAATGCCTAGCGATAGTGCTCGAAAAGAGCCTTGATCGCCTCGACTTCATTCGGTCGGATATCGTGACCGCCCGGATGCCAGACGGTGGTTGTATCCGCCTTCTGGCTCTCGAAGTAACCAGCCAGAGCCTCGGTAACTGGCTTGGGGCTGATCGGGTCCCGCTCGCCGGCCGTGATCAGCACCTTGCGCCCCGCAAGCCCGGCGTTCGCCTTCGGCTGGAACGGGATCAGCGGATGCATCAGCGCCGACGCATCAAACAACCCTTTCTCGATCAAGACGTTGGCAAGGATGTTCGCCCCGTTGGAAAAGCCGAGCCCGAGGATGGCGGAGTCCCCGTGTTCTCTCGCGAGATCGCTGACGAAGCCGGCCATCTTTTCGGTGGCGCGGGCAAGATCGGCCATATCGTAGACGCCCTCGCCGGTGCGCTTGAAGAACCGCGCCGCACCATATTCGGAAACGTCGCCCCGCGGCGAAACGATCGTCGCATCCGGCAGCAGTTGCCGGGCGAAATCGAAGAACTGGTTCTCGTCTCCACCGGTCCCATGCAAGGTGAACAGGATCGGCTTTCCCTTTGCACCGGCATGCAGCCGGTGCACGTATTGATGATCAGTCATGACAGTCTCCTGACTTAGGCTTCGAGGGGCTCGAGATGCTGCTCGATCAGCGACCGCAGATGCTCGTGCTGTGTCGGCAGCTTCAGCGCTTCGCCCAGATGTGCAGTGTCCTCGTCCCTGTTGAAACCAGGTTCGTTGGTGGCGATTTCGAACAGCACGCCGCCCGGCGTACGGAAGTAGATCGCCCAGAAGTAATCGCGGTCGATGACCGGCGTGACCTGATAGCCGGTGTCCATCAGCGCCTTGCGGACCTCGAGCTGCTTTTCGCGGTTCTCGACGGCAAACGCCACGTGGTGGACCGAGCCAGCACCGGGAAGCGCCCGCGAGATGTTCGGCATCGTCTCGAGATCGATCAGATGCGCGCCGTTGCCGCCGGGGATCGTCAGACGCTTGACGCCGTCGCGTTCCTCCTGAACCTCATACCCCATGAACTTCAGCAGTTCCGACGTGGCGCCGTCGTCGCGCAATCGCATGGCGACCGAATGGAAACCGCGGATCGCGTGATCGTCGCCGATGCCACCATGCGTCCAGGGCAGACGGTTGTCGTCCTTGACCTCGACGAAGGCGAAACCGTCACCATCAGGACCAGCAAAGTTCAGACGCTTCTCGCCGAACGTCTCTTCCGTCTTCAAGCCGGTGGCGTTCAGCTTGGCGAGGTGATCGCTCCAGAAGCCGATCGAGCCTTCGGGGATGGAGAACACCGTCGTTCCGACCTCGCCGGTGCCCGGACGGCCCTGCGCCATCTTCGGGAACGGGAAGTAGGTCATGATCGTGCCTGGCGCACCGGTCTCGTCGCCGTAGTAGAGATGGTAGACATCGGGTGAATCGAAGTTCACGGTCTTCTTGACGCGGCGCAGGCCGAGCGCGCTGGTGAAGAACTGATTGTTCGTCTGGGCGTTGGCGGCCATCGATGTGACGTGGTGAAGGCCTTTGATCTGGTTCAACATGTGAGACCCCTTTCTGGCCCGCCTCGCGGGCTGTTCGATGGGTCATAAATGATCCTTATCCCGGCTCCGGAATAGTCCCGGCGACCAGAACGCATTGTCTATTTTTAGTGAACGATGATTGGTATTCGTTCATCGAAGACTAGTTATCAAGAGGATCTGCGGGAAGCTGCCAATTGATCGGTTCGCGACCGTGGCTTTCGAGAAACACATTCGCCTTGGAGAAATAGCGTCCACCGAAAAACCCGGCATGTGCGGATAGGGGCGATGGATGAGGCGACTTCAGAACCAGATGTCTGCTTGTGTCGACGAAAGAGGCCTTGCGCTGCGCATAGGCACCCCACAGGATGAACACCACGGCATCGCACTCGTCGTTGACCTTGCGGATGACGGCGTCGGTAAAGGTCTCCCAGCCCTTCCCCTGGTGCGAGGCCGCTTGCGCTTCCTCGACGGTCAACACGCTGTTCAGCAGCAGGACACCCTGCCTTGCCCAGTGCTCCAGAAAGCCGTGACGGGGCGGCACGATACCGAGATCGCTCTGCAGCTCCTTGTAGATGTTCACAAGCGAAGGCGGGATCCGCACGCCCGGTTGCACGCTGAAGCAAAGTCCGTGTGCCTGTCCGGCGCCGTGATACGGGTCCTGCCCGAGAATCACCACCTTGACGTTGGAAAGCGGCGTCAGATCCAGCGCCCGGAAATACTCCGACCCCTTTGGAAATATCCGCGTTCCCATCTCCCTACGCTCGACGAGAAACGCCTTCAGCTTTTGCATGTAGCCGCTTTCGAACTCGTTCGAGAGCGCGCTTTTCCAGCTGTCTTCGAGCGCCACGGTTTGTTCATTCATGCGATCACCTCCGCCGGCCAACCCGAATCTGCTTTGAACTTGCGTCGAAAAGGGATTTGGAAGACATTTTATCGGTCGCCGGCCGTCAAAATTTACGAACTTTATGTAGTTTGCTTTCAAAACACCGACGACATCAAGCGCAGCCGGGGACTTATTCAGGATGAAATTTGGGACAAGCGGGCTTCGCGGCCTTTCCGAGGACCTGAAAGGCCGTGCCTCGGCGCTCTACGCGACGGCGTTCGGCCGCTATCTGCTGGAGAGCAACCGCGCCCACAAGGGAGATGCAATCCTGATCGGCCGCGATTTCCGCGAGTCCAGCCCCGACATCGCTGCCGATTGCGTCAACGCCTTGCGAAGCCTTGGCTTCACAGTCATCGACTGCGGCACCCTCCCGACGCCGGCGCTGGCGCTCTATGGCCTGCAGCTCAGCGCCGCATCGCTGATGATCACCGGCTCCCACATCCCCGCCGATCGCAACGGCATCAAATTCTACCGCCCGGATGGCGAGATCGACAAGGACGACGAGGCGGCGATCACCTCTGCCGCCGCCGACCTCGACCGCGCCGGCTTCGAGCGGCCCCAAGGTGACGGCAAGGCCGAGGATCGGTCGGCCCCATGTCTGGCGCTGTTTGCATCCCGCAATGCCAATCTTCTCCCGGCCAATGCGCTGGCCGGCCTCAAGCTCGGCGTCTACCAGCACAGCACCGTAGCCCGCGATCTGCTGGTCGATCTGCTGCGCGGCTTCGGTGCTGAGGTGGTCGCCTTCGCACGCTCCGAGAGCTTTATCCCCGTCGATACCGAGGCCGTCTCGCCGGACACGATTGCACTTCTACAGCAGGCGGCAGAAGACCATGGCTTCGATGCCATCGTCTCGGCGGATGGCGATGGCGACCGGCCGCTGGTGACGGACGAGAGCGGCACGCCGCTGCGCGGTGATCTTCTCGGCCTGATCGCCGCAAACTTCCTTGGCGCAGGCGTGGTCGTTACCCCCGTCACCTCCAATTCCGGCATCGAGGCTGCCGGCGATTTCAGCGTCGTGCGCACCCGCGTCGGCTCCCCTTTCGTGATATCGGGCATGCAGGAAGCGTTGGCGTCTGGCAAGACCGGCGTCATCGGCTTCGAAGCCAATGGCGGCACGCTGACGGCGAGCAATTTCGATGTCGGCGGCCACACGCTGACCGCCCTGCCGACCCGCGATTGCTTCCTTCCAATGCTGGCAACGTTGGCGTTGGCGGCCGAAAGACGGCAGCCGCTGTCGATGATCGCCGCAGGCTACCATCTGCCTTTTGCCGCCGCCGACCGGCTTGAGAATTTCCCGGTCGAAACCAGCGCCCGCCTGATGGCGCACCTTCGCGCCGGCCCCGACAACCTCTCAGCCTTTCTGGCGCCGATCGGAGCCGTCGGCAGCACCAGTGACATCGACGGCCTGAGAGTGACGCTTGCCGACCGGCGGATCATCCACTTCAGACCTTCGGGCAATGCGCCTGAGATGCGCTGCTACGTCGAGGCCGAGACCGAGACATCCGCCACGGACCTTCTTGCCACCGGCCTTGCGCGCATTCGCGCCTGGGCGAACGCCAATTGAACGACGATAGAAGAACCTTCGAGGAAACACCCAGATGACGCAGAAGATCGTTCCCGTAATCATGGCAGGCGGCAAGGGTACGCGCCTGTGGCCGCTGTCCCGTTCCGCAGCGCCCAAGCAGTTCATCCGCTTCATCGGCGATACCACGCTGTTCCAGGATACGCTGCTGCGCGTCTCCGATCCCGCTCTCTATGAACCGGCGATCGTCATCACCAATGAGGAATTCCGCTTCCTGGTGGCCGAGCAGGCTCGCGAGCTCGACATCGCGCTATCGACCATCCTTCTCGAGCCGATGGCCCGCAACACTGCCGCCGCCGTTGCCGCAGCCGGCGCGCTGGTCCGTGACCAGTTCGGCGAGGCCGCCATCATCCACGTCCTCGCTTCCGATCACGAGATCGATGCCGACGACGTCTATTTCACAGCCGTGCGTACGGCCGTTGCCGCCGCCTCGGAAGGCAAGCTCGTCACCTTCGGCATCAAGCCGACGGAGCCGGCAACCGGATATGGCTATATCGAGGGCGGCGACGCATTGCCTAGCGGCGCCCAGTCGGTCAAGCGCTTCATCGAAAAGCCGCCGTTGGCCGAAGCCGAGAAGATGCTGGCCTCGGGCGGCTACTACTGGAACTCCGGCATGTTCATGTTCCCGGTCGCGCGTCTGCTCAGCGAGATGGCCACCTATGCCCCAGCGGTGCTGAAGGCGGCGAGCGAGGCGGTTGCCCAAGGCGTCAAGGATCTCGACTTCATCCGCCTCGACAAGGCGGCCTTCGCCGAAAGCCCAGATATCTCGGTCGACTACGCCATCATGGAAAAGACCGGCAACGCCGCCGTTGTCCCCTCGCCCTTCAAGTGGTCGGATCTCGGCAGCTGGGATGCGATCTGGAAGAGCGGCACGAGCGATGGTCAGGGCAACGTTGCCGCAGCCAACACCACGCTGGTCAACACGCGCAACTCGCTCGTCATGACCCATGGCGTGCATCTGGCCGTCCACGGCATGGATGACATCGCCGTCGTCGCCAGCGAGGACGCCGTCTATGTCGGCCGCCTGCAGGACAGCCAGGAAGTCGGCGCCATCGTCAAGATGCTGGCCTCGAAGCCGGCAACCTCCAAGCTGACCGAAACCCACCCGACCTCCTATCGTCCGTGGGGCGGCTACACCTCGATCTTCAATGGCGATCGCTTCCAGGTGAAGCGCATCTTCGTCACGCCGGGCAAGAAGCTGTCGCTGCAGAAGCACCATCATCGCTCCGAGCACTGGATCGTCGTCAAGGGCACGGCCGAGGTCACGATCGGCGACACCGTGCAGATGCTACGGGAGAACGAGTCGGTCTATATCCCGCTCGGCGAAGTCCACCGCCTCGCCAACCCCGGCAAGATCCTACTCGAACTGATCGAGGTCCAGACCGGCTCCTATCTCGGCGAGGACGACATCATCCGGATCGTCGACGAGTTCGGCCGCAACTGATCTCCCAACCGGGGTCAACTGACCTCGTTGTCTTGAACTTATAAAATTCCCCCTGTAACACCATCGCAGCCTGGCCGGTCGGTCCGGCTGCGATTGATGTTTCAGGGGAAGAACCCATGCGTATTGTGATGATCGGCTCTGGCTATGTTGGCCTCGTTTCCGGCGCCTGCCTCGCCGATTTCGGCCATCATGTCACCTGCGTTGACAAGTCCGAAGCCAAGATCGACGCGCTGGAGCGCGGCGAGGTGCCGATCTTCGAACCCGGCCTCGACACCATCATCAGCCAGAATCGCAATGCCGGACGCCTGGATTTCTCCAAGGATCTCGCCGCTCCGGTCGCCTCCGCCGACGTCGTCTTCATCGCCGTCGGCACGCCGTCGCGCCGCGGCGACGGCCATGCGGACCTCACCTATGTCTATGCCGCCGCGCGTGAAATCGCCGCAGCGGTCGAAGGCTTCACCGTCATCGTCACCAAGTCGACGGTCCCCGTCGGCACCGGTGACGAGATCGAGCGCATCTTCCGCGAGGAGTTTCCCGGCAAGGACATCGCCGTCGTCTCCAACCCGGAGTTCCTGCGCGAAGGCGCGGCCATCACCGACTTCAAACGTCCCGATCGCATCGTGCTCGGCACCGAGGAGCCGCGCGCCATCGAGGTCATGCGCGAGGTCTACCGCCCGCTCTATCTCAACGAGGCGCCGCTCTATTTCTGCGAACGCCGCACCTCCGAGCTGATCAAGTACGCCGCCAATGCGTTTCTGGCCATGAAGATCACCTTCATCAACGAGATCGCCGACCTCTGCGAGCAGATCGGCGCAGACGTGCAGAAGGTCGCCAAGGGCATCGGCATGGACAAGCGCATCGGCGACAAGTTCCTGCATGCCGGTCCCGGCTATGGCGGTTCATGCTTTCCCAAGGACACGCTGGCGCTGGTCAAGACCGCGCAGGATTATGACAGCCCGATGCGGCTGATCGAGACCACCGTCGCCATCAACGACAACCGCAAGCGCGCCATGGGCCGCAAGGTGGTCGCCGCCTGCGACGGCAATGTCCGCGGCAAGAAGATCGCCATCCTCGGCCTGACCTTCAAGCCGAACACCGACGACATGCGCGACGCACCATCGATCACCATCGTCCAGGCGCTGCTCGACGGCGGCGCCGACGTGCACGTCTACGATCCCGAGGGCATGGAAGCGGCCAAGGAGATGCTCGGTCCTGTCGTCTACGGCAAGGACGCCTACGAGATCGCCGAGGGTGCCGATGCCGTCGTGCTGGTCACCGAGTGGGACGAATTCCGCGCGCTCGACTTCAAGCGGCTGAAGGCGCTGGTCAACAAGCCGGTGCTGGTCGACCTGCGCAACATCTACCCCATCGCCGAGGTTGTCAGGCACGGCTTCAGCTATTTCGCGGTCGGCAAGAAGAGCGGTTCATAAGCATGCGTTATTTCATCACCGGAACGGCCGGCTTCATCGGCTTCCATCTCGCCCGCCGCCTGCTGCAGGACGGCCACGAGGTCACCGGCTTCGATGGCATGACGCACTATTACAACATCAAGCTGAAGCACATGCGCAACGCAGCATTGGCGCAGTTTCCGGCTTTCACCGGCATCACCGCGATGCTGGAAGACCGGGCGGCGCTCGAAGCCGCCGTGGCTGCCGCCAAGCCGGATGTGCTGATCCATCTCGCCGCCCAGGCCGGCGTCCGCTACAGCAACGAGAACCCGCAAGCCTATCTCAATTCCAACCTGATCGGCTCCTGGAACATCCTCGAGACCGCCAAGACCGCCGGCGTCGCCCACCTGATGCTGGCCTCGACCTCGTCGATCTACGGCGCCAATCCGACGGTGCCGTTCCACGAGACCGACCGCGCCGACGAGCCGCTGACCTTCTACGCCGCCACCAAGAAGTCGATGGAACTGATGGCGCACAGCTACGCCCATCTGCACAAGATCCCGACCACGGCGTTCCGGTTCTTCACCGTCTACGGTCCCTGGGGTCGGCCCGACATGGCGCTGTTCAAGTTCGTCAAGAACATGCTGGAAGACCAGCCGATCGAGATCTACGGCGAAGGCAAGATGAGCCGCGACTTCACCTATATCGACGATCTCGTCGAAGCGGTGGTCCGCCTATCGGCCGTGGTCCCCGGCGAAGGCAACCGCGTCGCGTCCGAAAAGGTCGAGACGCTCTCGCGCCAGGCGCCGTTCCGCGTCGTCAACATCGGCGGTGGCCAGCCGACCAGCCTGCTGGACTTTGTCGACACGGTCGAAAAGGCCCTCGGCCACCCGGCAAAGCGCGTCATGCTGCCGATGCAGCAGGGCGACGTCCCCCGCACCTTCGCCAGCCCCGATCTGCTGACGGCACTGACCGGCTACACGCCGGATACGACGCTCGAGACCGGCGTGGCTGCCTTCGTGGAATGGTATCTGGAAGCGCGCGGCGAACTCGGCATCACGGCCTGAGCCAACGCGCTATCGACTTAACTCGCAACCAGCGCCAGAAACTTGCGGTCGATCTCGGCCGCCGGTGCTGGCCGGCTAAGGGCAAAGCCCTGCAGCGCATCGCAGCCAAGCTTGGCGAGCGCCACCGCATGCCGCTCGGTCTCGACCCCCTCGGCGATCACCTTGACCCCAAGCGCCTTGGCGATCTCGACGATCGATTTGACCACCCGTCGTTGCTCGTCTGACGTATCGATCGCATCGACCAGCTGCCGGTCGATCTTCAGCCGCGTCGGCCGCAGCCTGACGAGACCGATCAGCGAGGCGTGTCCCGAGCCGAAATCGTCGATCTCGATCTCGATGCCCATCAGCTTGATCCGGTCGACGCTCTGCATGAGCTCGTCATCGCAGTCGTCGAGGAAGATCGTCTCGATCAATTCGAACACGATCGCATCGTCGGGGATATCGAGCGTCTGCAGATCGCCGATCAAAAGCGGATCGTAAAGCCGCTGGCCGGATATGTTCACCGATATGCGCGGTACCCTGACCCCATGCCGCTCCCATTCGCGCCGGTCGATCAGCACCCGCCGCAAAATCGAGGCATCGATCTCGGCCGTCAGGCCATGCTCGTCCGCGACCTTGAGGAAATCCGCCGGCGCGAGAATGCCGCGTTCGCGGTGGCGCCAGCGCGCCAGCGCCTCGACGCCGACGATCTCCCGGGTACTGGCATCGAACTGCAACTGGTAATAAGGCACGATCTCACCCGCCACCAATGCAACCTTGAGCTCTTCGGCGATCCGCCGCTTGCCCATCAGCTCGTCCTTCAGCTTCTGGGTGAAGAACTCGATCCGATTCCGCCCATCCGCCTTCGCGGTGTAGAGCGCCATGTCGGACTCGGCCAGCAGATTGGCATCGCCCTTGTCCGCCGACCACGAGATCCCGATCGACACGCCGGATTGCAACATTTCGGAACCGAAGCGGATTTTCTTACGCAGCCGCTTCTGCACATGTCGCGCGATCTCCTCCAGCGTCGTCGTGCTGTCGAAATTGGTGAGCACGATCACGAACTCGTCGCCGCCGATACGCGCCGCCATGCCGGTTTCCGGGAGAGCAGCGGCAATTCTGAGCGCCGCGGCGCGCAGCACCGCATCGCCCGCCGCATGACCGTAGGCATCATTGATCTGCTTGAATTCATCGAGATCGAGGTGCATGACGGCCAGCGTTGAGACACTGTCATCCTCGGCAAGCTGTGCTATCCGCTTGTCGAAGAAGCGCCGGTTCGGCAGCCCGGTCAGATAATCGTGCTCGGCCGCATGCTCGATAAGGGCCGTGCTCTCCTCGAGCTCGCGAGCCCGCGCCTCCGCGACCATTTTCTGGCGCGCCGCCTCCTCGTTGATAAGAACGTCGGCGGTGACATCCCACTCCGCCCCGATGAAGGACGGTGAGCCCTCCTCGCTGACATAGAAATGCGCACGCGACCTGATGTAGCGGATTTCTCCGTTCGGCCATCGAATGCGAAACTCCGAATTGTACTGCCCGCGCTTGGCCACCGCGTCCCGGAACTCCTGGAAGGCACGTTCGCGATCATCGGGATGGATGGCGTTCGACCAGATCGACGTCGGCACCGGGCCGCTGCGAAGGCCGGTCTGGTACAGGCGGTGCATCTGCACGTCCCACGAGATCTCGTCCTTGCGCAGATCGTGTTCCCAAACACCGATCTGCGAGGCATCGAGGGCAAGTTCCAGTCGCCTTAAAAGATCCTGGAACTCCCGCTCTGACCGTATGGAGTGTTTAGATACCAAAGCCATCCATGCCTCATGCAGCGTCAAAGCAAAGTCGTCTCGACTGCCGGATGGCAGCAACGGCCACGCAATGGGTGATCGTTGGCCGAGATCATTAATTAGAGCACCCTAAAAATCTATCAATGATTGCATATCAATAGATTGGCACTAATTTTGGTCATCTCAGCACTCACCCGGCTCATGATTTTACCGGGAGCGGCCATTCTTTTTCTCCAGCTGCAGCAGCAGGCCGCTGTGATCTGTGTCTCCGCCACCATCCTCAACCAGGGCCGAAAACTCTGCGCGGACGGCCTCCGTCAGCGGCAGGGTCAGCGCCAGGCTCCGCGCCTCCGCGACGATGTTCGTGAGATCTTTCAACTGCAGCTTTGAGGGACCGGCATGACCAAACGCGCGCTCCACCATACGTTGACCGTGCACATCGAGAATGCGGCTCTCGGCAAACCCGCCACGAATGGCACGCCGGAATGCCTCGGCCGAACCGCCGCCAGCTTCGACCAGAAGCATAGCCTCGGCAATCGCCCCGATCGTCACCGCGACGATCTGCTGGTTGCCGAGCTTGGCAAGCTGGCCGGTGCCGCTGGGGCCGACATGCGTCACGCGGCCAAGCGGCGCAAACACGTCGGCCATGACGTCCACCAGCGCCGCATCGCCGCCTGCCATGATCGCCAGCGTGCCCGCCGTTGCCCCGACGACACCACCGGATACCGGCGCATCGAGATGGCCGATACCGCGGGCCGACAGCGTCGCGGCATGGTCACGCGCCTCCGCCGGCTTGATCGAGCTGCAATCGATGACGACGGCGCCCGGCGCCAGCGCATCGGCAACCCCTTTCGAAAACAGCACATCGCCGACCGCGTTGCCATCGGTCATCATGGTGAAGACGACGGAGGCGCCGCTGGCAGCCTCGGCCGGCGTCGCGGCAACCGCGGCACCATCCCTTGCCAGCGCCTCGGCCTTGCTGCCGTCGCGGTTCCACACCGTCACCGCAAAGCCGGCATCGAGCAGCCGCCGCACCATCGGCGCGCCCATCAGCCCCGTTCCCAGAAACGCAATGCTGCGTGGTCCCCGGCTCATCAGATCCTGCCTCCCAGTTCGTCCTCTATGTGCACACGAATGATCTCCTCGAAGGTCGTCTCGGCCACGAAGCCGAGGCTTGTCGCCCGCTCGGGCGCAAACGCCTTCGCCCAGCCGCCGACGATCTTCATCACCAGTTCGTCCGGCTCGCGCCGGATCAGGCTTACCGCTTTTTCTCCGGCGATCGACCGCAAGGCCTCGATCTGCTCGCCGACCGAGGCGCTGACGCCGGGCATGGTCAGGCTGCGCCGCGCCCCGAGCGGCTGAAGATCGATGCTGGCGGCGTGGATCAGGAAGCCGATGGCCGAGCGTGGCGACGCGTGCCAGTGGCGCACGGTGTCCGGCACCGGCAGGATCGCCGGCTGGCCGGCAAGCGGCTCGCGGATGATGCCGGAGAAGAAGCCGGACGCAGCCTTGTTCGGCTTGCCCGGTCGCACGCAGACCGTCGGCAGCCGAATGCCGATGCCATCGATGAAGCCGCGCCTGGTATAATCGGCAAGCAGCAGCTCGCTCATCGCCTTCTGCGTGCCGTAGCTCGTCAGCGGCGTCAGATTGAAATCATCGGGAATGACGTCGGGCAGCGGCGCGCCGAACACGGCGATCGATGAGGTGAAGACCACGCAGGGCCGATAGCCATCGTCGAGATGCGCAAGTCTGATCGCCTCGAACAGCGCCCGCGTGCCTTCCAGATTGATGCCGTAGCCCTTCTCGAAATCGAGTTCGGCTTCCGCCGAGACGATGGCCGCCAGATGAAAGATGACGTCGGGCCGTGTGCCGACGATCCTCGCCGCCTGCCCCGGCACCGAGATATCGGCGGCAGACGCATCGACCCGACCGGCAAATCCTCCTGGCCGCCCGGGCTCGATGACATCGACGAGGGTGAGGCGGCTCACCGCGTGTCCATCGAGACTGCCGTCAGCGACCAGCCGCTCGGTCAGCTTGCGACCGATCATGCCGGCGGCACCGATGATGGCGATATGCATGGACGTCTCCCTCCCGATCGGTCCGGGGCGAAGCAGCGCCCCATGCGTTCAGTTGACAGGGCAAAGTTTGTTTACGCAAGACAAAACCTGCGCCTTGAATCGCGCAAACGGAAAGGGCGGAACTCGCGTCCCGCCCTCTCGATAGTCATGGACGTCGCTGCCTATTCGGCCGCCATCCGGATCACCTCGGCACCGCCGTGGCCCTCATGATCGTCGTCCTTGTGCTGCACCAGCGGACGGTTGCCCGTCAGCTTGCGGATCAGCACGTAGAAGACAGGCGTCATGAAGATCCCGAAGAAGGTGACGCCGATCATGCCCGAGAACACCGCGATACCCATGGCGGAGCGCATTTCGGCACCCGCGCCGGTCGAGATCACCAGCGGCACGACGCCCATGATGAAGGCCATCGAGGTCATCAGGATCGGGCGCAGACGCAAGCGGCTGGACTCGATCGCCGCCTGCACCGGTGTCCGGCCCTCGAACTCCAGCTCGCGGGCGAATTCCACAATCAGGATCGCGTTCTTCGCCGAGAGACCGACAAGGACGATGAGGCCGATCTGGGTGAAGATGTTGTTGTCTCCACCGGTGAGCCAGACACCCGTGAGGGCGGCAAGCACACCCATCGGCACGATCATGATGATCGCCAATGGCAGCGTCAGGCTTTCATACTGGGCAGCCAGCACGAGGTAGACCAGAAGCAGCGCCAGCGGGAAGACCAGCACGCCCGAGCTACCGGCGAGGATCTGCTGATAGGTCAGATCGGTCCACTCGTAGCCGATACCCTTCGGCAGCGTCTCGTCGGCGATCCGCTCGATGGCTGCCTGTGCCTGGCCGGACGAGAAGCCCGGTGCCGGACCGCCGTTGATATCGGCGGCAAGGAAGCCGTTGTAGCGGGTCGTGCGTTCCGGACCGGTCGTGGCATCCACCTTCAAGAGTGCCGAGAGCGGGATCATCTGGCCGGACGCCGAGCGCACCTTCAACTGGCCGATATCGTCCGCATGGGCGCGGAACTTGGCATCGGCCTGCACCCGGACGCTGTAGGTGCGGCCGAAGGCATTGAAATCGTTGACGTAGAGCGAGCCGAGATAAATCTGCAGCGTTTCGAAGACATCGGTCACGGAAACGCCGAGCTGTTCGGCCTTGGCGCGATCGAGGTCAGCATAGAGTTGCGGCACGTTGATCTGGTAGCTCGAGAACAGGCCGGCCAGTTCAGGCGTCTGGTAAGCCTTGGCGAGGAAGGCCTTGGTCGCTTCATCCAGTGCGTTGTAGCCCAGGCCCGCCCGGTCTTCGAGCTGCAGCTTGAATCCTCCCGTGGTGCCTAGGCCCTGGACGGGCGGCGGCGGGAACATGGCGATGAAGGCGTCCTGGATGGCGCCGAACTTCTGGTTCAGCGTCATGGCGATCGCCCCACCCGACAGATCCGCCGTCTTGCGCTCCTCGAACGGCTTCAGCTTTACGAAGACCACGCCGGCATTCGAGCCGTTGGTGAAGCCGTTGATCGACAGGCCCGGAAACGCGATGGCGTGTTCGACGCCGGGCGTTGCAAGGGCGATGTCGCTCATCCGCTTGATCACGTCCTCGGTGCGGTCGAGGCTGGCGGCGTCGGGCAGCTGCGCGAAGCCGATCAGGTACTGCTTGTCCTGCGCCGGCACGAAGCCGCCGGGAACGGCATTGAACAGGCCATAGGTCGCACCGGCCAGCGCCAGATAGATGACCATGACGATGCTCTTGCGCGACAGCAGACCGCCGACGCCCTTGCCGTAAGCGTTGGAGCTGGCGCTGAAGGCGCGGTTGAAGCCGCGGAAGAACCAGCCGAACACGAAGTCCATGCCGCGCGTCAGCCAATCCTTCTTGGCATGGTGACCCTTCAAGAGAAGGGCGGCCAGAGCCGGAGACAGCGTCAGCGAGTTGATCGCCGAAATGACCGTCGAGATCGCGATCGTCAGCGCGAACTGGCGATAGAACTGGCCGGATAGGCCAGTGATGAAGGCGAGCGGCACAAACACCGCGACCAGCACCAGCGCGATCGCGATGATCGGGCCGGACACTTCCTTCATCGCCTTGTACGTCGCATCACGCGGCGACAGGCCGTTTTCAATGTTGCGCTCGACGTTTTCGACTACCACGATCGCGTCATCCACGACGATACCGATCGCCAGCACCAGGCCGAACAGGCTGAGCGCGTTGATCGAGAAGCCGAAGACATACATGACGGCGAAGGTGCCGATGATCGAGACCGGAACCGCGATCAGCGGAATGATCGAGGCGCGCCATGTCTGCAGGAACAGGATGACGACGATGACGACGAGCGCGATGGCTTCGAGCAGCGTATCGACGACCTTTTCGATCGAGGCACGGACGAACTGCGTGGTGTCATAGACGATCTCGTACTTCACGCCTTCAGGCATCGCCAGCTGCAGCTCATCCATGGTCTTGATGACCTGGTCCGAGATGGTGATGGCGTTGGAGCCGGGCGCCTGGAAGACGGGGATCGCCACTGCCGACTTGCTGTCGAGCAGCGAGCGCAGCGAATAGTCCGAGGCGCCGAGTTCGACGCGCGCGACGTCGCGCAGACGCGTGATCTCGCCGTTGGCACCGCTCTTGACGATGATGTTGCCGAACTCCTCGGGCGTCTGCAGGCGACCCTGCGCATTGACGTTCAACTGGATATCGACGCCCGCGAGGCTTGGAGACGCGCCGATCGTGCCGGCCGCGGCCTGCACGTTCTGAGCGCGGATCGCATCGGTGATGTCGCTGGCGGCGAGATTGTGCTCGGCCGCCTTCTGCGGATCGATCCAGATGCGCATCGAATAGTCACCCGACCCGAAGATCTGCACCTGACCGACGCCCTCGATGCGGGCCAGACGGTCCTTGACGTTGAGAACGCCGTAATTGCGCAGATAGGTGATGTCGTAGCGATTGTCGGGCGACGTCAGGTTCACGACCATCATCAGGTCGGGCGAACTCTTGACGGTGGTGATGCCGAGGCTGCGCACTTCGGTCGGCAGGCGGGGTTCCGCCTGGCTGACGCGGTTCTGCACCAGCTGCTGCGCCTGGTCCGGATTGGTGCCGAGCTTGAAGGTGACCGTCAGCGTCATCACGCCGTCGGAGGTCGCCTGGCTGGACATGTAGAGCATGCCCTCGACGCCGTTGATCTGCTCTTCGAGCGGCGTGGCGACGGTTTCGGCGATGACCTTCGGGTTGGCGCCAGGATAGGTGGCGCGCACGACGATCGATGGCGGCACGACCTCAGGATATTCGGAAATCGGTAGCGACCGCATGCCAATCAGGCCGGCGACCACGATGAGGACCGATAGCACCCCGGCAAACACCGGGCGGTCGACAAAGAATCTGGAGATATTCATTTCAAAGCCCTCTCCGGGATGAAACTGGGGATGCAACGACCCTCTCCGGCGATTGGGAGATCGCCGGTCGGGGTGGAATTGGATGCTTTAGATGCCCTCTCTGGCCTGCCGGCCATCTCCCCCACAAGGGGGGAGAAAACCCGTGGCACTGTCCTGCCAAATCCTGGCTTGAACGGTGCGGCAGTCTGGCCCCTCCCCCTTGTGGGGGGGTGGGGAGGGGTCTGCGTATTACTTCGCCGCGACTTTCTCTTCCATCTGCGGCGCGACGACCGCGCCCGGACGGATGCGCTGCAGGCCGTTGACGACGATCGTGTCGCCGACGGCAAGGCCGCTTTCGATCACGCGGTCACCACCTTCGGCGATGCCGAGCTGGACCGGCCGGTAGCTGACCTTGTTTTCGGCATCGACGACGAACACGAACTTCTTGTCCTGATCGGTGCCGATGGCGCGTTCGCTGACGAGGATCTTGTTCTCGGCCTTCGGCTGGCCCATGCGGACCCGAACGAACTGGCCGGGGATCAGCTTGCCGCCGGGATTGTCGAACACGGCGCGAACGCCGATCGTGCCGCTGGAGGCATCGACCTGGTTGTCGATCAGTTGCAGGTTGCCCTTGATCGGCGTGCCATCATCGGCAAGCGTGCCGACTTCGACCGGGATCTGCTCGATATCGGCGACGGCACCGTTTGCGGCGGGAAGCTGCGCCAGCGCCTTGGTCACCATGCCTTCGCTGGCATTGAAGCTGGCATAGATCGGATCGACCGAGACCAGCGATGTCAATTCCGACGAAGTAGACCCTCCGGCAACCAGATTGCCGACGGTGATCTCCAGCTTGCCGGCGCGACCGGCGACGGGAGCGCGAACTTCGGTGTAACCGAGCTCGAGCTGTGCCGACTGCAACGCCGCCTGCGCGGTGCGAAGACCGGCCTGCGCCTCGGTGAAGGCGTTCTGACGCTGGTCCATGTCGCTCTGCGAAATGGTCTTGTTGTCGGAAAGCCTGCGGCCACGCTCAAGCTCGATCTGCGCGAGATTGACCTTGGCATCGGCCGAGGCCACCTGTCCCTCGGCCTGCGAAACAGCCGCCTGGTACGGGGCCGGATCGATGGTGAAGAGCAGATCGCCGGCCTTCACCAGCGCGCCTTCGCGGAAATGCACCGACTGCACGGCGCCGGCGACCCGCGAGCGGATCTGCACCCGATCGACGGCTTCGAGGCGACCGGAGAACTGCTCCCACTCGGTCACATCGCGGCTGGCGACGACGGCAACGGTGACAGGTACCGCCGGCGGAGCGGCCTGCGCCTCGGCGGTTGCCGCCGTGGCGGTGCCGCTCATCGGCAGTTCGAAAAACAGTGCTGCGGCTGAAACGGACGCAACAAGGCTCAGACCGGCGCCCACAAGGGCCCAGCGCTTCTTACTGGACGTCATTGGTATTCTCCTTACGGCCCCCACGGCCGAAAAATAATCAGTTCGTCTTCAAAGGAATGGGTTGCCTGCGCATGTCCCGAACGAAGCTGCCGAATTCCTGGGCGATGGTCTCGCGCCAGCCCGGCGGCTTGTCTGATGTCCCGCCGTAAATCGATGGCCAGCCTGTCCCGGCGGGGGAAACCTGCTGACGAACGGCCACGCCTGCCTGTTTCAGGCGATCGGCGAAGCCAAGTGTTTCATCGCGAAGGGGATCGTCCTTGGCGGTGAAGATCAGTGCGGGCGCAACGCCCGCGATACGCGAACAAAGACACGGCGCCGCATAAGGATGGCAGCCACCACCACTGAGATAATGGCTCCAGCCGGCGGCCCAACGCTCGCGCATGCCGATTGCGTCGGCTTCGCGGATGGACTTCGATCCCATGAACGGATCGACCAGCGGCGAAATCAGCACCTGCCCGTCCAGCGCGTCGGCATAGTGATCGCGCGCCTTGAAGGCCACACTGGCGGCGATGTTGCCACCCGCCTCTTCGCCGGCAACCAGCAGCGCCGAGTTGCGGTCACCGAGACCGGAGGCGCGCTTGTTGGCCATGTAGGAAAACAGCGAGTAGCCGACTTCGAGAGGCTTTGGAAAAACGCCGCCCATGGGAGCGTTGTAATCTGCGACAACCACGATGGCACCGGCACTCGCGATCGCTTCCGCAACCGCATTGTCCTGCAGTCCCGAGGACTGGAAGGCACCGCCGTGGAAGTACAAAACGATCGGGGAACCCTTCCCGTATTCGGCGCCCTGATAGATACGCGTCGACACGGGGCCGATGGCCACCTTGTCAAACACCATGTCTTTCACCTGCACCGTCATTCTATCGGTCTCTGCTTCATCGGCGTAACATATTGCCTGCCGCGACGGCTTGCAATTTCTGAAAAAAAGATATTGTTATTCCACTCACGGAATAAGCTGCATCATTACGATTACACTGTTCCAGATTTCGAACAATACCGCACTGCAACCTACTCAGGTGAATACCGATGGACCAGCTCTCGGCAATGCGCGCTTTCATTCGCGTCGTGGAGACAGGCAATTTCACACGGGCCGCCGACACACTCGCCATGCCAAAGGCGACGGTGACCAATCTCATCCAGGGGCTCGAGGCGCACCTCCACACCAAGCTCCTCAACCGAACCACCCGCCGCGTCATGGTGACGACAGACGGCGCGCTCTACTACGAACGGGCAGCGCAGATCGTGTCGGAGATTTCCGAGCTCGATGGTAGCCTCACCAACTCGCAGGGGCTGCCCGGCGGACGGCTGCGCGTCGAAATGGCCGGCGCTTTCGCCGACTGGATCGTCGTGCCCGCCTTGTGCGATTTCTACCTGAAATATCCCGACATCCGCATCGATCTCGGCGTCGGCGACCGCACCGTGGATTACCTCGCCGAAAACGTCGACTGCGCATTGCGCGCTGGGACCCCCGCCGATCAATCGCTGATTGCCAGGCGTGTATCGGAAGTCGAGCTGATCACTTGCGCCTCGCCGATCTATATCGAGAAGTTCGGTAAGCCTGAGCGGCCGGAAGACCTTGAAAACGGTCACTATTCCGTCAGCTATTTCCGTGCTCAGACCAACCGGACGCTTCCGTTCGAGTTCCGCAAGGACAACGAGGAGTTGGAGATTAATCCGCGCTACCTCGTCTCGGTCAATGACAGCCGGACTTTCGTGACGGCAGCAACCACCGGCCTCGGCATCGCCCAGTTGCCGCGCTTCATGATCCGCAATGAGTTGGCAAGTGGCGAGCTGATCCAAGTCCTGCCGGAGTGGAACCGCGAGCCGCTCGGGCTCTACATCGTCTATCCGCCGAACCGCCACCTCAGCAACAAGGTGCGCGTTTTCGTCGATTGGCTGGTGAAGCTGCTTGTCGATGCCAAGCTGGACGCTGCCTGAAAGAACTGCGGCCCGCGAGGAGTTACCTTCAACGGGCCGCAACCATATGTTTTCTCATTTCTTCTTTCATTCCCTGCCGCGTCACCAGGGAAAAATGGCCCGGCAGTTATCGAGGCCTGACATCCCGGATTGGAGGAGTCCCGGATGTCCCTACACTTGCTAATATAGACAATCCCGGTGCAAATGTAAGCGAATATTGACGGGCGCCGGCTTTCGAATAAAGAAGCCGGCCTATCCAACTGTATTCCCGCAGCTTTCACACCGAGCAATATCCACAGCGGCACCCGCAGGCGGACGGTTCGTAACGCCGCCGCCCGCTTGCCGGATCAGATCATGCCGCCATTGGCGCGCAGCGTCTGGCCGTTGATCCAGGCACCATCGGGACTGGCGAGAAACGACACGGCTGCGGCGATATCCTCAGGCGTGCCGAGCCGCTCCAGCGGGTTCATCTTGGCCATCCGCGCCACCAACTCGTCGGACTTGCCGTTGAGAAACAGATCGGTCGCAGTCGGCCCCGGTGCGACTGCGTTGACGGTGATCTCACGGCCGCGCATCTCCTTCGCCATGATCGCCGTCATCGTTTCGACCGCCGCCTTGGTGGCGGCATAGATGCCGTAGTCCTCCAGCTTGAGGCCGACCACCGACGTCGAGAAGTTGACGATACGACCGCCGTCGCGCAGTCGTTTTCCGGCTTCGCGCAACGTGTTGAACGTCCCTTTCAGGTTGACCGCAATCTGCCGATCGAAGTTGGCGTCATCGGCATCGGCGATCGACGACAGCATCATGATGCCGGCATTGTTGACGAGAACATCGACCCCGCCGAAGGCTGCCTCGGCCGCGTCGAACATCCGGCGCACCGCCTCCGCATCACTGACATCGGCCTTCGCCGTCAGCGCCTTGCCTCCCTTCTGCTCGATCTCTCGTGCCAGTTCTTCGGCCGGCGCCGCGCTGCCGGAATAGTTGACGACGACGGTGAAACCGTCCGTCGCCAGACGCGCGGCGATGGCGGCACCAATGCCTCTGGACGCGCCGGTGACGATGGCGACCTTGTTTTCGGATGTGGTCATTGTCGTTCTCCTTGATCTGGGCGCCGCGGCGCGATGTCGATGAGAAGACAATGCCCCTTTTCTTCCTACGGATAATCATTCAATATTCGCCATCACTATCCGGATATAACGAACAAACAGATGGACCGATTCGATGCCATGCGGGTGTTTTCCCGCGTCGTGGAACGCCGCAGCTTCACCGCCGCGGCCGAAGACACCGGGTTGCCGCGCTCGACGGTGACCGACGCGGTCAAGCAACTGGAAGCCCGCCTCGGCGTCCGGCTGCTGCAGCGCACGACCCGCCATGTCAGCCCGACGCTGGACGGCGAGGCCTATTACCGGCGCTGCCTGTCAATCCTCGCCGACATCGAGGAGGCCGAAGGCGCCTTTGCCGGAGCGAAGCCGAAGGGCATGCTGCGCGTCGATGTTCACGGCACGCTGGCCCGCCACTTCGTCCTGCCAAACCTGCCGTCGTTTCTTAAGACCTATCCCGATATCGAATTCTTCATGAGCGAAGGCGACCGCCTCGTCGATCTGGTCCGCGAGGGGATCGACTGCGTGCTGCGCGTCGGCACGCCTGCCGATAGCGACATGATCGCCCGGCGCGTGGCCATGCTCGAAGAGGTCACTCTCGCCTCGCCGGCCTATCTCCAGACCTACGGAACACCGGAGCATCCCGACAGGCTGGACGGCCACCGCATGGTCGGCTTTCACTCCAGCGCATCAGGTGCACTGGTGCCGCTCGAATTCATCGTCGGCAAGGACGTCCGCAACGTGGTGCTGCCGACGACCATATCCGTGAATGCCGCCGAAAGCTTTCATGCCGCCGCAAGGCTCGGCCTCGGCATCATTCAGGTGCCACGCTACCACGCGCAGCGCTATGTCAATTCAGGCGAACTCGTGCCCATCCTCCAAGATTTCCCGCTGACGCCGACCCCGGTGTCGCTGCTCTATCCCCGCAACCGCCAGCTCTCGCCGCGCGTGCGTGTCTTCATCGAGTGGTTGACGAAGGTCTTCGCAACAGAGACATAGTAGGGATAGATTGGCTGAAGTACCGCCTGCCAGGGAGAGCGACCATGACGATCACCGACATAACAGTGAATGCCCGCGACGGCGGCTTCGTCGTCGCGTTCGGCGACAAGACCGGCAACGCCATATCGGTGACGCTCTACACGGTCGCAACGCCCGGCCTGACGCGCGAGACTGCCGTGTCCCATGCCCGCAAGCTTCTGGCGACAGCGGTCGAGAACTCCGCCGGCGACGGCCCGCACAGCAAGGACGCGGCAACGCTGGAGGAAGAACTCGACGAGGGCCTCATGGACACCTTCCCAGCCAGCGATCCGCTCTCCGTCACCAGCACCTCGATCCCGCTACATGACCCGAAGGCCGGCCAATAGGGCGACATGACGGACATCCAGGGCGCCATCGGCACGGCGGCGATCGAAGGCGAAAGCCTGACCCGCTTCTTCGAACGCGACGCGATAACGGTGGCCCGCGACCTGCTTGCTTGTCGCTTTCTCGTCGATGGCATCGGCGGCCACATCGTCGAGACCGAGGCCTATTTCCTCGACGACGAAGCCTCGCATGCCTTTCGCGGCCCCACGAAACGCAACGCCGCAATGTTCGGAAGGCCGGGCAACGTCTACATCTACCGCATCTACGGAATGCACTGGTGCGTCAACTTCGTCTGCACCCCGGGCTCCGCCGTGCTGATCCGCGCCATCGAGCCGGAGATGGGCATCGCCGAGATGATTGAACGCCGCGGCACCAACGCGCTGACCCAGCTCTGCAGCGGCCCCGGCAAGCTCTGCCAGGCGCTCGATATCAGCATCGCCCTCAACGACCGGCTGCTCGACCAGCGGCCCTATTCGCTGACGCCGACCGCCCCTGCCCCGATCATTTCGGGAAAACGCATCGGCATCACGAAAAATGCCGAAGCACCATGGCGCTTCGGCATTTTGGGTTCTCGCTATCTCAGTAAGCCGTTCCGCTGATTATTCCATGACAGCGCTGTGATCCATGGCTGGCGCCGTCTTCGGCTTGCGCAGCAGAAGCACCAGCGGGATGACCGCCAGCGACATGATCATCAACAGCTTGAAGTCGTCGATATAGGCGATGATCGTCGACTGCAGCGTGATCAGCTCATTCAAAGCCGCGCGGCCCACGGCGGTCATCGGGTTCATGCCCTGTGCCGCCGCGCTATCGAAGGCATGGTTGAACGGCGTCACATAGGCCGCGATATTCTCATGGTTGATCTGCGCGTTTTCGACCAGCAGTGCCGAGACGATCGAGATGCCGACGCTGGAGCCGATGTTTCGTGACAGATTGTAGAGGCCGGTCCCGTCGCCGCGCATCTCCGCTGGTAGCGTCGAGAAGGCGATCGTCGTCAGCGGCACGAACAGGAAGCCGAGCCCGGCGCCCTGCACGAAGCCAACGGAAATGATCGTCCACTGTGAGACATCGGGCGTCCAGCCGGTCATGTCGTACATCGCCCACGCCGTCAGCCCGAGGCCGAGCACCAGCAGCAGCCGCGTATCGACCTTGCCGATCAGCCGCCCGACGATGAACATGCACAGCATCGTTCCCAGCCCACGCGGCCCCATCACGATCCCGGCGGTGATGACGGGATAGCCCATCAGCGTCTGCAGATAGGGTGTCATTAGCGCTAGCGACGCGAGGTAGGTGATGCCGATCACGAAGATGAAGATCATGCTGACCGCGAAATTGCGGTCGAGGAACAGCTTCGGATTGACGAAGGATTTCTCCGCCGTCAGCGTGTGCACGGTCAGAAGATAGAAGGCGGCCGCGCAGATGATCGCCTCGATCATGATCTCGCCCGAGGCGAACCAGTTGAGCTGTTCGCCGCGATCAAGGAACAACTGCAGCGAGGCGATGCCGAGGCTCATCATTCCGAAGCCGAACCAGTCGAGTTTGGCCAATGCATCGCGCTTGGTCTCGCTGACGTAGATCATGATGCCGGCAAAGGCGAGCGCCCCGATCGGGATGTTGATGTAGAACACCCAGCGCCAGCTGATGTTGTCGGTGAGCCAGCCGCCGATGACGGGGCCGAGCACCGGCCCGACCATCACCGATACGCCGAACAGCGCCATGGCGGAGCCGCGCTCCTCGGGCGTGTAGATATCGAGCAGGATGCCCTGCGACAGCGGCACCAGCGACGCGCCGAACAGGCCCTGCATCAGGCGGAAGCCAACGATCTGGTTCAGCGATTGCGCCAGCCCGCACAGGATGGACGCCACGACGAAGCCGACGATCGCCGTCAGCAACACGTTCTTGCGGCCGAACTTGGCGGCAAGAAAGCCCGACGGCGGCGTCATGATCGCGGCTGCGACAATATACGAGGTCAGCACCCAGTTGATCTGGTCGGCGCTCGCCGAGACGCTGCCCTGGATATAGGGCAGCGCGACGTTTGCGATCGTCGTGTCCAGCGCCTGCATGATGACGGCGAGGATGACGCAAGCCGTGATCATGCCGCGATTGGCGACCGGGACGAAGGGGACGGCGGGAGCGTTACTCATGGTCTCCGCCCGAGCGACCCAGAAGCTTGGAAACGAAATCCGGCAGGCCGCGTGCATGGCCGGTATCGACATCCACGACGGTGCTCATGCCGACGCGAAGCGGCGGCTTGCCAGCCTGATCCTCGATGCTGACGCGCATCGGAATGCGCTGCACCACCTTCACCCAGTTGCCCGTGGTGTTCTGCGCCGGCAGCAGCGAGAAGCTGGAACCGGATGCCGGGCTGATGCTCTCAACCTTGCCCTTCCAAGTGGCACCGGGATAGGTGTCGACATAGATGGTCACCGACTGGCCAGGCTTGACATAGGTAAGCTCTGTTTCCTTCGGGCTGGCGTCGATCCAGAGATTGTTGGCGCCAACGATCGAAAAGGCTTGCGTCGAGGCCTCCAGATAGGAGCCCGGCTGCAACGAATTGACGTTGGTGGCGATGCCATCGAACGGCGCCTTGACGACGCTGTGGTCGAGCTGGCGCTGCGCGTCGTCGACCTTGGCCTGTGCCTCGAGATAAAGCGGGTTCTGCTCTGCCGGCTGATCGGCATTGCCGCCGAGCTGCGCCAGCGTTGTCGCCGCCTGCGCCTTTGCGACAGCGACCTTCTGCTGTCCGGCCTGCAGATTGTGCTTTGCCTGGTCGAAGGCAGTGCGGGTCGCCGCCGAACTGTTGAGGAGGTTCTGCTGACGATCGAATTCCGTCTGGAAATACGGAATGTCAGCCTCGGCCTGGGTGATCTCGGCCAGCGACTGCTGATAGCTGGCTTCCAGATTGAGGATCTGGTTGCGCACTGCGCCCAGCTGCGCCTTGGCGCCATCCAGCGCGATGCGGAACGAATCGGCCTTGAGGCTGAACAGCACCTGGCCCTTCTTCACCGCCTCGTTCTCGTGCACGTCGATCTGGTCGACGATGCCGGACACGTCGGTCGTCAGGCCGACCATGTCGGCGCGGATGTAGGCGTTGTCGGTCGACATCACCTGCCCGCCGTTGACGTAGTAATAGCCGCCGACGACGAGCGCGACGGGCAGCAATGCAAACAGCACCGGACGCTTCAGGCTGCGCCGACGGCGGGTCGTGATGCCATCAGGCGCAGCCACGGCGGTGACAGGCGCCGAATTGGAGGAAGGCGCCTCTCCGACCGTTTCCTCACGCAAGGAAACGTCATTGTCTTCGACAGGGGTCTTGGTATTCGTCTTGGCATTCGCGTCGGCAACGACGCGCAGGGGGGATTTCTCAGCCATGATTGGTCTCGTTTTCGGCCAAAGCCAGGGGGGTCCGGCAGGCCTGCGCCAGGTTTAACTTCATTTGGGATAGTGTCTCGAACAGCCGTTCCCGCTCCTTTGCGGAGACAGCCTCCAACGCTTCGCCTCGCGTCACATCGCCAAGGCCACGCATCTCCGCCAGAAGCGGATGCGCATCCTCGCGCATGTAAAGCAACCAGATCCGGCGATCCGTCGGATGCTGGCGGCGCTCGATCAGCCCGCGTTCAGCAAGCTTGTCGAGAATGCGGACAAGCGTGATCGGCTCGATATCCAGCATCTCCGCCAAGCCACCCTGATGTATTCCCTCGTTGTTGGAGAGATACGCCAGCGTCTGCCACTGCGACCGGGTCAGCCCAAGGCACTTTGCCCGCTGCTCGAAACGTTTTCGAAGCAGACGTGCGACATCGTGCAAGAGGAAGCCGAGGGTGGGATTGCTGTCCATTGATAACTGCGCCAATCATAAGCACGCTTATAATGTGCTCAGATATATTAAGCGTGTGCGCCGCACAAGAGGGCACCCTTCAAGATTCCGCGACTGCGACCAAAATATCTCACCCGGCTAACAATTTCCGAGCCAGTCAAAGCCGCGCCCGGTGAAGGCAGCCGGTGGCAACCGCCACCATGTGCCCTATCTCCACCCTCAATCAACCATCGGACAAGACTGGGGAAATCATGGCCTTTTTCGAGAGCATGCTGACGCTGATGCTCGTTGCCATCTTCTTCCTGCAATTCTCCCGCAGATTTCTCGTGCCTTATCCAACCATGCTGGCCATCGCCGGCTTGATCGTTGCCTCCATCCCCTGGGCACCCGAGATCGGCTTCGATCCGCAGCTTGCACTGGCGCTCTTCATCGCTCCCGTTCTCTTCGACGCCGCTTACGACCTGCCGCCGAGGACGCTCCGGCAGAACTGGCTACCGCTGATCTCGCTGGCCGCCATTGCCGTCATCCTGACCACGGCGGCCGTCGCCTTCGTGGGCTCGGCCGTCGCAGGCCTGCCGATCGCCGCCGCCATTGCGCTGGGCGCCATTGTTGCGCCGCCGGATGCCGCGGCCGCCACTGCCATGCTCGACCGTTTCGATCTGCCAAGAAGAACCTACATCGTCCTTAAGGGCGAAAGCCTGCTGAATGACGCCGTCTCGCTGCTGGTCTTCAGCGCCGCCGTTGCAGCCGCCACCAGCCCGGCCTTCTTCACCAGCGTCCTGCCGCAGATCGCCCTCGCCATCCCCGGCGGCCTCGTCTTCGGCTATCTCGCCGGGCGCCTCTACATGATCATCGGCACCCGTCTTGCCGGAACACTGGGCGGCACGCTGCTGGAGTTCGTCGCCACTTTCGGCACCTGGGTGATTGCCGAGCGGCTGCACCTCAGCTCTATCCTCGCCATCGTGGTCTACGCGATGGTAATCGCCCGCTACATGCCCGAGCGCCAGACCGCCCGTCACCGCATCCACTCCTATTCGGTATGGGAGGCCGCCGTCTTCATGCTGAACGTTCTGGCATTCCTGCTGATGGGGTTGCAGGCACGCCAGATCATCCTCGACCTCGACGCCGACCGCCTGTACCTCGCGATCACACTTGCCAGCGCAGTCTTCCTCACGGTCGTTGTCGTGCGCATGACATGGGTCATCTGCTCCGCCCGGCTGATGGCGCTGTTGATGCGCAAGCGCGCGACGCGCCAGCGACCGCCGACACTGGCGATGAGCCTCGTCGACGGCTGGTGCGGCATGCGCGGCCTGGTGACCTTGGCGACGGCACTTGCCCTGCCCTTCGACTTCCCGTCCCGCGATATCATTCTGCTCTGCGCGCTGGCGGTCGTGCTCGGCACGCTGATCATCCAGGGCCTGACGCTCGGTCCCTTGATACGCTGGCTCAATTTCCCGCCGGACCGCTCGTGGGAAAAGGCGCTCTCGTCAGCGCGCGTCACCCTGCTCGACGCCGCCCTCGCCGAACTCGATGACAAGACGACGAAGCAGGCGAAAATTCTGCGCGAGGTCTACAGCTCCGAACGGGATATCGCCCGCGAGGGAAAGCATCCGCGCGAGGTCAGCGAGATGGACGAGCTGCGACGCGACGTCATTGTCGCCAAGCGCCAGACGTTGGCAGCCATGCGCCGCCGCGACGAGATCGACGACGACATATTCCACATTCTCGAACGCGAACTCGACTGGGCCGAAATGGCGGCCTCATCGCCCGCAACCGACGAAATCGTCGAGAGCTGATGACACCCTCACAGGTTTCAACGGCGATCAATCTTTCAACCCATTGGCATTTGCTATTTCTTGCGGCACCCGTTTATATTGAAATCCAGAGACTTACCGGAGGGAGGATGTCTCCACCCTTCCGATATCGCAGTAGAGTTTGACAGCATGCACGTGGTTGGCGGCCGATCGCCGCAATCGCGAGACAGCTTAAGCATAGGCGGACGATCCTTCATTCGTTCGAGCAAACGCCAGACATGAACAGCATCCTTTCAGCATAGACATGGCGGCAGATTTCGGCCGCCCGAATTGGGGAGCCGCGCCATGCCTTTCTCGCTTCGACACCTGCTGGCCCTTGGCAGCATCGTCTTCATCCCCCTCGGCGCAAACGCCCAGCAGGCCGCGGCACCGCCTCCTCCGCCCGTCACCGTCGCAAAGCCGGTCATCCGCGATGTCGTCGATAATGACGAGTTCATCGGCCGCTTCGAGGCCGTCGACGAGGTCTCGGTGCGCTCGCGTGTCGGTGGATATCTGAATGAGGTCGACTTTACGGATGGTGCCCTGGTCAAGAAGGGCGACAAGCTCTTCGTTATCGACCAGCGCCCCTTCGTCACGGCCCTGAACGAAGCAAACGCCTCGCTCGAAGTCGCCAAGTCCACACAGACCTACGCCGAAGCACAGTTCAACCGTGCGCAAAGCCTCGCCACCAGCGGCAGCCAGTCGGTCTCCACGCTGGATGACCGCCGGCGCGAATGGATATCGGCGCAAGCCAATGTCCGCGGAGCTCAGGCGACCGCCGATCGCGCCGCGCTCGACATGGAATATACCACCATAACCGCGCCGCTGAGCGGCCGTATCGACCGCCGGCTGATTTCAGCCGGTAACCTCGTGCAGGCCGACCAGTCCATCCTGACAACCATCGTCTCGCTCGATCCGATCGACTTCTATTTCGACGTCGATGAACGCCGACTTTTGAATTTCGCCGACACGGCGCGCAAGCAGGGCAAGGAATTGCAGCAGGGCGGCGGCGGCGTTCCCGTCAAGGTCACCATCTCGGATCCGACCGCAAAGCCCTTCAGCGGCAAGCTCGACTTCGCCGAAAACCGCATCGACAACGAAAGCGGCACGATCCGTATCCGCGCCCGCTTCGCCAATCCCGATCTCGTCCTGCAGCCCGGCCTGTTCGGTCGCATCCAGGTCGAGGCGTCGAACACCTACAAGGCGATCCTGGTGCCCGACGAGGCGATCGGCTCCGATCAGAACGAGCGCGTGGTCTATGTGGTTGCTCCCGACGGAAAGGTCTCGACCAAGCCCGTGCGCCCCGGCCCGCGGCTCTACGGCTACCGCGTCATCCGCGAAGGTCTCGACGGTACCGAAACGATCATCGTCAACGGCCTGATGCGCGCCCGCCCCGGTGCCACCATCACCCCGCAGATGACCGAACTGCCGCAGGAGCGGCGCGATACCCCGCCGGAAGCGGCCGGAGCGGAGAGCGGACAATGAGATTTGCCCATTTCTTCGTGGACCGCCCGATCTTCGCGGCGGTCATCTCCATCGTGCTGCTTCTCGTTGGCGGCGTAGCCTACACCCAGCTGCCGGTCTCGCAATATCCCGAGATCGCGCCGCCAACCATCGTCGTGCGCACCTCCTATCCGGGCGCCGACCCGCAGACAATCGCCGACACCGTCTCGACGCCGCTCGAGCAGCAGATCAACGGCGTCGAGGACATGCTCTACATGTCTTCTTACTCCAGCGCCGACGGCGCCATGTCGTTGACCATCACCTTCAAGCTCGGCACCGACCTCGACAAGGTGCAGGTGCTCGTCCAGAACCGCGTCTCGATCGCGCTCCCCCGCCTGCCCGAGGAAGTGCAGCGGCTTGGCGTCACCACCGACAAGAGTTCGCCCGACCTGATGATGGTCGTGCACCTGCTGTCGCCCTCGCACCGCTACGACCAGCTCTACGTCTCCAACTACGCCCGCAATCGCATCCGCGACGTTCTCGTCCGCCTCGATGGCGTCGGCGACGTGCAGGTGTTCGGCGAGCGGCAATATTCGATGCGCATCTGGCTCGATCCGGAAAAGCTCGCTGCCTACGGCATGACCTCCGACGACGTGGTGGCGGCGTTGCGCGACCAGAACGTCCAGGTCTCCGGCGGCAAGATCGGCGCACCACCCGTCACCGGCAAGAACGCATTCGAATACACCGTCCGCACCGACGGTCGCTTCTCCGACGTGCGCGAGTTCCGCTATGTCATCGTCAAGTCGACGACGACAGGCCGCCTCGTGCAGCTACAGGACGTCGCCCGCATCGAGCTCGGCGCACAGGATTATGTGACGAACAGCTACCTCAACAACGACCCGGCCGTGGCGCTCGGCATCTTCGCCCGCCCCGGAACCAATGCACTGGATACCGCCCACCAGATCCAGACCCTTATGAAGGACATATCGCAAACCTTCCCGGAAGGGATGGAGTACCGGATCGTCTACGACACCACCGAGTTCATCTCGGACTCCATCTCCGAGGTCTACCGGACCATCGCCGAAGCCGCGATCCTGGTGGCGATCGTCGTCCTCGTCTTCTTGCAGTCCTGGCGCACCGCGCTGATCCCGATCATCGCCATCCCGGTGTCGCTGATCGGCACCTTCGCCGTGCTGCTCGCCTTCGGCTTCTCGCTCAACATGCTGACGCTCTTCGGCCTCGTGCTCGCGATCGGCATCGTCGTCGACGACGCGATCGTCGTGGTCGAAAACGTCGAGCGAAACCTGGCGCGCGGCATGACGCCGAAGGAGGCGGCGCATGTCACGATGGATGAGGTTGGAACCGCCGTCATCGCCATCTCGCTCGTGTTGATCGCCGTCTTCGTGCCGACGGCCTTCATCCCCGGCATATCGGGCCAGTTCTACAAGCAGTTCGCCGTCACCATCTCGGTGACCACGGCGATCTCGGCCCTGAACTCGCTGACGCTCTCGCCGGCGTTGGCCGGCATCCTGCTCAGAAGCCACGATCACGAGCACACACGCAACAATATCGCCCTGCGCTTCGGCCGTGGCCTCGCCAACGGCTTCAACCGCGGCTTCGACCGGCTGAGCTCCGGCTACTCCTGGATCATCCGCCATCTTGTCAGCAGCTGGATCGGCCTCACCTGCTCGCTGCTCGTCTTCGTCGCTCTTCTTGGTGCGACCTATTTCATGAGCACCAAGGTTCCATCCGGCTTCATCCCGACCATGGACCAGGGCTACGCCATCATCGTCATCCAGCTTCCAGACGGTGCCTCGCTGGCGCGTACCGATGCCGTGGTCAAGCAGGTGGGCGACATCGCGCGCACCGTGCCCGGTGTCGGCAACGCCGTGCAGTTCGCCGGCTTCAGCGGCGCCACCTTCACCAATGCCTCCAACGCCGGCGTCGTCTTCGTGCCGTTCAAATCCTTCGCCGAGCGCGAGGAAGGCGGTGAAAACGCCAACCAGATCATCGGCCAGTTGTTCGGCAAGCTGCAGAGCATCCAGGAAGCCTTCATCATTGCCATCCCGCCACCATCGGTGCGCGGCGTCGGCAATTCCGGCGGCTTCAAGATGCAGATCGTCGACCAGGAAAACCCCGACATGACCCGCGTCCTCGGCCTCGCCCGGCAGATGATGGGCGCCGCCGCCACCACCGAAGGCCTGACCGGCGTCTTCACCACCTTCTCCGACGCCAGCCCGCAATACTACCTGGCGATCGACCGCGACAAGGCCCGTTTCCTCAACGTGCCGATCCCCAACATCTTCAACGCGCTGTCGATCAACCTCGGCGTCGCCTATGTCAACGATTTCAATGCTTTCGGCCGCGTCTACCAGGTCCGTGCCCAGGCCGACCGGCAATACCGCATGGACCGCGAGGATATCCTGGCGCTGAAAGTGCGCTCGGCCACCGGCGCGCTGGTGCCGCTCGGAACGCTGATGGATATCCAGGATTCCAGCGGTCCCGCGCTCGTCCAGCGATACAATATGTACGTTTCCGTGCCGCTGCAGGGCAATCCGACGCCGGGCACATCGACCGGCGAAGCGCTGCAGAAGATGGAGGCGCTCGCCGCCAAGATCCTGCCGCCGGGCACAAGCTTCGAATGGACGGAACTGGCCTACCAGGAGACCCATACCGGCAACACGGCGATCTACATCTTCGCGCTGTCGGTCATCTTCGTCTTCCTGGCGCTTGCCGCCCAGTATGAAAGCTGGGTACTGCCGCTGGCAATCATCCTGATCGTGCCGCTGGCGGTGCTGGCGGCGCTGATCGGCGTCTGGCTGCGGGGGATGGACAACAACGTGCTGACGCAGATCGGTTTGATCGTGCTGATCGGCCTCGCGGCCAAGAACGCCATCCTGATCGTCGAGTTCGCGCGTCAGGCGGAAGAGGAAGGCAAATCGCCGGTGGAGGCCGCCGTCGAGGCCAGCCATTTGCGACTGCGCCCGATCCTGATGACGGCGTTCGCCTTCATCTTCGGCGTCCTGCCGCTCGCAATCGCCACCGGCCCCGGCGCCGAAATGCGCCAATCACTCGGGACGGCCGTTTTCTCAGGGATGCTTGGCGTAACGATCTTCGGGCTTTTCCTGACGCCCGTTTTCTATGTCGTGCTGCGCTCACGCCGGAAGAAGGTCGCCCGGCCCGTCGAAACCGGAACACCCGACGGAGCGGCACCGCCGGCCGAAGCCTCGTCATGACGGACGGCGTACCAGCGTGGTCGGTTTGGCGCGAGAGCCGGAGAACAGCTTCTTCATCGGCTTCTCGACCATCTCATAGGCTGCACAGCCGAGGATGACACCGGCGATCACCGCAACGAAGGTGATCAGCAGCGCAGACATACCGGCCGCCTGCCCTGCCTTGACGACGACAGAAACCGCGAAAGTGTGCCAAAGGTAGATCGAATAAGAAGCGCCGCCGAGATAGGTCAACACCGGCACCCGGCCGATGCTGCCGTCGGCCTCGAGCGATACCATGCCGTAGATCAGCGCCATCGCCAGCGGCCCGCAGATGCCGGCATTGAATTCCGCGCCCATCACATGGATGGCGGCGAAACCGGCCAGCGAGGCGCCGACGCAGGCAAGACCGAGGCTGGTGCCCGCGATCCACCGGCGCAGCCACAGTTCGGCCAGGAACACGCCGCCGAGGAATTCGAGAATGATCGGCCGCGTGTAGCTGTAGAGCGCCGGCGTCGTCGGATGCAGCAGCTGTCCCGCCAGGAAAAAGGCTCCGAAGAGCGCCGAGAGAAACAGCAAACGCCACTTGCGCGGCAGGAACAGCGCGCCTGCGAACAGCACATAGAAAAACATCTCGAAATTGAGCGTCCAACCCTGCACCAGCACCGGCCAAATCTCGCCGTCGCTCGGGGAATGCATCGGAATGAAGAATAGCGAAGCCACGATGTGAGGCGCCGTCAACTCAAGATTCGGAAACAGCCCCACCACGGCGCCGGCAATCATGATTGCCGTCACCAACCAGTATGTCGGCGCGATGCGGCGAATACGATCGAGCAGGAAGCTCTGCGGTGTCATCGGCCGGCGCTCGCTGAGCACCCACATGATGAAACCGCTGATCACGAAGAAGACGTCGACGCCGGCGGCGCCGATCGGAAAGGGCTCGCCGGCCTTTTCGGCCGCGTGAAAAACCACGACCGCAAGGGCTGCGAAAGCGCGCAGATATTGGATGCCGTAAAGGGTCTTCATCCGGTTTCCTCAAATGTCCGGTCAAATGCCGGTCGAAAATGCAAATGGCGGTGTCAGTGCAGCACAGGTTCCGAGGGCCGCGTCTGCGCCCATCGTTGGGCAACCGGCAGGACACGCGCGATCGCCAGTTTCCCTGCACAGAAATAAAACAGGAACGTGCCGATGTTGTAGGGCGTCAGAATGTCGATTTCGACGAAAGAGCGGATCGCCAGCAGGATCGATATCGAAAACAGCAGGTAGGACTCGTCGTTCCTGATGTCCTCGATCAACCGACGCAAATGCCCCCACATGATCTTCAGCAGTGTCACTGCCAGAATCACCAGCCCGACCAGTCCAAGCTCCACCGTCGTCTCGATGTAGGTGTTGTGGAAATGGAAGCCGGAACGCGAACCGATGAAAAACTCTTTCCAAAGCCGTTCCGGTTCGGAAAAGCCCTGCACCCAATAGGCCTGATAGCCGATCCCGAAGATCGGATTGTCCTGCGCCGCCGCGATCCCCTGCTGCCAAAGATAGGTGCGGCCGGTTAGCGTCGAATCCTTGCCGAAGATACCGAGCACGGCATCGACGGCGCCCAGATAGACACCGGCGACGACGAGCACGATAACCGCGACACCGCCGCCGACCACCAGCAGTTTGCGCTGATCGGGCGTCAGCGCCAGAACGACGCGCAACCCGATCATCAGCGCCAGAACGACGACCGTCGTCAACACCGAAGTCGCGGACTGGCAGACGATCAGGCAGTAGGCCGACAGCAACCCGACCAACCCGGCCGCTGCCATCCACAAACGTCGCTCGCCGAAGATGAAGACAGCGGCATAGCAGACGATCAGGCCGAGTGAGGCATAGAAACCCAGCTGGTTCTTCGACGCGAAGGCGCCGACGAAGCTGTAGGTTCCGTCGAGAATGTCGAGCTCGTAATGCCCGAACAACAGCGAGTAAATAAGGACGATGCCGGTGCCGGCGATCATGCCGATGGTCAGCGTCCTGGCATCGAGAACGCGGACGGCAATCAGCGTGCAGATGATCTGGCTCAGATACTGAATGCTGGCCCGCATCGAAACACTTGGCACCGCCGACCAGAACACCGACAGGAACGTCAGCACGCCGAATGCCAGGATCCAGAGGTAATTGTTATAGTTGCCGAGGACCCTGCGATAGTCCACCGCGATCAGCGGCAACCACAGCGCATAATAGACAAGGATCGACACCTGCCCGAACAGGATCGAGTAGGCGAAGCAAAACATAGATAACGCCACGGCGGGAACGGCGTAAGCCACATTCCCGCCGGGCTGGATAAGCGCCGACTTTGCGATACGCATAGTGCCTCGTTACCTCATGGCCAGTCCGGCGGTGACCTTGATCAGGTCGCCGGGCTGCAGTGCGGTGTTCTCCTGCACCGGAATTTCCTTCGGCGTGCCATCCACATCGCGAATGATGGAATAGGCAATGCTCGCCGCACCGGTCGAATTGTCGAACCGAGCGGCATCCGTCGATTGCGTCAGCGCTTCCGACATCAGCGAGTTGCTGGTCTGCAGTTTCAGATCGAGTTCGTCGAGCTGTGCATCCGTGCTCTGCTGTTCCTGCGCCAGTTGCGCATCCCAGTCGTTGCGAAGGGTGATCTCGTCCTGATTGGCCTTGCTGATATCCTGCTTGGCCTTCAGCGAGTTGGTATCGATGTCGAGAAGCGTTGCCTCAAGATCAGCCGCCCGCTGTTCGGCCGACATCTTGCGTGCGCTGAGCACCAGACCCTTCTCGGCAAGATCATCGACCTTGTCGCGATCCGCTGTTGCCAGTTCGAGCTGGCGGGTCTGCGTTTCGGTCTTCTTGGCCAGCGTTTCGACCTCGCTCTGCAGCAGCGCTCGCAGATCGGCAAGAGCCTGAAGCTGAAGCGTCAACCGCTTCTTGCGCGAAGTCATCAGGGCCATCTCGCTCGCGGCCAATGCCTTTGCCTCGGGATGGCTCTGCAATTCCTTCGGCATCTCGAAAGAATCCTTGTTCGCGGTCTCCGCCTGCAAGCGCGCCTGCTTCACCAGCAGTCGAGCGCGATCCGCCATATAGACGACGGCATCGCCCTTTGCATTGATGAAATCGCGAGCAAATCGCTGCCCGGCCTCCGCGCGTCGCAGACCACCGGCAAGACTGACGGCCTTGACGACGGTGAGATTGGGCGCAAACGGATATTCACCCGGCTTTTCGAGGTCGCCTGAAAGATAGACGGGGCGAAATTCCGACAGCTCCACGGAAGCAGATGGTCGGTCCTTAAGGGCGAACTGCTTCTGCAGCGCCACGCCGATCTGCTTGGCAATCGTGTCCGTCGTTTGTCCCGAAGCCGGCAGATCGCCGACGAATGGTAGGGAAATGTTTCCAGAGGGACCGACGGTGTAATCGCCGCTGACGACAGACCAATCGCGGATCGTTCCATCAGCAGTCTGCCATTCGGCCACACGAATTCTGACTTTGTCCATCGTGCCCAGGCGATAGTCATCCGCGTTGGCGACGAAAGAGGACAGCAGGAAGGCACTCAACCCGGCAGCAATCGCCACGCCGGATTGCAGGGCACGGGATCGCCCAGCCTTGCCGTCAGAGATAGGTTTGTTCATGCAATTCCCCGTGTTTGGGCACGACAAGGCACTTGGCTCTGCCGCGCGGCGCTCGTTGAATGTGTCGGACGCAGCCTTAGTAGCTGCCGCGCTGGGCACAGACCGCAGGAATGGTCCGAGCGATGATAGCCACATCCTTGGCCATTGACCAGTTCTCGACGTAATGCGTGTCGAAAGCGATGCGTGCTGCGTAGGAAACGTCGTTGCGCCCGCTGACCTGCCAGAGACCGGTCAGACCGGGCCGTGACTGCAGATAGAAGACGGCAGCGTGTTCGTACATCTCCAGCTCGTCCTGAACGACGGGCCGCGGGCCGACGACGCTCATTTCACCGCGGATGATGTTGAAGAGCTGGGGAAGCTCATCAAGGCTCAGCTTGCGCAGCACGGCGCCGACGGCAGTAACCCGGGGGTCATTCTGCAGCTTGCGTGTGGCACGCCATTCATCCATGGCGCCAGGGTTGTTGCGCAGGTAGTCCTGCAGAACCTTGTCGCCATTGGTCACCATCGTGCGAAACTTCAGGCAACGGAATTCCTGGCCGTTATGGCCGATACGGCGATGCCCATAGAAAGCCGGACCCTTGTCGGTCAACTTCACGAGCAGCATCACCATCAGAAAGATCGGACTCAGGAACAGGAGGCCGAGGCAGGCGGCGGACACATCGAATGCCCGTTTTGCGAAACCGCCTGTGGGCGGAAACGCGCTTTTGTGAACTGCGCCATAGAATGGCGAACTGTCCGATCTCGTCGCAGACTTCATAGAGGTAACTCCACTTATGTTTGCCGATTGGTCGGTTAAGGCTCAGGGCGCTTAGCTAGCGCTGACGAGTTGGGAGTGTATGAGCGGAATTTGTTTTTTTAAGCCACGTTTTTAAAACGACCGGTTTTCGACGCGTTTTGGAAATGTTTTCTCAACCTTTTGTATTTCAGCTACAACTTAAACATCCGTAGATTTTACCAAATTGCTCCAACTGATCCGAAAATTGGCAATATAAACCGGCGGCGTTGCTTGCGATTTTGAAAATAGCAAAGGTTATATGCTTGCGACGGCCCGGCTGAAAGTTCTTGATTGCACCGTTCAGTTCTACAGAAGAGCTTTAGATAAGCTCTCCCGGACAGCTTTTATTGCATTGCAGCACAGATTTTGCGACGCACCTACAAATCGTTTGAAATTAAACCTTTGTAACAAAAGTTGAATGTCAAACACGCCTGATCCACTCAAACGGGAGTGGAATGTGGCACAAACAAGAAAGTGCATTGCCAAATTCCGCACAACCCTTGGATCGTAATAGAGCCTTAATGATCTTTTCCGATTGCCACGAAACGGCGCGGATAAGTGGCATTTTTACCAATGTCCGGAACAAAGCTTTAATATCGCGCTTGTACTACCGGACCACCGAAGCAAAAAGTGTCTTCGCCGCTTTAGTTACATGACGAAGTCCTGTAAAACGAATCTACAAAAATGGTCCTGATGGACCGACCTATTCGATGACTGTTCATCGAAGGCGGCCATATGGGGAGGCAACAATGTATGCACCTCGCGTTTTCGTTAGCATGTTCGGCGCACTGCTGGTGTTTGCCGTGGCCACCTATTGGCTCAGCGACTCGCTCTCGGGCACGCTGATCAAGACGGCTATCTGCGCCGTTCTCCTTCAGATCGGTTATTTCGGCGGCGTCATCTACCTCGTCTGGAAGGAAGCCAAGCAGCGCAACGGCAGCAAGCTGGCTCCCAGCCGCGTGGAAGACGCTGAGAAGCTTCACGTGACCCCGTTCAACAGCTCCGAGCCGTTCAACCGCTGAGCGGCACCTGGCCATATCGGCCGACCCTCACCCGACCAAACCGACGCCCGTAACATCATGTGAAAGCACTATCCGTTGTCTGTCGCGCTCCGACGTCCTAGGTCTTGGACGAACAAACGGAGGTAAAGCGTGGCTGAAACAGCTGGCATATGCGTCATCATCGCCGCCAAGAATGCGGCCGACACCATTGAAATGGCAGTCAGATCTGCGCTTCGCGAACCCGAGGTGTCCGAAGTTGTTGTCGTTGACGACGGATCGAGCGATTCGACCGCCGAGGCTGCGCGACGGGGCGATGACGCCAGCGGAAGGCTCACGATCGCCAGCTTCGAGAAGAACCGAGGCCCCTCCGCCGCCCGCAATCATGCGATCGACATCTCCTCTGCGCCGCTGATCGCGATCCTTGATGCCGACGATTTCTTCTTCGCCGGCCGCTTCGGGCGAATGCTGGCTCACGACGATTGGGACTTCGTCGCGGACAACATCGCCTTCGTCGATGCAGAGACCGTAGCCCAGGCACCGCAAAAGCTTGACCAGTTCGCCGACAACCCGTTGTTTCTCGACCTTGAAACCTTCGTCGATGGCAACATCTCGAAAGCCGGCGTCCGTCGCGGCGAGATCGGCTTTCTCAAACCGGTGATGCGCCGGAGCTTCCTGGACAAGCATGCCCTGAGGTATCGCGAGGACATGCGCCTTGGCGAAGACTACGACCTATATATCCGTGCACTGGCCCATGGCGCACGCTACAAGGTCATCCATAGTTGCGGCTATGGAGCGGTGGTGCGCGGAAACTCGTTGAGCGGAAGCCATCGCACCGAAGATCTGAAACGGCTCTACGAGGCGGACCGCAATCTGCTCAAGGCATTTGTCGATCTCAAGCCGTCGGCTGCCGATGCCGTGCGCCGTCACGAACACCACGTGCGCGGCAAATATGAACTGCGCCATTTCCTTGATCTCAAGAAACAGTCGGGAGCGGCCGCGGCCATCGCCTACGTTGCGACACACCCATTGGCATTTCCGGCAATCGCCTCGGGAATCCTGTCCGACAAGACCGAGCGCTGGCGCAACCCGGCCGGCGTGGCCGTCACCGCGACGGGCGATCGTCTCCGGTATCTGCTGGATGCGCCGGCCAAATAGGCTGCCGTCGAACGGCGTGTCGGCACCCAGTCCGCTGCTGCAAGTGCGAAGCGGCTGGCTACTATTGGCGAAAACCCGGCCATGAATGCCGCATCCGGCGCGAAGACTCGCCAGCGTCGAAGTGAGCCGAATTGGCACCATACGCCCCATTCCAGCCATAAAGGTCAGTTCCGCGGGGCTAGGCGGCTGTAACATTTTTCACCAATCCGCAAAAACTTTCGTTAGCTGCACGGCCGCTATCCGAGCTAACCCAGTGAATATTCTGATGTTCTGCAATGCACTGGTGACAAGGGGTTTCACGCCCATCAAAGACACCCAGACCGCGCATTTTCATCGGCCCATTACGACAGGTAGCAACTGTCACGAAGCGGGAATGATGATCACTTTTGCTGCACTGCCATATTTTCTTCCGTGAATTCGCCCTAACTTCCATCGCTGCGGGCTGAAGTCTGCTCTGATTGAACCGGTCGCAAGGGGAGGTGTGGCCCAAAAGGGGTGACTGACAACGTGAATGTCGATGCCAATGTATCCTCACGGATCAACCTGATGCGGATTGTGCTCATCTCGGGCATTGTCTTCGTACACATACCATTCGATGCCGACAGCAGCCCTTTCATCGGGATCTACGGTGCGTTCGATTGGGTAAGAGTGTTTCTGGCGGAATCCCTGTTCCGGGTCGGTGTGCCCTGTCTCAGCGCGATTTCCGGCTACCTGCTGTTCCGCGGCGGGTTGGAGAATTTCAGCTACGTGAAAACCATACGTACCAAGTCGCAGACCGTGCTTCTTCCGTTCCTGTTGTGGAACTGCATCTTCTTTCTGGCGGTTCTGGGGGCACTGGGCGTTGGCCTTGGTGACGGATACGTTCCGAACCCGTGGCAGGCATCGGCACGCGAGCTGATGACCCAGCTTTTCGCGGTTGAAGACTTCCCGATCAACGTGCCACTCTATTTCCTGCGCGACCTGTTCGTCTGCATCCTTCTGTCACCGTTGCTGGCCTGGCTCATCCGTCGCGCGCCGTTGCTGACGCTGGCCGTCTTGCTGGTGCTGGCGGTCGTGCCTGAAGCATCGCTCTATGTCGTGCTCAAGCGCTCGATCCTCTTCAGCTTCAGCCTCGGCATCTATATCGGCCTCAACAATATCGATCTGAAAGGCCTCGATCGTTATGCCACGGTCGGCTCGCTGGCGCTGCTCGGCAGCAGTGCCGTGCTGGCAACCGTCATCTACATGACTGGCCCGACCCTGCCGGATTGGGTGCAATTGTTCCGCAACACCCTGGCAATTGCCGGCGCCCTCGGCTTCTGGCTGCTGTCGGCACCGCTAATCAAGACACAGGTGGGTCAGCGCCTGTCCAGGACGGGAAGCCTGAGCTTCTGGATCTTCTGCGGCCACTATCCGCTGCTGATCCTCATGTGGATCGTTTGGGGCAAGACGGACATCAGCATCTATCCGCTGTTCTTCGTGCTGTCGCTGATCCTCCTGTTTCCACTCCTGACGGTCTCCAACAACCTTTGCCGAAATCTGGCACCACGCCTCTATGCGGTGCTGACAGGCGGCAGAACCAAGAAACAAGCCGAGAAGCGAGCACCAGCCGGCATCTCACCAAAACTCATCCCACAGCAAAGGTGAAACCACATGACGACCAAAATCGCCCATGCGCGAAAACTTTGCCAGACAGCCTGCCGGACACTCGGCCTCTTCGGCACGATCATGCTCGGCGCTTCGCCCCTATACGCCCAGCAGGCCGGCGGAACCTCGTTCATCGAGAACTTTGACAAGCTCGATCGCAGCATCTGGTACGTCTCGGACGGCTGGAACAACGGCGCCCATCAGAATTGCACATGGTCCAAGAACCAGGTGAAAGTGGATGGTGGCGCCCTGAAGCTGTCGTTCGCTGAAGGCCAGTCGAAAGACCGCAGCTATCTCTGCGGCGAGATCCAGACCAAGAAGCGCTTCGGCTTCGGCACCTATGAAGCCCGCATGAAGGCCGCAACCGGTTCGGGGCTGAACTCGGCCTTCTTCACCTACATCGGCCCGACCGACAAGCAGCCGCATGACGAGATCGATTTCGAGGTGCTCGGCAAGAATGCCGGTCAGGTACAGGTCAACCAGTACATCAAGGCCAAGGGCGGCAACGAGAAGCTGGTGCCCGTCGCCGGCGATGCCGATCAGGGCTTCAACGACTACGCCTTCGTCTGGGAACCCGGCCGCCTGCGCTACTATCTGAACGGCAAGCTGGTTCAGGACGTCACCGATCCGTCGAAGATCCCGACCAACCAGCAGAAGATCTTCTTCAGCCTCTGGGGCTCCGACACGCTGAGCGGCTGGATGGGCAAGTTCGCCTACGACAAGCCGACCTCGCTGGAAGTCGAGCGCTTCGCCTATACCGCCCCCGGCGACAAGTGCCAGTTCCCTGAATCGATCGCATGCACGCCGCTGAATTAAGCGACGCCACCGGCGCGCAACCGAAAAGGAAACCCATGCTCAAAGTCCTCTATCTCGTGCACGATCTCGCAGACCCTGCCGTGCGTCGGCGTGTCTTGATGCTGCACGAGGGCGGCGCGGAGGTGACGCTTGCCGGTTTTCGCCGCGGTGAAAACCGTCTGGCCGAAGTGCACGGACTGACGCCGATCGAGCTCGGCCGCACGGCGGATGCTAAGTTTGCGCAGCGCATGGGCGCCGTGGCCAAGGCGATGACCGGGCTGAAAGGCCTATTGACGGGCGTCGGCAAGCCCGACGTCATCATCGGCCGCAATCTGGAGGCGCTGGCCGTTGCCGATCGCGCCAATGCGCTGTTCGGCGGCGACGTTCCCGTCGTCTACGAGTGCCTGGATATCCATCGCCTGCTGTCGCGCGACGATCTGCTCGGCAAGGCGATGCGTGGCGCCGAAGCCCATTTCGGCCGCAACGCGCGATTGATCATGACCAGCTCGCCGGCCTTTATCGAGCATCACTTTGCTGCGCGGTCCGGCATCAAAGCCGACACATTGCTCATCGAGAACAAGGTCATCTCGCTCGACGACGCGGGTGTTCAGCAGCCGATCGCCCGATCGTTGAAGCAGCCTGGCCAGCCTTGGAAAATCGGCTGGTTCGGCGCTCTGCGCTGCCGCAAGTCACTAAAGCTGCTCGCCGACTTCTCCCGCAGCATGGAAGGCCGCGTCGAGATCGTTCTGCGCGGTCGCCCGGCCTATTCCGAATTCGAGGATTTCGACGGCTTCGTCCGCGACGAACCTTATCTGACCTTCGCCGGCCCTTATCGCAATCCCGAGGATCTCAAGGCCATCTACGACGACGTCCACTTCTCCTGGGCGATCGACTTCTTCGAAGAGGGCCTTAATTCAAGCTGGCTTCTCCCGAACCGGCTCTACGAAGGTTGTCTTTACGGCACCGTGCCGATTGCGCTCGAGGGCACGCAGACCGCCCGCTTCCTCGGCGACAAGTCGATCGGCCTTGCCATCCGCGAAGCCAGCCCTGCCGGCCTGCAGGCGCTGTTCGAAACCATGACCGGCGAACGCTACCAGGCGCTCAGCCAAGCAGTCGCAGAGACCGACCGCAAGACCTGGCTCGCCGATCGCAGCGACTGCGAGGCGTTGGTCGCGAGCCTTTCCAGTCTCGCACCCACTACCGCCGAGAGGGGCGAGGCCGGTGCGATCGTTCCCGAAACCATATCTCAAGAAGGGTGGACAACCATGAAGTCTGATGTCTGTGCCAGCGTCTCCAGTCTCATCATCATCCCTTGCCTGAACGAGGAAAAGCACATCGAGGCGCTGCTCGGGAAACTGAGCCGGGAACTCGATCACATGAACGCCAAGATCGTCGTTGCCGATGGCGGCAGCAAGGATGCGACACGCGAAATCGTCGCCCGCATCAGCATGACCGATCCGCGCATCGTGCTGCTCGACAATCCGCGCCGCCTGCAGAGTGCCGCCACCAACCTCGCCGTCGCCACCTTCGGCCGCGACTACGACTATCTCATCCGCATCGATGCCCACGGTGATTATCCCGCCGACTACTGCCGGCGCCTCGTCGAGGAAGCGGTCGCGACGCAAGCGGACTCCGTGGTTGTTGCCATGGAAACGGTCGGGTTCGGCATGTTCCAGAAAGCCACCGCCTTCGCCCAGAACTCAAAGCTCGGCAACGGTGGCTCCAAGCATCGCGAAGGCGCCAAGGGCCACTGGACTAATCACGGCCATCATGCACTGATGCGCATAGCCGCTTTCGACGCCGTCGGCGGTTATGACGAAACATTCAGTCACAATGAGGATGCGGAACTGGACTACCGCCTGAAGAAATCAGGATTCGGCATCTGGATGACCGACAAGACGCGGATGGTCTATTATCCGCGCTCAAGCGTCAGCACGCTGTTCCGGCAATATCTCGGATACGGCCGCGGCCGCGCCAAGAACATTCTGAAGCATGGCAGCATGCCGAATGTCCGCCAGATGCTGCCGCTTCTGGTGGTACCCGTCTTTATCGGCGCTTTCCTCGCGGTCGTGAGCTGGGCCGCCGTCATTCCGTTCACGCTCTGGGCCATTGCTTGTGTCGGCTACGGTTTCTGGATGGCCATCGGCCAACGCAACCCCTATGGACCGCTGGCCGCCGTCTCCGCGATGGTCATGCACTTCGCCTGGTCGGCCGGCTTTTGGATGGAACTCCTGAGCTTCCGAGGCAGAAAGGTGGCTTCATGAGCACGGCACGATTGAACCAGACCTCCCCGCTGCAGATAGACATCGGCATCTGCACCTATCGGCGAGCATCGCTCGACGAGGCGCTTCTTTCCTTGGCCGTGCTTGAGGTGCCCGTGGGCACCAGCTTGCGCATCATCGTCGCCGACAATGACAAGACGCCGAGCGCCAAGGACCGCGTCGAGGCGCTGCGTCCGCGCATCGCCCACGAGATCGCCTATGTGCATTGCCCGGCCTCGAACATCTCGATCGCCCGCAACGCCTGCCTCGAAAACACGACCGGCGATTTCCTAGCCTTCATCGACGACGACGAGGATGCCAGCGAGGATTGGCTGGTAGAACTGCTTGCCACGGCCAACTCGACCAAAGCCGACGCCGTCCTCGGCCCGGTCCGCAGCGTGTACGCAGACACGGCGCCACAGTGGATGCGGGTAGGCGATTTTCACTCGACGCTCCCTGTCTGGGTCGCCGGCGAAATCCGCACCGGCTATACCTGCAATGTTCTGCTGCGCCTCGCCTCCCCGCACGTCGCAGGCCGGCGCTTCAACCTAGCCCTTGGCCACACCGGCGGCGAGGACACTGAATTCTTCAGCCACATGCACGCAGCCGGCGGCAAGATCGCCTTTGCCGAAAACGCCTATGTCTACGAACCGGTTACCGAGAATAGGGCTGGCCTCGGCTGGCTAGCCAAGCGCCGGTTCCGCTTCGGCCAGACCCATGGCCGGCTGATCCAGGAAACCGGTTCCGGCGCTACCCGGCTGAAGCAGATCGGGCTCGCCGCCGCCAAGGCCGGCTTCTGTTATGCGGCAGCGCTGGGCTGCGTCTTTTCGGCTGTGCCGCGCTATCGCTATGCACTTCGCGGCGTCATGCATTCGGGCGTCGTCAGCGGTCTGCTCGGCGTCCGCGAGATTCGCCAGTACGGAACGGCGGAGGCCGCATGAACCAACCCATGCCCGACGTCAGCTTCATCATCGCCGCATACAATGCGGCCGAGACACTCGCCAGGGCTATCGACAGTGCTCTTGCGCAGCGCGGTGTATCGGTGGAGGTTATCGTCGCCGATGATTGCTCGACCGACGACACGAAGGCGATTGCCGAAGGCTATGCCGGTCGCAATGTCCGCGTGATCGCACTTGCGAGGAATGGCGGCCCTTCCGCTGCGCGAAACGCCGCCATCTCTGCCGCGACCGGCCGCTGGCTTGCCGTTCTCGATTCCGACGATGTCGTTGAGCCGAACCGCTTGCAGCGGATGATCGAACGCGCGGAAAAAGCCGGTGCGGAAATTGCCGTCGATAACTTGCGCGTCATCAGGGCAGACGGAACACTCGATGAAACAATGTTCGCGGAGGACACGCTGGCGCAAACACCAACCCTGACATTGCCCGCCTTCATCCGTTCGAACGCCCTTTTTCAGACCACTCATAATTTCGGCTATCTCAAGCCTGTCTTCCAGCGTAGCTTCATCGAAGATCACGCCCTGCGCTTCGATGAAACGCTGAAAATTGGCGAGGACTACATATTCCTTGCCAGCGCCATGGCGCTTGGTGGGCGATGCGTTATTGAGCCGGTCGCCGGTTACGACTATCATATTCGCGAGGGCTCGATTTCCCGCGTTCTGTCACTTCACCACATCGACGCCATGATCGAAGGGGATAAGGCCTTCCTTTGCAGACACACCTTGAACGCAGAAGCCACGACGGCTCAGGAATTCAGGACCGCCAGCCTGCGCCGAGGAAGAGCTTTTCTCGTTCTTGTTCAGAATATCAAAGATCGGTCGATCCTCGGAACGATCAGGACAGCCTGGGGCAACCCATCGGCAGTGGGACATTTGAGCATGCCCATCGCCGCACGGATCAACCGCGCGCTAGCGCCGCTCCGCAAACTGATTGGCCCGCAGGCCGACCTTACAGCCATCGATGGCGCGACCCGTTCCCGCAAAGGATAGAGCCATGAACCAACGGAACCTCACCTTGCACAGCAATCTACCCAAAGCGCCCGACGATTCCGATTCATTCATCGACATCGATCGTCTGCTCGCCATTCTGATGCGCCGCATCGGCTCGATCGCTCTGTGCGTCGGGGTTACCGTCACGCTTGCCCTGGTCTATCTGCTGTTTTCAACGGCCCAATACACGTCTATGACGCAGATCCTGCTCGACGACACCATGACCAAGTACGCCGAGGATGCGCCGCCGGTGGCCAACTCGCAGCAGGTCGATATGCAGATCGCCAGCGCCGTCGAAATTCTGAAGTCGAACCAGCTGGCCCTACGCGTCGTTGATGCCGAAAATCTCCAGGACAACGGCACTATCCTCGATCCGCCCAGCTCTCCGGTTGCGCTCGTCAAGTCGGGTGTCAAACTGCTGGCAAGCGCTCTCCTCCCTGGCAAGCCTCCCGCCTCCGAAGAGGACGCACGCGCTGGCCGCCGCCAGAAGGCAGCCGCTCTGCTGCAGGACGCGTTGACCGTATCGCGCGTCAATCGCAGCGCGGTTCTGGCAGTGTCCTTCCGGTCGACCGATAGACTGCTCGCCGCACGGATCACCAAGGCTTACGCGACCGCTTATCTGAGCGACCAGCTCAACGCCAATTTCGATGCGACCGAAAGCGCCTCGGTCTGGCTGCAGCAGCGGCTGACCGATCTGCGGGAACGCTCGCAGCAGGCCGCCCTCGAAGTCGCTACCTTCAAGGCCAAGAACGGCCTCACATCGGCCAACGGCGAACTGATGTCGGAACAGCAGCTTGCCGACCTCACCAAGCAGATGATTGTCGCGCAAGCCGACAGCGCCAGCGCAGAAGCCCGCTACAACCAGTTCAAGTCGATTGTCGATCTTGGCCCGGACAGCGCCGTCAAGAACGCTGCGATCTCCTCGGGCCAGACCAACAACAGCGTCATCGAGGACCTGCGCACACGCTACAACACCGTCACAAAGCGCGAGCAGGAGGTGGCCACGAATTTCGGTGAAGAGCATCCGCAGGCCGTCGCTCTGCGCGCCGAGCAGCAAGACCTGACCCGGCAGATCTACCAGGAACTGCAGCAGTTGACCTCCAGCTACCGCAACGAGTTCGAAGTCGCCCGTTCCCGCGAGGCATCGCTCCGCCAGAACATCGATCACCTGACGGGCAAGAATTCGGAATCCGACAAGTCGCTGGTACAATTGAATGATCTGGAACAACGTGCCTCGGCGCTCAAGACCCTCTACGAGTCCTATCTCGGCAAGTTCGAGGAAGCATCCCAGCAGCAGTCGTTTCCGATTGCCAAGGCCCGTGTGATCTCCGAAGCAGGCGTTCCTGTTTCTCCTTCCAGCCCCAAGAAGACAATGACGCTGGGTCTCGCCATCGTGCTCGGCCTTATGGCAGGCGGTGCGCTGACGGTGTTCCAGGAGTTCCGCGAACGCTTCTTCCGCGTCGAGAACGATGTCCGCACCATTCTCGGCCTCAAGTTCCTCGGCTACCTGCCGCTGGTCGGCAAACCGCCGCGCGAAAGAAAGATCTTCCGCAATCCAAGCCAGCCGCCCGTCGTGGCGGAGGATCCCGTACCCGACGACGGCGCCACGTTCGAGCGCATCATGCGTGTCGTTCTCGAAGCGCCACGCTCGGTGTTCGCGGAAACATTGCGCAATGCCAAGCTCGCCAGCGACGTCATGTTCCTCGGCAGATCCGACCGCGTCATCGGCGTGGTTTCGGCAATGCCGGGTGAAGGCAAGTCGACGACCGCCGCCAACTTCGCCGCCCTGCTCGCGTCCAGCGGCAAGCGCACGCTGCTGATCGACGCCGACCTTCGCAATCCGGGCCTGACCCGCATGCTGAAGACGCCACCGCAGTATGGCCTCGTCGAAGCCGTTCTTGGTGAAGTGCCTTGGGCGAGTGCCGTCAAGGTGGACCCGGCAACCAAGCTCGCCATTCTGCCGGTGCTGTCGAACGACAATCTGATGCACACCAGCGAGCTTTTGGCCTCGCAGGGCATGTTCAATCTGATGGAAAATGCCCGCAAGATGTTCGACTACATCATCGTCGACTTGGCGCCCCTCGGCCCTGTTATCGACGCCAAGGCCTTCGCGCCGCAGGTGGACGGCTTCCTCTTCGTCACCGAATGGGGTGCGACGCCAACGAATGTCGTGCGCGACATCCTGAACGCCGAACCGCAGATCAAGTCGAAGACCCTCGGCGTCATCCTCAACAAGACGGACATGACCGAACTCGGCAAGTTCACCAGCTTCGGCGCCACGGAACGCTATCGCAACAAGTATGCGAGCTATTACGTCGAACAGTCCCCCAAGGTGAGGGCGCCGGCGAAAGCCGACGCCTGATCAGGTCGAGAACAGGTGGACCTGCCCCTGCCACAACCGCGCAACAGTAAGCCTGTTGCTGCGGAAGGCGCCGGTGTCGAGGTTTAGTCTTGTCGGCTGTACGTCGGGCTGCTCGACGGGTGTATGCCCGTGGACGATCAGTTTCGGCAGCGGCACCTGACTCTCGATGAATCGATGGCGGATGAACACCAGATCCTCGTCGTCCTGGTTGGCGATCGATCGCAGCGGATCAATGCCGGCGTGAACGAACAGCGTGTTCGGTGTATCGAGCATGATGGGAAGAGAATGCATGAAGTCGATATGCGACTTCGGCAACGACTGCCGGATGAAGGCGTCGAGCTTGCTCCGCGACGGAAAGACCAGCGGCAATTGCACCGTATCGAGACCATAGGAACGCAACAGCGCATCCGCTCCGGCCTGCATCCAACTGTCGAACGACAATCGGCCGTCGATATAGTCGAGCATCATGATCTCATGATTTCCGGTCAGGCTGATCCGGTCGAAATCTTCCGGCGGCGGCGCCATCAGGTGCGAGATGACCTGCGCCGAAGATGGTCCGCGGTCGATGTAGTCGCCGAGCGTGACGATCAGCTTGCGACCCGGTATTGCGGACGCGTCATCGACGATCGCTTGTTCCACCTGTTTCAGCAGGTCGAGCCTGCCATGAATATCACCGATCGCATAGATCGGCATGTGGCCGGTTTCGATTTCAAGCCGCTTGCGGGCGTTCGACGCCATGATGTAACCTCATGCTGAATATTATTTAGGCTGCCGGGGCGTTGCTTCGGTTCGGGTCCATCATGTCCCGCTCACGGCACCGCCCAAGCGGGCAATAACATATCGATATCATTCACATTTCAAAAAAGACACGCGGTATCTTCGCACAGTCGTGCGCACGCTGCCAGACTCGCCGGATGTACAATGGCAAGCTATGTTAATGCCGCGATCGGAGATGATCTGCTTTGGCACATGGCGCGGACGTTGCAGGAACCGTCCCGCAACAAACATCAGCGCGCCGCCAAGATGGCAACAGCGCACAAGCTCAGGCCTGTCACGCGACCGACATCGGCCTTTCGTCGTCGATACCCAGCTTATTGCCTGATGCCACGAACTGCTCGAGCGTCATGTTGTCGAGGATGTCGGCGATCGCGTCACGGACCTCGGTCATCGACCGCCGGACCTGACAGGTCTCGGGATCCGAACAGTCGTCGCAGGCTTCGAATGCCGTACGGCTTGCGCAGCGGATTGGCGCCAAGGGACCGTCAAGTGTGCGGATCACGTGACCAATGCGAATTTCGGAGGCGGCGCGAGACAAGGAATACCCCCCGCCCGGCCCTTTCTTGGACCGCAGGATACCAACGTTGCGCAGTTCCAGCAGGATCGTATCCAGGAATTTCTTTGGAATATTGTTGCGAGAAGCAACGTCGTTGATGAACGCCGTTTCTCCCGGAGCAAGTCGCGCTAGATCGACCAGTGCCTTAAGGCCGTATTTTCCTTTTTTTGTAAGCATTGTCGATAGCTCTAAAGCTCCTCACGTTTATCTCCGTGGATCACGGAATAGCGCCAAAAGAATGAACGCACAACAAACGGGCATTATTTATATAGTTTGTGTTGGCTCTCATCGTGCGGTTGAAATGGATGACTTCACCGGCGATGTAAAATGGCAACAAAAAGCTGACGGATCCAAGGATGTTTGTGTTCACGTCCGCCAAACACCGGTGTCGGTTACCGGCTTTAGCTCCCGCTCGAGCTGGAAACGCCTGCTGCATCGGAAGCCCCAGGGTTCGGCCCGCCGCTCGAGAATACGACGAGCGCCAGGGCGATCATCGCCACGACAAATGCCGCTGCCCCAATCAGCGCCCACGCCGACAGTCGCCGGCCCTCGCTGAGCATCTGCTCCTCGGCATCGTCGTTGCCGGGCTTCCCGCCCGCCTTCCGATTGTCCAGGCCGTTGCCCGTCATCTCAATACTCCAGCGTCGGTCTCCATCGACAAAACCGCCTGCGCATCAGATCAGCGGATCACGCCCCAGCGCGATGCTTCTGTTCAGTTCGTCGGTAATATCGAGCGCGTCCTGCATGCTCAGCCCGGTAAAGTCCCGGCCGTTGCTTGCAGCCGGAAGCGAGGTCAGCGTATCGACGATCATCCACCGATGTGGCGTTTCACGTCTGGCCTCGTAGCGTTTCAGTTCCTCGGAACGGTCGCATCCCATTGGCGGTCATCTCCCCGAGCCATTCCTGACTATCTGTGCTCTTCGACGCATTCGGCAAGGATACAACCGCCGATACCGTCAGCCCGCGCTATCTGGAACGTTCTCCTTCAGCTCCTTGATCCATATCCGGGCATTCCCATCCGACGGCGCCCGCCAGTCGCCACGCGGCGAAAGCGAGCCGCCCGAAGTTACCTTCGGCCCGTTCGGCGAGGCCGAGCGCTTGAACTGGCTGATGGTGAAGAAGCGGAACAGGAACACCTCCATCCATTTCCTGATGGTGGGCAAATCGAAGCTGCGGCGCTTGTCCTCCGGGAAATGCGGCGGCCAGACCCCGGCCCCGGCATCCCTCCACGCGCGATAGGCAAGGAACGCCACCTTCGACGGTCGAAGCCCGAAGCGCGTCGTATAGAAGAGCGCGAAGTCGTGCAGATCGTATGGGCCGATCTTGTCTTCGGTGCTCTGCATCACGCCGTTCTCATCGGCAGGCACCAGCTCGGGCGAGATCAGCGTTCCGAGGATACGCTCCATCGTCGCCTTGGCATCCACATCGAAATCGCCGGTGCGGATCACCCAACGTATCAGATGCTGGATCAGCGTCTTCGGCACCGATGCATTGACATTGTAGTGGCTCATCTGGTCGCCGACACCGTAGGTCGACCAACCCAGCCCGATCTCCGAGAGATCACCGGTGCCGAGCACCAGCGCATTGCGCTGGTTGGCAGCGCGGAACAGGAAGTCCGTGCGCAGGCCGGCCTGAACATTCTCGAATGTGGTGTCGTAGATCGGCTCCCCGCCGGCGAAGGGATGCTTCAGGTCGCGAAGCAGCTGCAGGGCCAGCGGCTTGATATCGACCTCTTCGGCCGTCACCCCGATGCTGCGCATCAGCGCCCAGGCATTCGACTTCGTCTCGTCGCCGGTCGCAAAGCCCGGCATCGTGAAGCACAGGATATCCGAGCGCGGCCACCCAAGCTTGTCGTAGGCGCGCGCTGCGACGAGCAGTGCGTGGGTGGAATCGAGCCCGCCTGATATGCCGAGGCACAGTCGCTTGATCCCGGTCGAGCGCAGGCGCTTCATCAATCCCTGAACCTGGATGTTGAAGGTCTCGTAGCAATCCTGATCGAGCCGGCTCGCATCGGCCGGAACGAAGGGGAAGCGGGCGATCTCGCGTTCAAGACCGATGTCGCCCCGTGGCGCATCGAAATGAAAGGCAATGCGCCGGAATTCACGGCCAGGCACAAGGTTGAGAGTCGCGGCGTCGTTGAAGGTGCCGGTGCGCAACCGCTCGAGCCGCAACCGCTCGAGATCGATATCGGCGACACACATCTGCGATGTCGTCGGAAACCGCTCGGTTTCGCCGAGCAGTTCGCCCAGCTCGTAGATGCAGGCCTGACCGTCCCAGGCGAGATCGGTGGTCGATTCGCCCGGCCCGGCTGCGGAATAGATATAGGCCGACAGGCTGCGTGCCGACTGCGAGGCGCAGAGCAGCTTACGTGTCTCCGCCTTGCCGACGGTGATGTTGCTGGCCGACAGGTTGGTCAGGATCAGCGCCCCCGCCAACGCGCCGAAATCGCTTGGCGCGGCCGGCGCCCACAGGTCCTCGCATATCTCGACATGGAAGATGAAATCCGGCCGGTCATCGGCGGCAAACAGCATGTCGATCCCGAACGGCGCAATCTCGCCGCCGACCCGGATCGTCTGGCCGCGCACGGTGCGCCCGGAGGCGAACCAGCGCTTTTCGTAGAACTCCCGATAATTCGGCAGATGCACCTTGGGAACGACGCCGAGGATTCGGCCGGCATGAACGGCGATCGCGCAGTTATAAAGCCGGCCGTCGTTCTGCAACGGCGCCCCGATCAGAAGCACGGGCGTCAGCTCGCGACTGGCGGCAACAATCTCGGCGACGGCCGCGTCGACGGCTTTCAGCAGCGCATCCTGGCCAAGCAGGTCGTCGATGGAGTAGCCCGATATGCCGAGCTCCGGAAACACCATCAGGCCGACGCCTTTAGCGTGGCCTTCCCGGGCCATGTCGAGCGTTGCGTTCGCGTTGAAGTCGGGATCACCGATCTCGCAGATCGGCGTGCAAGCCGCCACACGGACAAATCCCTGATCATAAACCGAATAGAAATTCACAAATGCCTCCAGCAGCAAAGCGCTTCGAAGGTGATCTTTACATCCAAATGCGCCGACGCAAAACCGGATCTCACGGTCGCCCCTTCCAACGCATCCTATCATTGCAGAGTGACAATAGGTGCTCAAACAGAAACATTACCCAGGGTTGCATTGTTGGAAAATATGTCCGCTTTGGCTGCGAAAGGTTACAGGGTTGTCACAAAACTATGAGACAGACGCCTGTGCCCCGCGCTATCGAACCTTCTCTGACGAGCAATGAATGCCCTACCTGCCTCCCGTCCATATAGGACTGCTTCGGGAAACCTTTCCCGGTGAGCGCCGTGTTGCCTTGACGCCGTCGGACGTCTCTCGGCTAACGCGCCACATGGCAATCAGCTTCGAGCGCGACTGCGGTGTATCGGCGGGCCACGACGATGAGGCCTATATCTCGGCAGGCGCGAATCCAGCCGGCGTGGAAAGCATGTCCGCGGCCTGCGACCTGATCGTCAGCGTCCGCAGGCCGAACCGCGACATGTCGGCCGCGAAAGCCGCCGCCTTTCTTTTTCTCGGATCGAACAGCGAATCGGCCCCCCTCAGCCAGATCAAAGCCGGCGTGCCGGAGCTCGACCTTGCCGATCTTGAAGGCTTCGCGGATGCCGGAAGCATGGATGCCTTCACGGCGCAGGCGACGATATCCGGCCATGCAGCCGTGCTTGAGGGGTCCCGCCAGCTCGGCATCAATCATCCCATGCTCATGCTGGATGGCAACTTCGTGAGGCCGATCAGGATGGCTGCGCTGGGTGCCGATTCAGCCGCGCTTCAGGCAATCGCCACCGCCCGACGTCTCGGCGCGCTAACCTACGGCTTTGGCTTCGGCGAGGACGACAGACGGAAAATCGAAGCGCTCGGCGCAAAATTCATCGCGATCCAACCTGCCTTGCGCCGTTCGCCGGCAACTCCTTCTGGCATGCCACCCATCGAAGCGCGCAGGCAGCTGGCATCCGATCTCGCCCAAATGCAGCTGATCGTCGCGAGCGTTACCGACCGCGGCCGACCGGCACCCGTCCTGATCGATAAAGATGCCATTGCCACGTTCGCGCCCGCAACGGTCATTGTCGACCTCGCCATCGGCAACTGTTCGATGACGGAAGCGAATCAGATCGTCACGAACGGCAGCATACGAATCATCGGCTCGACCACACTGGCCAGCAACGAGGCAAACGAAGCCAGCCGCTTGTTCAGCGAAGGTATGAGCAAACTCCTGGAGCGCTTGGCAGCGAGTGATCTCGGCGCACTGAAGAACAGCACGGATCCAATCATAAACCGCCTGACTAGCGGGCAACAGGCCGGCGAACGTATTGCTTCGTGATCGCCTTCGAACACCAGGATACGACCAAATACTGCACTGCAACATGGCCGTTTCCATATTAGTAATTTGCATTACACCATTGAGAACGTTGTATTTTTACCAAAGGCACTCGTTGTGGTCGTATTGCCGGAAGCCACATAGTTTCCTTTTTGCAACACCCCGATTTTGCATCGCAAATATAACGAAATATGACTGTATCTGTAATTGATACATTCTAACCAAAATGTAATTTGGCGCCACGGGAACACGACGCTCCCGTGAGGGCTTGTTTGAAATTGGGGTAGGTACGGCCGTTTTCGGCAATGATGACCTGTGCTCAATCCATATTAGATTGGACTCGACAATGACTATTAGAATGATGCTCATCAGCTCGGCTGCGGCTCTCGCAGCTGTCTCGGGCGCTCAGGCTGCCGACGCTATCGTTGCTGCTGAACCTGAAGCTGTAGAATACGTTCGCGTTTGCGACGCTTACGGCACCGGCTACTTCTACATCCCAGGCACCGAAACCTGCCTGAAGGTCAGCGGTTACATCCGTTTCCAGACCGGCGCTGGCCCGAACCGTAGCGAGAACGCTGGCGACGGCTCGACTGTTGCGAACCGTTCGGACTGGGATGCCTATACCCGCGGTCAGGTTCAGTTCACCGCCAAGAGCGACACCGAGTACGGCCCGCTCACCGGCGTTATCGTTCTGCAGACCAATGCCGACAACGCTTCCTCGCAGAAGGCTGTTCTCGACTCCGCTTACATCGACATCGCCGGCATCCGCGCTGGTCTGTTTTACAGCTGGTGGGACGATGGTCTCTCGGGCGAAACCGACGATATCGGTTCGGGTGTAACCCTGCACAACTCGCTGCGTTACCAGTACGAAGCTGACGGCTTCTACGCTGGCGTCAGCGTTGACGAACTGGAAGACAGCATCCGCCAGGTTGGTGAGAACGCCAACAACGTCGGCGTTGCTGTCGGCATCGGCGGCAAGGCCGGCATCTTCACCTACCAGGTAACGGCTGGCTACGACACGGACGCCGAAGAAGGCGCTGTCCGCGCTATGGGTACCGTTGCAATCGGTCCTGGCGTTCTCGGTCTCGCAGGCATCTACTCCAGCGCCCCGAACGCGTACTACCAGAAGTCGGAATGGGTTATCGCAGCTGAATACGCCATCAAGGCAACTGACAAGCTGAAGATCACCCCCGGCGTTCAGTACTACGGCAACTACGGCGCCATCAACGGCAACACCGACTTCGCCAACAACGACGCTTGGAAGTACGGCGTAACCGTTGACTACCAGATCGTAGACAACCTCTACGCCAAGGCAACCGTCAACTACCTCGACGCCGACAACGCCGACGGCGTAACGACGGGCTTCTTCCGCCTGCAGCGCGCGTTCTAATAAACACTCGGGCGCCACTCCTCGTCTTGCGTCGGGCCCCAATGGCCTGACGCGAGCGAGGAATGGCGCCCGAGCTCAAGTTTCTGATCAGATTGACCTCCGATCAGTTTACGGAGGGTGGAACGGTTTCCCTGCCGGGCCACCCTTTGCCATTTGTGGAATGCCCTATTCCGCAGCGTGCCGGCGGTCGCTCTGATGATGCCCGTTGCCAGAGACCCCATGCTTCTCATGGTCGAGCCGACGCAATTCCGCCACGCTGTCTTCGATGGTAACCGACCCCAACATCTCGACCACCGCCTGCTCCGCGCGGTCGCACAGATATTCCGAAAGATCACCGATATTTTCGCCGACCAGTCCCTCATGCGGGATTTCGTGTCGCGTGGCCCAAAGCTTCCTGTCGCCGGTAACGGCTGCGTAGATCTGGCTCAACAGGATTTCGTTGCGTGGACGTGCCAGCTTGATGCCACCCTTGCCGCCGGCCGATGTCGACAGAATTCCTGCATCGGAGAGCGGTGTCAGCAGCTTCCGTACAAAACTGGCATTGGTATCGAGCCCATCCGCCAAGGATTGGCTGGTCGTACGCAGGCCGGCTTCGTCGTTCACTGCCACGCTGATGACAATCTGCATCGCGGTTGAAAAGCGCGTATCGATCATGCCGATCTGAAGCCCTGGGTTGGCGATTTTGTGAAGCAGAAGGCGCCGGCCCCCACCTGCACTCTGAAACGTTGTAGTAATAGATATTTCCCTCGCCAATCGATTGTCAATGAAGGCGCCTCAGATCACGGGTGTTTGATCAGCTCTCGCTCATAGTCTGCGGGCAACGCTAAAGCCAACCGATACGGCGCAGCGCCCAAAGCGTGGCGACGGAGGTGACCGTGACGAAGCCGACGATCACCACGAACGCCCAGGTGTCGTTTACGCCAGGAATGCCGCCGACATTCATCCCGAACAACCCGGCCACGACGCTCGGTGGCAGCAGCAATGCGGCCAGAGCCGCCAGCCGGTTGGAATTGCGGGCGATGCGCTCGCTGATAACGGTGGACAGGTCGTCGTGCAGAATGCCTGTACGGTCGCGAATTGCATCGAGATATTCGATGAAACGCATCAGCTTGTCGATCACCTCGCGCAACCGGAGCTTGTCGCGCTCGATCAGCCACGGCGCGTCGTCATGTTCGATCCGGTTCAGGGCGTCGCGCTGCGGCGCCAGATAGCGCCGAAGCTGCACGGAGCGGCGGCGGAGCAATTTCAGCCGTTCGCGGACCTCGCTGGCCTCGCCGTGAAAGATCATCTCGTCGAGTTCGTCGACCTCCTCGTCCATGCCGTCAAGCACCGGCTCAAGGTCACGCACCAGCTTTTCGCCGATCAGCGCCAACAGGTCGCCGCTGCGCTGCGGCCCCTTGCCCTTTTCCAGCGCAGCCCTGATATCGCGCAACGCCGTGATGTAGTGGCCGCTGTCGCGCAGTGAAACCACGTGATTGCCATCGACCCACAGATGCAGCGGCACGAGATCGATATCCGAATGCGGCTCATCCGCTTCTTCCGGCGCGGTGGCGCAGACGCCGCGCAGGATGATCAGCAATCCGTCATCGACCGGTTCCACCCGCGGGCGTGTCTCCTCTTCCAGCAGAGCCTCCGCCACGAAGCTGTCGAACCGACCCTGCTGGTTGACCCATGTCGCCGCTGCCGGGTGGTCGCGCTCCAGATGCAGCCAAATCACGCCGTCGCCGGGCTTCCAGGCCCGCACGCCCGCCATATCGATCTGCCGACAGCCCCCTCGCCCGTCGAGCAGCAAGGCAAAGCGTATTCCCGGTTCGGCACCATAGCTGGCCATCGACGCCCCGCAGTCTTGATTGCCGGCGCAGTTCCATCGAAAACCGTGGAAATACAGGCGGCTGCTTGCATGTCTGGACAAACTCTAGCAGTTCGCCGCAAAGGCGCAACACCGCGACGGGCATGGCCAACGACACCAACCCCATGACCCTCTATCCACAGACAAGCCACTCTGGTCGTGCAGTATGATAATTATGTCGTAGACAGGCTCTACACGTCGCGTCTCAATCCCTAAAATCCGATTTCAATATTCAATCAGGGTCGTACTCAATGGCAGAGTTTCCTAAGCAGGCTAAGGTCGTCATCATCGGTCTCGGGGGGATCGTCGGCGCATCCATCGCCCATCATCTGATCGAGCGCGGCTGGGACGATATCGTCGGCATCGACAAGTCGGGCATCCCCACGGACATCGGCTCGACCGCCCACGCTTCGGACTTCTGTTACACCACATCCCACGACTATCTCTCGGTCTGGACCACCCAGTACTCTATCGATTTCTACGAGAAGATGGGCCACTATTCCCGCATCGGCGGCCTCGAAGTCGCTCGCACCGGCGACGACGCGTGGATGGAAGAGATCAAGCGCAAGCTGACCTCCGCCAAGGCTTTCGGCACAAATGCCCGCTACGTCTCGCCCTCCGAGATCAAGGAGATGTTCCCGCTGATCGAGGAGGATCAGGTTCAGGGCGGCATGTTCGATCCCGACGCCGGCCTCGTCATCCCGCGCTCGCAGACCGTCGCCGGCAAGCTCGTCGACGCCGCCGAGAAGTCCGGCAAGCTCGCGATGTTCGGCAACACGCCGGCCCAGTCGCTGATCGTCGAGGGCGGCCGCATCAAGGGCGTCGTCACCCATCGCGGCACCATCATGGCCGATCACGTCATCGTCTGCGCCGGCCTCTGGGGCCGCCTGATCGCCGAGATGGTCGGCGAGGACCTGCCGGTCATGCCGGTCGATCACCCCCTCACCTTCTTCGGCCCCTACAACGAGTTCGAAGGCACGGGCAAGGAAATCGGCTTCCCGCTGCTGCGCGACCAGGGCAACTCCGCCTACATGCGCGACACCGGCGACCCGAAGACAACCGAAGGCGGCCAGATCGAGTGGGGTTACTACGAAACCACTAATCCGCGCATGTGCCACCCGCGCGAACTCTTGGAAAAACACGAGGCGCGCCTGTCGCCCTCGCAGCGCGATCTCGAGATGGAGCAGATCCTCGAGCCGCTCGAACGTGCCATGGAACTGACGCCGATCCTCGGCGAACTCGGCTATAACGAAGGCCACTCCTTCAACGGCCTGCTGCAGGTCTCCGCCGCCGGTGGCCCATCCTGCGGCGAGAGCCAGAAGGTCCGTGGCCTCTGGTACTGCGTCGCCATCTGGGTCAAGGACGGCCCCGGCTACGGCAAGCTGATCGCCGACTGGATGACCGACGGCCGCACCGAGATCGACCACAACTCTATCGATTATTCCCGCTTCTACTCGCACCAGCTGACCGAGGAATTCATCGCCAACCGCTGCTATGAAGCTGCGCAGAAGATCTACTTCCCCGCCGTCCACACCCGCGAACCCTACGCCACCAGCCGCAACGCCAAGCGCTCGCCTTTCTACGAGCGCGAGAAGGAACTCGGCGGCTACTTCATGGAACTCGGCGGCTGGGAACGCGCCCATGGCTACGCCGCCAACGAGCATCTGCTGGAGAAATACGCCGACCGCGTGCCGGTGCGCGAAAACGAATGGGACAACCGCCATTTCTGGCGCGTCTCCAACGCCGAGCATCTGGCGATGAGCGAGGATTGCGGCATCGTCAATCTCAGCCATTTCCACATGGTCGATATCGAAGGCCCTGACCATGTCGACCTGCTCGAGTGGCTTTGCGCCGCCAAGATCGGCGGTGACGGCAATATCGGCAAGGGTATCTACACCCACTTCCTCGACGACGAGGGCATGGTCCGCGCCGACTTCACCGTCATCCGCATGGCCGACCGCTGCCGCCTGATCAACGGCGCCGATGCCGGCCCGCGCGACTTCCACTACATGAAGCGCGTCGCCGAGGATCGCGGCCTCGACGTCACCATCACCGACGTCTCGGAGAAGTTCATCACCATCGGCATCTGGGGACCCAACGCCCGCGATACGCTGAAGAAGGTGGTCGCCGACCCTGCCGCGCTCGACCCCGAAAACTTCGCTTTCGCCGCCATCAAGCCGATCGAGATCGCGGGCAAGACCGTCACCGCTTTCCGCATTTCCTATGTCGGCGAGCAGGGCTGGGAACTGCACATGAAGTACGAGGACGGCCTCGCCGTCTGGGACGCGCTGCGTGGCACCGGCGTCATGCCCTTCGGCGTCGAAACCTACGCCAACTCGCGCCGCATGGAAAAGTCGCTGCGCCTGCAGAACGGCGACCTGCTCACCCAGTATAACCTGCTGGAAGCAGACCTCGCCCGCCCGAAGGTCAAGGAAGCCGATTTCCGCGGCAAGGCCAAGCATCTGGAGTACAAGGCCCGCGAACACCAGCCGGCCATGCTCTGCACGCTTGTCATGACGGAGAACACCGACTCGAAGGGCGTCAAGCGCTACCCCGTCGGCTCCATGCCGGTCATCGACCCCGACACCGGCAAGTCGCTCGTCGACAGCCTCGGCCGCATCTCCTACACCACCTCGGTCGCCTACGGCCCGACCGTCGGCAAGAACATCGCGCTCGCCTATCTGCCGCAGGACTACTGCCAGGTTGGCCGCAAGCTCAACGTCGAATACTTCGCCGAGACCTACCCGGTCGAAGTCGTCAGCGTCGGCTACAAGCCGATCTACGACCCGGAAAACCTGAAGCCGCGCACCTGATAGGGCTGCGAGCTGAAATGAAAACGCCCGCTCGGGAATGAGCGGGCGTTTTGCTTTTTTGGAAAAAGTTATGCTCTGGATTGCTGGCGTCTGGCGAGGCGATGGCGCCCCTTCTCGACCCTCATACCTGTGCTCGTCACAGGTATCCAGCCAACCCAAGTCCTTGGGTTGAAGAGACTTTCCCGCGCCGCGGACGCGACGCTGCTGGATCCTGGCTCAAGGCCGAGATGAGGGTAGAGAGGGTGCGGCCGGCCAATCAAGACAAAGTAGCAAGGTACGGTCTCAGCGTAGCACCGCCAGCCTTCACCCCACAATCAATCCTCAGTTCGAACCGGACGCCGCAACCAGCACCGGTTTCTCGCTATAGTCTTTGGGGAACAACTGCTTCAGGCTCGCCACCTTAGGCAGGTCGTTGATGACGATATAGGGATAGGTCGGATTGTTCGTCAGGAAGTCCTGATGATAGGCCTCCGCCGGATAGAAGGTCTTGCCCGGCTCGATCTTGGTCACGATCGCCGCGTCGAACACGCGAGCGCTGTTAAGCTGGCCGATATAGGCCTTGGCAACCTTCGCCTGCTCGTCATTGGCCGGGAAGATCGCCGAGCGGTATTGCGTGCCGCTGTCCGGCCCCTGGCGGTTGAGCTGCGTCGGATCATGCGCCACCGAGAAGTAGATCTGCAGCAGATGCCCGTAGCTGACCTTGTCAGGATCGAACACCACCTGCACCGACTCGGCATGACCGGTATCGCCGCCGCTGACCGTCTCGTATTGCGCGGTGCCCTTGGCGCCGCCGGCATAGCCGGACTTGGCGCTGATCACCCCGTTCACATGCTGGAACACGCCCTGCACCCCCCAGAAGCAGCCACCGGCAAAGGTCGCCGTCTCGCTGCTGCCGCTGGCTGGCTCGTCCAGCACCGGTGCCGGAATGACCCGCGCCTCTTCGGCCGACGACGGCGTGAAATGCAGCGCCAGGCCCGCCGCCAGCACCATGGCCGTGCCGCAGACCAGAGCGCGCAGCGGGCGGCGTCCTGTGGTGGAACCCTTATGATCAGTCATGATGGTCTCCTTTCAGCCAAAGGTGAAGGCGTAGGCTTGCACGCCGGGATCTAGAAAGCGAATTTCGAATGTGTGATCGCCGACCGCACCCGGCAGGCGAAGCAGCTGGTAGAGCCGCTGGCCGGTCACCGTGCCGTTGCCTTGGGCATCGGTATCGGCGCCATGCCCATCACCGGGCGGCTTGCCATCGACGGTGACCTGATAGCGCACCGGCTTGCCGTCGGCAGCCGGGCCAAGCACCAGATGCAGGTCGCGGGCATGGAAGCGGTAGTAGATGCTGCCGTCCTTGTCGTTCAGACCCGCCTGCTCGGAACCAACAGTCCAATTGCCGGTCAGGCCCCATTCGTTGAGCCGCGGCGTGGCGGCGACATAGCTATGGGCCGCATCGTTGACCGTGCCCTTGGCATCGACGAAGTTTTCCGACCGCTGCCAGCCGACATAGGTCTCCGGCGACTGCACGTCCGCCTGGTTGGACGCCGCTTCGGCACCAGTCGCCTTGACCTCGACCATATCGCCGGAGACGCCGGTTTTCCCCGCCTCGGCCAGCAGCTGCTGGATCACCCGCTCGGAACCGTCATAATCGCCCTCGCCGAAATGGTGATGACGAACCTGGCCCTTCGCATCGATGAAATAGTGCGCTGGCCAATACTGGTTCTGGAAAGCGCGCCAGATGGCATAATCGTTGTCGATAGCGACAGGATAGGTGATCCCGAGATCGCCGATCGCCTTCTTGACGTTGTCGACGTTCTTCTCGAAGGCGAATTCGGGCGCATGCACGCCGATCACCACAAGCCCCTGATCCCTGTATTTCTCCGCCCAGGCGCGAACATAGGGAATGGCGCGCAGGCAGTTGATGCAGGAATAGGTCCAGAAATCGACAAGCACGACCTTGCCCTTCAGCGATTCAGCGGTCAGCGGCGACGAATTCAGCCACTGCACGGCGCCATCCAGCGACGGCATTGTACCCTCGACGGGCAGCGCCTCGGCGGCAGCCTGCTTCGGCCCGCCCTTCATCATCATCGCGTTGTTGCCGGACATCATCGCCGGGTTGTTGCCCGACATCATCATCTGGTTGCCGCCGCTCATCATGGCGTCATTGCCCTTCATGACGACCGAGGAGCCGTTATTGGCGGCCTGCTGCTGCGGATGCAGCCTGTCGATCAGGCTCTGTTCCAGCGTGCCGGTGCTGGCCAGCGACGCCTGCGTCAGGAATCCGGTATCCGCACCCAACCCGATCGCCACGACAGCAGCAAGCACCGCAACGCCGAGACCGCGCCGCACCCATTCGCCAACGCCAAGCGAGCGTTTCATCGCCTGGTAGACCCGCCCGCCGATCAGCAGCGCCAAGGCCAACGACGTCGCCGCACCCAAGGCGTAAGCGAGCAGCAGCAAGGTCGTGCCGACGCTCGCCCCCTGCAAGGCAGCACCAGTAAGGATGAGCCCGAGTACGGGGCCGGCGCAGGGCGCCCAGAGCAACCCCGTCGCCACGCCGAGCAGAGCAGACGCGACGATGGTCGATCCACCGCTGCGGCTCCCGCGATCGGCCGATTGCGACAGCCGCGCACCAAGCGACACCACCGGCCGCGTCAGATAATCGGACAGCGCCGGGAAGAGCAGGATGACACCGAAGACTGCGAGCAGCACCAACGCGGCATAGCGGCCATACTCATTGGCCTGCACCGCCCAACCACCGCCGAGCGCCGCCAGCGTCGCCACGGCCGCAAAGGTGGCGGCCATGCCGACAAGCATCGGCAGCGTGCTGCGCAGGAACGGCTGGCCGGCACGCGCGAAGACGAACGGCAGGACCGGCAGGATGCACGGACTGACGATGGTCAGCACGCCGCCGAGATAGGCGAGAATGAAGAGGATCATGGCAGGTCCCGTCGATCAGGCCGAAGCCGGATGAAATTTCAAGGCAACGCCGTTCAGGCAATAGCGCAGGCCCGTCGGCTTCGGGCCGTCGTCGAAGACATGGCCGAGATGGCCGCCGCAGCGGCCGCAATGCACCGCCTCGCGCACCATGCCGAACTGCGTATCGCGCGTCGTGCCAACCACCTTGGCGTCCAGAGGCGCCCAGAAGCTCGGCCAGCCCGTGCCGCTGTCGAACTTGGTGGCCGAGGCGAAGGCATCCTGTTCGCAGCCGGCGCAGGCAAAATTGCCCTTGCGCGCCTCGTGCAGGAGATCGCTGGTGAATGGCCGTTCGGTGCCTTCCTGGCGCAACACCGCATACTGGTCCGATGTGAGCATCTTCTGCCATTCTGCGTCGGTGTGGGTCACGGCAAAGGTCTCGGCCGCGGTCGCCTTGGACCGGCCAAGCACCAGCGGCAGCCCGATCGCGGCAAGGCCGGCGCTCAAAAGCATATGGCGTCTATTCAACATCTGGTGGTCTCCTCCGACGTGTTACGGTGTCTGACAGCATCTACGAGCGGGACCGCCATTTTGTTACAACACGGCGCGGAAAAATGCCGGTGTCCCGGAGCGCCGGATGCGGCGCGTCCAGATGCACCCATATATTCCATAGAACACAACGGTCGGCACGCGAACATATCGACCAGATGCAGGTCCACCGATCATATTTTCGCGACGGATTGGCTGTCTGGGATGGATCGCCGAAGCGCAAACGAGGTGGCTGCCGTCAGGCAACCACCTCGTTTAATCTCGTAAAACAGCGCAAAGACCGCTTCGGCTTACACCGGACGGTGCAAGAACGCCGGCATCGCCGCGCCCTCGGCCGCCTTTGCAAGATAAAGCCGCGCCGTATCCAGCGCTTCGCGGATCGTCACATCCATGTCCAGATAACGGTACGTTCCGAGGCGACCGACGAAGGTCACGCCGTTCTCCTGCTCGGCGCGCGCGACATACTGCGCCAGCTGTTCCTTTTCCTCGACCATGCGGATCGGATAATAAGGAATGTCATCAGGCCCGCAGGCGCGCGAAAATTCGCGATAGCAGACCGAACCCTGATGCTCTTCCCATGGCGAAAAATGCTTGTGTTCGGTGATCCGGGTGAATGGCACCGAAGCATCGCCGTAGTTCATGACAGCACAGCCCTGATAATCGCCATCATAGCTGAAACGCTCGAAATCCAGCGTGCGGTATCCGAGGCGGCCCGCCTCATAGTCAAAGTAACCGTCCAGCTGGCCGGAATAGAACACATGACCGACGTCGGCATCGTCGCTACGGACAAAACGCGTGCCGAGTGTCACCTTGATATTGGGATGATCTAGAATCTTGCCGATCATGTCGGTATAGCCGTTCTCGGGCATACCCTGGAACTTGTGGAAGAAATAGTTGTCGTCGTAGTTGAAACGAACAGGCAGCCGCTTCAGGATCGAGGCCGGCAGCTCGGTCGGCGAGCAGCCCCATTGCTTTTCGGTGTAGCCCTTGAAGAACGCCTCGTAGAGATCCTTGCCGACGAAGCGCATCGCCTGCTCTTCGAAGGTCTGCGGATCGGTGACGGTCTTGTCGGCGGCGTGGTTCTCGATGAAGTCGCGCGCTTCCGAAGGCCGAAAAGTCTTGCCGAAGAACTGGTTGATCGTGTGCAGATTGACCGGCAGCGAATAGACCCTGTCGCCGCTCGTCGTCTTCACCCGGTTCTTGTAGGGCATGAAGGTCTGGAAACCGTTGACGTAGTCCCATACCTCGGCGTCGTCGGTGTGAAAGATGTGCGGTCCGTAGACGTGGACCATCACACCGGTACCGGCGTCACGCTCCGTATGGCAATTGCCCGCAATGTGATCGCGCGCATCGACGATCTCGACCTGATGACCCGCCAGCGCCAGCTCGCGCCCGATCACCGCGCCCGAAAGCCCGGCGCCCACGATAACGATCTTTCCGTTCCCCGACATTCGCAATAAGTCCTGTTGTGTTTCCCGTTCGAGATGTCAGGCACGGTTACCCGATGCGCCGACGATCCTGACCCCATGCCACGCCGCTTTCCGGCAGTTCTTGTTGTGTGTTCGCCAGCCCGAGCGTCGAGCGCATCAGCGCATCATAGCCATCAAGCAGGCGGTCGAGATCAAGCCCGTTCTCCTGCGGGCCGAAGCTCAGATGGCTGACCGTGAAATCCGAATAGATCGCCGAGGGGCGGTCGAGGAACGTCGGCAGGCCGACGGTCAGCGCATACTCGTCGTCGCACTTCGGCAGGGCCATGTGAACGAGGTCCTTGCCGAGCCAGGCGACGAAGTTGATCGACTGCCGCTCCGTCCACTCCACCGACGCCTTCGGCAGCGGCAGAGACTTGCGCTCGCGACCAAGGAAGAAATCGTGAAGCTGGGTGGCGCGTTCGCCGCTCAGCCAGAGGCTGCCGCCGAAGCCGCCGGGCGGGTGTTCGAAATGCCCGATGTTTGCGGGAATCGCCCCTGACGCCTGCTGCAGGTAGGCGCAGACGCCATTGTTGACCACGTTCGCCGAGACCAGGAAATAATGCGGATTGGTGCGCCGGAACTCGATGAAGCCATTGAGCTTTTCGACATCGACATAAACGATGTCATCGTCGCACTTCAGGAATACGGCATCGGAAAACTTGTCCAGCCGCCGCGCATAATAGTCGTACGCCTGCCAGTAAGGCATCTCTTCCTTCGGGTTGCCGACATAGCGCTGGATCGGCGCGTTGACGTCGCAGAGCTCGAGATCCGCGCCCCAGCCGCCCCGCACCATCACCGATGCGCCGGCGCTGAGATTGAGCTCCGGCCACCGGCCAAGCGTCACGCCATTGACCTGCAGCGACGGCGTGCCCGCCGGATCGACATAGAGAACGATGTCGTTGGCCACGCTCGGCGACAGCACGCCCGGCGTCGCCTTGGTCCAGATGGTCTCTTCCAGCGTCCGCGCCGGGCTGTTCATCTCGCGCGTCGGGATCTTGCGCACGACGGACTGCAGGTTGTTCCAGCCGCCGACGACGAACTCGAGGCAGTGCTCGGTGTCGCCGTTGGGCAGCACCGCGATATGCAGGTCGTGCTCGATCTTGGCGCTGGCGCGGAACGAAGCCTGCGGGCTGACCTTGCCCTTCTGCTGGTAAGGCGCCCTGTGCCCCATGAACCGGGCCGGCCCGAACTCTCGCGTCACCCAGTCATTGTCCTGCGCGGAGCGGGTGAAATCCCAGATGTGCCACTCGTCGATGATGCCATCGGCAATCGCCTTGCGGATATACTGGGTCAGGATATCCATTCTCTTCTGCCTTCCGGCAAACGTCACGAGTATAACCGGCGCCATAAATCCCTGCCCCTAAATCAATAGATGAAACCCGGCGCCGACCGACCGGCGCCTGCATTGCCTCAAGCCGTCGGCTCGCTCCACAACCGCGTGTCGCGCGCAAGCGGCGCGTAGTCGTGAATCTCGGCCAGCTTGTCGCGGTAGCGTTGGCGATAGACGCCATCGCTTTCGAACTCTTCATGCGCGGAGAAGAGCTCGGCGCCGACTTCGTAATACGCATCGAGATTGGCGAGATCCGGCACCGGCGCTTCGCCACGCTCGGCCTCGCCCTGCATCTGCCAGAACAGCTCCTCGAGACGACGCGCCAGGCCTGGAATATCGCGCAGCGCGCTGGTCTCGCGCTGATCCAGAAGCGACTGGCGGATAGCGGCAAGGCTGGCGCGGTCGTGCGCAAAGCCGATCGCCCGGCTGACATACGCATCCGGCCCGTCGCAGATGAGTTCCGGCACACCAGCCGCAGCCACGATGCTGCTGCAGAAGCGCGACGCGAAGCTCTTTCCGGGGACCGTGAGAACCGGCAGCCCCATGGTGATCGCATCCGCCGCCGTCGAGTGGGCGCCATAGGGGAACGTGTCGAGGAACAGGTCGGCCACGCCGATGCGGGCGAGATGGTGCGCGTTCGCCGCCTTCGGCGCGAAGATCAGCCGCTCCGGCGCGATGCCGTGCTGGGCGGCCGCCTTGCGCAGGCGATCGTCGACGGCCTCGTCGGCGGCAAGCAGCCAGAGCACGCTGCCCGGCGTCGCGGCGAGGATCGCCATCCAGCGGGCAAAGCATGCCGCGCTGATCTTCTGCGCACCGTTGAAGCAGGCATAAACGAAGGCGTCTTCAGGCAGACCCGCTTGCGCGCGCGTCGGCTGCTGCGCAATCACCCGCTTTCGGTCGATCGGCTGATTGCAGGCGATCCGCAGGACCTTTTCCGTGTAGTAGATTTCGTTCTCGGGTGGCACGATCTGCGCGTCCGCAATCATGTACTGGTGAACCGGGCTCGCCATCGAGCCGGGATAGCCGCAGAAATTGACGATGACGGGCGCCGGGCGATAGGCGAAAAGCTTTGTCCGCGCATGCTTGGTATAGCCGTTGACGTCGATCAGGATATCGATCTCGTCGGCGCGGATCATCTTTGCCGCATCGAGGTCGCCAAGCGTGGTGATATCGCGCCAACCATCGGCCGCAGCCTTGATCCGATCTTGCGTCGCGTCACCGCTTCGCGGCTCGCCGCAATAATAGGCGAAGATTTCAACGCTGCTCTTGTCGTGCAGCTCAAGCACTTCGCGCAATGCAAAGCCGACGGCATGATCGCGCAGGTCTGACGAGACGTAACCGACCCGCAGACGCTGCCCCGTGCCCGTCTTCTTGCGCGCTGACACGCGAGGGAAACCGCCGAGATTAGGCCGCCCAATCAGTGACTTGTTGTAGCGGTAGGCCTTGGCGAGCTGAAACAGCGGGTCGTCGGAATAGCACGACAGCGTCATGGTCGACATCGCATCGACAAGTTGCCGCGTCGTCACATGGATCGACGAGGTCAGGACCGGCCACTTGCACTGGCGCTGCCGAAGCGACGTCCAGTGCTGGCCTGCCTCCGGCCTGTTCGGCTGCAATTCGATCGCCTGCCAAAGAACCGTCTCGGCACTATCGAGCAGACCGCCGCCCTCGAGAACACGGCCCATATGCTGAAGCGCCATCAGCCGGTGCTCGATGCGCTCGCCAGTGAGATCGCTGTTTGTCTCGGTGTAGCTGCGCCACTGCTCGACCGCCTGATTGGCGAAGCCGGCATCCTCGAGCGCGCGCCCGAGATTGATGTGGGCGGGCGCAAATTTCGGATCGATCTTCAGGCTGCTGCGGAGCGCGCTTATCGACGCCGGGAGATCGCCAAGCTGGCGGCAGACAACAGAATAGTTGAAACAGGCCAGATGCAGCAGCGGATTGCCGTCGTTGAACGCGATCCACGTCTTGTAGAGTTCCGCTGCCTGCGCCAGCTGCCCTGCATTGTTGAGGGTCTCCGCGATCTGGATCAGCTCACCGAGCGACATGCGTTGGTTTCGCGCCTGCTCCAACACGCCAGGGAGCTGAGACTGGTGGCTTGCGGCGATTGCAGTGTTCGCGTTCATGGACATCCCAAGACAAGACGGCCCAGCGGCCGGAAGTGGTCGACGCGCGTGCGTCATCTCCTGTCTGGCTATCGGATCGAGCTTGCGTCGGGCTGATCGCCCGTCGACGAAGGAGTTTCGGCCGCTCCGACAATCATCCTTGCCGGCCACCATCAATGAAAAACGCCGCCCGATGGTGATCGGGCGGCGTCTGGACCTTCAAGGTGCGGCTGGCGCCGCCCATCCTTGTTAGCTGTTGTTGAACTCGGCGTAAGCTGCGAGTGCTGCCTCGACCTGTGAGCTGCTGAGCAGCGAGATCTGTGTCGAGGTGAAGGCATCCAGCTGTGCCGTGGTCATTGCCGTGATGTCGTCGGTCGAGAGACCCGACAGTGCCTTGGTGCTGATTGCCGCGATCTCGTCGGTCGAGAAGGTTGCAACATCCGCAGTGGACATTGCGCCGATCTGGGCCGCCGAAAGAGCCGCAATCTGATCGCTGTCGAGCACCAGGATCTGAGCGGTGGACATCGCATCGATCTGGTCACTGCTCAACGCTGCGATCTGGCTGGTCTTCAGCACACCGACGTTGGCGGTTGTCAGAGCCGCGACTTCACCGGTGGTCAGAGCCGCGACCTGACGCGAGTTCAGTGCGCCGACCTGATCGCTGCTCATCGCCGCGACCTGAGCTGTCGAAAGCGAAGCGATCTGCGTGCTGGTCATGGCTGAGACCTGACCACTGCTGAGCACCGAGAACTGCGCTGTCGAGAAGGCCGCGAGGCTGGCTGTGGAGAGAGCCCCCACTGCGCTGGTGTTGATCGACCCGATTTCAGCGGTGGAGAACGTTGCGATGTCGGCTGTCGACATGGCACCGATCTGGGCGGCCGTCAGGACTGCGATCTGCGTGCTGTCCAGCGCGGCGATCTGCGCCGTGGACATCGCGTCGATCTGGTCGCTGCTCAACGCTGCGATCTGGCTGGACTTCAGCAGGGCGACGTTGGCCGTGGACAGGGCGGCGATCTCACCGGTTGTCAGGGCCGTAACCTGCTTGGAGTTCAGGGCACCGACCTGTCCGCTGGTCAGAAGTGCGACGTTGGCGGTGGTCAGGGCTGCGATCTGGTCACTGTCCAACACGGCAATCTGGTTGCTGGTCAGGGCGGTTGCCTGCCCGCTGGTCAGCGCTGCGATGTCATCGGTCGAGAGACCAGACACTGCCTTTGTGCTGATTGCCGCGATCTCGTCGGTCGTGAACGTCCCGACATCAGCCGTCGACATGGCAGCCAGCTGGGCCGACGACAGAGCCGCGATCTGCGCGCTGTCGAGGATCCCGATCTGCCCGGTCGACATCGCGTCGATCTGATCACTGCTGAGGGCGGCGATCTGGCCGGTCTTCAGCAAGGCCACGTTGGCCGTCGTGAGCGCGGCGATCTCGCCGGTCGTCAGGGCCGCAACCTGCTTGGAGTTCAGCGCACCGACCTGGTCGCTGGTCAGAACCGCCACATCGGCGGTGGACAGCGATGCGATCTGCGTGCTGCTCAGAAGCGCAATCTGGCTGCTCGTCAGAGCCGCGAACTGCGCCGTGCTGAAGGCCGCGAGGGTGTCGGTGGACAGCGAAGAGACGATCTTCGTGTTGATTGCCGCGATCTCATCGGTCGAGAAGGTCGCGATATCGGCCGTGGACATTGCCGTGAAGTCGTCCGCGGTCAGAGATCCAACCTGCGCACTCGTCAGCGCCTTGATCTGGTCAGACGACATTGCCCCGATCTGGGTGTTGTCCATTGCCGCAATCTGGCTCGTGGAAAGCAGAGCCACATTGGCGGTCGAGATTGCCGCAACCTCGGCGGTCGTCAGCGCCTCGATCTGCTTGGAGTTCAGAGCACCGACCTGGTCGCTCGTCAGAAGTGCGACGTTGGCGGTGGTCAAAGCGGCGATCTGATCGCTGTTGAGGACCGCAACCTGCTTGGTCGTCAGGGCAACGGCCTGACCGCTGGTCAGAGCGGCGATGTCGTTGGTCGACAGGCCGGAGATGGCCTTGGTGCTGATCGCGGCGATCTCGTCGCTGGTGAAGGAGACGATATCGGCGGTCGACATCGCGGCAAGCTGGGCAGACGACAGGGCACCCGCCTGTTCGCTGGTCAGCGCCGTGATCTGGCCCGAGGTCATCGCATCGATCTGGTCGCTGCTGAGCGCGGCGATCTGCGCCGTCTTCAGCAGGGCCACGTTGGCCGTGGTGAGCGCGGCGATCTCGCCGGTCGTCAGGGCTGCAACCTGCTTGGAGTTCAGCGCACCGACCTGATCACTCGTCAGAACCGCGATGTTGGCGGTCGTCAGCGCCGAGACCTGCGTGCTGCTCAGCAGAGAAACCTGCTTGCTCGTCAGCGCTGCCGCCTGGCTCGTGCTCAGCGCGGCAATATTTTCGCTCGACAGTCCGGCGAGAGCGCGCGTGCTGATGGCCGCGATTTCATCCGTCGTGAAGGTTGCGATATCTGCGGTGGAAAGCGCGTTGATTTCGGCCGATGTCATGGCGCCGATCTGCGCGCTACCCAGCGCCTTGATCTGATCGGAAGACATGGCCGCGATCTGGGTGTTGTTCATCGCCGCGATCTGGTTGGTCTTCAGAACGGCGATCTGATCGGTCTTGAAGGCTGCGACTTCAGCCGTCGTCAGCGCGGCAAGCTGCTTGGAATTCAGCGCGACGACCTGATCGGTGCTGAGTGCCTGGATCTGGGCGCTGGAGAATGCGGCGACCTGCGAGCTGCTGAGTAGTGCGACCTGTCCGGTCTTCAGCGCGGCGACCTGCTCGGTCTTGAGGCTGGCGACCGTATCCGAGGAAAGGCCGGACAACGCCTTGGTGCTGAGTGCAGCGATCTCGTCGGTCGTGAAGGTTGCGATGTCCGCCGTGGACAGGGCGCCGAGCTGGGCAGCGCTCAAGGCACCCGTCTGGGTGCTGGTCAGGGCGGTGATCTGGCCGGTCGAAAAAGCGGCAAGCTGCGCCGTGTTCAGCGCGGCGATCTGGGTGCTTTTCAGCGAAGCGACCTGATCGGTGGTCAGGTAGGTCATCTCATCGGTGCTGAGCGAGGCAATCTGCTTCGAATTCAGCGCACCGAGCTGCGTCGAGCTCAGCGTCGAAAGCTGGCCGCTCGACAGAGCCTGAAGCTGGGTGCTGTTCAGCGCCGCGATCTGGCCGGTCTGCAAGGCGGCAACCTGCAGCGTCGTCAGGCCCGCAAGGCCGTCCGTGCTGAGGCCGGACAGCGCCTTTGTGCTGATGGCCGCGATTTCCTCGGTCGTGAAGGTTGCGATATCGGCCGACGACAGCGCGCCGAGCTGGCTTGCCGTAAGGGCGCGGGCCTGGCCGCTCGTCAGGGCGCTGACCTGCGCGGTGGAGAAGGATGCGAATTGCGTGCTGCTGAGCGAAGCGATCTGGCTCGTTTTGAGCGCAGCGACCTGATCGGTCGTCAGCGCCGCGATGTCGGCGGAATCGAGAGCTGCAAGCTGCTTGGAGTTCAGGGCGCCGATCTGCGTCGATGTCAGCGCCTTAAGCTGGGCCGACGAAAGAGCGGAGACCTCTGTGGTCGAGAGGGCTGCGACCTGCGTCGTGGACAGGCCGCCGAGCTGCACCGTGGAGAGGACCGCAAGCTGGTCCATCTTCAGGCCGACGATGGCAGCAGCCGATACGGCGCCCATCTGCGTCGACGTCAGCGCGCCGAAGTCGCGCGTTTCGATCGCGCCGAGCTGCGTCGAGCTCAGCGCCTTGATCTGCACCGTGCTCAGCGCTGCGATATCGTCGGAGGAAAGACCTGCGATCGCGGTTGTCGATAGTGCCCGGATCTGATTGACCGTCAGGGAAGTAACAATGGAAGTCATAGACGAGCGCCCCTCGTGTTAGCATATCAAAAAATGTTATTCCCGTTCCGACGCCGAGATGGACCCGCACTTCGCATTCAATGCAAAGCGCTGACCAGTCGCCACCGAAGGCGACGATCAAGGTTCCGGGTCGGAAGAAAATCATATTGAACTAAACATGGCTCGCACGAGCCAGCGCATCGGAGGGGCATCATGCGCCCAGAGCCAAACACGACTCTGATCCCTACGCCAATGACCGCGGTTACATCCACCTGAAACACTGTTCGGCTGGCACCGTATCAAACGGGCCGGTTTTACGGCGTTCTAGGACAGACCTATCGCGAGCATTAAAATTCTTATTCGGCAGTCTTTAATTTCGAGTTAACATCAACCCGAGTTCGACCACAGCCTGTTACAGATTCGGCCGTGACGAAGTTTAGTTAGGCAATGCCCTCGGGGCAATCCACGCAGATGATGATTTTTTACCGGCGAAAACTCCAAGTTTGGCCAATGCGAAAATATTGCGTGTAATCCTCGCCCTCCAATTACCTTTGACCTTGGCCTCCTAAATATAACCAGTCACAATTCTGACGTGATGCGGCATAGTCTTCTGTAGATTAGTACATGCTGCAGCACTTCTGATAATGCGAAATGCCGGCTCGAGCATTGGAAAACATGCGTCCGGCTTGCAGGTGTTCGGCAAAACCCGACGCGTTCAGGTATTCAAGGACATCCGGGTTAAGGCCGGCGAGCCAGAGTACGACACCCTGCTCCGCAAGACGTCGCTCGCTCTCGATCAACATTTGAAGCGCCGAATACTCGATGTCGAAGACCCTGCTAAGATCGAGCATCAGAACGTCCGGCCTATGCTGGATCACCAGAGCGCGAATGTGGTCGGCGACCGTCTGAACGTTGACGAAGAATAGCCTGCCTTCCGGCCGAACGATCAGGAGCCCTTCGAAGGTCTCGTCGTCCGGGTGCCGATCCGAGACCGGCCGAAGCGTATCCTCGCCACGCTTTCGACCGATCACATGGATCCGCGGGTTGGCTGCCTGACTCGAGAGGCCGACGAGTGACAACACGATGGCGACGACGATGCCTTGGAGCGTGCCGAAGGCGAGAACCCCCAGGAAGGCTGCGAGCGCCCACCGAAATTCCATTCTGCGAACCTTACGGATCAACAGGAATTCCGCCGGCTTTATCAATCCGACGGAGTAGACGATCACGATTGCAGCGAGCGCTGCCTGAGGCAGGAGGCCAAGCAGCGGAGCCAGAACCAGCATGGTGGCCACTGACGCGGCCGCCGTGACCAGCGAAGCCATCTGCGTTCGTCCTCCGACGGCGCGGACCACCGCGGTCTGCGATGTACCGCCGCCTGCGGGCATTGCCCCGAAGAACGCGCCGGACAGGTTTGCCATGCCGGTGGCGACCAACTCGCGATTCGCCCGGATCGGCGGCTCGGATGGGGTGGCGAAGGCGCGGCCGGCGGCTATTGTCTCGGTGAAGCTCATCAGAGCGATGCCGATCGCTCCGGGAAGCAGTTGGGTGATCAGATCGACAGTCGGCAGCGTCAGCGAGGGCAAAGTTCGGGGAATGTGCCCGACGATCGATACGCCATGCGTGCTCAAGGAAAGCAGCCAGGATATGGTGATGGCGCCGGCAACCACGCCGAGAGAGGCCGGAGAATGCGGCCAGATGCGCTCCATCAGCAGCAGCACAGCAAGGGCGACGGCACCGATCAAGGCCGTGGCGACCGAAATCTCGGGGAGATGCTGAAGAAGGCTTAATATGTCCCGGAAAAACCCTTCCTTGGCAAAATGAAGGCCGAACAATTTCGGAACCTGATCGAGCACGATCACCAGTCCAATGCCGGCCTTGAAGCCGGTTAGCACGGGTGATGAAATGAAATTCGCGATGAACCCGAGGCGCAGCGCCGAGGCGATGATCAACAGCAGGCCGGTCAGTGCCGTGAGCGTCGCAGTCGCCGTGATCAGCCTGCCTGCATCGCCATCAGGCACGACGAGCGCCAATTCCGCTGCCGTGAGGATCGCGAGCGTCGTCGTCGAACTGACGCTCAGCACCCGCGATGTTCCAAGAAGCGCGTAGGCGATCATCGGGACAAAGGCGGTATAGAACCCGACACTGACAGGCAGTCCGGCAACAGCCGCGTAGGCCATGGCCTTCGGCAAGACAACGGCTGCCGCCGTTATGCCCGCGATGAGGTCCGGTCGAAGCGCCCAGTCTGCCGATCCGGCGGAATTTCGAGGTTTTAGCGACCGAAACATGATGTCCTCTTTTCCGAACCGGTCGGCGTTGGACGCTATCCAGCAATGACGTTGACGATCACGGTTCCCCAGGTGGTGAGCAATATGTGGCCAATCGGCACCGCCGGCGTGTAGCCGAGAACAGCGACGGTGCTCCTCGATCGCTCCTGAACGGCGGCCATGGCAGCCGTCATGGTCTGTGCTCCGGCCAGCCCGCCAAGGAGCAAGATCGGGTTCATCCGCAACAGGTAACGCCCGACGTAAAGCCCTACGACCATCGGCAGAAGCGTCACGACCATGCCACCGAACAACAAGCCTATTCCCGCTTCGGAAACGGCCGAAACGAAGATGGGTCCGGCATGCAGGCCGGTCATTGCGACGAAGGCGGAAAGGCCAAGTGCCGTCATCAGCGAAACCGCTGGATCGGGTATGCGCCCGAACAAAGGAAAACGCGTGCGCAGATGCCCCACCAGCAGCCCCGCCAGCAAGGTGCCGACACTTGCGCTTAAGGAAATCCTGGTATCTCCGACCGGAAATGCGACGACAACGCCGACAAGTCCTCCCAGAAATATCGCTAGTCCGAGAACGAAGAAATCCGTCGACGTCGTCGGTGCGACGATGACGCCAATCTGCTTGGCGGCCCGAGAAACCACCGTTTCCGGCCCGACGACGCGTACGATGTCACCGCGTTCGACGATGACCCCCGGGGCAAGCGGGATGTCGTGTCCGCCTCGTGTAATGCCACGCAGGTAGAGGCTGCGCGTCCAGCCGAGCTTGGCGATATCCGCGAGACTCCGCCCCTTGAGATCACGGGATGACAGCAGGACCTCCGTGGTCGCCACAGGAATGTCGAGAAGTTCGCGGTCCTCTATTTCCTCGGCCCGCGGCCCGAGGACGCGCACTAGTGTTTCTCGTGCACCAGACACGGCAACGATATCACCTGCGCTGATCAGGACCTCCGGTCCCGCCTCGAAAATGATATCCCCCCGTCGCAAGCGCTGGATGAAAAGTCGGTGTTCCGGAAATCTCGTTTCGGCAGTGATCATCGACATGCCGACGACCGGTGCGTCGTCCGCAATCCTATAGGCGCGCAGTTCAAAACGGTGCCAGGCAGAGGCGACACCGGCAGCCGTTCGGGTGATCCCGAGTTCCTGTTCGAGCTTCAGAGCCTCGGCGACGAGGTCAATGCCGAGAAGCCTTGGGCCGGCGACGCTGCAGAACAGAATGACCCCGAGGGCGCCGAATATGTAGCACACGGCATCCGCCACGGCGATGTGGGCGACGAAACGCGCCCGATCGACATCGGACAATGGCAATGCGTTGATCGCTTCGGTCGCGGTGCCCATTGCCGGGCTCTCGGTGAGCGATCCAGAGAGCAGTCCCGCGGCAAATCCCGGATCAAGGTCAAGGGCCTTGGCAACCACGATGGCGGCCAGCAGTCCTGTCACGCAGACGACGATGGCGAGCAAAACGGGCTTCATCCCGTCTCGCTTCAATGCCTGCAGGAACTGCGGCCCCACGGAATAGCCGATACCGAAGAGAAACAGCAGGAACAGGAATGATTTCGCCATGCCGGCAATCGGCACATCAGCGACCTGCCCTATCAATATCCCTGCAAACAGCGATCCTGTGACCGGTCCGAGACTGAAGCCGCCCAATCTCATACCGCCGATCAGGTATCCGATGCTGATCGCGAGAAACACGGCAAGTTCGGGATACTTGACGAGGAATTGCTCGACCCAAACCAACTGCCGACCCTCCCTGATCAAAAAGCCACACATCCGGCACTATGCCAGCACTGCCGCGACGCCGTCAGCGCTTGGCCTTCGCCGCGATCGCATCCGGTTTGACCAGCTTCAGCCCCCTGGCCTTTTCGTAGCCGTGTATCTCCTTCACATCGAGTTTACGCATGAAGTCGATGGTGTCCTGCGTCAGGACCTGCCCCGGCACCATGATCGGAAAGCCCGGCGGATAGGGAATGACGAAGTTGGCCGAAACCATTTCCGGCCCGTCACGCAGCCGCTTGTCGCACGCGGCGCCGATCAGCGGCACGTATTCGCAGACGGACGGGTCGTAGGCGTTGAAAAACGCGGCGCGCATGTCGCCCTCCGGCGTCTTCTTTCCTGCATCGCCTCGAAACACCTTGTGGAAATGACTGAAATTCGGAAGATCGGGAACATCGGTCATCAGCGACTTTACCCGCGCCGCGAAGGCTGCCCGCTCGCCCTCACCGCCATCCGCCAGGCGCTTTTCGATGCCGTGGCAGATCTCGACGAGCACCCGGATCAGGTGCGCGACATCGCTCCGGGTGTTGTTAATATTGGACTGCAGCAGCACGCTGTTGCGCGATGTCTTGTTGAGCTGGATGTCGTAGCCGTTGGCCAGCACCCCCTTGAACTGCGTGCCGTCGAAGCCGGCGGTGCCGCAGACCAGCGTCATGCGCGTCGGATCGAGATAAAACTCGTCGTCCCGCATCGCCTTGACCACCGTTGCCCAGGTCGAGCCGGGCGCAAGGTAGTCCTTGAACCCCGATTGGCGATAGGCATCGGGGATCATCTCCTCGGCCCCGAGAACACGGAAATATCGAGAGATCAGCGGGTGCTCGTTGATGGCCCGTCGGATCTTCAGGGATATCTCGATGGCGTTCATCACCAGCCCATAGCCTTCGAGCTCCATCTGCCGGCGGGCAACATCCAGGCTGGCGATCAGCTGTTGGTTGGGACTGGTCGATGCATGGGTGAAGACGGCCTCGTGGAACTGGGCCTCGACGGTATGAAAGTCCACGTCCTTCACTAGCAACATCGATCCTTGCCGAATGGCCGACATGGACTTGTGCGTGGAATTGGTCTGGTAGACGCGAAGGCGGACCAGACGCGGGTCCGGGATCAGCCGGGCCGCAAGCAGCGCTTCGTCCGAAGGCTTGGCGCCGAGCTCCGCGCGCTGTCTCTCGTAGGCCTTGATGGAAGCCGGGTCCCGCAGCCATTCCTCGATGTCCGCCGCGGCGCCCATGGCCGTGCGTGGACGCAGGAAGGGCGAAAACCGGGCGAACCCGGACCACGCCTCATCCCAGAGGAAAATCAGATCGGGCTTGATCGCAAGGCATTCCTCCATCACCCGTCGGACATTGTACATGTGCCCGTCGAAGGTGCAGTTGGTCAGGTCGAGCAGCTTCAGCCGATCGAGACGGCCTTCCGCTTTCAGCGCCAGCAACGCGCCTTTTATCGTCGCAAGCGGCACCGCCCCGTACATCGAGTAGGCCGTCATCGGAAACGCTTCGACGTAGTAGGGCTGCGCGCCGGTCAGCACCATGCCGTAGTGATGCGACTTGTGGCAGTTGCGGTCGACGACGGCGATATCGCCGGGCGCCAGCAGCGCCTGCACGGCCATCTTGTTCGAGGTGGATGTACCGTTGGTCACGAAAAACACCTGGTCGGCGCCAAAGGCGCGGGCGGCAAGGTCTTGCGAGCGTTTGATGTTGCCCGTCGGCTCCAGAAGGCTGTCGAGGCCGCCCGTGGTCGCGCTGCTTTCCGCCAGGAAGAGATTGAGGCCGTAGAACTCGCCCATGTCGCGAATCCAGCTGGATTTGAAAACCGACTTGCCGCGGGCGATCGGCAGCGCATGGAATGTCCCGATCGGCCGTCGCGCATATTTCTTCAGATTGTCGAAGAACGGGGTCTCGTAGCGCGCCTGCACGCCTTCGAGGATGGCAAGATGCATCTCAAGCGGTTCCTCGACCGCGTAGAAAATCCGTCGTATGGCGTCCGCCGTCGGATCACCGGCGATTTTCTCCACCTGACGATCGGAGAGTAGGTAGACGTCGAGTTCGGGGCGAACCCGCCGCAAGGCGCGTGCCAGCCGCAGTGCCGACATGTCGGCGCTGTCTGTCTCGCCGAGTGGATCAAGCACCGAACGCAGCACCGGCGCATCGTAGCGCGAGCGGTAGGGGAAGCCTTCGGCGAGGACGACCGAGATGATATCGGGATTCAACAACACCGCGCAGACGGCATCCTCGAAGGAGCCGACGATGATCGGCTCGTAGACGAACGCATCCTCCGGCCGACGCAGCCGGCGGATCTCTCTCGCAAAAGCGGGCCAACGTGCTGCCGGCTGGCTGTTGACGAACAGCGCCTCGAAATAAGGCCGCGCCGCACCCAGTTCACCCGTCGCGGGCGGCATGACATCGGCCACCTCCCCCGGCGACATCTCTTCGTACACGTCCCACTCGCTCGGCCGGCCCCGATAGGCGTGTGTCAGCAGGCCATTGGAAATGCGCCGCGCCAGCTTTGCCGCTCCACCCGCGTCATTCGTGGAAATGCGCTCCCGCAGCGCGGCCAGCAACTGCGCGCCCGGGTAGGCGTGGTATTCCTCGACCGCCTCGAGCGCGGAGACCGCCGCTTCAAGCGCGGCCCTCTCACCGTGTCTGGTTGCCCAGGCATCGGCGAGAGACGTGAGTTCGCGCCAGTTGTCGGTCCGTGCGGAATGGATGAGCAGAAACTGATCGATCTGTGCGGTCTTGCCAGGCATGTCGCGCTCCAACGTCGGTTCCGATTGATTGTTCGGCCATGGCTGATCAGCCCTGGCTATTCGCTACCGTGCTCAGGCCAGCAGCAGCACCAGGACCATGCCCCAGATGGTCAACAGGGTGTTGCCGACGGCGTAGGTCACGGTATAGCCGAGCCCTGGGATCTGGCTTTTCGCCCGGTCGTTGATCATGCCCAGGGATGCGGTCGTCGTCCGCGCGCCGGAGCAGCACCCCAGCAGGATGGCGGGGTGGAAGCGGAAGATATACTTGCCGACGTACATGGACAGGATCAGCGGCACTGTGGTGACGGCGATGCCCCACAGGAACAGGCTGAAGCCAAGTTGCTGCAGGCCGGCAACAAAACCCGGTCCGGACGATATGCCGACGACCGCGATGAACATGTTGAGACCGACGGAGTTCATGAACCAGACCGTCGGCGACGGGATGCGACCGAATGTCGGGCGGACCGAGCGAAGCCAGCCGAAGAACAGCCCCGAGATCAGCGCGCCACCCGATGTCGACAAGGTGAGCGGAACGCTACCGATCTTGAAAGAAAGCGCGCCGACCAGAGCCCCGATCGTGATCGCCGCGCCGATGAACGCCACATCCGCGACATCGGTCTGCGCGTCCGGGCGCCCAAGGTCCTTGGTCGCGGCGGTCGTGTCCTGCGTGCGGCCGACGATGGTGAGGATATCGCCGCGATGGACCTTGGTATTCGGCAGGATGGGGATTTCGGTGGCCGTCGCGCCGCGAACGATCTTGCGCAGGAACACGCCGCGAGCTGTCGGTCGGGCCGCAAGCTCGGCAAGCGTCTTTCCATCGACCTCCTTGTTGGTGACGAAGACATCGACACCCTCGGCAGGCACGGCAAGCAGCTCCCGGTCATCGACCTCTTCCGCCACGCTGCCGATCAGATCGACCAGCACCTCCCGGCGTCCGGCAACGGCGACGATGTCGCCCGCCATGATCACGGTATCAACCGTGGCGTCCTGCACCGTGCCCGCGCGACGAATGCGCTCGACGAAAACACGCTCCGACGGCAGCAGACCTTCGGCCTGATGCGCCGTCATGCCGACGATCCTGGCTCCGTCTTTCACCCGGTAGGCACGCAGTTCGTAATTGTGCCAAGCGGTACCAGCGCCGCCAAGTGCTTTCTTGCCACCATGCTGCTCCTCATAGCGCTTGCACTCGGCTTCGAGATCGATGTTCAGCAGCGCCGGGCCAAGCAGCGCAAGGACGATGGCTGAACCGACAGTGCCGAAAATGTAGGTGACCGCGTATGCCACCGGCATCGCGTCCAGCATCGCTTTGCTCTGCTCCGGCGGCAGTCCCAGGCGGCCGATTGCATCGGTAGCGAGCCCCATCGAAGCGGAGATTGTCTGCGAACCGGCGTAGAGACCGACCGCGGAGCCGACATCGTAGCCGGCCAGCAGCGCGCCGAAATAGGCGGCACCCAGGCAGAAGAAGCAGACGACGACGGCGAAGAGCGCCTGTGGAATTCCGTCCTTCGCGATCCCGCGCACGAACTGGGGACCGACGCCATAGCCGATCGCGAACAGGAACAGCAGGAAGAATGTCGATTTCAGGGGTGGGGAAATCGTGATGCCAAGCTGCCCGATCAACACGGCGGCAATCAGCGTCGCCGTCACGGCCCCGAGCCCCAACCCCTTGAAGGTGAACGACCCGAAATAGTAGCCGAGCCCCAATGATAGAAATATTGCAATCTCCGGATAGGTCCGAAGTGTACTGACAAACCACTCTATCATCGGTGCCTCACTTGTTTGACAACAGGATGCGTGTCGAGACGTCGTTGTCCTGCTCTCTGGTTTTGCGTGCTGCTATGAGGTCTCTAGGGTTGCGCCATCTCGCCTTTAGCCGCGCGATACGCCTGCAGGTAGCCGCGCGCGACAGCGCGGATCGCTCGACCGATCGATGTGTAGGCCTCATCGGGCAGGTTGGCGAAGGACACTCGCACCGACCAGTTTGGAGCCTCGAAGCCCGAGCCGTTGAGAACCACGATGCCGTGGTCTTCCGCGAGCTTGAAAGCGATGTCGAGCGGATGGATGTTCTCTTTCACCCAATCCGTCACGTCATTCCCGACGTATTTGCGCGCCCAGAACTCGTAGTCGATGATGCCGTAGTAGCGATCGAAGTACGGACGAGCCTGGAACTCGATGCCCATCCCGTCCATCAGCTTGTGAAAGCGTTTTTCGCAGATCGCCATGCAGGCCTTCTGGTAGACCTTGTCGTCGTCAAGCATCTCGACGAGGCCGAAGAGCGACATCATCACCTGCTGCGGCAGGGAAAGACCGGCAGTGTGGTTCAGCGCCACATCGCGACTATCCGCCACGATCCGGTCTATGAACTTCACCTCGCGCGGCTTGAGCGTCAGCGCCTTGTATCGGGCATCCAGCAGCTTTTGCGTCGCCGCCGGCAATGCCTGGATCATCTTGTCGAAGATGTTGTCCTGCGCAACGGCGACGACACCAAGCCGCCAGCCCGTGCACCCGAAATACTTGGAATAGGAATAGACGCCGATGGTGTTGTGCGGCAGGTGCCCCATCACCGATTCAAAATTCGGAACGAACGTGCCGTACACGTCGTCCGTCAGGATCATCAGATCCGGCCGTTTCTTGTTGACGAACTTGACCAGGCGATCCAGCGATTCCGGGTCGAGGGCGACCGCCGACGGGTTGCCGGGATTGACGATGAACAACGCCTTGACCGTCTTGTCTTCCAAGGGCCGCAGGTCTTCGTCGGTCAGCTGAAAGCGATCCTCGGCCTCGGCCGATACATGGATCTGCTTCAGCGCGTAATCTTCCAGATGCGGCATTTCCAGATAGGGCGTGAAGATCGGCGTCACCAGCGCAATGGTATCGCCAGAGTTCAGGAGGCGGGCGTTCTTCAGCGCCTTGAAAATGTAACACATCGCCGCCGTGCCGCCCTCGACCGGGTAAAGGTCGAACTTCGCGCTCGGTCTGTGGCCGGCGCACATCGCCCACATCAGGTATTCGTGGGTGATCGCTTCATTGTGAACCAGAGCCCGATCCGGCACCGGGTAGTGGTCGCCGATGATGGAATCCGTCAACTCGTTGACGAAGGTGTCGGCGTCGAACGAAAACTTCTTGATCGCGAAATCGACCACCTCTTCGAGCGTCTCGGCGCCGGGCGTGTCGGGGTCACCCTTGCGTTTCTCAATCCAGGCCTTGAGCCTCTTGTAGCAACCGTCGACAGGAGGCATGCCGGCGAGCCCGGCCTCCTCGTCGAAAGACACCCTTTTGCACTCCGTGAGTGCGAACTGGCCCAGCAGAAAGAAAGCTTCGCGGGCGCGCGTGGCGATCCAGTTCGGGTTGCCGCGTCCGGCATTCAGATAGGTGCGGTTGGACTTGTCCGCCTGCGCCAACCGGATGAGCTCATCCTTGATCTCGAATGGGCTCAGGTCTTCGAATTTGGCGTAGATCCCAGCGTCTGCCATGACAGTCTCCTCGCTCAGCCAATGAGGAGCAAATGGTGACTTGGGCAGTGGTGACAGGGAAGTATGTTACACGGCTGACTTGCGCAACATACGGTATACTACACAGGCAATCTGCCAGTCATGGTATCGCAATTTCATCCTCGGAATCCCAAAGTCGGCAAGCTCTGGTGCATCGTGCAGCCTGACTAGCGCTGCTCGTCGTCGGCGCCCGCACGAAAGTAGAGCCGCTGTATCACCGCCATCATCAGCGCCGTCGTCCAGCCGAAGATGATCCAGCCGTTGACCGCCTCGAACACGGCAACCTGTCGCCACTCCTTGCCGAGCACGATGTCGCCATAACCCACCGTCGTGAAGGTAACAGCCGAAAAGTAGGCGGCCTCCTCGAAGGACGACAAGACCCCAAAGATCGTGAAGAACATCGCCCATAAAGCGACATCAAGAATGACCGGAACGAGGAGATAAACGATCCACACAACGGTGACCAGCGTTGCGTAATCCCTGAGATGTTCGGAATCTCGCGCTTCCAGCCGACGAAAAACGCGAAGTCCCGCGGACATGAATAGAGCCTCTATCGCAACCGTCACGACAATAAGCAAAGCCGCGATGAGAAGCTGTACCAGCACAAAACCTCTCCTGCTTGTCTCTCGGGGGCAGCGGCGGCTTTCGCCCTTCCGGCCAAAAGGGAAGATCGTTGAAAACCAAGGCTTCGGCCAGCGACGCAAGAGTAACATACCGTATCATACTGCCCTCGTGCTCCCAACGGCCCTATCATCGGACACAACTTTCCAATGACGTCGGAGGACAGAGATGACATCGACCGGCACATCAGTACCGCATTCAATGGAGAGCGCGGAAGATCTGCGCAGGCGTGCGCTTGAGCTTCAAATTGCGGAGATGGAGCGCGACGAGAAGATAAAGGCGCGCGAAGCCACCAAGCATGCGGAGTTCGTCGAGGATTTCTTCCGCAAGCATATTGGAGAGAAAGAGCGTGCCATCATCAAGCGCCTCGTAATGAAAGCGGCCGCTGACGGAAAATACGAGGCAATGATCTATAGTTTTCCCTCGACGTTCTGCGACGACGGCGGCCGCGCCATCAACAACAGTCTTCCTGGTTGGCAGAAGACGCTTCAGGGAAAGGCCAAGGAAATCCTCGACCTGTTCGAGCAATTGGCCAAGCCACAGGGATACGGCCTGAAGGCTATGATCATCGACTTTCCCGGTGGCATGCCTGGTGATGTGGGTCTTTTTCTGACCTGGGAACCGCCAATCAAATAAAGATTCTCATGGGATAGTCGAAGCAAGTGCCGAGCGATCGAGATCGAGCGAAGGAAATTTCCGCCATTGCCGCTCTGGCTTGGCGCCGAGGTCCCTCGGGACAAACGATACTCCAGCCCTGAAACGGCACTTGCCTGAACACGATTGTCGCGCCCAGGCTGCTCTCCATCTATTCTTCAACGACGGTCCAGTTGCCGCGATCCGGGTTGAAGTCCATGATCTTCGCGGCTTTCTCTTCCGTCTGCGGCCCAAGATCACGCTGATAGATAAGGCTCATGCCATTGGCAATGAACGTCTGCACCCCAGTCACGCGGTATTTGACCGGCCACGCGATCACCGCGAAGCCTGCGGTCATGTGGCCATTGACGATGTAGCTCTGTTTTCCACCAAGAACGTTCGCCCCCTGCGCCGTCAATATCCGGTAGCGATAGCCGAAATATCCGTCGCCTCGCTTGGCCTTGCCGAAGGCGGCCGTTTCGATCAGCGCGCTTGCGGGGCTGTCCTCCTCGTAAGGGTCTGGCTCCCAGTAAAGGCCATCGCGCGTTCCAGGAGTGCTGATCAGCTTCTGGGCATACTCGTAAATCCCGTCACCGTTGCGGTCCTCGGATGCATATTCGTGCTGGGCAAAGACAAAATCGCGTATGGTTGCGATGGTCGCCAACTCATTCTCGCCAATGCGACGATTGACGATTTCCTCCAGACCGATGCGGGTGTCGAACGCCCACTTTGCACCCTCGCCTTGAGACAGCGGAAACGGCAGCGGCCACAATCTGTCGCCGATAGCAACGATCTTCCGCCCACCAAAGTCCTCCAGAATCAACTGCCGCGCCGCACCTTCGCGGATCACTCCATAGGTCACCATCGCCTCGTTGCTGGCGCGTAACTTGTCCGCCTTCAGTCCAAGCAGGTCTGCAAGTCCATCGACGTCGTTCGACGCAAGCACTGTTTTCAATCGTTCAAGCGCCAGCTCCGGCGTATCGAAGGACGGCGACGGGCCTGCTGCCGCGAACTCGGCAAGGCTCGTCTGTGCCATCGCCGAACTTACCAATGCCAAAGGCAAAGCAGCTCCAAACAGCAATTTCATCAGCTTTAGTCGCAGTCTCATGATTGCCTCCATTCGCTCGGGAAACCGTCTTCTCCTATCGACGTCCACCACCGCCGCGACCGCCGCCGCCGCCACGGCCTCCACCCCCATGAACTCTGGGTGGTGGGCGGCTATGGGCCCGGGGAGCGCCCCGTTGACCGCCGCCCATGCTCTGACCGCCGCGCTTGGAGGCCACAGCTTCACGGCGGCCGGACTGCACGTTGCCAAGCGCACTGGACTGGCGTGAACGATTGTCCGGCCTTGCTGCCATCTTTGGTGCAGACGACTTTTTCTTTACGTTTGCTGCCGGTTTCGACGGGCGGTTGGCGGCGTTGCCGGGACGAGCGTCCGGTCTGGACGCGTTTGGCCGGTTCGCGGTTTGTTTGTTGTTTCCCTTCAGACCGCTAACCGTGCCTTTACGGATATCGTCGGCACGCGCCGCGGTGTTTCTGGCGCCTGGCCCGAGATCACCCCTGCGATCGCTGACCTTGTTCTTCAACTGATTGCGGTTATCGCCTTGAAGGCTGGATTTGATGGCCGACCGGTCGAGGTTGCCGAGCTGGTCCTTGCCAATGCTGAGCTTGCTCCGGTCCACCTTCGTCCAGTCGACATCGTTCCAATTCACCTTGCCGCTAAAGTTTCGGTCGTTGAAGCAGTTCTTGCAGTCGATATCGACATCGCCGCCCCAATTGCCACCCCACACCCCCCAATCGTCCCAGTTGACGATCGCCGCCCACGCAACACCGGTGACCGCGCCCGCGAAAAAGGCAGCGCCAGGATAGTAGTAATTGTCGTAGGAGTCTGGGTAATAGGAGATTGGTGCCGCGGCATAGTTTGGTTCGTAGAGCATTTCAGGCGGATATTGCGGTATATAGATCTTCTCTGGATCGGTCGGCCGGATGACCACATTGTCGTTCTCGGTAACCACGGTCACCTTGTCGTCCGTCTTGATGATATTCTTGGCCACCGCCTCGTCGCGAAGCTGCTGAATGGCAATCAGCACATCCTTCTGTTGCTTGGTGAGCGCATCGCCGAGCGACTGGGTCCAGTCCAGATCGTCGCTCATCATCTTGACGACGTCAGGATAGTTGAGCAGCGAGATGACGCTGCCGTCCCAGTCGTCTTTTGGCTTGAGATCGGCACTTTTCGTCTTCGCCTGCAGAAAGCGTTGCGCCTCCACGATCTGCAGCGGGAAAAGCGATGCCGCCGAGATCGCCGCGACCAGTTCATCTGGATAAAGCGCGATACGTGCCACCAGAATCTCCAGTTCGTCTTCCGACAGCAGATCCGTCTCGACCGTCTGGGCAGGCTTCGCCATTGGAGCCGGCGTTTGCGCATAAACGATGGGAACCGCCTGCATGGACAAGATGGCAAGCGCAGTGAACCCGGTGGCCAGTCTGAACGATCTCGCTATCATGACGCCTCGACCTCTCTGTGCAAATGGCAATGAGTGCTTCGTCTCACCGCGATCCCGGTTCGGCCTCCCCGGATCGCCTGAGCGACACGACGTTCGACTGGGACAACGCCTCGCCTATCTCACTGACAAGCGCCTTGGCCATCCCGTCGTATTCCTGCCGGCGCATCTCTCTTTCATCGTGCGGGAGATCATCGAGATGGCCGAGTGTCTCGACAACGACCGACAGGTCCTCGCACATGCTGCGGAACGTTTCACTCACATGGAACAAATGCTGGACCTTGCGGGCCTGGTCAGGGAAATGAACCTCTGCCACGGCCAGCGCGGACATCGACGGCGAATTGCTTTTTCTCCAGTTCATCGAGGTCCTCGCCGTCGATCCAACCCCAAGAAGACACCGTGATTATATTGCAGTTCTCGGGAGCTCAGACGTAAGATACGCGAACATACCAGCTCGCTTCGCGTATCTGTCCGCTTGCCAGGGGCAAAGGACAGCATCAAAGGCCCAAGCCCTCTTGGCGCAGCGCAATGCCGAAGACGGACGGTTGCGTTTGAAGCGCCATGAAAACCGCCTGGCAGCGAACGATCCATAGATGTTACGTGATGCTACGGGCTTCCCGGTTCCCGGAGGGGTACTGTCTCTGCATCTCCTATGCAGCCGCCGCGTTCGGCCATTCGTCGTCGAAAGGGAAAGCCGTGTTCCTCGACTATTTCGCACTGGGCGTGCTGTTCTTTGTTGTGATTACGCTGTTCTACGCGGTGATTGCCATCCATGACATTCCGCACCTGATGGCGAAGGCTCGAAACCATCCGCATCAGGATGCGATCCATGTCGCCGGATGGGTCAGCCTTTTCACGCTGCACGCCATTTGGCCGTTTCTGTTTATCTGGGCAACGATCTACCGCGAGGACCGCGGCTGGGGTCTGCGAACCGACGGAAAGCTGTCGCCGGAGGCGGAGGCCAACGCGGAAATCGCCCGATTGCACGGCCGTATCGCCGAACTTGAGGCACAGACACCGGAGAAGGACACTGCCTGATGGACCTGCTTCTCATCCTCACATATGCGGCTCTGTGCTACGCCATCTTCAAGATATTCCGAATTCCGGTCAACCAGTGGACATTGGCGACCGCCGTTCTCGGCGGCATCTTTCTGATCGCCAGCCTGTTGCTGCTGATGAGCTACAACCATCCCTATACAAGCGACGCGCGCATCTACTTCACCTCCGCCCCGGTCATTCCCGTTGTTGGAGGCCAAGTCGTCGAGGTACCGGTGACGCCGAATTCACCGTTGAAGAAGGGTGACGTTCTTTTTCGCATCGACCCGCGTCCCTATCAGTTCACGGTGGACCAGAAGAAAGCCGCGCTGGCTGAAGCCAAGCAGACGGTGTTGCAGCTGAAGGCGGCGCTCGACGCCGCAAACGCTGCCGTCGCCGGCGCCGAGGCATCAAGAGACCGGTCCTTGCAGGCGTTCGAGAGGTTCGAACAGTCGAATGAAAACTCGAAGTCCAGCGGCAGGGCCGCCGTCTATTCCGAACTCGAGGTCGAAAACCGCAGAGGCCTCTACCTGACGTCGGAAGCGGCCGTCGATACGGCGCGCGCCCAGGCGGCACAGGCACGGCTGGCCTATGAGTCCGAGATCAACGGCACCAATCCCACCGTCGCCCGGCTGCAGGCGGAACTCGGCAATGCCGAATACGATCTTGAGCAGACCACCGTGCGCGCACCCGGGCCCGGCTACGTCACGCAAGTCTTTCTTCGTCCGGGGATGATGGCCAACCCGCTGCCGTTGCGGCCGGTGATGGTGTTTATCAATAGCGACGACCAGATGCTGGGGGCAGCGTTCATCCAGAATTCGCTGCAGCGCGTTCGCCCGGGAGATGACGCCGAGGTGGCCTTCAAGGCCGTGCCTGGCAAGATCTTCAAAGCGCGGGTGAAAGAGATCATCGATGTGATGGCCCAGGGACAACTGCAGCCGACCGGCGCATTGATCGATCCACAGTCGCCCGAGCGGGCAGCGCCGGGACAAACGTTGGCGCGTATTGAGCTGCTCGAAGGCACAGAGGGATATCAGTTGCCTGGAGGCGTTGTCGCTGAGGTGGCTGTCTACACGCATCATTGGCACCACGTCGCGATCCTTCGCAAGGTGCTTCTTCGGATGAGCAGCTGGATGAACTACGTGTTCCTTGAGCACTGAGGGAGGAAGAACCATGGACCACAGGGATGGAACGGAAAGCCACGATGCCGACGAAAAGATCGATGGCAGAGACAAGAGCAAGAAGCGCTCATGGGATTATGACAAGGAGATGGGCCGCCTGCAGATCGAGCTCGCCCATTTGCAGGCCTGGGTGAAGAAATCCGGCGCACGGGTCGTCATCGTCTTCGAGGGGCGCGATGCCGCCGGCAAGGGCGGAATGATCAAGCGCATCGCGGAAAAGGTCAGCCCGCGCATCTTTCGCGTAATCGCGCTGCCGGCGCCGACAGACCGCGAGAAATCCCAGATATATATGCAGAGGTATATCGCTCATCTGCCGGCGGCGGGCGAGATCGTGATCTTCGACCGCAGTTGGTACAATCGCGCGGGCGTCGATCGCGTCATGGGCTTCTGCAGTGAAAAGAAAGCTCAGCGTTTTCTCGAACTTGCACCTCGTTTCGAGGCAGCCATCGTCGAAAGCGGGGTCACCCTGCTGAAGTATTTTCTCACCGTCAGCGAAGAAGAACAGGAACGTCGGTTCAAGCGCCGTATCGACGACCCGGTCAGACAGTGGAAACTCAGCCCGATGGATGTCGAATCCTATCAGCGCTGGTGGGACTACACGCGTGCCTATGACGAGATGCTGCGGATGACCGACAGCAACCATGCGCCGTGGTGGATCGTTCCCTCGGATGACAAAAAGCGGGCACGGGTCAATTGCATCTCGCACATCCTGCAATCCATCCCCTATGAGCGGGTGAAATTCGACGCGCCCGATCTCGGAAAGCGTCAGAAGCGGCCATCAAGCTTCGTGGTGGATAACAGTGCCCGTCGTGTCGTGCCCGACACCACATCGTGAGAGCGAACTCAGATGTGAATTCGCAGGACAGGAACCGGAGATGGAGCAGACCGGCAGCACGACAACGCAGGCAAGAGACCGCGGGCAGATTTCCATCGAGGCCAAGGTAAGCGATCTTGTGCGATTGGGCATCATCGGGCTTTTCGCATACTGGACGATGCTTCTCGTCGCGCCTTTTGCACTGATTGTCATCTGGTCGGCAATCCTTGCCGTGGCACTCTTTCCGATGTTTGACGCACTCTCCCGCCTGATTGGAGACAGGCCGGTGATTGCCTCGACGGCTATCGTCATCGCCTGCCTTGTCCTCATCATAGCGCCACTGGGGCTGCTCGCCGTCAATTTTGCCGAGGCCGTGGAGATGCTGATCGAAAAACTGACGGCGGAGAGCTTCGCGCTACCAGCGGCTCCTCCGGTCATTCGAGAATGGCCTGTCATCGGCGAGCGCCTCTACACCGGCTGGAACCAGCTCGCCGGCGACCTGGCTTCGAACATCATCAAGTTTCAGAAGCCGCTCCTGCACGTCATGGGGCTGGTCATCGCAAAGCTCGCCTCGATCAGCGGTGGGGTGCTGAGCTTTGTCGTTTCGGTCATTCTCTCTGGCTTCTTCCTTGCCATGTCGGCGCGGCTTGCCGAGACGATACATGTGCTGGCAAACCGGATCGGTGGCGAAAAAGGCGTGGGCTTTGCCCGACTGGCCGGCACGACCGTGCGAAATGTCTCGCGCGGCGTCATCGGCGTCGCCTTTCTGCAAACCTTCTTGTGTGCAGTGTGTTTCGCGGCTTTCGGGATACCGGCGCGCGGAGCGTTGACCTTCCTGGTCTTTATCCTGTGCCTGATTCAACTCGGGCCCGGGCTCGTCCTGGTGCCGGCGATCATATGGGGATGGTTTACGTGGCCGACATCGATCGCATTCGCCTTCACTGTCGTAGCGGTGCCGATCATGATCGTCGATAACGTCTTGAAACCTGTTTTGATGGCCAGGGGCCTGTCGACGCCGATGCTCGTGATCGTCATAGGCGTGATCGGCGGTACGCTATCTTACGGAATGCTGGGTCTGTTCCTCGGGCCCATCGTCTTGAGCGTGTTCTATGAACTACTTCGAACCTGGGCGTGGCCAGCCCAAAGCCAAAACGAGCTAAACGACCCGGAGAAGGTCCACACGGTCTGACTGGACACGCATCAGAGACCAGAGCAATAGGTCACAACCTCCTGTTCGATATCCTGGCATAATTCGGCATACTCCGCGATCAAGACCGCCTGCCTCGGCGTTTCCTGCCGAAAGCGATCCAAGGCGTCGGCAGCCAAGGCGTAGGATTCAAACATCTCGCCAAGCGCCTCCGAAGGCTCCCGCGACAAGGCCACGCGGATTTGCGGAAGTCTGAGCATCAATCTTCTGCGTCCACGCTCTCTGTTCATCCGTCACCTCCGCATTCCCATCATCCCTGATACGAATTCCTTGGGGTATTGGATTGTTCCGCCAGAAGCAGCGATGTGGTGCATGTCGCTATCCACGACAGATATTACGCGATGCTACGCCGACGCCGAGCACCTCCATGGTAGCCACGGAAAAAGGCGGGGTTCGAGATTGAGAATGCAGCGGAACATGTCCCGTCGCCCTCTTGTCCCTGAAGGAAGGCATGCTCGATGGCGAATGACCTGACCGTGCACATTGTCGATGATGAAGAAACGCAGAGGCGATCGCTGACGTTTTTGCTGATATCCGCGGGATTTGCCGTCCGCGCCCACGACAGCACGTCTGCGTTTCTGGACCAACTGCCGGTCTCCGGCAGAGCATGTATTGTCAAGGTGATGGAAACGTCCCGGCGTGACGAATTTCAGTTGCTGGAACGACTTTGCCTGCTCGATGCCGATATTCCGACGATCTTCGTCGCGCGCGACGGCGACGTGGCGACGGCTGTCGAGGCTATGAAGGCTGGAGCGGCGGATTTCATCAAGATGCCGTTCGAAGGCGAGGTGCTCATTACCGCGATCAAACGAGCCGCGACCCGAAAAGCACCCTGCCTGGCTACGGCTGCGAACAACGAGGAGATGGCCTGTCGATTGCGACGTCTGACCGGTCGGGAACACCAGGTTTTGGCCGCTGTACTCAATGGCCTGCAGAACAAGACGATCGCCTTCAACCTTGGCATCAGCTCGCGCACCGTTGAAGTTTATCGCGCCAATGTCATGGCCAAGATGGAGGCGCGCAATCTGGCGGAACTGCTGCGGATGATACTCACCTCGCGCCAAATAGGCACGCCTGTGCCAAGCAAGACCACGGTGCCGGCGATGCGATTGCAACTACTTTAGGGTGCACCCCGACAAAGCCATTGAAACCTTTTGCTGAAGGGTTATTGTGAATTAGATAGGACTAAAAAGCATAATTGCGTGATCGTGTCGGAGGGCATCATGAGCAACGCAAAAGCTGAGCCGTCGATCGAGCAAGATCCCACAGTTGAAGACATTCTGCAGCAGATGGAGCGCATTCTTGCGAGCAGTGAGTTTCACTCGCCCGAACGCGGCAGAAGATTCCTTCAATTCGTCGTTACCGAAACCTTGGAAGGACGGTCGCAGTTCCTCAAGGCGTTCACAATCGCAAACGAGATTTTCGGACGGCAAAGTTCCTTTGATGCACAGAACGACCCCGTGGTCAGGATAGAGGCGGGGCGAATTCGACGGGCCCTGGAGCGCTACTATCTTGTTGCCGGCCAGTCGGACGCAATCGTGATCACCATTCCGAAGGGCGGATACGTTCCGCACTTCGAATATACGTGTTGTCTGCCGCCAGCACATCCGTCACCGGACATTCCGGGGCAGGTCGGCATGCCGCCATCGGACCATGGCCGTCATCGCCGTAGTTTGTGGATCGCGGGCCTGACGATCAGCCTGCTCGCAATCGTGGCTTTGGCCGGGCTAAATCCTCTGGCTAAGCCGAGCCTTTTTACCCTGCACCGGAGCGTGGCAGATCGTCCTTCAATCGATACGGCCGGGCCAATGGTCGTTGTCGACATGTTTCAGTCCGATGATCCCGATGGCCGCGCATCCGACATTGCCCAAGCCCTCCGAGACGAGGTGATCGGCCAACTCGCGACCTTCAACGACATTGTTGTTGTGGCCGATCCATCCAGGGCCAACTACGCAAGCGAGGTGGGTTACAGTTTACATGGGAGCGTTCAGCGTGATGGCGACAAGCTGCGCTCGATCCTCCGCCTCGTCCGCCGGTCCGATGCTGCCGTCGTCTGGGCAAACAACTATGATGCAGACTTGCGGGTAAGGAGCATTTTGCAAATCCAGGCGGACATCGGCCAGGAGATTGCTATCGCTATCGCACAGCCCTACGGCGCGGTTTTCGACAACGTAGCTCGGTCCGTAAACGAGCCAGCGGGCACATCCGACTGCACATCCGAATACTATGGCTATCGCAGAGCAATGGACCTGCAAAGCCACAACGCAGCGCTCGGTTGTCTTCAGCGCGCCACACTGTTGTTTCCCCAAAGCGCCACATCCTGGGCACTTCTTTCGCTGATCTACATCGATAGCATCAGATTTCGTTACAAGCTCGGGACGGCACCTGACGCCGGGGTAATGGAACTCGCGGCAGATGCCGCGAAGCGCGCCACGTCTATTGCTCCCAACGATGCCCGCACGCTTGAGGCGACCATGCTGGTCAGCTTCTTCAACAACGACATCGACAAGGCGCTGAAGGCGGGGGCTGCTGCCTACGCGCACAACTCGAACGATGCGGAAGTCGCAGGCGAGTACGGCTTGCGACTGGCCATGTCTGGAAAATGGCAGTCAGGTTGCGAACTCATTTCGAGAGCCTTGAACAAGGGAGCAGGTCCCAAGGGCTATTACGAGGTGGGGATGGCGTTATGCGCTTTCACCAGAGGTGACCTGCAGGCCGCTGAACTCTGGTCCCGAATGTGCGACCTGGAATACAACCCGATGCACCGGCTTGTGCTTCTTTCGATCCTCGGCGCGGAGGGAAAGACCGTGGAAGCAAAGCAGGAAAGGGACTGGCTGAACGCCAACGCGCCGGAGATGATGAAAAACATCCGTCGCGAGGTGTCTCTGCGCCTGCATCGCGCCGAAGACCAGGAGCTTTTTCTTGATGGTCTTCGAGGTTCGGGGATTTCCGTCGAAACCGCGAGCGCGGGAACGCCAGGTTCCAATTGAATGGACATGGCAAGCGGCGGTCTGAGGATAGCTAATGCGTATGGTTATCGCCCTGGATTTCCTCCACTCCAGAAATGCCATTGACGATTCGAGCGCAGATCTGTGCTTGCAGATCGAGAGTATCACGGCCTGCTGGCTCAAAATCAAATCGGTTCGCCCAAACCACACGTCCATCATTGGCCGCGATCAACCGAACCTGAACATGCAGGATGTCTTCGTCGTGCATGATATTTCCCTGCAAGGCGAACATGGAAGCCGCCGCAGGTCTGCTCGCCGAAAAGCCTGGGTCAAGTATCACGACGCCGTCGAGCTTTATAAGCTGCGAGATTAGTTGATCCCTCAGCCTCCGGCCGATGTCTGCGCCGTCAGGCATGCCTCCCAGAACGAAAAGCGGCTCAACGACAATCTTCGTCTGCTGCCGTTTGCTCGCCACCGGCTGCACGGGCGATGGCGAGAGATAGTGCTCCAGCGGACGGATCAGCGCGAGCATCGCAAGACCGGCAAAGACGGCGGGCACACCCAGCGGCACCAGCAAATCTCTGTATGCAAATCTGCCACTTTCCTGGCGCGTACGCGGCATCCCATCCGCTGCGGTGGAAAATGCCGATACTTCAGCTCCCTGCCCGCGTTGTTCGAAGCTGGGAGCATAGCGCCCCTTTGGAATCGTTATTATCACCGGATCATTGCTGCCGGATACCAGATAATAGCGTTCGAGCGCACGCCGAACCCTGCCCGCTTCTATGCGAACAACGGGGTCGCTTTGTGCGTCAAAGCCGGCGCCACGACCAAATACAGCCATCGCAATTGCGTAGGCATCGAGCCCCTCGCTTCGGCCCTCCAGTGCTTCATCGACCACATATTGCAGAAATCGGCGGCCGCGATCAGGCACATGAAATTCCGGGCTGCTCAAGATATGACCGAGCTGCTCGCGGATTGCACCGACGTCCTCAACGGCGCCGTCCTTCGGTGCCATGGATCCCTCCTACAGCGCGACCCGATCGTCGTTTGGGCTCGTTCAATATACACCAATCGCCGCCATGCAGCCTTCGTAGAACTACCTATAAGACTGCGTGTCTGCCGCCCGTTCCATCCGCCAGACGCGAGTATCCCAATGGCCGCAAGACCCGCCACCTAGGTACATGCCCCTAAGGGTCCGCCCTGACTTGCAACGACTTTCGTTTGGTCTGAAATGAGCAACGCCGGTGCAGCGGCATCAGGTGGTTCAGCAGGAACAAACCGGCACTTGCACCTGCGATCTAGCCGCCGTTCCTGGTGTCCACATTGACGGATGAGGTTGCCGTGATGAACCACATAGAACGCCGACATATGCGTGACGTCCTTGGCCTAAGTGCCATCATGGCCTTTCAGGCACTGAGCCCTGCGCCCGGCTATGCCGCAGACAACGCGTTGGACAAATTTCCGATCGTTATTCAATGCAAATACAAAGACACGGACCACACCTTTTTTCTGGCGCGAGTCGCGGGCAACGGTTTGGCGACGTATGTCGCCTCCGACAGGATTGCGGGAACGATCTCGCTCGACGGACACGCGAAGGCGGTTGGCGGCCAGGGCGGCGGCAGTTGCGTCGGAAAGACCTTGGAAGAATTGCGGGCATCCGGCCAGGCCCGTGATCTTGGCCCTCGCTAGCCCCTCTCGCGACCAGCTCCAAGTCAGCGCTGCAACATCGGAAGAGGAAATTCCACCCCGAGTTATGCAGAGTGGAGATTTGAAGCCTTCACCACGCCGGCGATCTCAGATCTGCGTGGTGAAGGCTTCGGAAGCACTTAGAAGGCGCGTTGCAGACGGAAGAAGCCGCTGGTTACGTCAGGACCATCGTCCGGATCCAGATAGTTGACCGTTGCCTTGGCATAGAGGTTTTCCGCGACTCGATAGTCGACAGTGACGCCGACTTTCCAAGCATCACCCAACCCATCGAAAGAAGCAGGAATGGCGCCGTTGTCCGTGTCCGTGGCATAATTGCCAAAATACTGCGCCATCGGCGTCAGCGACCACATCTCGGTAATCTTCCAGGCATATTCGGCCGCAATGGTCCACTCGGACTGGGCATAGTAGGAGTTCGGCCCTGATGCCCAGACCCCTGCAAGGCCGAGGGTGCCCGGGCCCAGGTCCGCAAACAGCATGCCGCGAATGGCGCCTTCCTCGTTATCGGTGTCGTAACCGCCGATAACTTGGTAGGTTATCGCGCCAATCTTGTCGCCAATGCCGGCAGCAATACCCAGGTTGTTCGGCTCCTCGCCAGTCTTGTAGTAACCGTCCTCCAGCTCATCGATACTCAGCCCGGCATAGAAGTCGCCGCTTTCGTACTGGTAGCGAAGCGAGTTGTGCAGCGTCTCGAAGCTTGACAGGACGTCCGGCTCGCCGCTCAGGTCATCATCCCACCAACTGTAAAACAGCCCTGCGCGAATCCCGGCGATGTCGATATAAGCCGAGTCCAGCCGACCCGTGCTTTCCGCGTTGTCACCGTTGTTGCGCAGGACGATGACACCGGTCAGGGGACCATATTCGGTATCGCTCTTGGAACTGAACTCCACTTGTGCGCGCGTGCGCGCGTTCCAATCGGATGTGCCCCTCTCATCCGGCCCGCCGTAAACTTCGAAGCGCAGATAACCGCCGATCTTCAGACATGTCTCGGTACCGGGAATGTAGAAGTATCCCGTCCCGTAAGCGTCGCAGACCCGAACATATTCGACCGGCTCGGGCTCCGCGGCGACAATGGCATCGGCCGCGAAACAGGGTGCGGCGGCCAGCGCGGCGGCGGATCCTAGCAGCGTCATGCGTATTCTCATCAGTCTATCCTCCCAAACATCTGATAGGGCATTTCACGATCGTCGCATGCCGATCTCCGCCACGCCAATTCCGGAGTTCAAATTCTCCAGATTTGCAAGGCAAGTTGAACTATTCAATTTTACTAACTTTCACGTGTGAGGCAACGGAGCGACAGGGATCGCGCCGCGACAATCGGCACGGCGTGGCGATTTGGCAACAGAGCCCTCGCCGCTTGGCGCGGCCGGACACCCGTATTTCAGGTGACCTCCGGCTGCATATTGTGCAAACGCCAAAAGCCTCCCGAAGGAGGTTTGAAGGTATTTGCGTCATCATTGAAGTTTGGTTGCGGGGGCAGGATTTGAACCTGCGGCCTTCAGGTTATGGTCCGCCGGACGACGGGCTACCATCGCCAGCGAAGATGAAGTCTTTGCGCCAGCGATCACGTTGTTTTAAGTTTGAGTTTGGTTGCGGGGGCAGGATTTGAACCTGCGGCCTTCAGGTTATGAGCCTGACGAGCTACCGGGCTGCTCCACCCCGCGCCAGCGTAAAACCCTAGGGTTTTATCGCGCTTGAGTAAACCGCGAAGCGGTTTGCTCTTACATCAGGACACAAATCCGTTTGGATTTGTGTCCTGTAAGGGACGCACCATCATACGAAGGATGCGTCTCAGTTTCAGTCTGCATATCGGT
>UCCA01000073.1 GCA_900470805.1 Hyphomicrobiales bacterium | reverse complement strand
GAGCGTCTCTCGGCCTTTCCTTGCCGGATGGATGTCAGGTCCTGACGACCTTCGACCCACCTCTTGCAATCATCATCGAACGCCGGATTGTCAGACCGTTGCGTTACCGGTTCGCGAACCCGGCTCCCTGTCCGATGACGCTCTTAGAATGCGGTGGCCATGGGCGACGGGGATGGAGGGGGACGAAGGTTTTTGTCATGGCCTTGATAATCAACGGATGTTCTTTTCGGCCGGCGTGAAATTTTCCCCGTCGGTCGTGACGGGGCGGGCGCAGGCAGGATGCCTCACCCACTGGTAATTCCCGCATATTTCCGCCATATACAGCCCAAACAGACATGGATACGGACACGATGAGCGCAACGGTTGAATTCGCCAGGATGAACGGGCTTGGCAACAAGATCCTGGTCGTCGACATGCGCGGGCGCACCGACAAGGTGACGCCTGAAGCCGCGATCGCGCTCAATGCCGATGCGGCGACGCAGTTCGACCAGATCATGGCGATCCATGACCCCAAGGCCGAAGGCACCGATGCCTGGATCGACATCCTCAACTGCGACGGCACCAAGGCGCAGGCCTGCGGCAACGGCACGCGTTGCGTGGTGCAGGCGCTCGCCGCCGAAACCGGCAAGAAGGTGTTTACCTTCCAGACCGTCGCAGGAATCCTCAATGCCGTCGAGCTTGAGGATGGGACGATCTCGGTCGACATGGGCAAGCCGGTGTTCGATTGGGACAGGATTCCGCTGGCGGAAGAATTCTTCGACACCAGCCGTATCGAGCTGCAGATCGGGCCGATCGACAATCCGGTGCTGCATTCGCCGTCGGCGATGTCGATGGGCAATCCGCATGCGATCTTCTGGGTCGACAGGGATCCGATGAGCTTTGATCTCGAACGCTTCGGGCCGATGCTGGAAAACCATCCGATGTTTCCCGAAAAGGCTAACATCACGCTGGCGCAGGTCACATCGGACTCAAGCCTGCGCACCCGCACCTGGGAGCGTGGCGCCGGGCTGACGCTGGCCTGTGGTTCGGCCGCCTGTGCCGCCGGGGTCTCCGCCGCGCGCACCGGCCGCACCGGCCGCAAGGTCACCATCGATGTCGCCTCGGCGCCAAGCCGCCAGCCGCTGATCATCGAGTGGCGGGACAACGACCACGTCGTCATGACCGGTCCCGCCGAATGGGAGTGGTCCGGCGTCGTCGATCCGACGACCGGCGCCTGGTCGCGCGATGAGGCCGAGGTTCCCGGAGCCGAGGCCCGGTGAGCGGCGTCGACGTCATCACCTTCGGCTGTCGTCTGAACACCTACGAATCCGAAGTGATGCGGGCCGAGGCCGAGAAGGCCGGCTTGAACAATGCCATTCTGGTCAACACCTGCGCCGTGACGGGCGAGGCGGTGCGGCAGGCGCGGCAGGCGATCCGCCGGGCCCGGCGCGACAACCCGCATGCCCGCATCATCGTCACCGGTTGCGCCGCGCAGACCGAGAAAGAAACCTTCGCGGGCATGGCCGAGGTCGATGCCGTGCTCGGCAACGAAGAGAAGCTTAAGAGCGCCAACTACCGCGCGCTGCCGGATTTCGGCGTGTCCGCGGAAGAGAAGCTGCGCGTCAACGACATCATGAGCGTCAAGGCGACGGCGCCGCAGATGGTCAAGCATATCGACGGCCACGTGCGCGCCTTCATCCAGGTGCAGAACGGCTGCGACCATCGCTGCACCTTCTGCATCATCCCCTACGGTCGCGGCAATTCGCGCTCGGTCCCGATGGGCGCTGTCGTCGAGCAGGCGCGGCGGCTGGTGGAGAGCGGCTATCGCGAGATCGTATTGACCGGCGTCGACGCCACCAGCTACGGCGCCGACCTGCCGGGCGAGCCGACGCTCGGGCTGCTGGCGAAGACGCTGCTGAAGCAGATCCCTGGTATCCGACGCCTGAGATTGTCGTCGATCGACAGCATAGAAGCCGACAGGCATCTGCTGGATCTGATCGCCGACGAAGCGCGGTTCATGCCGCACCTGCATCTGTCGCTACAGCATGGCGACGACATGATCCTGAAGCGGATGAAGCGCCGGCACTCCGGCGCCGATGCGCTCGCCTTCGTCAACGAGGTCCGCCGGCTTCGACCTGAGATCTCGATCGGCGCCGACATGATCGCCGGTTTCCCGACCGAGACGGAAGAGATGTTCGGCAATGCCGTCAGGCTGGCCGAGGAGGCGGAAATCGCCCATCTGCACGTCTTTCCCTACAGTCCGCGCCCGGGCACACCGGCAGCGCGCATGCCGCAGCTCGANNTGCGCGCCACTGGACATAAGCTGCACCAGTCCCATCTCGACGGAATGGTCGGCACGCGACAATGGCTGCTGGTGGAAAACAACGGATTGGCGCATACGGAAAACTTCACGCTTGTCGCGGCACCGGGGCTTCTTCCCCGCGCGCTGGTGCCGGTTGAGATCACCGGCCACAACGGCAAGCACCTCGACATGCAATTGACGGCCGCCGACGCGGCCTGAGTTTACGGATACCCCATGGCGTTCAGCTTCATCAAAAAGGTCTTCACCTTCGGCCCCGACAAGGCGGAGGAGCCAAAGCCGGACGCGGTCGAGACGAGCGTGGTCGAGACCAGCGCGGCCGGGGCGGTGGCGGTTGAGCCTGTCACTGAGGTGCCTGTGGCTGAGGCGCCGGTTGCTGTCGACTCGCTGCCCACGGCCGCCGATCCGGTGCTGCCGGAGGAGATGGAGACGACCGGCGGGCCTGCCGATGATGCGGTTGACGAGCCTGTCGAGGACGAGGTCTCCGAGGACCTGCCGACGGCGCTGGCGACCGATGA
>UCCA01000023.1 GCA_900470805.1 Hyphomicrobiales bacterium | reverse complement strand
TCGGATGCGGTCCCGTCGGTCTGTTTGCAATCAAGTCCGCCTTCCTCTTGGGCGCGGAACGCGTCATCGCCATCGACACAGTGCCTGAGCGACTGGCGCTGGCGAGGCAGGCAGGCGCCGAGACTCTCGACTATACCGACGAGGATCTCCAAAAGAAGATCGTCGAGATGACCGGAGGTCAGGGCCCCGACGCTGTCATCGAGGCTGTCGGTATGGAGAGTCATGGCGCCGGCGGCGTGATGGAAAGCTTGCAGGCAAAACTGACTTCGACTGAGCGGCCCTACGCGCTCAGTCAGGCCATCCTCGCATGCCGTCCGGGCGGAACGGTATCGCTTCCGGGTGTCTTTGTCGGGCCGGCGGTGCCTGCACCGCTCGGCGCTTTCGTCGGCAAGGGCTTGACGCTGAAGACCGGCCAGACCCATGTGCAGCGTTATCTTGAGCCGCTGATGAAGCTGATCGTTGAAGGCAAAATCGACCCGTCCTTCCTGATCACCCATCGCATCGAGCTGGAAGACGGCCCGGACGCCTACAAGACTTTCCGTGACAAGGAAGACGGCTGTGTGAAGGTGGTCATCCGGCCGAATGGCTAGATTGCCCAATTCCCCCGAACAACTGTTGGAGGCTGCCGCTCGTTGGCGGCCTCCAGACGTCTTAATTTCTAGCGAGGAACCAGGTGTCCGTGATGATCGTCCACCACTTAAACAACAGTCGCTCACAAGGCATTCTCTGGATGCTAGAAGAGCCGGGTTTCGAATATGATATCCGTTTCCACAAGCGCAATGCGGACACCGTGTTCACGATGTTGCCATTAAGGCACTCCGGTGCTGGTAGCGGTTTAGCCAACATTCGCCCGTTCCTACGTCGTTCAATTCCGCAGTGATGCCGGCGGCGTGATTTTTCTTTGGCTTGTTGGAAGTATCAAAGCCCAAGCTTAAGCCGGCGATGGCTCCCATTTATGAGCTCAAACGATAACACTTATCGGTGATCGAACCCTAACAGATATGTAAATCCGCTCTAAGTCGGATGTTCGTGCTCTCGACCCCAGGCGCCCGTTGCGGCGCGGTCGCGTTTCCCCACAAAAATCGACGTGGAGTAGAAGATGTCACCTCAGAACCAACTCGAAATCTCCCGGCGAGACTTGCTTATCTCGTCTGCCGCGACAGTTGCGATCACTGGAGCCGCGTCCGGTGTCGCGGCAGCACAGACTGCGGACCGATCCATGACTCACTCATCCATGATTTCATTGAAGGTCAACGGCGAGAGCCGGGACCTCGATGTCGATAACCGGACCACGCTACTTGACGCTCTTCGTGAGCACCTCAATTTGACCGGCACAAAGAAAGGCTGTGATCATGGTCAGTGCGGTGCCTGTACCGTCATAGTCGACGGGCGCCGGATCAATTCGTGCCTCACACTGGCTGTCATGCACGATGGCGACGACGTCACTACGATCGAGGGCCTTGGTCGGCCCGGCAATCTGCATCCGATGCAGGCGGCATTCGTTAAGCATGACGGCTTTCAATGCGGTTACTGCACTCCAGGACAGATCTGTTCCTCCGTGGCAGTGCTTGAGGAAATCAAAGCAAATATTCCAAGCCACGTCACAGGCAGCCTGACGGAACAGGCGACGATCTCCGAAACGGAAATCCGCGAGCGTATGAGCGGCAACATCTGTCGGTGCGGCGCCTATTCGAACATCGTCGCGGCGATTATCGAAGCTGCGGGAACACGTGCATGAGAGCCTTTACGTACGAGCGCTCATTCTCGATCGAGGCCGCGGCCAAGGCGGCCGCGTCAAACTCCGAAGCAAAATTCATCGCCGGCGGCACAAACCTTCTCGATCTGATGAAGCTTGAGATCGAGACACCGGCCCATCTCATCGATGTCAACGGCCTCGGTCTCGACACAATCGACCCGACACCCGACGGCGGCATCCGCATCGGCGCCCTCGTTCGAAACTCTGACCTTGCAGCGCACGAAACCGTCCGCCGTGACTACGGTTTGCTGTCGCGGGCTTTGGTCGCAGGCGCCTCGGGCCAGCTGCGCAACAAAGCGACAACAGCTGGTAATCTCATGCAGCGCACGCGCTGTCCCTATTTTTATGACACCAACCAGCCCTGCAACAAGCGGCAGCCAGGAAGCGGATGTTCCGCAATTGGTGGCATCAGCCGGCAACTCGGCGTCGTCGGTGTCAGTGATGCCTGCATTGCCACGCACCCAAGCGACATGGCGGTCGCGATGCGCGCGCTCGACGCCGTGGTCGAGACGGTGAAGCCCGATGGTGATCGGCGATCGATCGGGATCGCGGATTTTCATCGCCTGCCGGGTGACACTCCCCACGTGGAAACCGAGCTCAATCCAGGCGAGTTCATCACCGCTGTGACGCTGCCGCCTCCTATCGGTGGCCGTCATATTTATCGAAAGGTGCGCGACCGCGCCTCTTTTGCCTTCGCGTTGATCTCAGTAGGCGCCGTGATCCAGCCTGATGGCAAAGGACGGATTGCCGTGGGCGGTGTGGCGCATAAGCCGTGGCGTGTCGAGGCTGCGGATGCTGCGCTGTCGAAGGGGGCAAAGGCAGCAAACGCTGCGCTTCTCGCCAGCGCCCGACCGACCGACCAGAACAAGTTCAAACTAGATCTCGTCGAGCGCACTCTTGGTGCCGTCATCCTGGAAGCAAGGGGCTGAGTCATGAAGTTCGAGACACCAGCAAAAAGAAATCCCATTGACAACCTCAAGGTCGTCGGCCAACCGATCCAGCGTATCGACGGGGAACTGAAGACGACCGGTCGGGCCATGTATGCCTATGAATGGCACGATCCGAACATGCGTTACGCCTACGGCTATCCGGTGGGTTCGGCGATTGCCAAAGGTCGAATCAAGTCGATGGATGTCGCCTCGGCTCAGAAGGCTCCGGGCGTTATATCGGTCATCACGACCTTGTCGGTCGGTCCTCTGGGCAAGGGAAAGCTCAACACCGCGCAGCTCTTCGGTGGTGATGAAATCCAGCATTATCACCAGGCGATTGCCGTGGTTGTTGCTGAAACCTTCGAGCAAGCCCGAGCTGCCGCGAGCCTGATCAGCGTGGACTATCAGGAAGAGAGCGCGGCCTTTGATCTGGCCGCAGCCAAGGACAGCGCGGTCAAGCCGAAAGACGCCGGCGGGGCACCACCGGACAGTGCCGTTGGCGATTTCGATGGCGCTTTCAAATCAGCAGCCGTTTCGTTCGACGCGACCTACACGACACCTGACCAGTCGCATGCGATGATGGAACCGCATGCGTCGATCGCCGCTTGGGATGGTGACGAACTGACAGTCTGGACCTCCAGTCAGATGATCGATTGGTGGCGCTCAGATCTGGCCGCGACGTTGGGCATCGACAAGGAAAAGATCCATCTTATGTCACCTTTCATCGGCGGCGGGTTTGGCGGCAAACTGTTCCTCCGCTCGGATGCGGTACTGGCGGCGCTCGCCGCAAAGGCTGCCGGACGGCCGGTGAAGGTCGCCTTGCCGCGGCCTTTCATAGCCAACAACACGACACATCGACCGGCGACCATCCAGCGGATCCGCATCGGCGCGCAACGAGATGGCAAAATCACCGCGATCGGGCATGAAAGCTGGTCGGGTGACCTGCCGGGCGGAGGGCTTGAGACCGCCGCAATGCAGACACGGCTCCTGTACGCGGGTGAAAACCGCATGACAGCCATGCGTCTGGCTGAACTCAATCTGCCGGAAGGCAATGCGATGCGGGCGCCGGGAGAGGCGCCAGGCCTGATGGCGCTGGAGATCGCCATTGACGAAATGGCCGAAAAGCTTGGGATTGACCCAATCAAGTTCCGCATTATCAACGATACCCAAGTCGATCCGGAAAAGCCGGAGCGCCCGTTCTCGCATCGCAATCTTGTTGGCTGCCTTGAGATCGGTGCAGAGCGCTTCGGATGGAGCGATCGAAGGAAACCCGGCTCACGACGCGAGGGCAACTGGCTGGTAGGCCTGGGTGTCGCAGCAGGTTTCCGCAACAATCTCGTGATGCCGTCTGGGGCGCGGGTTCGGCTCGCAGAAGATGGCGTTGTCACCGTCGAAACCGATATGACGGATATAGGGACGGGCAGCTACACGATCATCGCCCAGACCGCGGCCGAAATGATGGGCGTTACCGTCGACAAGATAGGGGTACAGCTTGGCGATTCCCGCTTCCCGGTCTCGGCCGGGTCGGGCGGTCAGTTCGGGGCCAACTCGGCGACGTCGGGCGTCTACGCGGCCTGCGTCAAGCTGCGTGAGGCCGTCGCGAAGAAACTCGGCTTCAACTCCAACGACGTCGTCTTCGAAAACGGGCAGGTGCGATCGGGCAACCGGTCTGTCATTTTGGCGGAGGCGGCGGGTCCCGATGGCCTGATCGGTGAAGACACGATGGAATGGGGCGATCTGACCGAAACGCATCAGCAATCGACATTTAGTGGTCATTTCGTGGAAGTGGGCGTTGATATTGCAACGGGGGAAACGCGCATCCGCCGGATGCTGGCTGTCTGCGCGGCCGGCCGGATCATCAACCCAATCACGGCCCGTAGCCAGGTAATCGGCGCAATGACGATGGGTGTGGGGCTGGCATTGTCGGAAGAACTGGCGGTCGACACCCGCCGTGGCTTCTTCGTCAATCATGATCTGGCCGGTTACGAGGTTCCGGTCCATGCCGATATCCCACATCAGGAGGTAATCTTCATGGATGAGACCGATCCGATGTCATCACCGATGAAAGCCAAGGGTATCGGTGAGCTTGGTTTATGCGGCGTCTCGGCCGCGATCGCCAACGCAATCCATAACGCCACGGGCGTTCGGGTCCGGCATTACCCTATCACGCTCGACAAGGTGATCGGCGGCCTGCCGGAGGTCGCGTGAGCACGGAGAGGCGGTTGCAGCACGGCCGCTTCCGTTTGCCTGAAAGATTGCCATGAACACTGCGACCTCACCGATCATGCCGACACTTGTTCGGTCATCTTTGACTGATGCTCCTCTAGACATCTTGAAGTTTGCAGTCTCCGCCTTCCACAAGGGTTGTGTCGCGTTGGCCACGCTCGTCGATATCCGGGGAGGGACGGCGCGGCCGCTTGGATCTCACGTTGCGGTAGCCGCGGATGGTCGCTTTTGCGGATTTGTTTCCGGCGGCTGCGTGGAAGCGGCGGTCGCTGCGGAGGCGCTTGACGCCATGGCCGTTGGGCATGATCGCCTCGTGAACTTCGGCGAGGGGTCGCCGTTCTTTGATATCGTATTGCCGTGTGGAGGTGGGATCACTGTGGCAATCCATCTGCTCCGCGACCTCAAGCCATTGCTTCAGGTCATCCGCGACATCGACTGTCGCCAGCCTGCATCGACGAGGTATGATCCAAGCTTGGAAACCTTGGTAATCGTCGACGCCAGCGAGCGCAGCTCCTGGAAGGATGGGGCGTTCGAGACTGTCTACAGGCCCTCGACGCGTCTGATCGTGTCCGGACAGGCGACTGAGAGTGAAGCGTTAATTCGGCTTGCTGAGGTCATAGGCTATGACGTCGTGTCGGTTAACGATCTCGGTCTGCCAGAAGCGGTATCGAAGATCGATCCCTTCTCCGCCGTTGCTTTACTACATCACGATCTCGATGCCGAGATGGATATCCTGAAAGCGGCGCTGACGAGTAAGGCCTTCTACGTGGGTGCCCTGGGCAGCACGCGAACACACCGTCGCAGGATCGATCGCCTTAGAGAGCGCGGAATAACACAGTTGGCGATGGACAAGATCAAAGCACCGATCGGCATCTTTGGCCCGACAAGAGATTCAAACTCGCTGGCGCTTTCCGTGCTCGCAGACGTGGGGGCAGCGCGTTTGACCTTTTATTCGTAATCCCTTTCGATTGCTTGACGATGCCTGAACCAGCGTTCCTTGCAGGCCCTGTCCCGCGCTGTTTAGCCCAGACATCAAGGCACGGTTAGGAGCGATTTTTTAGTGTTCGACTTGAAAGTTGAGCCATCTGTGTCGAGGAGGTCAGTGCGTTGTCAGCACGAATATGTGTGGCAGCTCGGACCGAATAGCCGGAACCGAATTGTTCAGTCTGCATTCCTCTCGGGCAGTCAGGAGGTACGTCGATGCAGGTGATCGATACACATGCGATGTCGGGCATGGACGGAAGCTTGGACCGCGATCATGCTGCTCCCCGCGCCAAGGAAGTCATGGTTCAGATCACAGCATTCGGTGATGCCACCACGAATGAACCATCGTCTCACATTTCTACCGGATGGATGCTGCTGCCTTCCTAGTCCCGAAGTTGAGCCGCCAAAGCATAACTCCGGGCTCGCAAATGCGGGCCGACTAGCCTTCCATTTTCAATACAACGAGGACTGAGATGACGGCCACCCTCAAGACGCCGCGGTACGGCACGCCTCCAGGCGGCTCAGGAACGGAAACCAAACGCGGACCTGGTACCACGGAGCACTTATCTGTCGACCATTGGCACCGCTTGCGACGTTTATCGAGCATCGCGCGGTTGATGGATACGGCCGTGGCCATACCATTCACTCGCGTTCGCATTGGCGCGGATTCTGTCTTGGGGCTGCTTCCGGGTGTGGGAGACGCCGCTGGCACGTTGGTAAGCCTCTACCTGGTCAACGAGGCGCGGCGGCTGGGTGTCCCCAGAGCGAAGCTCGGGCAGATGCTGGCAAATGTAGGCGTTGATTTCGTCGGTGGGGCCGTTCCTCTTTTGGGTGACATCTTTGACGTCTATTTCAAGTCCAACAGGCGGAACATCGACGTGGTTCTCAACCACTTCGGTCTCACGCGCGATGATCTCCATCGATCACGCCGCGAGACGAGACGCGGGCCTGACGGGAAGGGCCGATAACGGTTACCCGGATCTGTTCTATGCGCTGCTCGACTTCCTCAAGCTGAAAACACTTGTGATCGATCTCGACGCGGAGCATCTGGTCCCGAAGAAAAACAAAAAAAGGCAATGACATAACGGTAGGGGAGACGTGCCCGGTCACGATACTCGAGTTCTTTATTTTGTTTGCTCCTTGTCGCTTCCGTCTCTAGCCTGCTTTTGCAGATGCGCCGCTACGCTCGCCAGCGAGCATCCCTTGAAACGCGCGATAGCTGCCTTTCGGGAAGCGGTCTCTCGTCTGCGGATCCATCCCAACGATGCCAAACTTGGCGCTGTAGCCCTCGGCCCATTCGAAATTATCGATAAGGGTCCAGGCAACGTAGCCTCTGACATCCACACCGCGTTTTTGCGCGTCGCGGATGGCTTCGAAATGTTTGTCGAAAAAATCGATGCGGCTGTCATCGTCCGAGCCGGACATGCCGTTCTCGGTCACGTAAATCGGAAGTTTCGTATAGTGGTCCGACACCCTCTGCAGGAACTCGGTGAGCGCCACCGGATACGTTTCCCAGCCAAGGTCGTTCTTTGCGAGATTGCCGCGCGATTGCACGAAGGGGAATGCAGGCACGCTGGCATCATGGCGGTAGAGGGAGCGAGTGTAGTAATTCACGCCGACCCAATCCAGCGGCCGGGCGATCTGCGGCATGTCGGCCTGCCAATCCTTCGGAAGGTAAGGCTCGATGATGTCAGTCACTAGCGATGGGTAGGTGCCGTTAAATGCCGCATCGAGAAAGAACCGGTTGAAGATCGCGTCTCCGAGTTCTGCTGCCGCCTTGTCTTCGGGTGAGGCGGTCAGCGGCTCGCACTTCTCCATGTTGACGACGATGCCGAGGTTGTTGACGCTCTCCGCGCGCAAGGCGTCGATCCCCAGGCCATGCGCGAGCATGACGTGGTGCATCGCCCGCGATGTCGCGCGTATGTCGCGATAGCCGGGCGCATGGATGCCGAGAAGGTGGCTGAGCACGGTAACGCACCAGGGTTCGTTGAATGTGGCGGTCGTTGCCAGCCGGTCGCCGAACCGGCGGCCGACCTCCGCCGCATAGTCGGCAAATGCTTCCGAAGTGGCGCGGTTCATCCAGCCGCCCTTGTCCTGCAGGGCGCTTGGTAGATCCCAATGGTAGAGCGTCGCGAAGGGCTTGATACCGCGCTCCAGCATGCCGTCAATCAGACCGTCGTAGAAGTCGACGCCCTTCTGGTTGACCGCGCCGGCTCCCTCCGGGATCAACCGCGGCCATGAGAAGGAAAACCTGTAGGCGTCAAATCCGCCGTCGCGGATCAGGTCAAGATCCTCGGCCCAGCGATTGTAGTGATCGCAGGCGATGGTGCCGTTCTCGGCGTTCTTGATGTTGCCGGGTGTGGCGGCAAAGGTATCCCAGATCGAGGAGCCGCGACCATCGGTCTGTCCGCCCTCGATCTGATGCGCGGCCATCGCCACGCCGAAAGCAAAATCCTCGCCAAATTCCTTGCGGGTGTGCGTGAACATGGTGGTTTCCTTTATGGCTATGATGATGCCGCGGCGTAGCCGGCGGCAAAGCGGAACAGGTGATAATGTTCCGTTTGTACTTTTAGGAATGACTGAGTGGAGGGCGCGCGGCCGATGCCGTGGCATCAGCCGCCACACTACGTCTTCCGTCAGGCGGCCTGTTTGTCAGCGTTGGATGCGCGCACGATGCGATCGAGCAGGGCGCGTTCCTCTGCAGTGAGATTGGTGAGCGGCGGCCGTACCGGGCCGGCGTCGCGGCCAATCACATCGAGGCCCGCCTTGATGATCGAGACTGCGTAGCCCTTTTTTCTGTTGCGAAGCGCCACGAACGGGAAGAAGAATTCTTTGAGGATCTGATCGACCGTTGCTTGGTTGCCGCTGCGAAGCGCCGAATAGAACGTCTGCGCCAGCCGCGGCACGAAATTGAAAACAGCAGACGAATAGGTTGTAACGCCGGCGGCAAAATAGGCCTGTGCGTAGACCTCGTGCGTCGGCATGCCGCCGACATAGACCAGCCGGTCGCCGATCTTGGCGGTGATCTCGATCACCTTGTCGACGTCGCCGACGCCATCCTTGAAGCCGATGAGGTTCGGGCATTCGTCGCAGAGCCGTGCAATGCTGTCAGCTGTCAGCACCGCATTGTCGCGGTTGTAGACAATGACGCCGATGCCGACGGCTGAACAAACGGCTTTGACGTGAGCAATCAGCCCCTCCTGTTCCGCGAACATCAAGTATGGCGGTAGCAGCAAAAGCCCGTCAGCGCCGGCCTTTTCAGCGCCCTTGGCGATCTCGACCGCCAAGGCGGTTCCGTATCCGGTGCCGGAGATGATTGGGGTCTTGCCGGCCGAGGCCTTGGCAGCACGGATGACGGTCGGAATTTCCGATGGGCTTAGGGAGAAGAACTCCCCCGTGCCACCGGCAGCAAACAGAACCGATGCGTCGTAGCCCGCCAGCCATTCGACATGGCCGCGATAGGCTGCCTCGTTGAACTGAAGGCTCTCGTCGAAATGTGTGACGGGAAAGGAAAGCAGGCCACTGCCGACTGCCGTTTTGAGTTCGACCGGATTCATATTGATCCCCCTGGTTTGACATGGTGTACGAGACGGCTGCTGATCGCCCGCGATCAGGCCTTTGAAGACCCGAGGCTCTGTAGAAGAGCCGCGATATAGCCATAGCAAAAGGCAAAGGCGACGCCGGTGGGGTCGCGCCCGCTGATGGTCGGAACGTGGTCCGGCATCAGCATGTATTTGTAGCCAACCTCGTCGTAGATCTTTACCGAGCGGACCATGTCCATGTCGCCTTCCTCCGGGAAGGTCTCGACGAAGGACAGCTTGCCGCCGCGGATATTGCGGAAGTGGACATTGAAGATCTTGTCGCGCGAGCCGAACCAGCGAATGATGTCATCGATCTCTTCGCGCGGGTTGTCGAGCATCTCGCCGATCGAGCCCTGGCAGAAATTGAGGCCGTGATAGGGGTTTTCGCGCATGGTCACGAATTTCTTCAGGCCTTCGACGGTGCCGAGAACGCGCGTGACGCCACGATAGCCGGGCGGCGTATAGGGATCGTGCGGATGGCAGGCGAGGCGCACCTTGTTGCTCTCGGCAACGGGAATGACGCGCTCGAGGAAATAGTCGATCCGCTCCCAGTTCTCTTCCTCCGACAGAACGCCGGCAAGGCCGGATGCCGCATCATGGTCGGCCTTGTCCCAGCGCCAAGCTTCCGCCATCGCACCGCCGCGGCCGGGTTCCATTGACGTGCGGGGAATGCCGATGAGATTGAGATTGTACTTGGCAGCGGGAATGCCCACCGTAGCGACGTCTTCGATCAACTTGCACACCGCATCAATCTGTCGATCGCGGTCGGGCCCTGCCAGAAGGATATCGGGATAGGAGGCTTTCTCTATTGCTTGCGATGGCAGCGGCAACTGGATCATATCAAGGACTAGCCCGAAGCTTTCGACCTTGTCGCGATGTCGCTGCAGATCGGACAGCGTCCAGCTATCCGGTGATCCGGCCGGGTCCGCGCAAATATGCCTGATCCCGAGCTGCGCAAAAACGCGATAATCATCGTCGTCACGCGCGCCAACCTGCGTCCCTAAATACACATCTACACTCCCTGAAGTCATATTATGTCATATGACATAGTACGAATTGTGGGGTGTGTCGAGGGCTTTATTGCTGCTCTGCCAACATTCGATAGCGGCGCTGGCTGGCGAGCATATGGGCGCGCATGCTCTGCCTTGCGCGCTCCGGATCCTGGTCTGCTATGGCTGCGAGAATCTCGCCATGCTCGGCGTGGACCTTCTCGAGGTAGCCCCTGTCGGTCGCATCCGGTAGGGTCGGGAACTGACCGCGGGGTATGGCGCGGGCCCCGAAATGTCTCAGCACGTCGACGTAGAATCGATTGTTGGTGGCGGCTGCAATTGCCATATGAAATTCGTAATCGGCCTCGATTGTCGGTAGTCCGGCTTCGATCGAGAGTGCCATTTTGCGGTTGGCGGCCCGGATGGCAGCTTCCTGCTCGGCTGTTCTGCGATAGGCGGCTATGGCGGCGGCTTCTCCTTCCGCAGCCATTCGAAATTCCAGTAATTCAAGCGTTTCCGGGATACTTTTGATCTCCACCGGCGTCAGCGACAGTGATTGTCCGGCTTTCGGGTTGCCGACAAAAACGCCTTTTCCCTGAACCGGTTTGACATAACCCGCCGAGCGCAGGTCGGCGATCGCCTCGCGCACCACCGTGCGGCTGACGCCGAAGCTTGCTTCCAGCTGCGGTTCGGTCGGGAGCTGGTCGCCTTCCTTCAGCCTGCCGCTCTCGATCTGCTCTTTTAGCGTATCGATAAGCTGCTGCGCCAGCCTTTGCCTTACGCGAGTCATTTTGTTTCTCCATCTTCCGTCACAATGTATTTTGGCGGCGGCACGCCATCAACCCTTGCAAAGCGTCCCGATCTTATATAAATCATATTATGACATACGAAGCACATAGTATGTGTGTTATGTTAAACTAGGGAGGAGTTTCGATGAAGTCTTTTTCGCGACACGTATTTGCTGGTATTGCCTTTGGTGCGCTGGCGCTTGCTGCACCGGCCACAAACGCTGCAACGCCCAAAAATCAGCTCGTTATCGGAACGTCGCTGGCGCAGGTCCTGTCACTGGATCCGCAGCAGGCGACCGAGGCGAAGGCTCTGGAGATCATGGCCAATCTCTATGACCGGCTGGTGTCCACCGATGTCGACGGTAAAGTCATTCCGCAGCTGGCGGAAAGCTGGACCATCGATGACAAAGGCATCACCTTCAAGCTGCGTGAGGCAAAATTTGGCTCCGGCAATCCGGTGACGGCCAATGACTTTGTCTACTCGCTGACGCGCCTTTTGAAGCTCAACCAGTCTGCAGCCTCGAACCTGACGCGCGTCGGCTACAATGGGGACAATGTCGAGCAACTGGTGAAGGCGATCGATGATCGCACGTTGCGGGTCGATCTTACCGACAAGGTGACGGCCGAACTGCTTCTCTACCGTCTTGCAATCGTAGTTGCCAGCGCGGTCGACAGCGTCGAGGTGAAGAAGCACGTCGTGAATGACGACTATGGCAACCAGTGGCTGCGCACCAATTCCGCAGGCTCCGGGCCATTCACACTTAACCGCTGGTCGCCAAACGAAATGGTGATCCTCGACGCCAATCCGAACTATGTTGGCGGGCCGCCAAAGATGCGCCGCGTCATCGTCCGCCACGTCCCAGAGAGCCAGGTCGAGCGGTTGATGCTGGATCGAGGTGATATCGATATTGCCAGCGCACTGACGGCCGCTGATCTGAAGACGTTCGAAGGCAACAAGGGCTATGTCATCCAACGCGTGCCGACCGGCGGCTTCTATGTTCTGTCGATGAATGCCGGCAACAAATACCTTTCCAATCCAAAGGTTCGTGAAGCGATTGCCTACGGCATCGATTACGCCGGTATCGAAAAGACGATCATGGGTCCCTACGGCAAGGCCCGCACGGTGCCGGTGCCGGAGAATTACGAATACGCGATCAAGAATCCTGATTGGCATCTCGATGTCGAGAAGGGCAAGGCCCTGCTGGCCGAAGCCGGCTTCAAGGATGGCTTCACGCTCACACTGAAGACTATCGCGCAGACGCCGCGTATCGATCTTGCGACAGCCATCCAGGCATCGCTCGGTCAGATCGGTATCAAGGTCGATATCCAACAGGGCAACGGCTCTGAAATCATCGCCGCTCACCGCGCCCGCGATTTCGATCTGCTAATTCCGCAGACCAGCGCGTACATGCCGAATGTCCTCGGTTCGATGGAGCAGTTCACCAGCAATCCCGATAATTCGCTCGAAGCCAACAACGCCGGCAATTTCGTCTGGCGTTCGGCCTGGGACATCCCCGAACTCACGGCGCTGACGGCCAAGGCATCGATCGAGCCTGATGCCGCAAAGCGTGGCGCATTGTTCGTCGAGATGCAGGAGAAGTTCGTCGTTCAGAGCCCGGCGGTTCTTCCGATGTTCGAACGCTTCGAGCCGATCGTGCTCAATGCAGACGTCAAGGGATATGTCGGCCATCCGAGCCAGACGACGCGACTTGAGAACGTCACCAAGTCAGACGCCGAATAACATAGGCAACAGGCAGCCAGTCATGAAGGAACTCTCAGCCAGCGAACTCGGTAAGCGCATCTTGCAGCTTATCGTCAGCTTGTTCATCCTCTTGTGTGTCACCTTTGTCATTGGCCGCGTGCTGCCGGCAGATCCGGTGGGCGCGATCGTCGGCGAGCTTGCCGATCCTGCAACGCTCGCAGCTATGCGCGCGAGACTCGGCCTCGATCTGCCGCTCTACCAGCAATTCTTCATCTATCTGACGGGCCTTGTTCACGGGGATTTCGGCAACGCGATCCTGACCGGCAACCCGGTTGCGTCCGATATGAAGCAGGCCTTTCCAGCAACGCTCGAGCTGGCGACGCTTGCTGTCATCATTTCGACCTTTCTCGGCGTCCCGCTCGGCCTGATCGCGGCGCTGTTTCGCGACACCTTCATCGACAAGTTCATCCGGGTGATCGCGCTTGTCGGGCATTCCATCCCGGTCTTCTGGTTCGGCATCGTCGGACTGGTCATCTTTTACGCCGGCCTCAACTGGGCTGGTGGTCCAGGTCGCGTCGATGTCTTCTATGAAGGGATGGTTACGCCGCACACCGGACTTCTGTTGGTCGACAGCCTGTTGCAGGGAGAGACAGAAATCTTCTGGAATGCGCTGTCGCATGTCCTTCTTCCGGCGCTGATCCTTGCCTATGCGGCAATGGCCTACATCACCCGCATGACCCGCAGCTTCACGCTTGAGCAACTGAACCAGGATTATGTGATCGCGGCGCGCGCCAAGGGCGTGCGACCGATGCGTACGCTCAGCGGGCATATCCTGCCGAATATTGCGGTCCAGTTGATTACCGTTCTCGCCATCTCCTATGGCGGCCTGCTCGAGGGCGCTGTGGTCACGGAGATCGTGTTTTCCTGGCCGGGCATCGGGCAGTACATGACCAACGCGCTGATGATCGGCGACATGAACGCGGTTCTGGCCGGCACTATCATCATCGGCTTTGTGTTCATGCTTTTGAATTTTCTGGCGGACGTTGCCTACGCACTGCTTGATCCGCGCACACGGGAGGCCACGATATGAGCGACGCCGTTCACACCGAAATCCTCGTCCAGCCACCAGGTATGGCGTCGCGGCTTGCCGGGTCGTTCAAGATCGCCGTGCGCAAGCTCGGCCATGAACCGCTGGGCCTCGCGGGCTTCGTCGTTCTGGCACTGCTCTGCATCGTCGCCATCTTCGCGCCGCTGATTGCGCCTTATGACCCGATCACGCAGGATCTAGGCAACGCGCTGCAGGCGCCGAGCTGGGCGCATTTCGCCGGAACCGATGAGTTTGGCCGCGATATTTTGAGCCGCCTGATCTATGGTACGCGTATCACCATCCAGACCGTTCTGTCGGTGTCTCTGATCGTAGGCCCCTTGGGGCTGATCATCGGCGTGGTGGCCGGCTATTTCGGTGGCAGAACGGATTCGCTGCTGATGCGCGCCACTGACATCGTGCTGTCCTTTCCGTCCCTCATTCTGGCGCTTGCTTTCGCGGCAGCGCTTGGCGCCGGGCTGAATACCGCGATTATCGCAATCTCGCTCACCGGCTGGCCGCCGATTGCCCGGCTCGCGCGCGCGGAAGCACTGGTCGTTCGCAACACGGATTATGTGGCTGCTGCCCGCCTCTACGGTGCATCTCCACTGCGCATTCTGTTCCGCTACATCGCGCCTATGTGCATTCCGTCGGTTATCGTTCGTCTGACGCTCAACATGGCCGGCATCATCCTGACCGCAGCGTCTCTCGGGTTCCTAGGGCTCGGCGCACAGCCGCCGGCCCCAGAATGGGGGGCGATGATCTCAAGCGGTCGCAAGTTCATGCTCGATAACTGGTGGGTCGCGGTCATGCCAGGCCTCGCCATCCTGATCACTAGCCTTGCTTTCAACATTGCCGGCGATGCGCTGCGCGATATTCTGGATCCTCGCCATGCCCGCTCTTGACCAATCGCCTGTCATTTCAGTGCGCGATCTCAACGTACGCTTCGCCCAGAGCACGCTCCATGCTGTGTCAAACGTCAGCTTCGATATCGGTCGCGAGCGCGTCGGCATTGTCGGTGAATCGGGTTCTGGAAAATCCACCACCGGCCGGGCGCTGATGCGCTTGCTGCCACCGAGTGCGGTGGTGACCGCCGAGCAGATGGATTTTGCTGGCGTGCCGCTGCTGTCGAAAACGGAACGGCAAATGGGAGCGCTCCGCGGCAAGGACATGGCGCTGATCATGCAGGACCCGCGCTACTCGCTCAATCCGCTGCTGCCGATCGGCAAGCAGGTTGCGGAAGCCGCGACGCTTCATCTCGCGCTGAAGGGCAAGGCCGCCTATGAGCAGGCAAGTACCATGCTCGAGCGCGTCCGGATCGATAGCCCCGACCGAGTGATGAAGCTCTACCCGCACCAAATTTCCGGCGGCATGGGCCAGCGTGTGATGATCGCGATGATGCTGATCGCCCGCCCGAAGCTCGTCATCGCCGACGAGCCGACATCAGCGCTTGACGTCAGTGTCCGGCGCGATGTGTTGATGCTGCTAGACGAACTGGTTCGTGAAAACAATTCCGGTCTGCTGTTGATCAGCCATGATATCCGGATGGTCGCGGCGTTCTCCGACCGGATCCTGGTGATGTATGCGGGTCGCGTGGTAGAAACGCTGACCAGGCTGGAGGATGCCACGCACCCCTACACGCGCGGCCTGATCGCCGCTCTTCCTGATCCCCGCCATCCGGTCCGCCGACTGAAGATTCTTGATCGTAAGGCACTCAACGCGGAGCTGGTGCAATGATCAAAGTTGAAAATCTGGACGTTGTCTTCGGGGCCAACAAGAGCCGCAATCATGTTGTCCGTAACGTCAGCATCGACGTCGCCCCTGGCGAGACGCTCGGGATCGTCGGTGAATCCGGTTGCGGGAAGTCGACCGTTCTGCGCGCCCTGGCTGGTATCGAGGCTCGATGGACCGGCAACATCGCCTTCGACGGACAGCCCATCGGCAAGATACGCACGCGCGAGGAGTTGCTGCGGGCGCAAATGGTATTCCAGGATCCTTATGGATCATTGCATCCTCGACTGCGGATCGGTACGGCGCTTGCCGAACCGATCCGCTCGATGGGATTGGGCGACGGTTGGGATCAGGCGCAACGCGCGTTGATCCAGGTAGGCTTGCCGGCCGCGTTCGCAAACCGGTTTCCGCACGAACTCTCTGGCGGCCAGCGTCAGCGCGTGGCGATCGCCCGAGCGCTTATCCTTGAGCCGGCGATCCTGCTGCTGGACGAACCGACGTCGGCGCTCGATGTGTCCGTGCAGGCAGAAATCCTCAACCTGCTTGCCGATCAGAAAGAAGACCGCAACCTTACCTTCGTGCTTGTCAGTCACGATCTATCGGTCATTGCGCATATGTGCGATCGAGTGCTGGTCATGAAGGACGGAACGTTTATCGACGAGTTGACACGGCGGGATATCGAGCAGGGCATTATCCATGCCGAATATTCGCGACAGCTGTTCGAGGCGAGTTTTCTCTCGCCGTCGCCTTCGTAAAAGGCGTCTGTCTCGAAGGCCAGGGGGCGCACCGAACGCTCGAACGGATAGACTGTCGCCGCAGGCATCGAAGTGATGTTGATGATTGAGCTACCGGGGCGCATATAGGGGACAGCAGCCTTTGATAAGTAGAAAGGTGCGTAGATACTTGTTCGGAAAGTCTGATCCCATTCCTCAGCAAATGTCCGAGGTGTCAGCGTAAGTCCGCTGGACGGGGGCATTGTTCGCAAGGATGTCGATGGAACCAAGCTCGCGAACGGTATGCTGGACGAGTTCTTTGCAGTGATCCTCGGACGTGATGTCGCCGGAAGAAACCACGGCCCTGCGGCCCGCGTCTCGGACCCATCGAGCGGTATCTTCCGCGTCTCCGAACTCCTTCAAGAACGAGATCACTACGTCGGCACCTTCTCGTGCAAACGCGATAGCCATTGCGTTGCCTATTCCAGAGTCCGCACCCATGATCAGAGCAACCTTACCTTCCAGCCTTCGGTTGCCCTCGTACGATTGTTCGCCATGATCAGGAACGGGTTGCATAGCGACTGTTCCGCCTAGTGGTTCCTTACGCTGCTTAGAGTATGGGGCGTTGGGCGGTCCTCGGTAATCGTGCTCTCCGTTGGGATCAAGCAAGATAAACCGCAGTCGGCAGTGGCAGTTCCGTAAGACGGCAAGTTTTTACCGGTCGCAAGCAATCCGGCCAAAGGATCGATCGAGAAAGCGGTGTTGAGACGAACGTCTGCGATTGCCTCTTACGGATCGTTATAGGCAGTCGCCAGTATGTGAATGGCTTTGCCATCAGGATCATGCTGGAAGATGAGGCCACCATTCGCCTTGGAGTGGCCTGGGACATAGTCGACGATCGTTTCCGTGGTTTCCACGAGGGTGTCATCGTCGCGTACCTCACCTCGGACCGTGACCTGAGACGCCGTCGCGCTGGCGCTATTACGCACCTCGAACTGCACTTGGTAGCCGCCGCTGCGCTGTTCGACATGGACGACACTGCCGACGAGATTCGGAGACGCATCCCGATCGGAGATCGCGTCCTTGGCGATCCAGACCATCACCGCAATGACGATGACGGCAGAGACCGCACCCATCACCCATTCGATCCAATGGGGTTCGTCAGCCTCGATATTCTTGCCGCCCGCTATTTTTGTCATCATGCCTCACAGGATCAGTCGAGCGGCCGCAGCGCCAATCGCGCCGGGAAAGCCCAATATGACGACAGCCATTAAAACCTGAGTGCCACCAACATCGTCCACTCGATGAAACGTCCACAGGCAGTATGCACTGATCAGCCCGGCAATCACGTAGCCCGGAAGCGTGAAACGAATAAAGGCGTGCCAGCTGGGCGTTCCTTCCGCGAGGTCATGGCTTCCCCGGAACGAAAGGGCGTAGACAAAGCCGTGCATCACAGCCAGCGAGCTGCCCATGATAACCAGCGCGTGCCATGGAGACATCTTGTACGACAACAGGATCATCTCTTCCGTCGGAGCGACGTTGAGGTTTAAAAACAGCGCGCCAACCGCCATGAGAAACAGCTCGCCGGCGTAACTCGTCTCCCGTTCGCTTACGGGATCGTCGTTGTCGCCGTCACCGGGCTTTCCATCATCGTCAGACTGGCCGCCCAGCTGGCTGCGCCCCAGCATCGCTCCAATGCTCGCTGGGACGGCCTGGACGGCAATCATGCCCGCGACCTCGTGTAGAGATTGATCGATACGCAGGACACCCATCGCCGCCAAGATCAGTGCGCTTGCGATGATGCCCAGGGCGTAGGCTATGCTGGCGTCCCTGATGGCTTGTCGCCAGGTCGAGGTTCGCTCGAAGCCGACACGGTCGAAGAGGATAATCAGAAGCGGAATGTTGATCGCCATCAAGATCAGCAGGCGTGTGCGATCCATGTAGACGCCAAGTTCCCACATCTCCATTGTCATGAACATCGGAAGAGCAAACAGGAGAGCCCCTGCTATACCTCGCGCAATACCCGCAAGGAACTGCCTGGAATCAAAGTCGTCACTGCTGGTCGCGGTTCCATCGACTTCCTGAATGAACACGCTGAGGCAATAGCCACATCGCGACTGGGGAGAGGCGCAGCGATTAGCCGGCTGCGTGGTAACCGCCGTAAACTCCGATGCCAATATAGAAGACAAATGCAGCAATCGCTATACCTGCGCCGACCCAGAGCGCAGCGCGTCCAAAACGCAATTTCCTACGATTCTCAGCAGGGCTATCGCCGGAGGGAGCGAGAGCGGGATCGGAATTGGGATTGCTAGACATCGGATTATCCTTCGATTTTCGGTGGTCGGTCGTGAATAGATCAAGCATTTACGGAAGAGATTGTTCCATGCTGTCCGTCACTTAGGACCAAACACCTTTGATCGGTTAGCTTTCTTGCCCCGTCTGGCCTTTTCGTTCCCGACCGAAACTCGTCGCTTGAGATCACGCGTTGTGTCATCCCGACGCAAGGAAACTCGCCTCAGGGTCTTAGCCATTTGGCGCTCTTGCACGCGACTTTTTCTCTGCTGAAGAACTGACCGCCCCAGAATGCAGCAATGTTTCCTGAAATAGTCTACGCGATGGCATTTGACAGATTGGTCGGGGTGGTTGGCTTGAGGGGACAAGTGCCGTCCTCGAAGGCCGAATCCCAGAGCCCTTGCAGGAGGTAAGGGTTGGTCGCGCCTGGAGAAGGGCGCGACCAAACTTCGAAGTGGCCTCAGTGGGAGGCACCGTCCGCCAGATGGGCACGGATTTCGCCAACTTCCTTATCCGAGACAACGCCTGCATCGTTGGTCCATGCGCCGCGGACGAAGGTTGCAAGGGCTGCGACCTCTTCGTTGGAGAGGCGGTTGGCGAAGCCGGGCATGAGGTTGACCGATGGTCCCTTCGGGGTCGAAGGCGTGGCCGCACCGGCCAGGATCGTGGTGATCAGGCCAACGGGGCTCTTGCCGGTGACGACGGAGGCGCCGTCCAATTCCGGGAAGATTTTTGCGCCACCCTTGCCGTCAACAAAGTGGCAGGCGCCGCAATTGTCGATATAAACCCTCTCGCCCAGCGTGAGGTTCTTCGCTGCCGCAAGCCGGCTCGCAGTGTCCGTTGAAGCCGAGGCAGGCTTGGTCTTCTCGGATGCCGCGGGTGGCAGTGTCTTCAGATAGACCGCGATGGCGCGAAGATCCTGCTCGTTCATGTAGCTTGATGAATGGGCGATAACGTCCTTCATCTCGCCGCCGACGGCCGCAAAGCGATTGCGCCCTTCAGCGAGATAATCGACGATGTCCTGTTCATTCCATCCGGTGATGCCCGGGCCGGTCTCACCCTTGGCGCGTAGTGACGGGACTGGCCAGCCGTTCAACTCGCCGCCAGCAAGAAATGCATCCGAACTCGCGTTATAGGCTTTTTCCTGCATGCCGAAGCCGCGCTCGGTATGGCAGCTGCCGCAATGTCCGAGGCCTTCGACAAGATATGCGCCACGATTGACCATATCGGATGCCTTGTCGTCGGCTGAAAAAGTGGTGCTGCTGGAGAAGACGGCGTTCCAGAAGATCATCCCCCAACGCTGATTGAAGGGAAAGCCAAGGTCGGTCCGCGGCGAGGCTTGATCAACGGGCTGCACGCCTTTCATAAAGTAGGCGTAGAGCGCGCGCATGTCCTCATCGGAGATCTTGCCATAGGACGGATAGGGCATGGCCGGATAAAGATGCGCGCCATCGGCGCGCGTGCCGTGGCGGACGGCGTCCGAGAACTGCGATTCCGTGTAGGCACCGATGCCGTTCTTCGGGTCGGGCGTGATGTTGGTGGAAAAGATCGTGCCGAGATCGCTGACGATCGCCCGGCCGCCGGCATAGGGCGTGCCGCCCGGCGCCGAGTGACAGGCGACGCAGTCACCCAGACGCGCGATATAGGCGCCGCGGGCGATCAGGTCCTGATCGTCCTGTGCAAGGGCGGATCCGGTCAGACAGGCGAGAGCGGCGAGGCTTGCGAAGATGCTTTTCATTGTGCTCATCCTTCTCATGCCTGAACCAGCGGACCGGGATTCTTGATGTATTCGCCGACAATCTTCGAGGCGGAGAACAGTGACAGCGCCCCGATCATGTCGGTCGGGTTAGCCTGGAAGTTGTGCGGGAAGGCATTGCCACCGACGGCGAAGACGTTGTGGACGTCCCAGCTTTGCAGATACTTGTTGATGGCGGATGTCTTCGGATCATCGCCCATGACCGCGCCGCCGACATTGTGCGTCGAGACGTAGGGCCGCAGGTCATAGTGCGAATCCATCTTGAGGAAGCTTTCGCTGAAGGAATCGGGCTGCAATTCCTTGGTGATATCAAGCACGATGTCGCGCAGATATTGCTGCAGTTTCAGCTCGTTCTCTTTCCAGTCGAAGGTGATGCGGGCGAGCGGATTGCCGTACTTATCGCGGTAGGTAGGGTCGAGATCCATAAAGTTGCCGCGATACGACATGCATGTCGTGGTGATCGAGATCTTCATCGAATGGCCGTACCAATCCTTCATCCCCTTCTTCCAGCCGGCGCCCCAATTGGGCGTGCCCTTCGGGAGTGACGTGCCGATCGGATTGCCGGTTGCCTGGGAAGAGTGGATCTTTGCGCCACCGATAAAGCCGTATTTGACGCCATCCTCGAAGCCCGGCCGCGGAGAGACGTCGTTGAACATCTGCCCGGTTGCGCCCGCTGTGGCGAACGGATTGAAATTCTTGTCCTTGTAGAAGAGCGTGGCGCCGCCGTTCGACAGGAACGCGTAGTTGCGCCCCACCACACCCTCGCCAGTCATCGGGTCATAGGGCTTGCCGATGCCCGAGAGTAGCATCAGCCGCACGTTCTGGAACTGGAACGAACAGAGAAGCACGATCTTTGCCGGCTGGAAGACCTCTTCGCCGTCCTCATTGTAATAGGTCACACCGCGCGCCGTCTTTTTGTCGTCATGCATATCGACGCGAACGACCTCGGCATTTGTCCGGTAGGAAAAATTCGGGTGCAGCTTAAGGGCGTCGAGGATCGTGGTTTGCGGCGACGCCTTGGAATAGTTCAGGCACGGATATTTGGAGCAGAAGCCGCAATAATTGCACGGTGCGATCTGCTGGCCATAAGGGTTGGTCCAGGCCTGGCTTGCATTGGCCGACGGGTTCGGAAACGGATGGTAACCGAGCTTAGTCGCCGTTTCCTTGAACATGCTGCAATTCAGCGTGTCTTCCAGAGCCGGTAATGGCATCGGGTTCGAGCGTGGGCCCTCGTAGGGGTCGCCGCCCGGCAGGATCTCGCCCTTGACGTTGCCCGCATTGCCGGACTGGCCGCAGACTTTTTCGAAGAAGTCGAAATGCGGTTCCATTTCTTCCCAGGTGACCGGGAAGTCCTGTAGCTGCATGTCCTCCTGTAACTGGCCAGGCCGATAGGTCTGGTCGGCGTAGGTCTTCAGCTTCAGATCGGTGGGCGTCGGACGGATCAAAACGGCTGTCCAGTGCAGGCCCGCGCCACCGACATTGCTACCCGGTCCGAAGGATCCCCATTTGCGTGTCGGAAGGGCCGTGTCGTCCACCGTATGGCGAACCGTCATCGCGGCGTCCTTCGGCTTGGCGAAAATCTTGTTGCGGATGTCATAGCCGTACTGGTCGGCCGGCATGGGATAGGCGAAGTCCTTGCTCGTCTGGTCGTTGCCGCGCTCCAGAGCTCGTACTTTCAGTCCAGCGCGAGCAAGCTCGATGCTCATGATTGAGCCGCTCCAACCGAGGCCGACGACAACAGCATCGACTTCATCATTGATAATAGCCATTTGAAATCTCCTGGATGTCGCCTGGGTCAGGCGCGGGCGCCCATGACGCTGACGGGGCCTAACGGGTAAGGGACGTTGTGCTGTTTCACCCATTCGCGGAAACTGGCTCGGGCTCCGGGGTAGCCGATCATGGCCCAAGCCCCCATGCCCTTGTTGCCGCCATACATGGGATCGGCCAGGTAGCCGTTTTTCGCATCGCCAAGAACTTGGCCGAAGAATCCGCTGGATGTCAGGTACTCTTCGCCATGGGCGGCGAAATCAACCTTGCCTTTCTCGCAGGCGGTCAGGAATTCGTCCTTCTCGGCATCTGCAAGATCGGCAAAATCCTTGCCGTAGGCTTTTTTCACTTCGGCCGACACAATGGTCAGGCCCTTCCGATAGATTTCGGCGGGCAGGTAAGGCAGCTGGTAGCCCATCAACGGGCTCGGATTCTTCACGAACGGCCCTTCCAGATAGATTTCATGGCCGTAGTCGCCGCTGACCTGAAGATCGATGAAGATCGGCACATTGGTTTCCAGCGCACCGGGGCCCTCCTCATCTCCAGGGATGAAGCGGTCAACCATGGCGCTTAAGGTGCGGAATTCGCCCTCAGTGAAGAAGGATGGCTTGTAGTCCGCAAGGTCGGGAACGGCCTGCCGCAGGATGTCGGAGGCGGCGATTGCCTCAAACGGCTTGCCAAACTTAATGGCGGCCGCGACGGCAAGGGCGCCAATCGCCGCGGTACCTAGCAGAAAGCCTCTGCGCTTGACGAGAGATTCATGTTGGTCAGTCATTGAGCACCTTTCAATGTGCCTGTTGGGCATCGGGAAACCGATCGCTCTGAAGCGATGCGGGGAATTTGGACTGTTGTGGGAGCGGTGCTGCGGACATTCCGCGGCGGGTGTGCACGAAGCATGGCCCAGCCGGGATGTCGGTGGGACATCGGACACTATGACCTAGCAGGCCAGCCGATACCCTATGAATATGGAAATTCGAGTTCATGCGTGTCTGCGTCGAGAATGTTGATCACGCCCTGGAGGGCTGTTTTCAACACGGGTGGCGAATAATTGGCCAGCGTTTCAAAGGGGCTCGTGGCCAACCGCAAATACGCTTGGGCGCTAATGCATCAGTGATATGCGACCTTTTGTCATGCGCCGCAACAAAAATGTTGCGACGCAGCAGAGAAAATTCGATCAGGCCGTCAGTGGTGGTTGGAAATAGTCGGGGTGGCGTGCCGCCAGAGTCGGCGCGAGATCAATGGTGTGCGAGAGATGGATGCGGACCACTCGTTCGGCGGTCGAGACGTCACCCGCGGCGATGGCTTCAACAATATCCGTGTGTTCTGCCACAACCTGCTCGGCTTTTCCTTTCAATGGAAGATTGAGGTTGCGCAATCGATCCATGTGGCCGCTTTGCTTGCGGACGAGTGACCACAGGTCTTCAACACCTACCGCCTGGAAGAGCAGATAGTGAAATTCGGCATCCGCAATGCTGAGCTTGTCCATTTGCCTGATTGACAGCAGCGCCTTCTGAAATTCGATATTGGCGCGAATTTGATCGAGACGGTCTGGAGGGCAGAATTTCGCCAATCTCCTTACAACCTCGATCTCAAGTGCCATTCGGTGAAACTGGCCAAGCCTGGCGGCGTTTATGTCGATCAGGGAAACGCGCGTCATGTGCTGCGGGTAGATTTCCACCAGATGCTCTTCTTCCAAAATGATCAGGCCATCGCGGATCGGGGTGGAGCTCGTATTGAATTGCAACTTCAGTTCGGATCGTGTCAGGACGGTGCCCGGTCTGAGCTCTAGAGACACAATCTTGTCTCGAAGGACATCCGCAATGTGGAAGGCGTTACGAGCTTTCATGAAAATCTTCTCAGTGGCGTCAGGCGGCTATGCAACAAAAGCCTTAGATCGCCGCCGCTTGAAAAGCTACTGCCAGCCTCAGGGTATTCCGACGCCATGGAACAGAACGGCGATATCGAAGGCAGCCGCCAAGATCTAACCTAGCGATTGTCCCTCAAGATCGAAGGGGCAGCAATGGCCAATACCATCATATCCAGCCAAGCGCCTTGGCGGCCCTGATCGCTTCAGCTCGCCGCGAGCAGCCGAGCTTGCGAAACAGATTGCCGACATGGAATTTCACGGTCACCTCGGAAATATTAAGCGTATGAGCGATCTTCTTGTTCGGCATGCCGGTAGCAACCAGTTGTAACATCTGCGCCTCGCGCTGTGACAAACCGCCGTGAAGGGCGCGGGCATGTGGTGAGTTGACCGATGAGGCAAAGATCGACAACGCCATGCGCACATCGGACGAGGTTTCGATAAAGCTGCGGATGCGCTGGTTGTTCAGAAGCGGTGACAGAAAGAGCCGTTCTTCCGACAGGACCCCGTTGCATCCAAGTCTCGTCGCCGTTTCCAGCGCAGACAGCAACTGTGTGCGGGCTGCCGCATTATCGCGCCGCTGGTGCGATACAAAGCTTTGCCACAACTGGAGTGCCACCTTCTCGCGATTGGTCACTCTCAGGTTGGCGATCAGCGCATCGATCTGGCGGGGCAGGTAGGCGCGGGGCGTGGCGATATGCACGGCGTCGCGCAGCCATGCCATCGCATAGGCGATCTCGTCGCGCCGCGAGAGACGGGTCAGTTCGTCGGTGGCGCTGTCCACCCAGTTGCGGCCGATCGGCATGCGCACGGCGGTCAGGGTGGCTGCGGCATCGGTCCAGCGATTGGCGTTCTGATAAGCGATGGCGGTGCGGATCTCCATCATCGCGTGAAACTGCAGGCCCTCGGACAGATGGATCCACAAACCGTCGAGAAAACCGGGCCGGATCGTCATGGCAAAATGATCGCCCAGCACCTGCGAGGCATAATGCAGCGCAAACTGCATCAGGCTCGGCCAGATTTCGGCGGCGGCAAAAGCCTCGAAATCGCTCTGCACGAATTCCAGAAGCTCGCGCGGACGACCGGATTCGTAGGAAAGGCAGGCTTCCGCCAGCCGCAGCATCCGGAACTCCTGCACGGCCTCATGTGGCACCGCCTCCAGCCGCTCACGCGCGTCTTTTGCTGCCCGCCGCGCCAGCAGCGCATCACCGCTCATGAGCCGCAGCACGATCTGGTGCAGGTGGATGAAGAATTCCAGAAGCGGCTGGCCGCCGGGTTTGCGCAGGTAAACGAGCGCGCGGGCAGCGGCGGCTTCCGCCTCGCGAAAATTGCGGCGGCGAATTTCGAATTCGAGGATGGCGTTATAATAGCCCGACCATTTGCCATAGTCGCCAAGCGGATAGTCCGCCATGAATTCGCCCAGCCGGGTGATCATCGCGTCACTTGGCGTCAGATCCTCGCAGATCATCAGGTTGAGGCGAAAGGTACGGGCCGCAAACGAAAACCGCGAATTGCGGTTCAGGACTTTCAGCGGATCGAGGTAATCGTGGCCCAGATGCCGCGAGACCAGATGACGAACGCGGGAAAGCTCGCCTTGCTTGAGAAGGCTGCGTGCCACCGCGAACAGAACTGTTTCGTTGGTGGCCATGATGGGCTGTGAGAAGCGCATGATGATGGTCTGAAACGCTTCGACGCTGCTGCGATAGATCAGCTCGCGGCCGTGGGCGCGTTCGAGGATTTGTGCCGCATGCTCTTCATGACCATGATCGAGAAGCAGATCCATTGCCGCAAGCGGCCGTTCGGCCCGTTCGAGTGCCGAGGCGATGTCGATGACGGCGCCGCCCGTCACCAGTGTTTGAAAACGTTCCCGGACGGCGCTGTGAAGAAGGCGCAGCAGTTGGGCGTGCCGTTCCGGCGTTTCCGTCAAGGCCGGTGGAAGTGCGGCTTTCCAGTCTCCGGCGGTATCAGCCAAGGGCGCTTCCAGCCAGATCGAAAGGTCCGCCGTCTGCGCCGGGGAAAGTGAGGTCAGAAAAGTTTCCCGCAGATACTCGATACAGGCGTCGTCGTCAGGGTTTTGCGTGAGGGGGAGGAAGGCCGGCCAGCTCGCATACCCCTCAACCAGGAGCTGTCGTTGTGAGACGGGCAGGGGAGCAAGTTCCTGCGCCGTAAACGTCAGGTCCTCCGCCGAAAATGCAACGGCGCCGTCATGCATGATACGGCGCGCCAGCCCGCTGATCCGCTGTTCGGGGCGGCAGGCGATGATGATGCGTCGCGCACTGTCCAGCACCTGTGCCGGCAGCCGGGCCGAGCGAGCCGCGACCGGCACGTCCCAGATCAGAATACCATCCTGCACGTCGTCCACGCGAGGCTGGTGAACGCAGGAAACCTGCCGGCCGAGGTGTTCAGCCACCATGCGCAGAGTTACGGATTTCCCGGCGCCGGCCGGTGCGCGCAGGAAGGTGATCGCTGCGGTTTTGCGGACGATGGCGCGGACAATATGCGGGCGTGGCAATAAATCAGGCATCTGCATGCGATACCGCGAAATGCACTCGTAGCCTATACCACAACACCAAAAAACTATACCTTTGAGCCGTTGCTGACACGGCCGTGCTGCGAAATGTTGAACCTTGATCCGGACATCCCGCGTCTGAAAGTCATGACGGCTTTCAGATGCTGAATGTCCGACTTGAAGAGTTACAGCGTCCTTTGTGCGTCAAGTCTGGTGCACGGCGCTGCCATGATGCACGAGGACCAATCCGCCGATGCAGCAACATCCGTTGATCGCCATTCTCACCAGACTGGGTACGTTCCTGCTGGTGATGATTGCCCTATCGATCATGATCTTTTTGCTGGCGCGCGTGGTGCCCGGCGATCCCGCCCGCATGGCGCTTGGCCCGGCCGCGACCGTCGAACAGGTCGAGGCACTGCGCCAGCAGATGGGGCTCGATCAGCCGCTGGTGATCCAGTATGTCGATTATATCGGCAAGGCGCTGCGCGGCGATCTCGGCATGTCGCTGGTGTCGCAGCGTCCCGTCACGACCGATCTTGGCGAGACCGTGCCAGCGACGCTGGAACTGGTTCTGGTCTCGGTGATCTTCATGTTCATCGTGGCAATCCCGCTCGGCGTCATCATGGCGCATTATCGTGACCGTGCCATAGATCACGCCGGTCGCCTGTTGTCACTGACCGGCGTCACCATTCCAAGCTTTCTGTTCGCCATTACGCTCCAGCTCATTGCCGCCCGCTTCCTCTCCGGCTGGCCGATCATCGGCAGGCTCGATCACGATCTCGGCTGGACCGGCGGCCCGACCGGCCTGCTGATCCTGGATGGCCTACTGATGGGCCGCCCTGACGTGTCGCTGAATGCGCTTCAGCATCTGGCCTTGCCCGCCTTCGCGCTGTCCATGGCCGGTATCGGCCAGATCACCCGCATCACCCGCTCGGCAATGATCGAGAACCAGCGCAAGGACCATGTGCTGACGCTGAAAAGCTTTGGCGTGCCGGAGCGCGTCATCATCTTCAAATATCTGCTGAAACTGTCGTCGATTGCGCCGCTCACCATCATGGGGCTGGAATTCGCCTCGTTGATCGGCAACGCCTTCGTGATCGAAATGGTGTTCGCCTGGGGCGGTTTTGCCTCCTATGGCCTCCAGTCGATCCTCCAGAAGGATCTCAATGCCGTCACCGCCGTGGTACTCGTCGCCGGCCTGTTCTTCATCGTCGCGAACCTGATTGTCGATGTTCTCATCACGATGATCGACCCGCGCCTTCGTCGCAAGGAGGCCCGCTGATGGCCGATATCAAGATGCTCGATGCCAGCGATCGGGGCCTCAGCGCCGGTTACATGATGTGGTACCGGTTCAGCCGCAATCCGTCGGCCGTGATTGGCGTGCTGATCATCTTTTCCGTTATCTTTCTCGCCATCTTTGCGCCGCTGCTGACGCCCTATCCAAAACATGTCGGCGCGGTCGTGGATTTTCGTGCCCGCCATCTGCCGCCGGATGCCGCGCATTGGTTCGGCACCGACAAGGCCGGCCGCGATATCTTCTCGCGTACGATCTTCGGTCTGCGCATCTCGCTTCTTCTGGTGGTCGGCGTGCTGGGAATCTCGGTGCCGGTGGGCGCGGTGCTCGGCCTGATGGCCGGTTATTTCGGCGGCTGGACGGAAAAGGTCATCAGTGGCCTGACCAACGTCATGCTGGCCATGCCGCCGCTCGTCATGGCGCTTGCCGTCTCCAACCTGCTGGAGCCGACGCTGACGAATGCGATGATTGCCATCACCCTTCTGTGGTGGACCTGGCATGCGCGCCTCATCTATGCCGTCTCCAAGCAGATCGCCTCGGAAGACTATATCGAGGCAGCCCGTCTTGCCGGTGCAGGCCCGATGCACATCCTCTTCCGGGAAATCCTGCCCAATTGCGTGCCGGTCATTTCGGTGAAGACGACGCTCGATGCGGCCTTCGTCATCCTCTTCGGCGCAACGCTCAGTTTCCTCGGTTTCGGAGTCAAGCCGCCGACGCCGGACCTCGGCTCGATGGTTGCCGATAGCCGTCAGTTCATGCCGGATTTCTGGTGGGAAGTGCTGTGCCCCGGAGCAGCCGTCTTCTACGTGACCCTCGGTTTCAACCTGCTGGGTGATGGCCTGCGCGACATGTTCGATGTGGAGAACTGAGCGATGAGCGCGACCCTTCTGAATGTCGAGAACCTCACGGTCTCGTTCACCACCTACGGCCGCACGCGCCAAGTCCTCAACGATGTCTCGTTCAGCGTGTCTGCTGGCGAACGCGTGGCTCTGATCGGCGAAACCGGTTCCGGCAAATCGGTGACGGCCAAGGCGATCATCGGCACGCTGCCGAAAAATGCCTCCGTCCAGTCCGGCGCCATTTCCTTCGGTGGCCGCAATGTCTTCGAAATGCCGCGCGGCGAACGCGAAAGCATGAAGGGCAGTGCCTTCTCGCTGATCATGCAGGACCCGCTGTCCTCGTTCAATCCGGTCTTCAAGATCGGCACCCATCTCGATGACGTCATGCGTTTTGCCGACAAGCGCGCCGGCAAGTCGTCGTCTCGCTCGGAGCGCCGCACCCGCATCGCCGCCGTTTTGCGCCGCGTGCAGCTGGCCGATACTGACCGCGTCATGAACGCCTATCCGTCGGAACTGTCTGGCGGCATGCGTCAACGCGTGCTGATTGGCCTGGCGTTGCTGCACCAGCCAAAACTTCTGATTGCCGACGAGCCGGGCACCGCGCTGGACGTCACCACACAGGACGAGATCCTCAACCTCATCAACCAGCTGGTTGTCGAAGAGAACATGGCTCTCCTGATGATCACCCACAATCTCGGCGTCGTCCGCAAGGTCGCCGACCGGGTCGTGGTCATGCACCACGGCGATATCGTCGAGACGGGCCCCTGTGCCGAAATCCTGTCGGCGCCGAAGCAGCCCTATACGATCTCGCTGCTCGATGCGGTGCCGCCACTTTATGGTCCGCGCGTCATCGACCAGAAAAGCAGCGAACGCCCGCCGATCGTCAACGTCGATGGCCTCAACAAGATTTATGGCCGCCGTCCCGGCTACCACGCGGTGCGCGACGTCAATCTGACGCTGCGTGAAGGCGAGGTTTTGGGTCTTGCCGGTGAAAGTGGTTCGGGCAAGACCACGGTTGCCCGCATCATCATGGATCTCATCGACCCGACCACCGGAAGCGTGTCGATCGATGCACCGGCGCCGGCCAAGGGCAAGCGCCTGACGCAGATCGTCTACCAGAACCCCGGCACCTCGCTGAACCCGAAACGCACGGTCAAGCAGACGCTCAGCCTGCCGCTGAAATCGATCGGTCTCGACGGCGCCGCTCGCGAGGCGCGCATGAACGAGCTGATGGGCCTCGTGCGGTTGCCGCAATCCTATCTCGGCAAATATCCGCACGAACTTTCCGGCGGCCAGAAGCAGCGTGTGGCGATTGCCCGTGCGCTGGCGGCCGAACCCAAGATCCTGATCCTCGATGAACCGACCGCCGCACTCGATGTATCGGTGCAGAAGACGGTGATCGAGCTGCTTCTCCAGCTACGTGAAGAGCTTGGCCTCACCTATCTGATGATTTCCCACGACCTGTCGCTGATGCGCAATTTTTGCTCGCGCATCGCCATCATGCTGCGCGGCGAAATCATCGAGGAGGGGGCTACCCCGGAAGTCTTCGCCGAGCCGAAACACCCTTACACCCGCGCGCTGATCGCGGCGATCCCGGTCGTCAGCGATGAGGAGGAGCGTCTGAAACCTGTCGTGACGGAGGAAGAGCGCACGCGCTTCCTCGTCAAGACAACCGATTGAGAGGAGCCTGACGTGTATCGCGTTGGAATTGACGTTGGCGGCACCAATACGGATGCTGTCGTTCTGCAAGGCAAGACGGTTCTGGCCGGCGTAAAGGCCTCGACCACCGAGGATGTGACCTCGGGCGTGATCGAAGCGCTGGAAAAGGTCATCGAAGCCTCCGGCATCGACCGGCAGCGCATTGCCGCCGTGATGATCGGTACCACGCATTTCACCAATGCGGTGATCGAGCGCCGGCATATGGAAGAGGTCGCGGCCATCCGCCTCGGCCTGCCGTCCGGCGCCGGCCTGCCGCCGATGGTCGATTGGCCGGATGATATCCGCGAGATCGTCGGCAACCATGGTTATCAGGTGCGCGGCGGTTACGAATTCGACGGCCGTGAAATCTCGCCGCTCGATGAAGACGAGATCGTCCGTATTGCCGGCGATATCCGCGCCAAGGGCCTGAGGACTGCGGCCGTCACCTGTGTGTTCAGCGGCATCAACGATGCGATGGAACTGCGCACCAAGGAAATCCTGCAACAGCATTGCCCCGGCCTGCCGGTGGTCATGTCGAAGGATATCGGCCGTCATGGTCTGCTCGCGCGCGAAAGTGCGGCGATCATGAATGCCAGCCTGCTGTCGCTGGCCGACCGTACGGTCGCCGCCTTCGGCAAGGCGCTGGAAACGGCGGGCATCAAGGCTCCGTTCTACATCACCCAGAACGACGGCACGCTGATGGCGGCCGATGTGGTACGTTCCTTCCCGGTTCTCACCTTCGCATCCGGCCCGACCAATTCCATGCGAGGCGCCGCCTTCCTCACCGGCATCAAGGATGCCGTCGTGGTCGATGTCGGCGGCACCACATCGGATGTCGGTTCGCTGTCGCACGGTTTTCCGCGCCAGGCATCGACAACGGTCGATATCGGCGGCGTGCGCACCAATTTCCGCATGCCGGACGTGTTTTCCATCGGCCTCGGCGGCGGTTCGCTGGTGGTCGAAACCGACAAGGGCGTGACCATCGGCCCGAAATCTGTGGGCTACCGTGTCCGTCAGGATGCGATCTGCTTCGGCGGCAAGACCCTTACGGCAACGGATATCGCCGTTGCTTCCGGCAAGGCGGATATCGGCGATGCCGGTTTGCTGGCTGGTCTCGATCCGTCGCTGGTGGAGGCTGCGGCGAAAAAGATCGACGCCATGCTGGAAGCCTGTGTCGAGCGTAGCCGCATTTCCTCGACTCCGGTTCCGGTCATCGCCGTTGGCGGCGGCTCGATCCTGATGCCGGACAGGATCGGCGATCTTGATGTCATCCGCCCGGACAATTTTGCCGTCGCCAATGCCGTCGGTGCTGCAATCGCGCAGATCAGCGGCGAAACCGATCGCGTCTTTTCGCTGATCGATGGTCGCACCCGCGAAAGCGCGCTGGACGAAGCCGAAGCCGAAGCCCGCGAAAAGGCGATTGCCGCGGGAGCGCTCGCCGAAACACTCGAAGTCATCGAACGCGAGGACACGCCGCTGGCCTATCTGCCCGGCAATGCCACGCGCATTCACGTCAAGGTCGTTGGAGAAATGGGAGGCCATGGTGGCTGAACCGCGCAAGCTGAAATACGACGAAGCCAATCTGCGCACGCTGACGGTCGAGGATCTCGATGCGCTGGAAATCGGCGCCGGTATCTTGGGCACCGGCGGCGGCGGCAATCCCTATCAGGGCAAGCTTCTGGCGCTGGAAGCCATGAAGGCCGGTTACGAGCTGAAAATCCTCGGCACCGACCAAATCGAGCCGGATGCGCTGTGCATGTCCATCGGCGGCATCGGAGCACCTGTTGTTGGCACGGAGCGCCTGCGTGAAGGCCGCGAGGGACTGCGTTGCCTGCGCGCCATGGAAGACCTGATCCGCCAGCCGATCGACGCTATCGTCTGCGAGGAAATCGGTGGCGCAAACGCCATCAACCCGCTGGTGACGGCCGCACTCGGCGGTCTGCCGATCCTCGATTGCGACGGCATGGGCCGCGCCTTCCCGGAAATGCAGATGACAACCTTCTCCATCTACGGTCACAGCTCGACGCCTTCGGTGATGTGCGACCTGCATGGTAACGCGGTCATCTTCAGCCACGCCGTCTCCGAAGTCTGGCACGAACGCATGGCACGCGCCTGCGTGGTGGCACAGGGCGGTGGCGCCATGCTGGCGACGGCGCCGATGCAAGCCCATTTCGTTCACCGTTACGGCATTCCGAAAAGCTACACCAAGGCGATCGCACTCGGTCAGGCCGTGATCGACGCCCGCAAGGCGCAGGACGATCCGATTGCCGCCGTCTGCGCGCTTGAAGGCGGACGCCGTGTCTTCAACGGCAAGATCACCGATCTGAAACGCCACCTGCGCGGCGGCTTTGCAGTGGGTGAAATGGAACTGGCGGGCTTTGACGATTGTACCGGCCAGACCGCCGGCGTCGCCATCCAGAACGAGTTCCTGATCTTCCGTCGCAACGGCAAGGTTGAGGTCACCGTACCGGACCTGATCGTGTTGCTCGATGTCGATACCGGTTACCCAATCACCACCGAAATGCTGCGTTACGGCCAGCGTGTCGCGGTGCTGGCCATCCCCTGCCACGATCTCCTGCGTAGCGCCCCGGCGCTCGACGTCGTCGGGCCGAAGGCATTTGGCTACCCCGAGCTCACCTTTTCTCCGCTGCCTGCGGTCACAACTCAGGCGGCCTGACCATAAGCGGGCGTTCCGCATACATGAGAGGAACTAGCATGAAAACCAGGTCTACAATGTCTCGCCTTGCTGCTCTTGCGCTTGGCACCGCGCTTACGCTGACGATGCATGCCGCATCAGCCTCGGCCGCCGACGAAAAAGTGTCGATCGCCGTCAACACGATGCAGATCTTCTCGTCACTCGATCCGGCCAAGGTGACCGACTACACCGGTTACATGGCGATCGTAAACATGTATGACGGCCTCACCACCGTCAGCCCGTCGGGCGAAATTGTGCCGCATCTGGCAAAGTCCTGGGATGTCTCCGAGGACGGCAAGACCTACACCTTTCATCTGCGCGACGACGCAAAATTCCAGGATGGCACGGCCGTCAAGGCGTCCGATATCGCATGGTCGGTGCAGCGGCTGATCGGCATCAACAAGGGCCCTTCCAACCTCGTCGTTGGCCTGATCAAGCCGGAAAACATCACCACGCCTGATGACAAGACTGTTGTTTTCAAGCTGGAACGCCAGTTCTCGCCATTCATGTCGGTCACGCCGATCTTCATGGCGCTGAACCAGAAACTGATCGAAGCCTATACCAAGGCCGAAGACAAGTGGGGCGAAGCATATGTCGGCGAACATTCCGCCGGTTCCGGTCCGTATTCGCTGGTCAGCTACAACCGCTCGGCGGATATGGTCATCACCCGCAATGCCGACTATTTCCTCGGCTGGACCAAGGGCAAGCCGATCGACGAAGTGCGTTTCGTGCAGACCAGCGACGATGCCACAGTCAAGGCGCTGGCTGAAAAGGGTGAACTTGGCCTCACTTCGCACGGTCTCGGCAACGACACCTATGAGGCGATCGGCAAGATGGACGGCTACAAGCTGATCCAGACCCGCACCGCCGGCGGCTTCGTCATCAAGCTCAACACCAAGGTCTATCCGACCGACGACGTGCATGTGCGCCGCGCCATTGCCTACGCCACCGACTACAAGACCATTCAGGAAGTCATCTATCCCGGCTTCGACATGAAGGGCCCGCTGTCGGACGCTTTCAAGGACGCCCATAACGATGGTATCGAGCCGGGCGTCTTCGATCTCGAAAAGGCCAAGGAGGAGCTGGCCAAGTCGAAATATGCCGGTCAGGATATCACGCTGGTTAACAGCTATGTCGCCTCGCTTGCCTTCGAAGCGGAAGTGGCGCTGCTGATGCAGGCCAATCTCGAGCAGATCGGCATCAAGCTCGATATCAAGCCGGAGCCGTGGAACCGCATTGTCGAAATGTCGTCCAAGGTGGAAACCACGCCGGCTTCGACGCAGGTTAACGTATCTCCGAGCTATCCTTCCCCCGATGCGATGTTCTACAACCAGTATCACTCCAAGGCATCGGGCACCTGGTGGTCGATGGAATGGCTGCAGGATCCGGAAGTCGACGCGCTGATCGACAAGGCACGCGGTGAAACCGACGTGGCCGCGCAGAACGCCACCTACAAGGAATTGCAGACCAAGATCGCCGATCTGCAGCCGGATGTCTGGGCCGTCGCTCCGAACCGCCGTTACGGTGCCAGCAAGTGCCTTCAGGGCTATGCCTTCATTCCGATGCAGAGCTGGGACCTCAACTTCTCCAACTTCCATTGGGACTGCAAGGCCAACTAAGGCCTTCGAGGACCCTCACGAAATCCGGTCCGCATACATGCTTGCATGGGTGCGGACCGGGCAATGCCATCGACTGTTTGGGTGACACATGCTGCAGGAATTCCCCGAGGAAAATATCGAACCGCTCGCCACGGGCGCCTGGATTCTGGGCACCGGCGGCGGTGGCAATCCCTATATCTCCACACTCAATCTGCGCCGGCTTTATGCCGAAGGCCGCCGTGTGCAGATCATCGATCCGATGGATCTGGGCGATGACGACATGGTCGCTGTCGTTTCCAAGATGGGGGCACCGCTGGTCGGTCAGGAACGTCTCAGCGATCCCATCCACCTCGCCCGCGCAGTCGAGGTGATGGAGGATTATCTGGGGCGTCCGTTCCGCGCCATCATGAGCGTCGAGATCGGTGGATCCAACGCACTGTCGTCCTTCCTCGCCGGCGCCATGCTCGACCGCCCGGTCGTTAATGCCGATGCAATGGGCCGCGCCTATCCCGAAGCGCAGATGACGTCGTTCGCCATCGGCAATCTGCCGATGTTCCCGCTGTCGCTTGTCGATATCCGCGACAATGAAGTGATCGTCACCCGCGCCGCCTCGTGGAAGTGGATGGAGCGCATCTCGCGAAAGGTCTGCACCGAAGTCGGCTCGACGGCCGCCACCTGCAAGGCACCCCGCACCGGCCGCGAGGTCAAGGATTGGGGCATTCATTACACAGTCACCAAGGCGACCGAACTCGGCCGTGCCGTCATCGAGGCGCGTGCGCGTCATGATGATCCGGTCAAGGCCGTGCTCGACCATGAAGGCGGCAAGCAGCTGTTCCGCGGCAAGATCGTCGACGTGGTGCGCGAAACCACCGGCGGCTTCTTGCGTGGCAAGACGGTCATTGAAGGCATCGATGCCGACAAGGGCTCGCGCATGGAACTGGCCTTCCAGAATGAATGGGCGGTCGCCTTCCGTGATGGCCAGCCCGTTGCCATGACACCGGACCTGCTGTGCCTACTCGACACGGTGTCGGGTGGCGCAATCGGCACCGAATCCGTGCGTTACGGCCAGCGTGTCACGGTTGTCGCACTTCCGGCACCCGAGCTTCTGACCACGCCCGCAGGCATCGCCGCCGTCGGCCCTCGCGCCTTCGGTTATGACATCGAATTCACATCGGTATTCCCATGAAACGCATCGGTATTGACGTTGGCGGCACCAATACGGATGCCGTGCTGATTGACGGCGACACGATCCTCTCCTCGATCAAGGTTCCGACCACGCAGGACGTGATGTCCGGCGTAAAATCGGCGCTCGCGCATGTGTCCGGCTCGATCGGCAACACACTGCGCCCGCTTGACGCCGTGATGATCGGCACCACCCATTTCACCAATGCGGTCGTCGAACGCGCCCGTCTGGAACGTGTCGCGGCCATCCGCATCGCGCTGCCGAGCGGCTCCTCCCTGCCTCCCATGTGCGACTGGCCGGAAGATCTGCGCACTGCTGTCGATCCTTTGATCTTCATGGTGCATGGCGGCCATGAATATGACGGCAGCCCGATCGTGCCGATGATCCCGGACGAAATCCGCGAAGCGGCGATGAAAATCCGCGACGCCGGCATCACCTCGATCGCGATTTCGGCAACCTTTTCGCCGCTCACCACCGAATGCGAAGTGACCGCCGCCGAGATCGTCCGATCGATCATTCCGGAAGCCCGCATCACGCTGTCGCATACGCTGGGCCGTATCGGTCTGCTGGAACGCGAAAACGTGGCGTTGCTGAATGCCGCGCTGCAATCGCTCGGCAAGACCACCGTGCAGGCGTTTTCCGACGCATTGCGTGAAGCCTCGATTGCCGCGCCGTTCTTCCTCACCCAGAACGACGGCACCGTGGCCTTGGCGGATGTCGCGGCAGCCAACCCGGTGCACAGCTTTGCCTCCGGCCCGACCAATTCCATGCGCGGCGCGGCCTTTCTCACCGGCCTGACCGATGCGATGGTCGTCGATGTCGGCGGCACCACGTCGGATATCGGCTGCCTTGTCGGCGGTTTTCCGCGTGAGGCGAACAATATCGTGCATGTCGGCGGCGTGCGTACGCTGTTCCGCATGCCGGATCTTCTGCCGATCGCGCTCGGCGGCGGCACGATCATCGATCCCGAAACCGGCAAGATCGGACCGCGTTCCGTCGGTTATCGTATTCTCTCGGAAGCGCTGGTTTTTGGCGGCAATACGCTGACGACATCTGATGTGGCTGTTGCCGCCGGCCTAATTGAAATGGGCGACAAGGACCGTGTGAAGGGTCTCGATCCGGCTTTCGTCAAGGCCAGCCTCGAGCGCATCCGCGACATGGTGACCGACAGCTTTGACCAGATGAAGACCTCGGCCGAAGATGTGCCACTGATTGCGGTCGGCGGCGGCGCCTTCCTGATCCCGGAAAAGGTTTTGGGCGCTTCCGAAGTGCTGCGTGTCGAAAACGCCGGTGTTGCCAATGCACTGGGTGCCGCCATGGCGCAGGTCTCCGGCGAAGTGGATCAGGTGTTCTCCGGCATCAGCCGCGACGAGGCTCTGGCCACAGCGGAAGCCGAAGCGCAGGCCGCAGCCGTTGCTTCCGGTGCCAGCCGCGAAAGCCTGAAGACGCTGGAGGTCGAGGATATCCCGATTGCCTATCTGCCGGGCGGCGCGCGTCGCGTGCGCGTGCGGGTTATCGGTGATATCGAACTCGCCTGATAACTGACTGCTGCACCCCGCATGAAAATGCGGGGTGTTTTTCAATGCGGGCCGGACACTCCGGCACAGATGTGAAGGACAGACCCATGACAAAAATTGCACTTGCGATACACGGTGGCTGCGGCGTGATGGCGAAAGATGACCTCAGCGAGGCGGAATGGGCAGCGGCGCGTGTCGATATTCATCGGTCGCTGCAAGCCGGTTGGGCCGTCCTGAAAGCCGGCGGCTCGGCGCTCGAAGCGGTTCAGGCGGCGGTCGTGGTCATGGAAGACAGCCCCCATTTCAACGCCGGTCATGGCGCGGCACTCAACACCGATGGCGAACACGAGCTCGATGCCTCGATCATGGATGGCAGCACTCTGGAAACCGGCGCGGTGACGCTGGTACGACACATCCGCAATCCGGTCACGCACGCCGTGTCATGGAGAAGGGGGATGCCGTTCTGCTTGGAGGTCCCGCCGCCGATGATTTCGCCAGGGTCGAAGGTCTTGATATCGTCGACCAAAACTATTTCACCACCGAAAAGCGGGTTCAGGCGCTGGCGGCCATGAAGGCACATGCCGCAGCCGGTACGGCGGCCAAGGCCAGCGAATCCGAAAAACACGGCACAGTCGGTGCCGTTGCGCTGGATGCGTCCGGGCACCTTGCGGCAGCGACATCGACCGGTGGTTACAACAACAAGCCGGCCGGCCGCATCGGCGATACGCCGATTGCAGGGGCGGGGACCTATGCTCGCGATGGCGTCTGCGCCGTATCGGGCACCGGCAAGGGCGAATATTTCATCCGTTATGCCGTCGGCCATGAAGTGGCGAGCCGCGTTCGCTATCTCGGCGAAAGCGTCGATCAGGCGGCAGAGAATGTCATCATGGAACAGCTGCGACCGTATGCCATCGGCGCCGGTCTTGTCGCCGTCGGCGCGGATGGTTCGGTCACGATGCCCTATAACACGGCCGGCATGTTCCGCGGCTGGGTAACGCCGGTCGGCGAATTTTTTGTTGCCACCCACGACGATGTCTACACGCTCTGAAATTTATTTTGCGGAAAACCTGGGCCAAGTGCGTGGTAGCCAACTTGGAAGGCAGGGCGTCAGCATATTCCCTGCAAGTGGATCGCGGGTCTGGCGCGCAAAAGACGGCAAGGGCGAGAAGGCTGCGATGATCGTGTCCATGATTGGACGCGAACGCCGGCTCTGACGGTTCGATTTGATCCAAGACCAAGCCGGTAATCGCAGATTCATTGTGAACATCCTCTCGCAAAATGCGATATCTGATCCGCTGCGTTGGCTGATCAGGAGCCGTGTGGCACAACGGCCTGATTGTAAGAAGGGGAATCTGACTGCGGTGACCATTGGACTTGCGCATGCCGAACTCATGGCCGTTCTTGCCGCCGTCACGGGCGACGAACCGCGTGTCATGACGGTCGGGATGGGAGAGGCTTTGCCTTCGGGACCTTTCGAGCTCGGTCATCGGACGTTGCAAAGCGGGCTTCGCGAGTGGATCCACGAGCAGACCGGTCATCCTGTCGGCTACCTCGAGCAGCTCTATACCTTTGCCGATCGCGATCGCAACAACGACATTCCGGGCGGAAGGACCATCTCGATCAGCTATCTGGGTCTTGTGCGGGAACAGGCGCCGCCTGCGCGCGGCCGGTCTGGGTGGCACGGCTGGTATGAGTATTTGCCATGGGAGGACATGCGCAACGGCCGCTCGGAGATGTTCGATGACATCTTGGCCCGGCTCGACGCGTGGACGATCGCCGACCCGCAGCAGGTCGCCGAGCGCCGCAGGAGTGTTGGTTTTCTGTTTGGGGTCGACAATGCCTGGAACGAGGATCTCGTTCTACAACGCTACGAGCTTCTCTACCGAGCTGGCCTTGTCAGCGAGGCTGGCCGGGACAATACGGTCAATTTCGGACGACCAATGTTCGCCGACCACAGGCGTATCCTCGCGACCGGCATCGCGCGACTGCGGTCAAAGATCAAATACCGCCCAGTGGTATTCGAGGTCATGCCGGAGAGCTTCAGCATGCTGCAGCTGCAGAAGGCGGTCGAGGCACTTGCCGGTCTGCCGCTTCACAAGCAGAACTTCAGGCGGATGATCGAGCAGCAGCAACTCGTCGAAGAAACCGGCGAAACATCCGATGATGGACCGGGCCGCCCGGCAAAGATTTTCCGCTATCGACGCGCTATCGTCGAAGAACGCGCACTCTCCGGCTCAAGGCTGCCGATCTCCCGCAATTGACTTAAACTCATATTGAGCATATTTAAACACCTCATATATGCTCAATATGAGTATAAATTGGGAGGTTTCGATGCGTGCCATTGCTTCTGTTTCGTCGCTCTACGATCGCGTCCGCCGCTTCATCCCACCTGCAGAGTGGCTCTCTTTCGAAGATGACATCGCCGCAATTCTCGCGTTGAAGGAAGAGCGCAATGCAGTCATCCTCGCGCACAACTACCAGACGCCGGAGATTTTCCACTGTATCGCCGATATCGTCGGCGACAGCCTGGCGCTGGCACGTCGCGCCGTCGATGTGGAGGCCGAGGTGATTCTGGTGGCCGGGGTTTATTTCATGGCGGAGACGACCAAGCTTCTCAATCCCGGTAAGACCGTGCTCATTCCCGATATTGAAGCGGGATGTTCACTGGCGGAATCGATCACACCAGCGGACATCGTGCTTTTGCGACAGGCTCATCCGGGGGTTCCCGTCATCACCTATGTCAACACCTCCGCCGCGGTAAAGGCGGCGTCGGACATCTGCTGCACGTCAGGCAACGCCAGGCAGATCGTCGAGGCGCTCGGCGTGAACAAAGTGCTGATGATTCCGGACGAATATCTGGCACGCAACATCGCCAGCCAGACCGATGTAGACATCATTGCCTGGCACGGTCATTGCGAGGTGCATGAGTTGTTTACCGCCGACGATATCCGACAGCTTCGCGAGAACCATCCAGGCGTACAGGTCCTGGCCCATCCGGAATGCCCGCCCGATGTGGTGGCAGCAGCCGATTTTAGCGGTTCCACCGCCTGGATGTCGGAGTTTGTCGCCAGCGAGAAGCCCGCACGGGTCGTGCTGCTGACCGAATGCTCGATGAGCGATAACGTTGCGGCCAACCATCCGGAGGTCGAATTCATCCGGCCATGCAATCTCTGCCCGCATATGAAGCGGATCACGCTCGCCAACATTCGCGCGGCGCTTGAGCGAAACCAGCACGAGGTCCTGATTGACCCCGCCGTCGCCGACGGCGCGCGCCGCGCCGTGCAAAGGATGCTGGCGATATGAGTGTGTTCCTGCGTGAATCTGCTGGCCATCCGGTGATTGTCGGCAGCGGGCTGGCGGGTCTCGTCGCTGCGCTCACGCTTGCCCCTCGTCCCGTCCTGCTTGTGACAAGCGGGTCACTGGGAGCGCGCACCTCCAGCGCCCTGGCGCAGGGCGGCATGGCAGCCGCTGTCGGTCCGGACGACAGCGCGCAATTGCACGCTGCCGATACGCTGGCCGCCGGTGACGGTCTGTGCGACGCAACCGTGGTCCAAAGCATCGTCGGCGCGGCGAAAAGCGTCGTCGCGCTGCTTCAGCGTTTCGGGGTCGCATTCGACCGAGATTCTGCCGGCGCGTTCTCGCTCGGCCTGGAAGCCGCTCACGCTCGCCACCGGATCCTTCATGCCGCCGGCGACGGCTCGGGTGCGGCTATCGTCGGTGCCCTCGTCAAGGCTGCGCGCGCGGCACCGTCGGTCACCATACTGGACCATGCGGAGGTGGTGGCACTTCACACCGATGAGGGGGTGATCAGCGGCGCTGTCTGCGTCAGGGATGGGAAGACAATCGTCATCCCGACCAACCGAATCCTTCTGGCCACCGGTGGGCTTGGTGGTCTCTACGATGCGACGACCAATCCTGTCAGCAGTTTCGGTCAGGGGATCGCGCTTGCCGCCCGCGTCGGCGCGGTTTTATCCGACATGGAGTTCGTCCAGTTTCACCCGACGGCTTTGCGCTCCGCGCGTCGTCCTTTGGCCCTTGTCAGCGAAGCCGTCAGAGGCGATGGAGCCGTTCTCCTCGATGACCAAGGCCGGCCGATGATGAAAGGCGTGCGCGGAGAGGACCTAGCGCCCCGCGACGTCGTTGCCCGCGCGGTCGCCGCCGAAATCGACCATGGTCGCTCGGTCCATCTGGACGCACGCGCGGCGCTGGGGTCGCGGTTCGCACAGCGCTTTCCGACGGTCGACTCCCTCTGCCGCGAAGCGGGCGTCGATCCGTCACGGCAATTGATCCCGGTGACGCCGGCCGCCCACTATCATATGGGCGGCATCGACGTCGACAGGCGCGGGCGCAGCTCCGTCACCGGACTTTGGGCCGCCGGCGAGGTTGCCTCGACGGGGCTTCATGGTGCCAACCGGCTTGCCAGCAACTCCCTGCTGGAGGCGGCTGTCATGGGGATGCGCGCGGCTGAGGACATGGCGGCGTTTATGCCCGCCCGCAGGACCGCGATGCCCGCTGTCGCGACGGTGCCGCCGCAAGCGATCGAGATCGATAACGTCCGGGACACTGTTTCCGCCCATCTTGGCGTTCTCAGGAACGGCGGCGGACTGCGGCGCGCATTGTCGGACCTGCTTCCACTGACGGAGCCAGAGCAGCCCGCCGCGCAGCCGGCGACGGTGGCCCTGCTCATCGCTGTCTTTGCCCTGCTGCGAAAGGAGACGCGCGGTTCGCACGCGAGGACCGATTGGCCGGAGCACCTGAGCGAGGGCAGCCGACGGAAGATGACCCTGGCAGAGGCGATGACCGCCGCACGCCTTTCCATATCAAGACCTGAACTGCGGAGCGCCTGACATGCACCCCCTATCTTTACCAAGACTGATGATCGAACCGCTGCTGCGCAATGCCTTGCTCGAAGATCTCGGCCTCGCCGGTGACATCACTTCGGCCGCAGTCATGCCGGCGGACCACCGTGTAAGCCTGCAAATGGCAACTCGCCAACCCGGTGTCGTTGCCGGCGTGGACATGGCCGCACTCGCCTTCGAACTGATGGATCCGACGGTTGCGATCACGCGTTATCACACCGATGGCGAGCCTGTCGGTGTCGGGAGCGTGATAGCGACGATCGAAGGCAATGCGCGAGCGCTGCTTGCCGCCGAGCGGACGGCGCTTAACGTCATCAGCCGTCTCTCAGGCATCGCGACATCGACCGCGCAGATGGTGGCGGCGATCAAAGGTAGCGGCGCGTCCATCGCCTGCACCCGTAAGACGACACCTGGCCTTCGAGCGCTCGAGAAGCACGCGGTACGCGCCGGCGGTGGAATGAACCACCGCTTCTCACTGGCCGACGCCGTGCTGATCAAGGACAATCACATCGCGATCGCGGGTGGAGTGGAACCGGCTATCCGGCGGGCCAAGGCCAATATCGGGCACATGGTCAAGATCGAAGTAGAAGTGGACACGATCGACCAACTGCGCATCGCTATGCGCGAAGGCGTGGATGCCGTTCTCCTTGACAACATGAACCCCGATCAATTGCGCGAGGCCGTCGAGATCGTTTCGAAACGCGCGATCACCGAGGCATCCGGCCGCGTTACGCTGGAAACAGTCGGCCATATAGCGGCCACCGGGGTCGATATCATTTCGGTCGGTTGGCTGACGCACAGCGCGTCAATTCTGGACATTGGATTGGACGTCACATGATGGGCGAACCAGAAATGGCGCACCTGCACTTGATTTTGTCGCTTTCAGCATATTGGAATTGCGTAGAACAAAGTCCAGGCAGTGGAGTGATTTCAGAGAATGAATATGCGACAGCGGGTGGAGTTGAAGTTCAGGGACGAGATCGAGTTTCTGAAGGGCTGGAAGCGTAACAAGAAGGCTGTCGGAGCAATCGCACCGACTTCATTCGTTACCGCGAGGAAGATGGCCAGCGTAATTCGGCTGGAATCTGACTTGCCGGTGCTGGAACTTGGGCCGGGAACAGGAATCATCACCAAGGCCATTCTGGCGCGCGGGGTGCAACCGCAAAACCTGACATCAATCGAATATTCTCCCGAATTCTGCGGTCATCTTCGCGCCCAGTTTCCAGGTGTCGATACTCGTTGCGGCGACGCATTCGCGCTCGATCTTGCTCTTGGTGCTCGACGGGATGCCCAATTCGACTGTGTCATCTCGGCAATACCGCTGCTGCATCTGCCGGTAGCCAAAAGGGAGGCTCTGGTCATCGATCTTCTGGAGCGCGTCCCGGTCGGGCGGCCCGTGGTTCAGATCACCTATGGTCTCCTGTCGCCCGTCGTGGCGCTGCCGAAACAATACGAGGTACGTCATCTTGCCTTCATGTTGCGCAACATCCCGCCAGCGCAATTGTGGATCTACAGGAAAACTGGGTGACGCCGACCGCCAAAGCGTCGTCCCGCCGACCAGTGCTCAAACCTTCACCTGAAAGACAGGTCGGATTGGCCACCACCAGTGCCACAACGACCGCTCTCGGGCGCAGGTGGCAACTTCAGCGGCTCGATGTTGAGACAGGTTCGTGTTGACCGGTCATGACGGGCGTGTTCTGGCGCGAAACCGACGCTACAGGGTTGCGATCGCACGGTTGCCGAGCTGTTTGGGGTAGTCGTTGCGGATCGCTACCTTGCGCTCGAGGTCGGCTATGACGTCGCTTGAGAAATCGATGCCGTAAAGCTCATGCATGTTCGGAAGGCCACCTGGCGTGAACACGTTGATCTCGAGAATTTTGTCGCCAACGATATCAAGCCCTACCAGGAACATACCGTCCGCCACCAGTTTCGGCCGGACCGTTTCTGCGACACGCAGGATGTCGGGCGTGACGTCGACAGCCGCGGCCGTCCCTGCGGCGTTCATGTTGGAGCGCAGTTCGCCTTTGGCCGGCACGCGCCGGAATGCGGCGTAAACCCCATCCCGTTGTAGAGGTCGGCCATTCATCAGAAACAGCCGGATGTCTCCTTGCGTGGCGGCCGGAAGATAACCCTGCGCGATTAGGTATCCTTCTCCGCTTACGGCCTCGAAGATCTGGTTGAGGTTGGATTCCTTGTTCGAGGAAATCTTGAAGACATGTCGTCCTCCGGACCCTTGAAGGGGCTTGAGAATGACGCCCTGCTTATGCTGATCGACAAACTGCCTGATTTCATCGATGCTTTTGGAAATGAGTGTCGCGGGACGAATGGCCTCGGGGAAATCCTGGAAATAGAGCTTGTTCTGGGCGCGGGCCAGACCGTCGGGATCGTTCACCGTGATCACGCCACGCTCGACCGCCAACCTTCCGAACATCGCACCGACATGGGCGGCCCAAGGTCGCTCGTCGGCGTCTTCCGACGGATCGTTGCGCAGAAACAGCACGTCGATATCGGCCACATCGATCGTCTCTGTCGGCAATGCTTCATCGTTGATACTGGCAACGAATGCTTCTGCCTTCTTTTGTTTTATGGCCGGTGGCGCGATCGCCCGGACATGCAGGCTGTCATCAGCACGCAGGACGAAATCTCCGGGGGTCACGTAACAGACCTGATGTCCCCGGGCCGCCGCGGCCATGGCCAGAGAGGTGGTGGTGTAATAGGCCGCTTCGCCGGCAATGGAATTGACCAGAAACGCTATCCGCATTCAAATCTCCCCTGACTGAATCATGTCGATTGGTCGCATGCCCCGGCGCGCTCGCTCAAGCCGACTCTTTCCCACGGGCGTGTCGAGAAAGACCGGGAAAACGACGGGATATTTCAGCAGGCCTCGCGACGCCAACTCCTGCATAACCATAAAATGCTGGGAAGCGATCTTTCCCATCCAAAACGGGTCGAGCGCGCCACCCCGTGCAAGGTGGTCGAGCAGTTCCAACAGTCCACGCAGATAAATCGCGTCCTTGGCAAGGCCGCCTCCTCTGAATAGCCGCAAGGTGATATTGAACGCGGCTTCGGTGGCGAAGTCATGGCTGTTCTGCAGCAGCGAGAACGTCTCTGCGAAGCTCGCGCCATCGAGCATGTAGGCGCACCCGACAACCCGACCGGCCAGAAGTTTAAGCCGAGCGGGCGTCATGCCGCCTGCGAGATACTCGGCAAACACGGCCAGCCCCTCCTGCATGCCCTCGTAGCCGGACAGCCCGGTGCGAAACAGCCGCAGACCCTGTGCCGATCCATTGAAGTAGGTCAGCAGGTGAACGCCGATCTCGTGAGCGAGAAGAGGTTCGACACGCGCCTGGTCCATCGCGGTGTTGGTGGAGACCAACAGCTTGGAACCGGTCACCATCAGGCCAGAGGGCAAGTCGTCGCGGAGTTCGACACGCGCCTCGAAACCGTCATGGCGTTCCCGGTATGACTCGATCATCGCGGCGGCGCTGCGCGCGACCGAAAGGCAGTCTGCCTGCGGTCTGACATTCCCCTGGGTGGGATCGTCAGAGGCCCCTGCGGAAGAAAGCGCGAGCAGGATTCCCTTGGCTTCCGCCAGCAGCGACGGTTCAACCGGACCATAGAGCGCGCGGCCGAACTCAACGAACCTCTTCGTCTGCCTCGCGCCGATCAGAGATAGCTGCAGCTCGAGTTCCCCCTGCTTTTCCCGGTAAAGGCCGTGAAGGACCGGATCCTCGATGTGATCAAACGAAATTGAAAACAACTTCTGCTTGGCGGTCTCGACCTGAACAGTCAGGGGCCGGTAGAGAAAATCCGGCTCACCGCGGCAATCGTCTCTCCGGAACGCGGCAATAGCCGCTTCCGCATTGATCGGTGTGACCGCGAGTAGAAAATCGAAAGACGAGGCAACGTCGTCGATCGCCCGATCGACACGCGAGACGGCATCGACGATAACTTTTCGTCCGAGTGCTCGATGCGTGGGCAGGCTGAACAGCTGGTGCCGTTCGATAAAGGTCGCGCAGCCGCGCAGGCCGGCATCGAACACCGTGGCAACGAGCTGATCACGAAGCTCCGGATAGATGCCGCCATCAGGGGGCCTATAGATTGGAGCGAAGCGTATCGCCATCGCGGAGCATCCGGTTTCCTCGACGATCGATGTGAGACTACCGGAGACCGGCGACCCTTGTTTCTCGACCCGTGGACGGCGGTAGCGCATCTTGTTCTGTCCAACCGCCGTGGAGAAGCTCAATCCGGCGTCTGTTGCTGCCGCGTCCTGCGTGGTCCACACCCAGATCTCGAAGGATTCCAGCAACGGTGCATCGTCGGCCAGACGCTGATCCTGCTGAAATTCACCGACATCCACAAGGATGAGTGCTCCAAACCGTTCCTTCAGAACCGGTGCGATGGCTTTGATGATGGTCCGCGCCGACGGGACGTCGTCTGCGACAAGATAGGAGGCGTTGGCTTGCGCGATCGCCCGGGCGACGGGCTCGCGGTCGGAACCCCCGAGATGAACGTAGAGAAACGGAAGTGGGCGATCGATGTGAAGCCGGCCGCCGCCCGGGCAGGCCTGGCGCACCGGCATCCCCTGCCTGATGGCATCGACGATCTCATCGAGCCATTCGGCCTCTTGCGGTTTTCGACTGGCGCGCGCTCGCGTCATGACCGCCCTTCCAGAAGGCGCTCGAGCAACGGTTCAGCCGATGCGACGATCGAGCGGAGCTGCACGAGTGCAGCCCTGTCCGGCTCGCCCGTCCACTCATCCATGAAAATCTTCTTGAACTCGATGGCGATGGCACAGCCGGTCTCGGGAAACTCCTGATGGACGAAGCGCGTTTGCTCGCCTCTCCCCTGGAAGGCGATGTTCTCCCTGACATCAAGGGCGCGGCCGTTGAGCGTGAACCGGGAAAAATGCGTGACGAGCGCGTCTATGACATCCCCCCAGAGCTCCCGCTTCATCGATGAGGTTCCGATGTTGATGTCAGGCGCATCCTTCTGGTCCGTGGGCCGCTGGTCGTGCCCACCACGCCGATGGTTGTAGCTGTGCATGTCGAGCAGGACGAATTGCCCGTGATCTTGCTGGATCCCAGCAAGCATTGTTGCCAGCATCCGATAGTAGTCGTCGTGGACGCGCAGTGACGCGTCCAGTTGCTCGGGTCGAAGTGGCGTCTTCCAGACCTCAAGCCCCCAGGCTTGGTCTGGCCTCAGATATACTGCGGCATCGCGCGCCCTGTTGAGGTCGACCTCAAAGCGCGAGCGGTGAAAAACGACCTGATTGGTCATGTCGGAGATGAGGAAGGCCGTGAACGGATCCTCCTCTCGGAGGCGGCTGTCAGACGTAAGCGCATACTGTCCGGCGATGTCCGGGCGTAGAGCGTGTCCATCGTGAATGGCTGTGGCCACGATGGGAGAACGACCTCGCTCCACTGACCAGAGCGCCTTTCCATCCGCACCAGCCGGCGCTTTGCGCCGGGTCGTGCTTTGGATGGATTCTGTTCTGTGTGGCATATGGTTTGACGTACTTTCACCGGCTGCATGCATGACAGGAAATAAGCTACTTCTCCTGATGAAGTAGATGAGGGCCGGATCTATTCAAGCCTTTGGTTCAGGCTTCGCCGTTGGGACGGATGACCACCTTGATGCAGCCATCTGATTTATCGCGGAAGGTCTTTTAGGCGTCCGGTCTTTCCTCAAACCCGATGCAAGGAGTGATGAGAAACGAAGCATCGATTGCGCCTTGCTCGATCAAGTCCATCAGCGGTTTGAGGTGGCGTTGAACATGGGGCTGCCCGGACCTCAACGTCAGTCCATTTCCGAAGAAGCTGCCGGTCGGCGCGGGAACCGCGGATCCGACGAGAGAACATTCGCTGCCGAAGGATATACGCGGCCTTTCTATTTGCCCGACGCGCCCCATGTCATTTGTGTGGGAGGAAATGAGATGCCGAAATTCTACATTCACATTTCAGACGGCAAGGAAGCCGAGGTAGATATCGAAGCGCGCGATGCGCAAGACGCGATGAACACCGGATTGAACGCGCTCTCGCAGTTCGCCTGCAAGGCATTTCCTCCGCCGGAGGGTGTGTCGATCTCCGTTCGAAATGCCGCTCGTGAGCTTATCGGCACAATGGAATTTGCCTTCAAGATTACATACGCACCCGGCGTCCGTATCTGAAATTCGAGGGTAGTCGTCGCCATCCTTGCCTGGATGATCGAGACTGCGGCATCCGTTGTGGCGTCGAGCTTGTCTGTCTTCGCGGGTGGTTTCGTCTTAATATCGGCTTGTTCCATGAGCGCAAACTGGGGCGGCAGGAAACCTCTGCAATTGCCCAGCGTTATCGGCAAGTGGATTCAGCCTTCCCCGGGGAATGGATTGGCCGCCGTCAGCGTTGCAAGGTGAACGGTGTTGCGAGCCAGCATGTCGACGGTCTTCTGAACGGCATCCGGAATCTCCTGAAGATCGACAAAATTGGTGCCGCCCATTGCTTCCCCGACCCAGTATGCGACGGCATTGGGGGCGAGCGTGAAGCCGACGTCATTCAGTGCCTGGTAAAGTTCCGCGGACACATGGTGGGCGCCGTCCTCGTTGCCAACAACTGCAAGTGCCGCGACCTTGCCATAGGAAACCATCCGCCCCTGGTCGTCGGTCTCCTCAAGGAACGCGTCCATGCGTTCGAGCACCCGCTTGGAGATGCTTCCCGGTTGACCCATCCAGATCGGCGTCCCAAGGATCAGGATGTCGGCGTCGAGTATCTTCTGACGAATGCCCGGCCACTCATCGCCCTCGCCCTCGTCGGACGTGACGCCCGGTTTTATGTTGAAATCTGCGAGCCGGATCGTCTCGGTGGTGACGTCTTCCTTCGCCATTGCGGCGGTGATCAGAGACAGCATGCGGTCGGTAGAGGAAGGGCCCCCTCCGGAGGATTTCAGGGTGGCGTTGAGGGCGATTGCCGAGAGTGGCATGTCGTATTCTCCTTTGGATACTCGGTATCCGTAAAAATCGTTTGAGCGTCGTGGATGTTCCGAAGAAACCAGCGGACAGTCGCCATTACGTCGCAGGTAGTGACCGTATATCCTGCGCCAATGTCAGCTCCGACGCGTGCCAGATCCGTGCGTCCAACCTAAGGAAACCTCTGGTTTTACGGTTCACTCGCCCAATTGCGTGGGAACCCCGTTCGATCTCAAGCTAACCTGTGCGCTCTGAAAATGCGGTCATCTGCTACTTTGTCTTTTCCGCTCCCGTCGGGGTCGTCACCTGTGTCGGGCCACCGCCATTTCCGGTTGGTGTCGGGGACCTGTCCGTCGCCTCGGGCGGGCGACCGCTGCCATCGGCGGCATTGTTGTCGAAAGCGCCCGCGCCGGATGGCTGCGCGTTGATCGGATCGGGCGATGTCGAAGCGGTCGCCTTGGTATCCCGATCGATGCTTTCACCCCAGATTTCGACCCCACCCCATGCGAGTAGTGCAAGCAGAAGGCCGCAGACGAGAACGATAAACACCGGCTTTCCATAATGACCCTGACGAGCCTCGGTGGCTGTTTCGGTTACAATTGGCGGTCCGGCGTCTTTGCTTTGGTTGACCATTACGACTCTCCCTATTCGGCCTGATTTCAAAGATCAGTAGCCGCCAACAATCGGCAGGATCTCGCCCGTGATGTAGCTCGACATCTGCGGTGATGCGAGGAAGACGTATGCGGGCGCTATCTCCTCGGGCTGCGCAGCACGCTTCATGGGCGTCTGGCTGCCGAACTTGGCGACGTCCTCGGCTTGTTTGTCGGAAGGATTCAGTGGGGTCCAGACGGGTCCGGGCGCTACGGCATTGACCCGGATGCCCTTCCGCACAAGCTGGCTTGATAGTGCCTTGGTGAAGGCGTGAATGCCACCTTTCGTCATCGAGTAGTCCAGAAGTTCTTTCGATCCTTCCAGACCGGTGACTGACCCGGTATTGATGATTGCCGATCCATTGGCCAGATGCGGTACGGCGGCTTTTGCCATGTAGAAATAGCCGTAGAGGTTGGTCTTGACCGTCTCGTCGAAGTGCTCCTCGGTCAGGTCCTCGATGTCGGCGGCATGAACCTGGAACGCGGCATTGTTGACGAGGATGTCGAGACGGGCGAATTGCTTGGCAGTCCTGGCGACGGCGTCGCGGCAGAATTTGGCGTCCTTCACATCACCCTTGATGACCAAGCACCGACGCCCCTCCTTCTCGACCGCCGCCTTGGTGTCGGCTGCATCCTCGTCCTCATTGAGATGGATGATGGCGACGTCGGCGCCTTCGCGAGCGAAAAGGATCGCCACCGACCGGCCTATTCCGGAATCACCACCGGTGATGAGCGCAACCTTTTCCTTCAGCTTTTCGGAGCCCCGATAGAACGGGGCATCGAACATCGGGGCCAATGGCAGATCGGCCTCGGAACCAGGTTTGTCCTGGTGGACTTTCGGGAACGGTGGTTCCGGGTATTTCCGAGCGCCTGCCTGCATCGCGCCTTCCGGCTTCGATTTCGCCTTCTTGTCAGCATTTTCGACCTGACCCTGGATTTCGCGTTGCTTCGCTGCAGTAGCTTTCGATGACATCGTTCTCTCCTGTCGATTGTGAGAGGACAACGCCGGTAACGGCAAAAGGTCCCGGCTTCACGCGGGAAAAAAGCCCCGCAGAGGTTGCGAGGCTTTCGATTAGTTTTAATGGGTCGAATTATAAGCGGCTGACGCGATACCGGTCCCGTTCGGCCGCTATCTGCTCGTCGGTATAAGGATCGGCCCTGTCGTCGAAGCTCTTCCAGCCTTGCTCCGCGTAGCTTGCACGACGCGAGGCAACATCGACTCTGGGCGAGCTGTCGAGAATCGCCTCGGCGGATGCCAAGCGGCTCTCATCGACACGGGCCGTCACCACCGAGCCACCGCGGCGGATGCCTTCGGCGTAAAAATGGGCATCCTCTTCCGGCACACCGGATTCCACCATTGCGCCGACGATACCGCCAACCGCACCACCCGCGACCGCGCCCGCTACTGCACCGGCAGCTGTGGCAGCGAGCCATCCAGCCGCCACAACCGGGCCTACGCCGGGGATGGCAAGCAGGCCAAGGCCGGTCAGGAGACCACCTGCACCACCTGCGACAGCGCCGATGCCAGCCCCGGCGCCGGCACCCTCACCGGCCCGGTTGCCTTGTCCTTCGACATCGACGCCGTTAGCCTTGTTCGACACGATGCTGATGTCGTCCGATGAGACTCCTGCATCTTCGAGAGCTTTCACTGCTGCCTTCGCGTCATTATAGTTGTCGTACAGTCCTGTAATCGTTCTCATAGGATTTCCTCCGTGTTGTTTTTACTTGGCGAGCGTAACATTGCCCTGGAAGTCCAGGGAAACGCTTGCGGACTTGCCGTCCTTGGATGCGGTTGCGCGCCAGACGCCCTGATCATCGAGCTTTAAACCGCTGACATCCGTGTAGCCGGCGTCTTCAAGGCGGGATTTTGCCTGCGCTTCGGTAAAGCTGTTCTTGCCGGCGATTGGGGCGCCGGGATTCTGTTCGGTGTTGACCGCAGGTGTTGTCTGCGACGTGCTAGGCGTTTCGCTTTGTGCAAATGCACCGGTGGCTGCGAGCAGCAGTCCGGCGGTGACGAGGGCGATTTTCTTCATGGGTGTTTCCTCCTGTTGGGTGAAACGGAAACACGTAGAAAATATAGAAGTTCCAATGATTTATTTGTGGGGCAGCGCTCTTGGAAACGGCATTTGAAGCGCTAGTCGCGAGGATATTGCCCGACTGTTTCCGAAGCTGGCCGATGGATGAGGTCGGCGCCGGATCTCAAACGCAGACCCGATCTGCCTGCCGAGCGGAAGTCACCATGATCACGGTGCCAGACACTCTTCGCAAATGCCGCAGCAGTCTTCATCCATCACCGCGTGGCGTCCACAGCAGTCGCACGGGCAAGTCATTGCGTTACCGCACGCGTTCCGATCCGGCGGCAGGATTTCGATCCTGTTGTCGTCGAAAACAGTCGAGAGGGTGAGGTCGTCCATGTCGTGGCTCCGGGGATCGGAGTTGAGATGGTGATGCCGGCCCGGTAGTCAAGATCGGCGCCTTGGCGCTTGCCGGCCGGGCGACATCTCGATGTGAGGGATCGAATTCCTTTCCAAGTTTCGAGCGACATCAAGATCGCTTTCTCAGAGATCAGGGATCGACGGAAAACGCGATGGCGTCGGTCGTCGCTGCGCAAGGGCGAGTTGACATCCGGAAGACGTTGCAGCCGCCCCGGTCGTATAGCCGACAAAACATGCTGTCATTGCTTACAAAATCGTGCTCTTGCGCGCGATCCGCCCGAACCTTCGACCATGCTCAGCGTTAAGATGGTGAAGCATAGGTTTGAGATCAGATGGCCGACAATCTCTCCAATTACCGCGCGAAACGTGACTTCAAGAAAACAGCCGAGCCCCGCGGCGAAGGGTCAGTCACACCGTCAAACCGTCGCCGTTTCGTTATCCAAAAGCACGATGCCACGCGGCTTCATTACGACCTGCGGATCGAGATGGACGGTGTGTTCAAATCCTGGGCCGTGACCAGGGGGCCATCGCTTGATCCACAGGACAAGCGGCTTGCCGTTGAAGTCGAGGATCACCCGTTGGACTACGGGGACTTCGAAGGCACCATTCCCAAAGGCCAATATGGGGGCGGCACGGTGATGCTCTGGGATCGAGGCTATTGGGAGCCCGAAGGCAACAAGAGCCCTGAAGAAGCACTGGCAAAGGGTGATTTCAAATTTACGCTGGAAGGTCAGCGCCTTCACGGTAGCTATGTCCTTGTCCGGATGCGCAGGAAGGACGACGACAAGCGAACAAACTGGCTTCTCATCAAGCATCAGGACGACTACTCGATCGATGGCGACGGCGCGGCGGTTCTCGACGAAAACGAGACATCTGTAGCATCGGGACGGACGATGAGCGAGATCGCATCAGGCAAAGGTCGAAAGCCCAAGGCTTTCATGACCAGCGGTAACGCTGTGTCAGCCGACGCAGTCTGGGACAGTAGTGACGGCCTCGCTGCCGAGCAGCGGAAGTCGGGTTCCAAGCCCGAAACGCGTCGGTCGAAAAAACCACAACCATCGACGATGCCCGGTTTCATCGCCCCGCAGCTTTGCGACAACCTGGAGAGACCTCCCTCTGCGTCCGGTTGGATTCACGAGATCAAATTCGACGGCTATCGTATCCAGCTGCGGATCCTCGATGGAAAAGTGACGCTGAAGACACGGAAAGGCTTAGACTGGACGGGAAAATTCCCGGCGATTGCGTCCTCCGCGGCAAACTTGCCCGACGCCGTCATCGACGGAGAGGTCTGTGCTCTGGACGAGCACGGTGCGCCCGACTTTGCGGCGTTGCAGGCGGCGCTGTCCGAGGGCAAGACCGATGACCTGGTCTACTTCGCATTCGACATGATGTTCGAGGGTAGCGACGATCTCCGAAACCAGCCGTTGAAGGGCCGGAAAGAACGTTTGTCGACGCTGCTATCCCATGCAGGTGACGACCCGCGACTGAGATTTGTCGAGCACTTCGAAACGGGCGGCGACGCCGTCCTGAAATCCGCGTGCAAGTTGTCGCTGGAAGGTATCGTTTCCAAAAAGGCGGATGCAGCCTATCGGTCCGGCAGAACGGACACCTGGGTCAAATCGAAGTGCAAAGCTGGTCATGAGGTCGTGATCGGGGCCTATGCCACGACCAATGGAAAGTTTCGATCGCTGCTGGTCGGTGTCAATCGCGGCGATCACTTCGTTTACGTGGGGCGAGTGGGTACAGGGTATGGCGCGAAGGTTGTCGATAAGCTTCTTCCGCGCCTGAGGGAAATGGAAGCCTCCAAGTCACCCTTCACGGGTATCGGCGCGCCCAAGCAGTCTCCTGATATCGTATGGTTGAAGCCGGAACTGGTGGCGGAAATCCAGTTCGCCGGATGGACCGGTGATGGTCAGGTGCGACAGGCGTCGTTCAAGGGATTGCGCGACGACAAGCCTGCGCAGGAGGTCGAGGCCGAGAAGCCCGCGAAACCTGGCAAAGTCGATGTCGCTGATCCGGACGAGACTATCTCCAGTCCATCGCGTCCGCGCAAGGGCGCCAAGGTCGATGTGATGGGTGTGTTGATATCCAGTCCTGACAAAATGATGTGGCCCGACGCTTTCGACGATAGGCCCGTCACCAAGGTCGATCTGGCGAGTTATTATGAAGCCGTTGGGCCTTGGCTCATCGATCATATCAAGGGGCGGCCATGCTCGATCATTCGCACGCCCGATGGCATTGGTGGTGAGCAGTTCTTCCAGCGCCACGCAGTGCAAGGGACATCCAACTTGGTCGAGCAGGTCAGGGTCTCGGGAGACAAGCAGCCCTACCTGCAAATCGACCGCGTCGAAGGACTTGCAGCGATCGCGCAGATCGGTGGCACCGAACTGCATCCGTGGAACTGCGAACCGAATTTACCTGATGTACCCGGACGGCTGGTGTTCGATCTCGATCCCGGTCCGGACGTCGACTTCGCAACGGTGGTCGAGGCCGCACGGGAAATCCGTGACCGATTGGAGGAGCTTGGCCTGATCAGCTTCTGCAAGACCACGGGTGGCAAAGGCTTGCACGTTGTGACGCCGCTTCTGGTGCCGAAAGGCAAACGGCTCTCATGGGATGAAGGCAAGGCGTTCGCACACGACGTCTGTCAGGCGATGGCGCGTGACAATCCCGACCGATATCTTATCAAAATGACCAAGTCTCAAAGACACGGGCGGATCTTTCTTGATTATTTGCGAAATGACAAGACATCTACCGCTGTCGCGCCTTTATCGCCCCGCGCTCGACCGGGAGCGACCGTGTCGATGCCGCTGAACTGGACGCAGGTTAAAACGGGTCTCGATCCGAAGCGTTTTACGATCCGGACAGTCCCGAACCTGATCAAAGATAGCTCCGCCTGGCGGGACTATTGCGAGAACCAACGTCCACTCGAACAGGCGATCAAACGACTCGACAAATGGAAAACGTCGGCCGCTTGAGCAGTCATAACATTAGAAAATCGTGACTATCTTCTCTGTATCGCGATCGTCAGATATTTTCGGACAGGTGCCATGGAACGGTTTGCGGCTTGGCGTGTTGGCTAGGAAAGGAGCGAAGACATGGGAACCAACGACACGAATGCTACCCCCGAGCAGCGCCGGCCAATCGATGTTGCGGCCCTACCGGAAAAGCCGGAGCGCGCCGATAAAGAGTCGCTTGCACCATCGGCCGTCCAGCCGGCAGGCGCAAAGGATGAAAGTGAGCGGCCTATCGTCAATCCCGTCACGGGCGTCGCAATCTAGCTGAGGAAGATGGTAAGCACTTATTAACTATGAAAGCGCACATTAGCCATGCCGCAACTAAGCTTGGCGGCGAAAGCAGGCAGTGCAGTGCATGCTTAAAAGGAGACCCGCACCAACCCCGTGCGGGTTTCTTTCGCATAGGGGCCCGCCGCTGTGTGGCTTCCGCGGAGGCCGTTTCGTTTCAGGACGCCCTGACCTAGAAGACTGCTCGGACGGCCGGTTTCCTAACCCGATCGTTTCCTGCCTTTGAGATCGGCTTCGACACTCTTTTTCAGAGCGTCCATGATGTTGATGACATTCGACGGTTTGTTGCCGGCCACCGCTTCGCTGTTCTTCGCCTTGGGCTTTCTTGAGGTTCTGAGCGTCTTCTTCTTGGACGCGATCAACTTCAGCAGACTTTCCTGTATTGGATCGCTAACCATTGCGGGAGACCATTCGTCCATGCGTGGCTCGATCATTTTGGTGATCGCTGTAACCGTCTCGGGGTCGGCGGCTTTCTGGATGTTCTGAAAGTAGTCGTCTTCAGGACGGACCTCGTCGCCGAAACGCAATGTCCAGACGACGATGCCTTCACCGCGTGGTTCCAAAACAATTGCCCGTTCGCGGCGACCGATCACAACGCGTGAGATACCGAGCACATTCTCTGCTTTCATAGCGTCCCTGATGACGGCGAACGCCTCGTTGCCGATCTTGTCATTTGGTACCAGATAATGCGGCGTCTCGAAGTAAATCCATTCGATGCTCTCGCGAGGAACGAACTTTTCGATGTCGATGGTGCGGACGGTCTGCAGTTCCACGGCCTCGAGGTCTTCGTCTGTCAGAAGGACGTAGTCGTTCTCACCACGCTCATAACCCTTTGCCTCGTTTTCGTCCGTCACGGGCTTGCCTGTGACGGAGTCGACGTACTGCGACATAACTCGGTTGCCGGTGTCACCGTTGAGGGTATGGAACCGGACCTTCGCGCTTTCAGACGTTGCCGGGCTCATGGCCACCGGGCAGGTAACCAGTGAAAGCTTGAGATAGCCTTTCCAATAAGGACGGCGTGCCATTTGCGCTCCTAACCCGCTTTTTTCCGGTTGCTCTTCGCGCCAGGCGCTTTTTTTGGCTTCGCGGCGTTGGTATTGGCGGCTTTGGTTTTCTGCTTGGTCGGCCTCTTGTCGCTCATCCCAGCGCTTTCACGCAGCGCTTTGAGAAGATCGTTCGGCTTCGAAACCTGTACGGGCTTGGGTTTGGGCAAAGTTCGGCCTTCCGCCTTGGCCTTCACCAGATCTGTAAGAGCTTTTTCGTACCGGTCGTCGAAAGTTGCTGGGTCGAAGTCGCCCTTCTTGGTGCCAATGATGTGCTTGGCGAGGTCGAGCATTTCGCCTTCAACCTTGATCTCGGGAACATCCTTGAATGCTTCCTTCGATGAGCGCACCTCGTAATCGAAGTTGAGCGTTGTCGCGATCAACCCGCGGCCGTGGGCGCGGATCAGAACCGTACGCATACGCCGGAACAGCACCGTCCTGGCAATGGCGGTGACATCGGCCTTACGCATGGCGTCGCGCAGACCAGCAAACGAGTCTTCGGCGACATCGTCGGTGGGAACCAGATAGTAGGGCTTGTCGAAGTAGACGTCGTCAACCTCCGAACTGGGAAGGAAAGCTTCGATATCCAGCATCTTATCGGATTCCGGAATGACGGCTGTCACTTCCTCGGGGTCGATCATGATGTACTCGCCACTTTCGATTTCAAATCCTTTCACCTGCTTTTCGCGCTCGACTGTCTCGTCGGTCTCGCTATCCACGAACTCGCGTCTGACGGGGTTACCGGTCGCCTTGTTGATTGTCCGGAATGAGATGCGGTCGGATGTCGAGGCCGCCGTGTAAAGCCCGACGCCGCAGCTAATCTCACCGATCTTGATATGACCTTTCCACTGAGCCCGGTGTGCCGCCATGATCATGCCTCCCTAGGAACTCTCCTGCTAACTGCTGGTCAAAGCTTTCGTTCCGATGAGCGGAGGAAATAGTGTTTTACCGACCGTCTGTCCCCACACTGTTCACGAAAGCACGCGAAATCGTTCATTCTTCACCGATTACATCGCGCCGTGTCGCTTGCGCGTCAGGGTCTATCAAAACCCAAGGTGAAGGTTCCAACATGCCCGCCAAACAGCGGCCGCTATCCTCGTTGACCTGACAGACCTCCTGTCCCATTTATTCGTCATGCCGAAACATCGAACGAACGACATAGAACTCATCAAGACATGGACGCTATCGTCCGCTGCAACCATGGGATCGGCGGTGCGGGCGAAGGGAATCCTTCAGGAACTGCAGTCACGCGTCCCCACAACCTCGAAAAAGTCACTCGTTCTCGAGGGTAACGACGTCATCCTGGCCATGCCTGCCAACGACAAGTCAGCTTTCCATGCGACGGCTGCCGTCATCGCAAAGGCGATGGAAAAGGTCGAAACGCTACCTGTAATCCCGCGCGAGATACAGGATATCCTCTCAATCAAGGTTGGTGAACGGCACCGGTGGCTCGCTGACGGTCGTCTGCCAAGTGCAGGAACCCGAACTGTAAGGCTTAACGGGCGTGCCCGCAGGATTACATTTCACGTTTTCGATCCCAAGATGGTCGAAGAGCTGTTGGATCACGGGACTGTTGACGAATGGCGAGAACAGGACGCAGAAACCAAAGCGGAGAACCGCCGTAAGGCAGCGTACAACGCGAAGCTGACGCGTTCACTGAAAGCCAAAAAGACGACGAAGAAGGCTCTGGCAGAAAACTCAGGCGAGCCCGAGATAGCCCTTCGCGGTTGGGAAGAGTTCGATGTTGACGGGCTTCTTCGGTAAGGCCGCCTTTCCTGCAAAAGCGCGCAGCGCTTAAGCCAGTTCGCTCCAGTGCGTAGGCGGTGCGCTCCTGTCTTGCCACGTCCCCAACGTTCATTCAGATTGTCTGAAAAAGCACTGGGGGGCGAGAATGGTGGGGAGACTGTTCGAGAATGACGTGCACGAGGACTTCGGCACTTGGCCGCTGGGTTACATCCCATATGGCGGCGCTGACTTCGGCGAAATTCGCGCGGTGGCAGAGGCGGTAGGGAGTGGCGACGACGGCGTTTTCTTCCGAGCATGGAATTCCGCGGCAGACCGGTTGAAGGACGAAGCGGAGAAATCGCTGGCGAAAGGACATCAAACCAGCGCCCGTGAACTCTATCTGCGCGCCAGCGTCTTCTACTGCGCGTCCTACCATCCGCTTTACGGAGCGCCGGTCGACCCACGCTTGCTGACGGCTTTTCGAAAGCAAGTCGAAATGCTCGACAAGGCGTTCGCGTTGAGTCCGGCATCGATCGAGCCAGTGCTCATTCCATTCGAGACGAACCCCATGCCGGCGTACCTGATCCCGGCGGAGGGTTTCGAGAGCGACGTGCGACCGTTGATCATTTTCAACAACGGCTACGACGCCACGATGACCGATCTCTACTTTCAGTCGGCGGTGGCCGCATCGAGGCGCGGCTATCACTCATTGATCTTCGACGGTCCCGGTCAGGGAGCGATGCTGTACGAACGCGGTATTCCAATGCGTTCCGACTGGGAGGTTGTTATCAAGGCCGTCGTCGATTTCGCGTTGACACTGCCCAACATCGACGCGAGCCGCATCGTGCTGAGCGGAGCGAGCCTCGGCGGTCATCTGGCACCGCGCGCCGCTTCTGGCGAGCATCGCCTCGCCGCCCTGATCGCCGACCCGGGCACGTGGAGCATCGCAAGCGGGTTTCGGAGCGCGTTCAAACGGATGTTCAAGCTTTCGGACGAGGATGCCAGCGATCTTGGCAAGCTCGACCAGCCGATCATCGACAAGGCCGAGGCGTTCGTCCGAAGCAATCCATCGCTCAACTGGAAGGTCGTCAAACGCGGTTTCTGGGTTCACGGCGTCGATAACTTTCGCGACTTCCTTGCCGCCGCCGAACTTTTCACCTTGGACGGCAAGGCTGAGCTTATCCGATGCCCAACACTGATCACGCACGCCGAAAACGATAATCTGGCCAGCGATGCCGAATTCCTGTTCAACGCTCTGCGGTGCCCGAAGACCCTGCTTCGGTTCACCGCGGCAGAGGGCGCCGCCGGCCATTGCGAGATGGGCAATCGCTCTCTTCTCAATCGACGAGCGCTCGACTGGTTGGACGAGCAGTTTCTCTAAGCCCGTCCATGCGATGTCGCGCCGCGGTTAGATCGGGTATGCCAACGCCGAGGTAGGCACACGATTTCGATTGGCCAGCCCCGACGCTAGCCAATCATGTGCGAGACATCCACTCATCGATTGAACGTACCGCCTCACTTACGTCGACCCGAATCCCGAGCGGCCGATCTGCTTCGTTACCCAACGCACAATGCGTTGCGGCGATGGTGGCAAGTTCATGCACCACGAGAGCCATGCTCGTGACGCTCTGCGGCGAAATCCGGGTGTCCTCAACATGCCGTTCATGTCAGAGGCCGGTCATCTTGAGGACGGCTTCGGGGAGGCGCTCTCCGACGACGTTGAAGTTCGCCAGGACAGCGCTGATCTCCGCCATGTCGGTCGCGTTCAATTCGAGATCGACGCTACCGAGGTTCTCCTCCAGACGATGCTGTTTCGTCGTCCCGGGGATCGGGACGATCCAAGGCTTCTGCGCCAGAAGCCAAGCCAGCGCGACCTGAGCAGGAGTTGAGCGCTTTCCATCCGCAATCAATGTGACTGCAGCCACCAGCGCGAGATTGGCCTTGCGGGCTTCGGCGTTGAAGCGCGGTACGAGATTGCGGAAATCCGCTGCGTCGAACTTGGTGCTTGCGTCGATCTTACCCGTCAGCAATCCAGCCCCAAGCGGCGTGAACGGCACGAAACCGATCCCGAGTTCTTCAAGCGCGGGCAGCAGTTCTGTCTCCGGATCGCGCGTGAACAAAGAGTATTCGCTCTGGACTGCGGTGACCGGCTGGACGGCATGCGCCTTGCGGATTGTTGCGACACCGGCTTCCGACATCCCGAAATGCTTCACCTTGCCTTCAGCAACCAGCTGCTTGATGGTCCCCGCGACATCCTCGATTGGAACGGCGGGATCGACGCGATGCTGGTAGAAGAGATCGATACGATCGGTCTTGAGCCGCTTGAGGCTGGCTTCCGCGACCGCCCTGATATGCTCCGGACGGCTGTTGGTGCCGCCACGCCGCGCGCCTGTTTCGAGATCGATGTCGAAGCCGAACTTGGTGGCGATGACGACCTCATCACGGATCGGCGCCAGCGCCTCGCCGACAAGATCCTCGTTGGCGAAAGGGCCATAGGCTTCCGCCGTGTCGAACAGGGTGACGCCCTGATCATGGGCGAAGCGCAGCAGCTTGATCATCTCGCCCTTGTCGGCAGGACGTCCATAGGCAGAGCTCATGCCCATGCAGCCTAGGCCGAGGGCGGAGACTTCGAGGTTTCCGAGTTTTCTGGTTTTCATCTACTTTTCCTTTCTAGTGCTCATTCCTGCTTGGTCAGGCCGCCGTCGATGCATTTTGCGACCGGGGGCGGGGACGGGCCATGAAGACGACCGCCAGGATCAGGGTGGCGGCGACGAGGACGGATCCGGTCTCCATTGCGACGCGTGCGCGCTGGGCCAGACGTTCAGTTCCGTGGAGGCCCTGCGATCCCAATGCCGCCGCTGCGACGAGGACACCGAGACCAAGCGAACTACCAAGCTGATGAGCGACATTGACGACCCCCGACGCTGCTCCCGCCCGCTCCGATGGCACGCGGACGATACCCGAGGCGGTCAGCGGCCCGAGAGCGCCGCCTTGACCAGCCCCGATCAGCATCATGGGGATGGCGAGACCGAAAAGCGATGCCTGCTGCATGGCGAAGCTCAGCCAGATCATACCGGTCAGACCCGCCACGACGCTCGCGATGAGGACACTCCCGGCACCGTATTTTCCAATCAGGCGCGGCGCGGACATGGCGACGATGAAATTGACCACAGTGGTCGGTAGAAATGCGATCCCTGCTTCTGCGGAACTCAGGCCCATGACGCTTTGAAGGAACTGGGCAACGAAGAAATAGAACCCGACATTCGCGCCAAGAAACAAGGCGCGAGCTCCATATGCGGCTGAGCGCTCGCTGTCGGCGAACAGGGACAGTGGCATGATCGGCTGGCTCGCACGCAATTCCACCAACGCAAATACAATCAGCATGACGATGCCGAAGCCAACCCAAGCCTCTGTTGTCACGTCGGACCATCCCGTCGAAGCCGAGAGGATAACCCCGTAGACGAGTGCGACAATACCGAATGTCGAGGTCATTGCACCCGCGATATCGAAGGTGCCGGGGTTCGCTTCGGTTTCACGAACGTAACGTTTGGCAGCGATCATCATCGCTATGCCGATAGGCAAATTTATGAAGAATCCGACACGCCAAGACAGCCAGTCGGCAAGAAGCCCGCCGACTACCAGACCGAATGCGGCGGATACACCTGCTGCCGCAGCGTAATAGGATACGGCGCGCGTCCGTTCCGGCCCCGCTTCGAAGTTGGTTTGCAGAAGCGCCAGCGTCGAGGGGGCGAGGATCGCTGAACCGAGACCTTGAACGGCTCGGGCCGCAATCATCACCCCCGGGCTCTGCGATAACCCGATTACGAGAGACGCCAGTGCGAAGACAGACGATCCAATAAAGAACATCCGCCTGCGACCGAAGATGTCCCCGGCTCGCGCCCCAAGGAGCAGGCAGCCGCCGAACGCCAGCGTATAAGCTGTTGACACCCAGGAGAGACCGGCGTCGCTGAACCCAAGCTCAGCATGAATTTTTGGCAATCCCGTCAGTACGATCGAGATGTCGAGAACAATCATCACGTAGCTGATCAGGATGATCGCGAGGATGGCGGTCTTGTTCGGGGGCGTGAAAGTCTGTTGGCGGCTTGGCATATCGTTTTCCGTTCCGGGTCGGCATGGCCGTCCTCCGCGGCAAGCGTCTGTTTCCATGACACGAAGATATTCCTTGCAAATCCTTTCGATTAGGGGCAGCAATCGGGATGAGGCTATAAGGATGCCTAATGAATGCCGCAGGAGAATTTCAACGATTTGGTCGCTTTCGTCATGGTTGCTCGGGAGGAGAGCTTTACGAAGGCGGCCGTCAAACTCGGCGTATCGCAGTCGGCGCTCAGCCAGACCGTGCGTGCGCTTGAGGAGCGGCTTGGGCTTCGGCTTCTGACCAGAACGACGCGGCGGGTGTCGCCGACGGCGGCAGGCGAGCGTCTTCTGAAGACGGCGGGGCCGCGGTTCGAGGAAATCCAGGCGGAACTGACGGCATTGACCGAGATGCGTGACAAGCCGGCCGGGACCGTGCGGATCACCGCGGGTGAACATGCCGCGATCTCCGTTCTCGCGCCCGCACTTGACAAGTTCCTGCCGGACAATCCGGATGTGAAGGTCGAGATCATCGTCGATTACGGGCTAACGGACATCGTCGCCGAGCGTTTCGATGCCGGTGTACGTCTCGGCGAGCAGGTCGCCAGGGATATGATCGCCGTCAAGATCGGACCCGAAATGCGCATGGCCGTGGTTGGATCACGGTCGTATTTCCAGTCCAATCCATGGCCCGACGTCCCACAGGACCTCACCGCCCATAATTGCATCCAGATTCGGATGCCGACGCACGGCAATATTCTTCAGTGGGAGTTCGAGCGAGATGGCCGCGAACTGAACGTTCGGGTCGACGGACAACTCGTCTTCAACAACATCGCCATGCGGATAGATGCCGCGCTGCGTGGTCTGGGCCTTGCATACATGCCGGAGGATCTGGTGGAGCACCATATCCGGGAGGGGAGGCTTGTGCGTGTTCTTGAGGACTGGTGCCTCCCGTTTCCGGGCTATCATCTCTATTATCCCAATCGTCGACATGCATCGCCGGCGTTCAGTCTCGTCCTTGAGGCACTGCGATACCGTCGATAACGCCCTAATGAACTGGATGTGATTGATAAGTCGGTCTAATGACTTCAATCGGGAATAACCATCTAATCCGCTGGCGCACCTTCAACTACCTTTCTCCCAACTTAATGTTGTGGGATCGATATGCACCGAACCTTCGTCAGAACCCTTTCCGCGCTCGCACTCTCGACCGCAATCGCGGGCGTTGCGTTCGCCCAGACGGCAGCAGGGCCCGAGCCGCTCGTCATTCAGGAGCAGGGAAGTTTCGCCATCGGCGGAACGGTCTCGAAGGCGGCGGGCACCTACAACAACAACGCTCCGACGGCCGAAGGGCAGTCTCTTCATGGCGATCATGCCTACGTCTTCTTTCAGGTTCCCCAGAACCCCAAGCCGTTGCCGATCGTCATGCTTCATGGAGCTTTCCAGTCAGGCCGAAGCTGGGAGACGACTCCAGACGGCCGCGAGGGTTTCCAGAACATCTTCCTGCGCAGGGGCTTTTCCACCTACGTTGTCGATCAACCGCGCCGTGGCCGTGCAGGCAATTCTACCGTGGCCGCCACGATCGAACCGACACCCTACGACCAGCTTTTCTTCGACCAGTTCCGACTTGGAAAGTGGCCTGACTATTTCCAGACGGTCCAGTTCGATCGCGGTCCCCAAGCGCTCGACCAGTTCTTCCGTTCGGTTACCCCCAACACCGGACCTTACGATGCCAAGGTGATCTCCGATGCCATGTCAGCGCTGTTCGACAAGATCGGACCCGGTGTCCTGTTCACCCATTCGCAAGCGGGTGGACCCGGCTGGCTGACGGCGATCAAGAACCCCAACGTCAAGGGCATCGTCGCGCTCGAACCCGGTAGCGGCTTCATCTTCCCGGAGGGAGAAGTCCCGGCCGACATGCCGAGCGCTGCCGGCACGCTTAAGGGCGAGTCCGTACCGGTCGGCGATTTCGAGAAGCTGACCAAGTTGCCGATCGTCATCTATTACGGCGACAACTTCCCGCTCGAGCCGACAACCGAGCGCGGTCAGGATAACTGGCGGGTTCGTCTGGCGATGGCCAAGCTCTGGGTCGCGACCGTCAACAAGCATGGTGGTGATGCAACGCTCGTCCATCTGCCGGAGATCGGGATCACGGGCGGCACTCACTTCCTGATGTCGGACCTGAACAACGTCGAGATCGCCGATCAGATCTCCAAATTCCTTACCGACAAAATGCTCGACTGAGCCATCGGCGGGCTAGCCCGAACAGACAAGGAGCCCAGCATGGCCAAGGAAATTATCGACACAAGAAGACGCGAGTTTCTCGGAGCTTCCGCGCTCGTCTTCTCCGGTGCAATCTTAGGAGTGTCATCCATGACGACCAGAGCTATCGCCGCCGACTACAAGCAGAACCCGTTCACGCTGGTCTATGACGGTGCCATCACCAAAAACGAGCCGGGCAAGGTCAATATCCACCCGATGAAATACAAGCTGAACGGTCTCGACGTCGTCGCCAACGTCTACACCCCGGTCGACTACGATCCGGTAAGGAAATACCCGACTCTCGTGCTGGCTCACCCGAACGGCGGCGTGAAGGAGCAGACGACGGGTCTCTATGCCCAGCGGTTGGCGGAACGGGGCTTCATTACGATCACGGCCGATGCCGCATATCAGGGTGGAAGTGGCGGCGCACCGCGCAGCACCGATAAACCGCAGTTTCGCATCGAGGACATTCACGGGATGGCTGACTTCATCAGCAGTTTCCCCGGCGTGGATACGACGCGTCTCGGTCTGTTCGGCATCTGCGGCGGCGGCGGTTATTCGCTGGCGGCCGCCAAGTCCGACAAGCGCTTCAAGGCGGTGGCGACGCTCAGCATGTTCAATTCAGGACGGGTCCGCCGCAACGGCTTTCGGGACAGCCAGATGGAGACGATCCAGCAGCGCCTGCAGCAGGCTTCCGCGGCACGTGCCCAGGAAGCGGCCGGCGGTGAGATCCTCTACTCAGGAGATGCCGATATGACGGACGCCCAGATCGCCGCCTTGCCGTTCGATCTTTATCGGCAGGGCTACGAGTACTACTGGCGTACCAACGCCCATCCCGGCTCCACATTCAGGTACACGACGAGCAGCCTGATGGACCTGATGCGCTGGGACGCGACGGATGAGATCGCGCTCATCGACGTGCCGCTACTGATGATCGCGGGCAGCGCCGCCGACACTCTCTATATGACGGAGGAGGCATTCTCCAAGGCGACCGGTACCACGGACAAGGAACTCTTCAAGATCGAGGGTGCCAAGCACATCGAGACCTACTGGGTACCGGAATATGTCGAGGCGGCCCTGTCCAAGCTGAAGCCGTTCTTTGATCGCCACCTCGCCTCGGCGTGACGGCAGATTCAGGCGGACAGACATTGGCCGGCCCCGCGCATTCGGCATACGCCGTCGTCCACAACATCGAGAGGAAACAGACTTGAAGAAACTCATCCCTGGAATCCTTGTCGCAACGATCATCCTCGCAGCCGGATTGGAGTCCAGCATGGCACAGGCACCAACGTCCAACCCTGATTCCGCACGGTCTCGCACCCAGCAACTGATGGGCGATATCGCTCCCAAGCTGGCGGAACTCACTGACGATGTCCTCTACGCGGACGTCTGGGAGCGACCACAGCTTTCCCAGCGGGATCGCAGTCTCATAACGGTCACGGCGCTGATCGCTCTCAACCGTCCGGACCAACTCCGCTCGCATCTCGTTCGCGCCAAGGCAAATGGTCTGACGGAAGAACAGCTCGTCGAGACGATCACCCACATGGCGTTCTATTCCGGCTGGCCGAGTGCGGTTTCCGCCGTGGCGATCGCGAAAGACGTCTTCGCCGAGAACTAGGCTGTGACCGCACGCTTCCGATGACAGGTGACCAATGAACATGAAGACCGTAATGACCGTCGCTCTTTCCCTTGGCGCGCCGCCCGCCTTCGCCGAGGCCGATAAGAGCGTTTCGGTAACGCGGGCAGGGACACACGCGTCGACTCCCGCTTCTCGGCGACGGCGCCTGCCACAGTCGGTGGCGGAACCGTGACGTTCGAGCCGGGCGCGCGGACCGCATGGCACACGCATCCTCTCGGCCAGACGCTGATCGTCACGGCTGGCGTTGGCCTCGTCCAGCACTGGGATGGCGTGGTTCAGGAAATCCGGCCGGGAGACATCGCGTGGATTCCGCCGGGCGTGAAGCACTGGCACGGGGCAACCGAGACGACGGGCATGTCCCATATCGCTATTTCGGAAACGCTCGACGGCAAGTCGGTCGAGTGGATGGAACACGTTACCGACGAACAATACACACGTTGACCCGATATCAGGCACTGAACGAAGAGGTCTCGATGAAGAAGATGGTTGGCGGCATTGGCGGTGCGATGATCGTGGGGCTGACAGTCCTGCTCGTTGGCATGCAGGTTCATGCGGAACCGACGCGCGCGACGATGCCAGACATCGACAGGCTCGTTCATTACACCACGGTGACGCGCGGCGAAGTCACGGAGCACATCATGACGACCCGAGAGGCGATCGAGGCCGTCAGGCGCGGCGAACCGATCCCGAACGGCACCCATGTCGCGCTTGTGGACTATCGCGGTGGCAAGGTGTTCCGCTACTTCATTATGGAGAAGGGCGAGAACTGGGGGGAGGACTACGCCGAGAACCGACGTACCGCAGACTGGCAATTCCAATGGTTCAAGCCGGATGGTTCAATCAACGAGGCCGAGAACACGGCGCGCTGTCAGAGCTGTCACATGTCGCGTTCTGATCGTGACTTTCTATACACCTTCAATGACATGCGGCGGTTCGAATTCGAATGAATGTGTTCCGCGTCCGGCTTTTGCTGGACTTCCTGGCTGTTGCTCTCGTCGTCGCCTGCCTTGCATACTGGTGGCTGGACAACCTGTCCCACGAACTATTCGGCACCGCGCTGTTCGTGCTCGTCATCGTACACAACGTTTTCAATAGGCTTTGGTACGGAGGCGTCGCGAAGCGAAAGGTGGACGCAGCCCGCATCGTCAATCTCGTTACCATCGTCTGTCTGGCCATTGGCATGACGGTAATGCTTGTCACAAGCTTGTTGGTCTCGCGGGATCTGTTTCCATTTACGGCTCTCGGCGGCGCGTTCGCAGTCCGGGAGATTCATATGTTTGCGGGATACTGGGTGCTTCTTATCATCGCCATCCATCTGGGCACGCGATGGCGCGTGGTGATGACCGTATTCCGTTCAACATGCGGAATGCAACAATCGAACGTTTTCCGGGGATGGGCCGCCAGGGGGCTTACCGTCGCAATTGCCGTCTGGGGCCTTAGAAGCTTTTCCGAGATGGCATTCGGCTCGAAACTGATGCTGACCTATTCGCTCGACATGTGGGATTTCAGCGAGTCCGCGCTTGGTTTCTTCCTGAATTACGGATCGATCGTCGGATTGCTCGCTGCCACCACTCACTACTGCCTCGGACTCGTTCGGTATTGGCGTGAAAGGTTTGTCTAGGTCGTTGAAATTGATGGCTATTGGGCTCACGCGAAAGTAACGTGTCCGCTGTGATCAGCGGACGGTCGAGCATGCATTTAGGATTGGAAGCGGCCTCTGGCCGGGCATCGTTCAAAAAGAACAAGCATCATCAGTAGAAGCTTTTTCTGAACGGCGTGACCGCGGCCCCCATCGCCGCAGCATCGGTTCCGAATTCGGAAATGATCAGCTTTGGATAGGGGCGCGTGACGCCGTAACGCGGGCGGTCGAAAACCCGTGTGCGGTCGATCAGCATCTGCGCGAGGCCGGGCGGCACCTGCCCGCCGAAAACGATCGCCTGCGGATCGTAGACGGCCCAGATGGCATTGACCAGGCGGTTATACGCTGGCGTGACTTCATCCACCCACTCGCGGACACCCGGCCAGTTGCCATCGAAATTCTTTCGCATGAAGCTGATCGACGGAACGTTGACGCCGTTGCGGTTGAGTTTTTCGATCAGGGACTGAAGCGCGGGCCGCACCTTCATCTCTTCGGTATCATACATGCCGGAAAATTCGCCGGCATTGCCATTCCCGCCGAGAAGCAGTTCGCCGTCGCTGATCAGGCCGCCGCCAAAGCCATAGTTGAAACTGAGATAGGCGAGATGCTTGATATAGCGGCCGACGCCGAACATGGATTCGGCGATCGCGCCCGTCTTGCCGCCGTTCATGGTCCAGACCGGACGATTGAAAAAATCCGAAAGCATCGGGCCGAGCTCGATCAGCGACCATTCATGAAGCGGCAGCGAGGCATTGTAGCGCGTGCCGCCCATGTGAAAGCCGGCAATCCCGAACCCGATCCCAAAAAAAGCTTGTTCGTTCAGGCCAAGACGCTGCTGGCTGGCTGTGATCTGCTCACGTGCCAGTTCGAGGGATTGTGCCATTGTACGCTCCCACAAGGGAATGCTGATCTCTGCCAGAATGTTCCCAGCCAAGTCCATCAGGCAGATATCGATCACGTCAGTGTTGACGGATATGCCGCACGAATAGGCGTGTTTTCCGTTGAGCCGCAGCATCGGGCTGGGTTGGCCACTTCCGAGGCCGGGTTTCGGCGAGCCGACCGCCACGATGCCGCGTTCCGCCAGCGCATCGACGATGCGGTGAACGGATTGCTGGGTCAGGTCTGATTGAGCGGTCAGTTCGGAGCGCGAAAGGCCTGGGTGACGCCAGATAAGCCGCAACAGGCTGCGTTCGTTGGTTGAGACGACACTGTCGTCGCCTTGGCGCAGAAAGCTTTGCGAAATCAGGTTTTCAGGCAAATAGGCCATGATATCAGCTCCTCGATGATCGGGAGTTACCATGTCTGTGTAACAACTGTCATGGGATTTCCGCGAGTGGCGCCTTGGAATCTCTGACTATCATTGCTTGAATATCCAACATCTCGAAAAATGCCTTCACTTAACTGTCACAACGAAAGTGTAACAAACGCTTCGTCATTCCCCCCGACCACGCTCGGGCACTCAAAGGGCGAAGCTTATGAAACTTTCCACTCTGGCGGCGACAGTCGCGCTCATCGGTTGCGCCTCGACGGCGCAGGCCACGAATATCGAGTTTTGGTATGGCAATACCGGCAATGTCGAAACTGCTATCAAGGCGCAGTGCGATGCCTTCAACGCCGCGCAGAGCCAGGATCACGTCAATTGCGTCGGCCAAGGCTCCTACGAAGTGTCGATGCAGAAGGCGATCGCCGCGTACCGCGCCAAGAACCATCCGGTGCTGATGCAGTTCTTTGACGCCGGCACGCTCGATCTGATGCTGTCGGATGCCGTCGAACCGGTCCAGGACCTGATGCCTGATGTGAAGTGGGACCAGTACATCGCCGGTGCCCGCGCCTACTACGAAACATCGACCGGCAAGCTGTTCGCCCAGCCCTATAATTCCTCGACGCTCTTGTTCTACACCAACAAGACCGAGCTGCAGAAAGCCGGCGTGACGGAGACGCCAAAGACCTGGGAAGAGATCATCGAAGCTGCCCGCAAGCTGAAGGCGGCCGGTCATGCCTGCCCGTTCGTCACCGACGGCGACACATGGCGCGTGCTCGAGCAGTTCTCTGCCCGCCACGGCCTGCCGATCGCCACCAAGCACAATGGTTATGACGGCCTCGACGCCGAATATGTGATCAACACCACCTTTGCCGCCAAGCATCTCGCCAACCTCGTCGAGTGGCGCAAGGAAGGTCTTGTCCGTCTTGCCGCCGATACCAAGGCCGGCAATTACACGGCCGCCTTCAACGCCGGCGAATGCGCGATGATGGAACAGTCCTCGGGTTCGTATGCCGCTGCCGCCAAGGCGTTTGAGGGCAAATATGAACTGACCGTGGACATGGCGCCAATGTACAAGGGCTACGAGCGCCACAACACGTTTGTCGGCGGCGCCTCGATCTACATCATGAAGGGTCACAGCAAGCCGGAAATCGACGCCGCCAAGTCCTTCCTGGACTTCCTGCGCCGCCCAGACCAGCAAATGTTCTTCACCGCCGCCACCGGCTACGTCCCCGTCACAACCGACGTTCTTGACACCATCGCCAAGAGCCCGGACGCCAATTCGCCAAAGTACGCGACCGCCAAGGTCGGCGTCGAATCGATGAACCAGCCGGCCACCCCGGATACCCGCGGCATTCGTCTCGGCTTTTACGTGCAGTTCCGCGACGTCTTCATGGAAGAGACGCAGAAGGCCTTTGCCGGCCAGCAGACCATGCAAGTGGCGCTCGACAACACCAAGAAGCGCGGCGACCAACTGCTGCGCCGCTTCGAACAAACTTACAAGGGCAAGAAGCTTCCCTGATCCATCTTCTATAATTCATGCCGGGGACGGTTCGCCGCCCCTGGCAATTCTCGTTACCGGAACTGTCCCATGTCATCGGAATCCTCCCTCTTCAGTAATCGCTGGTTGCCGGTCCTGCTCGTGGCGCCGCTGATGCTGCTGATCGCACTATTCTTCTATGCGCCGGTCTTCCAAGCGTTCTACTGGTCGTTCTTCCTGGAGCAGCCGTTCGGCGGCGGCTCGGAATTCGTCGGGTTCCAAAATTTCCAACGTGTCCTCTCCGATCCGGAATTCTGGAATGCCAGCGCGCGTACCATCGTGTTCATGCTGACGGCGTCGTCGCTTGCCGTTGTCGTGCCGCTGATGCTGGCCATCGCCGCTGACCGCAAGATCCGCCTGTCGCTGCCGGCCCGCAATATCCTGGTCTGGCCGAAGGGCGTCGCCGGCGCCTCGATCGGCGTCGTCTTCGCCTTCATCTTCAATCCGTTCGTCGGCCTTCTGGCGCCGCTCAACCAGATGTTTCCGGGCCTCTGGGCACCGGGCATCGATGGCACCGACGCTTTCATTACGCTGATCATGGCGCATGTCTGGAGCGGCATCCCGTTCAATTTCGTCATCCTGCTGGCCGGTCTGCGCTCGATCCCGCATACCATGTATCAGGCGGCGGCCATGGACGGTGCCGGCCCGTGGCGGCGCATTCTCGACGTGCAGCTGCCGCTGATCATGCCGCAGCTGTTCCTGACGCTGGTGCTCGAATTCACCGAAAGCATCACCTCGGCCTTCGCGCTGATCGACACGATCACCGGCGGCGGCCCCGGCGGCTCGACAACGCTTCTGGTCTACAAGATCTATGTCGACGGCTTCCGCGGCTACGACCTCTCCGGCGCCTCCACCCAGACCGCCATCCTGATGGTGTTCGTCATCATTCTCGCCGCCTGCCAGTTCGCCTTCATCGGCCGGCGCATCAACTACGAGCGCTGAGCCATGATCGAAAACGCACGCTCCATCAACATCGTCGCCGGCATCATCCTGGCGATCGGCATGATCTACATTGTCGGTCCGCTCTATCTGACGCTGTCCACCGCCTCGCAATCCTTCGAGGACATGCTGCGCAACGGTCTTGCCTGGTATCCCGGCGACCAGCTGTTCGTGAACATGGGCAAGATCTTCACCGAGACGCGCATTCCGATCCAGATGTTCAACAGCCTGATCGTCGCCTTCTCGAACGCTGTCGCCACCTGCGTCCTGTCGCTGCTGTCGGCCTATGCGATCGTCTATTTCCGCATCCGCTGGGCCGGTGTCGCCTTCGCGCTGATCCTGGCGACGATCATGCTGCCGCTCGATATCCGCGTCATCACCACCTATCAGGTGGCGGCCAACATCTTTTCGCCGCTCAACGCCGTTCTGGATGTGACTGGCCTCAACGATCTGATCGCCGCGCTGTTCGGCGCTCCGGTTCATTTCGAAGTCAGCGTGCTCGATACGCATTTCGGTCTGGTTGCGCCGCTCGTCGCCCATGGCACCGGCACCTTCCTGTTCCGCCAGTTTTTCATGACGCTGCCGAAGGACCTGTTCAAGGCGGCGCGCATGGATGGTGCAGGGCCGATCCGCTTCCTTATCGACATCCTGCTGCCCCTGTCGCGCGCCAGTTTCGCGGCGCTTTTCGTCCTCACCTTTCTCAGCGGCTGGACGCAATATCTGTGGCCGCTGGTCGGCGCCTCGACGCCTGATATGCAAACCGCCGTTGTCGGCCTTGCGCGGCTTGTGCCCGATGCCGACGGCCAGGTGCCGAATTTCCCGATGATCATGGCCGGTGCCGTGCTCGTCTCCCTCATTTCCCTGACGATGATCGCGCTGTTGCAGCGCTTCCTCGTCCAGGGCCTCGTCCTATCGGAGAAATGACGATGACCGCCATCGATTCCGCCATTCGCGCCGCCGCAAGCGAGATCAAGCTTGCCGCTGTCACAAAGGCTTATGATGCAAAAACCGTGGTCATTCCGCCTATGGACGTGACGCTCCGCCCCGGCGAATTCACCGTCATCCTTGGCCCGTCCGGCTGCGGGAAATCGACGCTGCTGCAAATGATCGCCGGCCTGGAGCGAGTGTCGAGCGGCAAGATTATCATCGGCGGCCGCGAGGTCCAGGATCTGGAGCCGAAACACCGTGGCTGCGCCATGGTGTTCCAGAACTATGCCCTTTATCCGCATATGACCGTCGCCGAAAACATGGCCTATAGTCTCAAAGTATCGGGCGTCTCCAAAATCAAGCGCATGGTCCGGGTCGAGGCCGTCGCCAAGATGCTCGGCCTTGCCGATTATCTTGCCCGCAAGCCGGGGCAATTGTCGGGTGGCCAGCGCCAGCGCGTCGCCATCGGCCGCGCCATCATCCGTGAGCCGGGCGTGCTCTTGTTCGACGAACCGCTGTCCAATCTCGACGCGCAGTTGCGTCATGACATGCGCGTCGAGCTGGCCGACCTGCACCGCCGCATCGGTGCCACCAGCGTGTTCGTCACCCATGACCAGGTCGAGGCGATGACGCTCGCCGACCGCATCCTCATCCTCAACAAGGGCACGATCGAGCAGTTCGACACGCCGAAGGCGATCTATCATAGCCCTGCTTCCGTCTTCGTCGCCAAGTTCATCGGCGCGCCGCCGATGAATATCCTCGGTGTTACCGGGGATGGCTCGGTACTGCGCACTGGGGACGGCCAGATTGTTGCTCATTGCGAGAAAAAGGGGCGCTTTCAGCTCGGCATCCGCCCTGAGGATGTCATCGTCAAGGCGGGTGGTCCGATCACCGCGACCATCCGCTACCGCGAAGACCTCGGTTCCCACGAAATCCTCGAAGCCGATCTCGGTGGCCAGCAATTGCGGATCGCCACGCCTTTCGGTGCCGAGATCGATGCGGTTTCCACGCTCTCTCTGTCCTTCCCGAAAAACCGTCTGCATTTGTTCGACGGCGACACCGGGAGGGCGATCCCGCAATCCTTCGAAGGGCAGGATGCCATTCGCCAGCCCGTGAAAGAATATCAGTGAACTACAGAGACTTCATCACCGACCCGGCGCGCCCATGCGCTGTAGTCGTTCATCGCGGCATCTGGCGCGACGCACCCGAAAACAGCTTGGCAGCCATCGAGAGCGCGATTTCCGGGGGGTACGACGCGGTCGAAATCGACATCCGCCGCAGTGCCGATGGCGGGCTTTTCCTGCTGCATGACGATACGCTGGAGCGCATGACGGGGCTCGAGCAGCCGCCGGAAGTGCTGGGGTCCGAGCAGTTGTCCAGCCTGGTTTTGCGCAATCGCGATGGCGGCGACGGCAATGCCTTCACCTCGGAAAAGCTGCCGAGCCTTGCCGAGGTGTTCGACCAGACGCGCGGCCGCATCTTTCTGCATCTCGACGTCAAGGATCGGTCCGTGATCCCGGAAGTCATCGCCTGCGCCAGGTCCATGGGCGTCGATGCGCAGGTGGATTTCTGGGCCTCAGTCAAAGGGCCCGAGGATCTCGCATGGGTCCGGGAAACCGTCACGCCGCATGACGTGCTGTTCATGGCAAAGACACGCCTCAACGTGCCCGACGCCGACATACAGGTCAAAGCTCTGTCCGATCTGTCGCCCTCCGTCTGCGAAATCTATTTCGACGATCTCGATCAGGTCGCGGCCCTGCGGCAGCGGCTCGGCGACAGCGCCATGGCGCTGTGGGTCAACACGCTCGACAGCGTTTCCTGCGCCGGCTTCACCGACACTGCCGCCCTGATAGATCCCGATGCGGTCTGGGGACGTCTCATCGACGCCGGCATATCGGTTATTCAGACCGACGAAGCAGCAGCTCTCGCAACCTATCTCGCGGCTCGCCGCGCCTGACACCACCCAAGGAAAAATGGAATGACGCATTACAACGACTATATTGCCGATCCCAAGCGCGATTGCGCGATCGTCGCCCATCGCGGCGCATGGCGCGGTGCACCGGAAAACAGCTTGGCTGCCGTCGAGCGCGCCATTGCCGTCGGTGCCGATATCGTCGAGATCGACATCCGCAAGAGCGCCGATGGCGAGTTGTTCGTCATGCATGACGAGACGCTACTGCGCATGGCTGGCATGGATGTCGATCCCGAAACCCTTACGATGGCTGAGTTGCAGGCGATCGCGCTTCGCGAAGACGACGGCGGCGATCACCGCGCTGCCAGCGACCAACGGATTCCGACCTTGAAGCAGGTACTGGAGATCACCCGTGGTCGCATCTTCGTCGATCTCGATCTCAAGGATCGCGGCCTGTTTTCCGAAGTTGCCGCCTGCGCCCGCGAGATGCGGGCGGCTTCCTATGTCGATCTGAAGACCCGTGTGATGACGCGCGAGGAACTCGACTGGGTGCGTGCCCAGGATATCGAAGGCGTGCCCTTCATGGCGATGTCGAAATTCACCGCGGACGAATTCGACGACACGATGTCGCTGCTTTCCGAAATCAGCCCGTTCATGTGCGAGATGCGCTTCGACCGTATCGACACCATCGCCAACAACCGCCATCGTTTTCGCGATGCCAACATGGCCCTGTGGATCAACACGCTCGATCAGGCCGGCAGCGGCGAATGGCGCGATGACAAGGCGTTGATCGATCCGGACAGCATCTGGGGCCGTCTGATGGATGCCGGTATCACCGTTTTCCAGACCGACCGTCCGCAGGAACTGAAGGCCTATATCGAGGCACGCCGCACATGAGGACCATCAGCGAAGACCTCATGACCGCCTTGATGGCAGACATGCGCGATGTGGCGCAGACAGAGATACTGCCGCGGTTCCGCGCCATCACCGCCGATGCCATCCGTGCCAAGACGGCCGCCGATGATCTCGTCACCGATGCCGACATTGCCGCCGAACGCGCTCTCAGCCAGCGCCTCGCCGAACGTTTCCCCGGAATTGCGATTGTCGGTGAGGAAGGCGTTTCGGATGACCCGGCGATCCTGTCGCGTCTTGCCGATGCCAAGCTTGCCGCTGTCATCGATCCGGTCGACGGCACCTGGCATTTCGCCCATGGCGTGCCGATGTTCGGCAGCATTCTTGCCATCGTCGCCGGTGGCGAAACCGTCGCCGGCATCATTCATTATCCGGTGACGGGCGATTTCCTTGTCGCCCGTCCCGGTGAAGGTGCCTGGCACGTGGCGACGGACGGGACCAGGACACGTCTGGCGGTCGCTGCGCCAGCGCCGATCCACGAAATGCATGGCTTCATTTCGCTGCACATGTTCGAGCCGGATCTCCAGGTCAAGCTGGCGCCGCGCGTGCTGCGCTTCCTGCGCACCACGACCTGGCGCTGCTCGGCCTGGGAGTATCGCATGCTGGCAACCGGTGCGATGAGTTTTTGCCTCAACGAGAGCCTAAAGCCTTGGGACCATGCCGCTGGCGTACTGATCCACGCGGAGGCGGGCGGCTATGCTGCGTTGGCAACCGGTGCGAGCTACCACCCGGCAATGACCGACGGTCACCTCCTGCTTGCACCTGACGAGTCGTCGTGGGATGCGGTTAGAAACGGGCTATATTCGTCTTAGGCGAACATAGATGGTCATCAAACTCGACGGCGAATGCGGGTCGATCGGTAGGGCCCGACATGTCTATGTCGATGAACAGGGCATTGATAGGGTTGCTTCTCAAATGGATCAGTGGTTCGTCCGCGGCGGCGGAGGTCCGCCAGCGTACCAAAAAATGATCTCAAAGACGGAATGCTATAGCATCAGCAACCGTTCATTGTAGCTCAGGGGTCAGCGGTCGGAGAGTTATCTCCGCCCGCCTTCGAGACCCATGCACGCTTCTAGCCATCCTTGTTTGCGCAATCGCCTCCTGTCACTTTTGCCGCAGGCTGAGTTTGATGCCGTCGTCGCCGATCTCTCACCCGTCGAGCTTCCTCGCGGGACCATCATCGCGCACGCCCACGAAGCGATAGAGCATGTCTATTTCCTCTGTAGTGGCATTGGCTCGGTCGTGACTGTTTCGACAGAGGGGCAGCGGGCTGAAGCTGGAATGTTTGGTCGCGAGGGTTTCGCGCCAACCTCTGGAGGCGTGGGCGGTGCCATGAGTTATCACGAGGTGACGATGCAAATCGCGGGCGAGGGGTTCCGAATGCCCGTCGAAGCGCTGATGAAACTGCTGCCTTCGAAGCCCAGCTTTTCCGGTCTGCTGTCGCGCTTTATTCAGACCTTCGCCACGCAAATTTCCTATACGGCGCTAGCTGGAGCCAACTTTCGGGTCGACCAGCGTTTGGCTCGATGGCTGCTCATGTGCCACGATCGCCTTGATACAGACGAGATTCCACTCACCCACTCGATCATCTCTCGAATGCTTGCGGTTCGACGTCCGAGTGTCACAAATGCAATTCACATTCTTGAGGGCCAGAAGCTTGTGGTCGCGGAACGAAGCCGGATCACCATGCGCGACCGCAAGGGGTTGGAAGAGTTCGCTGGCGGGGCCTACGGCGAAGCGGAAGAAGAATATCGGACACTTATCGGCGCTTGGTGAGGATCTACTTCTTCAGTTGACCCTCAACCACGCTCAAGAACGACAAGCTGAACTGAAGATCGCCCCGACTGTCGGTTACGTCGATGTGTTCATCGCCGATTGTCCCCCCACTTTTGATGCGCTCGGCGACCAACTCGCGCACCGATGTCACTGCGCTGGACCAGGCTTCCTCCCGGGTGGCAAATTCTTCACCCTCTTCATCGGTGACCGTGACGCCGTCTCGGCGCAGATGGAAGTAATAGCAAGGCATCCTGTTCGCCTTTTCATGGACGCTGATGGTCTTTCGCAGGGCCATCGCATCAAAACAGATCTTTCATCAGACGGCGGTATTCCCGTTCCGGTTTTCCGTATGCGTCATGGGCAAACTCCTCAAGGGTGGGCCGGTTCCGGATGGTGATCAATCCGCGCTCCGATTTGATGAAGCTTTCACCCTCAAGTATCTGCAGGGAGGTTGTGACGCTTGGTCGACGAACCGCGAGCATCTGAGATATGAAATGGTGCGTCAGGGCAATTTCGTTGCCCGAGACCCGATCGTGGCACATGAGCAGCCATCTCGCCAGCCGTTGGTTTACATCGTGAACGGCGTTGGACACAGCGGTATGGGCAAGCTGGACAGAGAATGCCTCGATCGAGCGCAGGACAATGCGCGAGAAGCTCCGGTTGGTATCCATCCACCGCCTGAACGTCTGATAGTCGACTTGATAAGCGCCGCCCGGCAACTGCACGCCAATGTCGTGCGAGCTCAGTTCGGCATCGGCCATCGCAGTGGTCGGCAGATAACCTTCGTACCCGAAAATTCCAGCTTCCGCGCGATGTCCTTCTGGCGTTGTCGTTACCAGAGATCCTATTCCCGCGGTCATGAAGTACACATGCTCGATAGGTTCGCCTACCTTGGCCAAGATCGTCCCCCGTGGAAGATCTATGTGTTCCAGCGCACCGGCAATGCTCGCGTAATCCTCCGGTGGTAGCAACGCCAGGAGTTTGTTTTTCATTTGAGACTGCAAGGGACCAGACATTGCAATTGCCTCCGACTGGGGCAAGAGCACATTCAACCCTTAGCCGCCTGCGCCCTTTAAAGTCTGCAGACGATAGCCTCTTATACTACGACCATGCCAGCCCTGCAACGAACTCATCCTGCAGCAACGGCTTGGCCGTTATGGCGCGAGCGCAGGCAAACGTGAGCTCGACCGGCTCTTTTAAGCTTGTGAAATTTTATTGGGGGCTACCAGATGGTAGTTTACCGCTTATCTTTGCCGGCCAACTCACCGGCCGCATTGGCGTGAGTTACGGCATTCTCCGCCTCGGCTGCCAATCGCAACGCGCGAAGGCGGGCTGTCTTCACCTCACGAGCCGCGCGTTGCGCGTCGATTACCGCGACAGCGACCTCGTGGGTCTCTGCTGATCGCTGGTCGCGTTGGTTTTTGGTCAAGGACATCCGCAGGCCTATCATCCCGTCTGACCATAGGGATGCTGCGCGAGCCTTTGGGTCAACTCTGGAAGAAGGCACTCCTCGGCGTGTTTGGATTGAATGAGATCGACCGCCACGGTGATGGCCCTACGGCCTTGGTTGCTGTCGATGCCGCAACTGTTTTGGCGGCACCACTCGCGGACCGCGTTCGTCACGAGCTCAATCTCGCTGTCGGAAAGTGAAATCAGGGATTGCAACATCATATTGCTCCTCCGCTTATCGGCAAGAGCACATAAAACTCCCAAGCGACCCAGCCATTAGAAACAGAAACCGATATCGGTAGGGTACTCGCTTTTTTGACTGAAGGGACAAGGGTACGGCAGCGCACCAATCAGCCGACGCGATGCCTCGTCTCACCAGAGAGAGGTAACGTTCGGCCTTTTCCGGAGCACCTCGATCACTCGCCTGCGCCTGTCTCTGAACTCGATAGTCGGCGGCACAAACTCCGAACTGCGGATTTCGCAGGGGATCAGGCGAAAATCATCCGTCGAATGGCTCGGGATACTTCTTTGGGATCATAGGGCTTGCCCATGAAGGGAGCGTCTTCCGGCAGAACGCTCGCTGCAGGGCTATGATTTCCTGACGTGACGATGATCCTGATCGGCGGCCAACGGTCGCGTACAAACGCAGCCAAGCGCAACCCGTCCATTGTCCCCGGCATGTCAATATCGGTGAAAATAAGCTGGACGTTCGGGTTGCGCTCGATCTTATCGATCGCTTCAGCTGCGTTGGCGGCCTCCAGTACGTCGAACCCCTCGTCTTCCAGTTCCGCCACTGTGAAAACGCGCAGGATGGGTTCATCCTCTACGACGAGCACTACGATTTTTTCTATAGGCACAATGGGCTCGCTTCTTGCCTGAGGATGGTCCCGAGCCTTAGCGCGAGCGATATGTACGGTAGCGTACAAACTGATCGAACATGTGGATGGTTCCGTGGCGGCAAAAATAAGTGGCCGTTTGGATGATTGCTGCAGAGGAAAAGCTGGCGCGTTGTTGCCGCTCCGCATGTTTTCGGCCGCCAGGAAACGACCAGTCCGAATGGATAGCGGCACCATCAGCTGCCGCCGCGCAATTCTATGGCCTTTTACACGGAAGCCTTGCAGATGGGCTAGTGCGGTGTAATATTTGACTTTTTTGAGCATGTGAGGGTTAGGTGTCGAACGACGGTGGGTCGCGTATTTTGTCAAAACAAGCCGCCTACCAGTTCGGCGATTTCCGGCTGATGCCAGAGGCTCAAGCTCTCTTGTATAAGGGACGGGCCGTCGGGTTGGGCGGGCGAGGTTTCGATATTCTCACCCTACTCGTAGCGCGGGCTGGCGAGGTGGTCAGCAAAGCAGATTTGTTCGCGCATGTATGGCCGGACTATATCGTCCACGACCATAACTTGAAGGTCAATGTCGGCAACCTTCGACGCTCGCTGGCCGAACTCGATCCCGCCACGGAGTACATCGTTACCATCGCGGGGCGTGGATACAAGTTCGTCGCCACCTTGGAAAGCGATAGCCCGGCGCCGGCACGGCAAGTCGTTTCGAGCACAAGCCACCATATCGCTCCTCCCAACGTTCGGCAGCTCCTCGGTCGCGATGATGCGATCCGACAGATCTCGGAGAAGCTTGATCAACCCGGTTACGTCACCATCGTCGGGCCAGGCGGAGCCGGAAAGACGTCAATTGCGGTTACCGTCGCTCAGCAATCCTGCGTGGCAGGCGAAGCGATTGCCTTTGCGGATCTTTCAACGCTCAGCGATCCACGATTTGTGGTGCCAGCGATCGCATCCGCTCTCGGCGTCTCCCTCGGATTTGACGATCCGATCGCTGGCGTGATCGACGTCCTTCGTAGCAACAAGCTGCTTCTGGTTATCGACAATTGTGAGCACGTCATTGCGATGGCAGCGACGGTGGTCGAACGGATATCATCGGAAGTTCCTGCCGCCCGCATTGTCGCGACCAGCCGCGAACCCTTACGGACTCGGCTCGAGAAAATCCATTTCCTTTCCGGGTTGGCCTACCCAAACGAGACGACAACGCTCTCCGCCAGCGAAGCGCTGCAGTTTCCGGCAATCCAGCTCTTCATTTCGAAGGCGTACGGCTCAAGGGATGATCAACCCACCGACGAATATGTTCGCAGTGTCGTTTCGATCTGCACACGGCTGGACGGATTGGCACTTGCTATCGAACTGGCCGCCGGTACGGCCAGTGTCCTTGCACCCTCGGCGCTCGATAACCTCTTCAAGGATGGCTTCGATACGATGAACCGAGGCGCAAGGGATGCACCCTTGCGTCACCAATCGCTGGAGGCCACGCTCGACTGGAGCTATCGGCTTCTTCCTGACCACGAGGCTGTCTTGCTCGGTCTGCTGTCGGTATTTTCGGGCCGTTTCAACGCTGATGACGTTGAAGCCATGTATTCCGCCGGCGATCTTGAACCTATGGCGGGACGCGACGCCCTGTCCCAGCTTGTCGCAAAATCGCTGGTTTCCGCGCAATACGACGGCGGGACCATGCATTACAGGCTGGCGGAGAGCACCAGCGCCTATGCTGCGCGGCGTTTGCTGAGTTCACTTTACAGGGAGAAGGTACGACGGCAGTTCGCCGTCCGGACAAGAGACAAGCTACAGATCGCGGAACGGGAATGGTCATCGCAGACGTCTCGCGAATGGCTCGGGAAATATCGAAGACATATTGATGATGTCCGTGCTGCTATCGCCTGGGCGTTCGATCCGGCAGGCGACGCCGCATTGGGTATCGAACTGGTGGTTGCTGCATTGCCGTTGTGGCAAGAGCTTTCGGCGTTCAGGGAAATGCTGGAGGCTATTGATCTTGCAAGCTCAAACAGTGCGGCATTGGTCGGGCTCGCGCCGTTGGGGCGAGCGAAGCTTTCCACCGCACGGGCCTGGGCGATGACGCTGGCACGCCACATGCACCCCCAAACCGACGATGCTTGGCGTGAAAGCATCTTCCATGCGAACCGGTCGGGCAATGCCGAGTTTCAGGTGCGCTCGGTGTGCGGACAGGCTGTTTTCCTCGCGTATTCTGGCCGGCCACGCACGGCGTTACGCAACATGAACGCTTTTGCGGCAGCAAAGGGTTTGGATTGGACGACAGCGCCTGATGGCAAGCGCCTGCTGGCGCATATCAAGATATACGCAGGCGAGCTCAATTCGGCATCAGCCCATCTGGAGGCGCTGATGCATGATTGGGGCGATCTGGAAGACGGGCATGGATTGTCACGGTTCCAGGTCGATTTGCCGGTCGGCATTCGACTGTCCCAGGCGTTTCTGTCCTGGTTACAGGGTGACCCTGATCGCGCCGCCGATCTGGCCGGTCGTGCCATCGATCGTGCCGCCGATCTTGATCACATGATCTCCTTGGGCAATGCAATCTCATTGGCGGGTCTTCCTATCGCTTTCGTGGAAGGCGATCTGGAAACAGCTACGCGGCTCCAGCGGCAACTGGCCGACGTCAGTCGGCGTGAAAGTGTTGGCATTTACGAGGGGACAGCGACGTTCTTCGCCGGCGCTATCAAGTCGGCTCAAGGTGACAAAGCTGGTTTTGCCTTGATGCAAGACAGCATTGCCGGATTGCTCAGGGGAAGCTGGCGTGCTCGCGTTCCATTCTACCGAAGCCTGCTGGCGGAGGCCTATCTTGCCGCAGGCGAGATCCAACTCGCGGAGCATAGCCTGCGCGCCGTGCTCGGCGAAATCGGGATACGCGAGGAACGTTGGTGGCATCCAGATCTTTGGCGCGTTGCGGGTATGATTGAAGCTGGGAACGCCCGCCCACGCCAAGCAATGCGCCATTTCCAGAGGTCTTTGCACAGCGCGCTTGCCATCGGTGCGGGCGCAGCGACCAAGCGGACGCGGCTTGCGATGGCTGCGATGGACTTTCACTGACCTTGCCACATCGGTCTTGAGGTCAAAGACTGCTGGCAACGGGTTTCAAGCCGCTCACTCCTTTCGTGGTGCGTCGAGACGTTCACGCAGCGACGCGTTCTCGCGCTGGAGCTGCGCGACCTTGTCCAGAAGGTGCTGCGAGGCCGCCAGAAATTCGGCTTCGGTGTACCGCGGCACGATATGTTGCGGACAGTTCCAGTCGAACGCTTCAAGCTTCAGCTTGAAAATGCGTTCAGCCCTGGCTCCACAACGACGGTCGGTGATGCTCTCCGTGAGTGCTGGATCCGTGTCGAGTTCGATCTTCTCGGCGCGGGCATAGATCTTCAGGCGCGTACGGGAGGGGTAGTCCATCAGGAACAAGCATGTCCGGTCATTCTCTGCCAGATTGCCGGTGCTGATATATTGGCGATTGCCGCGATAATCGACGAAGGCAAACGTGCGATCGTCGAGCACCTTGAGAAAGCCCGGAGGTCCGCCGCGATGCTGGACATAAGGCCAGCCTGTTTCCGAGACCGAGGCCATGTAGAAGCTGTCGCGCTGTGCGATGAACGCTGTTTCCCTGGCAGAGAACCGGTCGAATTCGCGCTGCCCCTTGAAGTCGGACCAAAGACGATCCGCTCCCATCTCTGCTTGCGCCCTGCGAACTGCAGGAGTGATCGCGATATCCATGAAACCATAAGTCATATCTTATCTTCCTAAAGCTGTGGTGGTTCGCCGGGCGACGGATCCGGGTGAGGCTAGATTGCCTCTCTCGCGGTCTGCTGGGCGCGCGTATAGCTTTCTGCCACGGCCGCATAGTTGGGCGCGACCAGTCCGTACAGCCTGCCGAGTTCGGCAGCCTCGGGTCGCGCCCAAGTGCGGTGGAGTTCCGAGAGCAATGCGTTGGTCGATGTCGGCTTGACGCCGCCTTGCACGAAACGGGCAAGTGAAATGCGCGAGGCCATTTCGCTCGGATCCCCCGACGCATCGAGGACCGCATAGACGTCGTAACCGGCGGCGCGGGCGTCCAGTGCTGGAAACATCACGCAGACACTCGTCCAAACGCCCGCCATGATAAGAGTGTTACGGCCGGTCGAGCGAACCCGGGCGACGAAATCGTCATTGTCCCATGCGTTCACTTCACCCTTGCGCGGCACGTAGACGGCGTGCGGAGCGAGTTCGTGGATCTCGGGCATCAGCGGACCGTTGGTGCCGGCAGGCTCGGAGGCTGTCGTTATGACCGGGATGTTGAGGAGTGTGGCGAGCTTGGCGATCACCTCCACATTCCGCCGGAGATCGGAAACCGAAATGTCCTTGACTGTCTGGAACAGTCCCGACTGGTGATCCAGAAGTAGGATCAGGGCGTCAGACGGATCGATAAGGGCGCCGCCACCACCTGTCGGAAGCACACTTGGCTTGGATTTACTATTGTACATGGTCGTCATCCTTCTTCGAGGTTGAGTTACTTGGTCAGGTGGCGGGCTAGGAAGTCGCGCATTACGGGGATCATCTCGTCCGCCTTGTCCTCAAGGGCGAAATGTCCGGTGTCGAAGAGGTGAAGCTCGGCGTCGGGAAGGTCACGGAGGAAGGCGCGTGCACCGTCGGCCAGGAAGATGGGATCATTCTCGCCCCATAGGATCAGAGCAGGCGGCCGATACTCCCGCAGATAAGCGTGAAATGCGGGGTAGAGCGCGATGTTGGTCCGGTAGTCGTAGATGATGTCCAGCTGGATTTCGACGTTGCCCGGACGATCGAGGAAGAGTTGATCGTAGAGCCACGCCGCCGGGTCGATCCGCGCCTCGTCCCGGGTGCCGGCGAGATATTGGAAGCGCGTACCGTCAAGCGAGAGAAAAGGCCGCATCGCGTCGCGGTTTACGGGGCCGTTGTCGTTCCAGTAGGCCCGCGTGGGAGCCCAGAAATCCCCCATCCCATCCTCATAGGCATTGCCGTTCTGGACGATCAGCGCGGTCACTCGATCCGGATGCGCGAGTGCAACACGAAACCCGGTCGGAGCACCGTAATCCATGACGTAGAGGGAATAACGCTCAATGCCCAGCTGATCGAGAAGGTTGGTGACGACGTTAGAGAAAGCGGCAAAGCCGTATTCGAAGTCGCTCGATGAAGGCATGTCCGAAAGACCGAACCCCGGAAGATCTGGAGCGATCACGTGATAGCGATCGGCCAGCGCCGGAATAAGGTTGCGGTACATATGCGAAGAACTCGGAAAGCCGTGCAGTAACACGACGACAGGTGCGTCTATCTCTCCCGCCTCGCGGTAGAAGATTTTCATGCCGTCCACATTGGTGGTCCGGTGGTAGGTGACGGGCTGGGTCATTGTCCGTCTCCCTGAGTTGGGGTTGTGGCTGACGCGGCGGCGATGAATGCTGCGACTTGCTTCGGGTGCGACATCATCACGGCGTGGCTGCTCTCGATTTCGGTAATCGCTGCCCCGGCACGCACAGCCATCCGGCGCTGCGCGCTTGGAGGCACCATCTTGTCGGCGGAGGCGACGAGATAGAAGCTGGGCTTGGTCTTCCATGATGCGTGCTTGAGGGGCGTTGTGACTGCCGCAAGGCCCCATGGCAGCTGTGCCGCCGCCATGAACCGCGTCGTCGCGTTGTCGATATCGGCGGCAAACGCGTCAGGAAACCGGGCCGGATCGACAAGGAGGTAACCATCCTGCGGTGGCAGCAACGGCGCCTTCGTCTCGCCGGGCTCTTCCGGCGCGTCGTTCAGCGCCGCGACAGACTCGCCGACATCCGGCACGAAAGCCGCAACATAGGCCAGCGACTGCACCTTGGGGTTGGCGCCAGCCTCCGTGATAACGGCTCCACCGTAGCTGTGGCCCACCAGCAGCACTGGGTGGCGAGCAGCGGCAATTAGGCGCTCGATGGCGGCAACGTCGTCCACAAGCGAAGTCGTCGGGTGTTGGGCGACAAGCACTTCGAACCCACGGCCAACAAGTTCGTCATGGACCTGCTGCCATCCGGAGCCGTTGACAAAGGCACCGTGCACAAGGACGATCGAGAGGGATGACGCCCCAGTTGCCTGGGTGCCCGAACCGGGATTGGTCATGATTATTTCCTTTGAAATGGGTGGCTGCGGGGCCGTTGGCCCCGCGGAATGGCTTAGTTGCAGACCTTGCGGTCAAGGAAGTCGCGGATGAGCGGCGCCATCACGTCGAGCTTGTCCTCAAGGGCGAAGTGGCCACTGTCGAGAATGTGCATCTCGGCGTTCGGGAGATCGCGGAGATAAGGGTGGGCGCCGGACTCTGGGAAGATCTTGTCGTTCTTACCCCACACGATCAGTGTTGGCGGCTGGCGATCACGGAAGAAGGCCTGGAACTGCGGGTAAAGCGGTACATTGCTGCCGTAGTCGCCCAAGAGGTCGAGCTGGATATCCTTGTTGCCAGGGCGATCGAGGAGCGCCTGATCGACCACCCAGTTGTCGGGGCTGATATGTGCGGCATCACCCATGCCATCGGTGTACTGGAACTTCGTCGTTTCGAGCGTGACCAACCCGGCGAGCGCTTCCCGACGTTCCGGCGTTTTCTCGGCCCAATAGGCTTTGATCGGGTCCCAGAATGCGGCGAGGCCTTCGGTGTACGCATTGCCGTTCTGCACGATCAGCGTTTCGACCCTGTCTGGGTGTTTCAGCGCCAGCCGGTAGCCGATCGGTGCGCCGTAATCCATGACATACATGCTGTAGCGATCGGCTCCCACCTTTTCGGCAAGCTTGTCGACGATATCGGTCAGGTTCGCGAATGTGTAGGAGAACTTGGTGTGATCAGGTGCGTCACTCTGGCCATATCCGGGATAGTCGGGCGCGATCACGCGGTAGCGGTCCGCGAGTAGTGGAATGAGGTTGCGGAACATATGTGACGAGGTCGGGAAGCCGTGCAAAAGGAGCAGGACCGGTGCGTCCTTGGGGCCGGCTTCACGGTAGAAGACCTTCACACCGTCAATCATTGTGTTTTTGTACTGAATGACGGGAACAGCCTTCGCGGCGATGACCGCGTTGTTCGGCACGCAGCGGGCTTCTGCCGCTACGGGTGAGATAGCCATAAGAAGTGCGACAGTGGCGAGAAGGTGCTTTTTCATGATGCTTCCTTTTCCAAATGGGTGCTGATCGAACATCAGCGCCTCTGGAGAAAGGACTAGCACCAGCAGTCTTCGAGCCTGGGATAAATAAGGGTAAAAAGTTGAACAGTCGGCCGTGGCTAGCGCACGACTGGCGGTGCGGCGCAAGCAACCACGGCAGATATCTGAGCGGACCGGATGAATGCCACTTTCATCAAGTTTGCAGCCCTGCGGATAGGCGGAAAAACGTGCTCGCCTTCATGGTTGGAAAGGCGTCGGCAAGGCATTCAACCGGTGCTTCTGCTAAAAGCCAAAGTGGCTGAGACCGGGATGGTCATCCGGACGGCGGCCAAGCGGCCAGCGGAACTTACGGTCGGCTTCAGTGATCGGATGTTCATTGATGCTGGCATGACGCGCCCGCATCAAGCCGTCTTCGGCGAACTCCCAATTCTCGTTGCCATAGGCACGGAACCACTGTCCACTGTCGTCATGATATTCGTAGGCATAACGCACCGCGATCCGGTTTCCAGTGAATGCCCAGAGTTCCTTGATCAGCCGGTAGTCGATTTCCCTGTTCCACTTGCGGGTGAGGAAGGCTTCGGCTTCCGCGCGATTGGTAACGAACTCGGCGCGGTTACGCCAGCGCGTATCCTCCGTGTAGGCGAGTGCGACTTTGGCAGGATCCCGGCTGTTCCAACCATCTTCAGCAAGTCGTACCTTTTCGATGGCGCTCTGTTCGTTGAAGGGGGGAAGCGGAGGACGTGACATAATGATTGTTCCGGATTGATTTGCCGAAACAATAAGCGACAGTTTCGCTTTGTCACTCTTTTTTGGATATTTTAGCCAATGCGATTCCGATCAATCGATCACGATGTAAAGAGCTTCGTTGGCGTGTTTTAGAGGGGCGCTCTTGGAAACCCGCTGGTCGGGAGCTCGGTGCCGCTCAATTGCCAGCTGACAGGTACTCTACCAGCCGTCTTGCATGCACGGGTAGGGCGGCGAAATTGCGCGAGCAGATGAGAAGGTGCCGCAGTGCCCAGGTGTCCGACAGCGGAACGACAGCAAACGAAAGTGCTTCATGATAGCGGCTCGCGTAGATGTCAGGAACGATCGCCAGCCCCACCCCGCTCGCCACCATCGTGCAGATGTCCTCGAAGCTATCGAGGCGAATGCGAAGCTTGAACTGCCGGCCTTCGCGCGCTGCATGGGTCGCGAGGTGGCCTTGCAACGCGCTATCAGAAGGTAGACCGACGAAAGGTTCATTGAGGACGTCGCGGAACGCGACCGATCCCTTTCCCGCCAGTGGATGCTCCAAAGCGGCGATCACAACGAGCCTGTCGGTCTTGAATGGCCGGGTCTCAAGCGAGCCAGTGTCCGTCGTGTCCGCAGCGATGCCAAGATCGGCCAGAGCTCCCGCGACGGCGGCAACGACATCGGGGCTTTGCCGCTCCTCCAAATCAACATCTATGGTTGGGTGGTCGATCAGAAAGCGCCGAAGGGCTTCCGGCAGGTGGGCCATCGCGGCGCGCCCGGATAGCAGGCGGATCTGACCTCGCAGTCCCTTCGCGTACAGCTGCAGGTCGCCGCGCATCTGCTCCATCTGTCCGAGCACGATGCGGGCATGGTGGGCGAGGGCGTCACCTGCCTGCGTCGGCCGCACCCCACGCGCGCCGCGGTCTAGCAGCGGCACGCCGCTCATCTCCTCCATTCCACGGATGCGCGCGCTCGCAGACGCCAAGGCCATGCCCGCGCGTTCGGATCCTTGCGTGATGCTCTCCGCCTCCACGACATGGAGAAACAGGCGGAGATCCGTCATGTCAAAGCGCATATTTCCTCCCGACCACGACCCTTCGGATTTGCCGAAGGCTTCCCTTGTATCTTCCTCATTGTGCCGTGTCGCCTGCTGGAGATCATGTGCGTATCATTAACAGAGCCAGGAAAACCATGGACGCGACCGAGAAGATCCTGCGAGCCTTCATCTTCAGACTACTGCTTCTCGTGCTGGCTGTGTTTGCGGCGCGGCACCTTCCCGACCACGGCCTTCGGACGGCTTCGACCGGGCCGGTCGAGCTAGCTGTGGCGGCTCCAGTGGAATGTGCCTCGGACGCTTCGCCGAACGATACACAAGGCGAGTCGATGAGGGACATGCTCCTGCACGATTGACGAGACGGCAGTCATCGCGCTTCCGTTAGTCATAGCTCGCGCCGGCGGGGCTTCGGTAGCCAGATCAGCAGTTTGTTTCCTTGGCATCGCCTCTTATCGCGAAATCCTTTCACCTGCTGGCAATCACGAAGTCATCTGGAAATTTCTCCAAGGCAATCGCCTGCCAATCAACGGTGCTCACGTTTGAACCAATGGGTCCGTCCCAGAAGCGCTCCAGCATCATCGAGGTCGAGTTCGATGTTCCAACTATAAGGGCGGATACCGATCCATCGGCCCCGTTCTTGCGCAGCACATATCAATTGAACACGTCGCGATTGTCCCCGCCCGCTGTCACATCTCCGGCAAGCCAGCCTTGCGGAAGCCATCGACAAAGTGGCCTCGTACAGATGCATCGCGCAGCGGCTGAGAGCCGAGCCAATGGCCGATCGTGAAATGGGGGTGGGCGATCAGGAACAATTCTGCTTCTCGGCGCGCCTCCTCGCGTTGGCCCAACTGCGCAAGCGTTGCAGCCAGGAATTTGCGTGAGTTGGTACGATAGGTGTCTTCCCTGCGGAGTGTGGCTTTTGCCGCCTCATAGTCACGCGCGGCGTATTGCGCCTGCCCGAGGTGACAAAGATACCAGCAGGTTGGATGGGGATTGAGCCGCAGAGCTTTTTCGATTTGCGCCAGTCCGTCGGCAATTCTGCCGTCCAGTACTGATATGTCCGACATGGCCGCCCAGGTGTCTGCATGGTTGGGGTCCAACTCCAGCGCCTTGGCGAAGGCGGTCTGCGATTCCTCCCACTCCCTCTCATAAGCCAGTATTGTACCCAAGACGTAATGGCAGCCGGCATCGTTGGGGTCCAGGTCGACCGCTTTCTGCGCGAAGCTCGCGGCCATCCGCCGGTTCGGATCTTCGGGCTCGCCGAAATGTGTCCAGGCAAGCCAACGGTTATAGGCGAGCAGGCCGAGCGCCTCGGCATATGATGGCTCAAGCTTGACCGCGCGCTGGAGCAGCATATACGCCTCGCGCTCGGTTTGCGGGGACTCTTCCGTCAGCAGGCGGGCGCGGACACAGAGATCGTACGCCTCAAAATTCTTCGGCCGATTGCGTTGTGCCGGGATGGTCAGCCGACCAACGAGGGCTTCAACAATCTTGGCGTTAACGTCATCCTGTAGCGCGAAAACATCGTCCACCGTCCTGTCAAACCGGTCCGCCCACAAATGCTGGCCGCCAAGCGTGTCGAACAATTGGGCATTGATGCGGACACGCCCCATTGCGCGTCTGGCGCTCCCCTCAAGGACGTAGCGGACGCCGAGTTCCTGGGCGACCAGCCGTACGTCGACCGGCTTGCCCTTGTAGCCGTAGACGGAATTGCGCGCGATGACGAATAGCCCCGGCGTGCGGGAAAGGTCGGTGATCAGGTCTTCGGTCAGGCCGTCGACGAAAGGCACATCCGCCTCGTCCCCGCTCATATTCGTGAACGGCAATACGGCGATCGAGGGGCATTCGGGCAGCGGCAATATGCTCTGCAGCGCATCCGGCCAATGCCAGACGTGGACCGGGCGAGTGAGGTTCTTCAGGTAGCGTTCGCCTGCATCGAAGAACCGGTCGTCGATCTTGCCGACGATCTCGCCGTGGACATTGGCCGAAATGCAGATTCCTCCCGGTGCGGCCTGCGTCTCGAGGCGCGCCGCGACGTTGACGCCGTCGCCGAGCACGTCTGAACCGTCGTCAATGACATCTCCCAGATTTACGCCCACGCGCAAAAGCAGGTGCCGGTCTCCGGGAGCCTCAGCATCAGTGGCGGCCCGTTGTATTTCCAACGCTGCGGCGACTGCCTCCACAGCGCTACCGAATTCGATCAGGAATCCGTCGCCGACGACCTTGAAGATGCGACCGCTGTGGCGCATCACGGCCGGCTCGATAACGCCAGAACGCAGTTCCCTGAGGTTCGCCAGCGTTGCGACTTCATCAGCCTCCATCAGGCGGGAATATCCCACCACATCCGCAACCACGATGGCGGCAAGTCGCCGCTGAAGAGATTGATCCGTCATGTGAGGACAAGCCCAACGACCGAGTTCGCAGGGTATTGTTCAACCGTCGGTGAGTCAATAAGTGGCAGGAGGTAACGTCCGATCCCCGGCATTGGTGCTTGGCCGTCGCGCCTGACGGCGTTTGGTCTGTGCGGTCGCTGGGTGCAGCGGAAGGTTCGTCGGCAATTCAGCAGCCCTTTTATCAGGGCGCTGGCATGCTGGCACGTGCCGCGCCGAATAGGATTGACGGCATCAAAACTTCACGATGCCATGGTGTGCAAGTGCTAACCAGAACTCGGTTGGAATCGCCTCCCGCATCGCCGCTACCGTCGGCCACACATTGGCAGGCGTTTTTGTCGACCAGAGAACGGACAAAACGGAGGAGTAGCGAAGCCCGAACTGCAGGACCGCGGCATCTTCGGACACTCCGAATTCGAGGCAATGCCGCTGGAGTGTTTGCCGAAACGGTTGGTTTTCGGGCAAGAAGTAGCGTCCGCTGCCGAAAGGCGAGGCCGCAATGACCCCGATACCGCGCTCAGCGCACAGGGAGATGACATCCTTGGCACCGGTGTGGTCCGGCAGTGAAAAGCCCCCGGCAAAGAGAAGAAGATCGATGTCGTAGCGTTCCAGGAATGCCATGGCGATTGCCGGCGTATTGGCTCCCACGCCGATCATGCTGACCCGGCCGCTTTCGCGCAGGTCAATCAGAGCCGGCATGCCGGTATCGAGCGCCGCCTCGATTCCACCGCCGCAAATCGAAAGCCCGTGCATGTAGGCGATATCCGCAGATGGAATACCTATGCGGTGCAGCGATTTTTCGAATGACGCAGCAATACCCTTTTCGCTGTAATCGCAGATCGGCGCAAAGCCCGCGTGGTGTGAATAATGCCGGGTCACAGCTGGCCGGCGTGAGAACGGGTCGAGGTCTATCCCGACCTTCGTCGACAGCAGGTAGTCCTGCCGCGGTTGCCAGACAAGGCCATGTCCGAGGCGGCGTTCGCACAATCCGCTGCCGTAATAGGGGGCCGTATCGAAATAGCGGATACCGGCATCCCATGCGCGTTCCAGGACGGCTCCGGATTGCTCGTCGCCCTCGCGCCCGCCAAGTCCGCTCCGGCTCGAATTGCCGAGCGACAGTTCGCTAAACCACGCTTCGTGACGGGGGTGTTTGCGTTTGGGTATGGATGTCACGCGCTCTCTTCCGGCGGCGGTGAATGCGCCGGTCTGTAGCGCGCCCTTTCACCGTCCAGGCGGTCTCCCTCAGTGTTCTGCAAATTCGATGATCGCGCCGCTCGCGTCTTGTGGCTTCACGATAAGTCCACCGCGCGATGTCGCCACGAAAGCGACGCCGTGCTCGAGCAATACGTCTCGGGTGTGCTTGATATCCCGGACCCGGATACGCAGCGCGGTAAAGCCGTTGGCGGGCGTGCCTGCGATGTCGGTGTGCGGGAACATGTCTTCCGCGGCCGTCTTGTCCAGAAACACAAGCGATGCCGAGTTCTTGCCGGTCGTTACGCGATAACCGCTTTCAGCCTCGCTGACCTCCCCGGCCGCATAAAACCGGGCATAGGTTTCGGCGGTCTCGCGTGGCCTGTCGCTGATGCCGACTATCGCGCCAAGCGCGACCGCGCCACTGTCATGCCGCTGCAGTTCCGGCCGCCACACCATGTGCGGGGTTTCGTGCTGGCACAGGAAAAAGTGGCCAAGCGGCACTTCCCAGGGCTCGAAGCTCAACGTTCGGAAACTGGCCGTGCCTTCGCCGCCACCGGGCAGCGGTAGCGGACGAGAAAAGGCCGCGACGTCGCCGGTCCCGATACCGAGAGCATCAAGCGCCGGCTTGGCGGCATCCGCACGGTCGGTGCGGTTTGCGATCGCCTGCACACCCTCTCCGTATCTGGCCAGCGCTTCGCGTTGCTGTGTGTTCAACGTGGTTTCGCTGACGACGCCCAGCAGTTCCAGATAATCGTTCTCAAAGACGATCGTGTAGTTGCCGGTTCCCATCTGCGGGCTGTGGAGGCCGCGCGGCGAGAGCGTGAATCCGAGCCTCCGATAGTGCTCGGCGCTGACATCGAGGTCGTGGACCAGAAGATAGGCGTGGTCCACGCCGAGAACGGGGTGGGTCATGGAGAGCGGTCCAACTCTGTCACGCTGCCGGGGTGGGTTCACCGATGGACAGCATCAGGCGGTTGGCCCAGTTGAAGAAGGCGGCGCCGTGCACGACGTCAGAAATTTCTTCGGTGGACAGACCTGCCTTGCGAAGACGCTGCGCGTGTTCGGCGGTGAACGCCGGCGGCGTGGCACTCAAGGCAACCGAAGCCGCAACGATTGCATTCCAGCGTTCGCCGAGGTCCGCGTCCACGCCGTCATCCAACAGCTTCTGCACATCGACATCCCGCTTGGAATATTGCGAGGCAAAACGTGAATGGACCGAAGCACAAAGAATGCAGCCGTTAAGCCGCGAAGCAGCCGTTGCCGCGAGTTCGCGTTCGGCGCGCGGCAGACCATCCTCAATGTTGTAGAAAATGTCGTTGTCGGTCTTGGTACGGGCTTCGAGAATATCGGGATCGCGAACCAGCAGTGCGAAATAAGGGTTCTTCGCACGTGCCTTGTCGACCAGCGCTTCGTAGTGCCGATCGGTCAATTCCGGTTCGGTCAGCGGCTGAAGCCAGCCGGTCCAGCCGATCTTGTCCTGGGTGAAGGCGACCGGCGGGTTTTCGATCGTAGGCTCGATGACGGTATCTGACATGGGAAATTCTCCGTTAGGCCGCGGCCAGGACCTTGAGACCGGCGACGACGCGGATCTGGAAAGCGAGAAAAGAAACGAGCTGCGACAACGTCACGATGCCGGTCGTGCTCCAGCCGGCGGAGATGAGTTTCTGCAGTGAGGCGGGGCTGGCATCCCTCGGATGGAAGGTCAGCAGGTGCGCGTGCTCAAGGGCTGCTGAAAGCCGTTCACCGAGCAGATTCCGGTCCGCCTGTCCGATAGTCAGGATCGGGCCATCGGTATTTTCTTCGGTCAGGGGGCCTTCGGCATAGTGGCCGTATGGACCCTGCGTGGCATGAAGCTCTGCCAGTGCTTTGACCGCGGAAAGACGCACGGGGTCGTTTTCAGTCGTTGCGAACTTCTCGCCATAGAAAGCAGCAATCTGCGGCGCGCCATGAAGTGCCGCAACGAAAGCAGCAACCGCGAAACGTTCCGCGTGCGATGCCTGGCTGGCATCCGAAGGCTCAAAAAGTGCGTCCCAGCTTTTCTGCGCATGTTCCTTGGTGATCGGGCGTCTGGTGCGCAGCGTGTCGCCGGCGGAGCCGGGGACGATCCCGACGAGATGGTCGATGACGTCGATTGTCGCGGTCATGGTATGTCCTTCGTTAACTGGCGTTTACTGGGCGGCAACAAGCCGTGGATCCAAAGAGAGCCCCCAGCCGAGGGCAGGGGCGACTTCTGAAGCGATCAACTCGATCGACCGAAGGATTTCGCCATGTGGTGGATCGATGGAATGAACCTGAAAGGCGACATCCGTGACCCGCGCCAGGGTGCTGTCCTGCCGCAGTGACGCGATCACGTCGTCCGGCGTGCCGACATGGCTGTCGAGCGCCTTGATCAGATCTTCCAAGCGATTGCCAGGGATGCGGTGTCCAGCCGCGGCGAACCGGTCGGCAACGCGGCGCAGGCCGATTTCGGCGAACTCAAGGGCCCGCTTGCGGTCATCAGCAACGAACAGGCTGCGCGAACCCAGAATGCGTGGCTCCCGGCCTGTCGGCAAAGCGGAAAGATAGGCATCTATGATCGGGTTTTGGATCTCGTCCAGTGTCGCATCCGGCGTGCCCGACGGGCGCGGTTGAGTTCTGGAAAGCAGCAGGCCGTTGCCACCGAGGCCAGCGAGGCGCGCCCCGTTCGCCGAAAAGGTCGCAAGCCAGACCCGGTCGAGAAGGCTCGGAGCGTCAGGATAAAGGTGATTTCCGCCATGCAGCGCCTTTCCGGCCCAGGCGTCACGCACGACTGTCAGGTTCTCCGCGTAAACCTCGCCACGGCGGTCCGCTTCGATGCCGAAAGCCTCGAAGGATTCCCTGGTGCCGCCGGTGCCGAAGCCGACCTCAAGCCGGCCTGCGGATAGGAGATCGAGCACCGCCGTGTCTTCGGCTACGCGCAGCGCGTTTTCCATAGGCAGCGTGATGACCCCGGTGCCAAGACGGATTTTCGACGTCCGGGCAGCGACGTGCGCGAGGAACACCGCCGGAGATGGAAGTCCGCCCTCGTCCGCGTGAAAATGGTGCTGGGCGATCCAGGCGCTGTCGAAGCCGTTTTCTTCGGCATGGATGATTTGCTCCGACGCGAGGCGATAACGCTCGCCGGCGGGCGCATCATCAAGGAGACGGGTGAAGAAACCCAGACGTTTCGGGGCGGCGTTGGTCATGACAGAGGTCCTGCTGCTAATAGCTGCCGGGGAGTTTCGGCACGGGGGAATTTTGTGCCGGGAATGGCTTCGATCAGTTCGCGGGTATAGGCGGTTGCTGCCGAGGAGAAGACGTCCTCCACCGTGCCGTAATCGACCTGCCGGCCGTTGTGGAGAACGGAAACCGTATCGGCGATTTGCCGAACAACGGCGAGATCATGCGATACGAACACGTAGGTGAGGCCGAGATCACGCTGCAATTCGGCGAGAAGCGTCAGGATCTGCGCCTGAACGGTGACGTCGAGCGCGGACACTGCTTCGTCAAGCACCACCACTTCCGGCTCCAGCACCAGTGCGCGGGCGATCGCAACGCGTTGGCGCTGACCACCCGATAGCGCATGCGGCAGGCGTGACAGGACAGCTGCGGGCAACCCGACCCGCTCGATGATGGCACGCACACGCTCCGCCCGCTGATCGCGGGTGAGCGCTTCGAAGTTGAGAAGCGGCTCCTCCACGATTGACTGGACGGTCTGGCGCGGATCGAGAGAGGCCCAGGGGTTCTGGTAGACGAGCTGCACCTTGCGGCGGAACTGCCGAAGCGCTTCGGACTTGAGGCTGCCGACATCGAAATCGCCGATCCGGATTTCGCCACTGGTGGGTCTCTGGAAGCCGGCGATCGAGCGGATCGTCGTCGTTTTGCCGGAACCGGATTCCCCTACCACCGCATGCGTAGTACCGCGTGCGACGGTGAAGGAGATGCCATCGACGGCGCGAAAGGTCTTGCCCGTGGGTAGCGGAAAGTCCTGTACGAGATTGGTGATGGTGAGAGCGGCTGGCCGGCCGATTTCCACCGGAGGTCGTGGCCTGGCCGCCGCAAGTGACGGTGCGTCCGACAGAAGCTTGCGGGTATAGGCGCTTTGCGGAGATGCCCGCACGTCGGCCGTTCGACCCTGCTCCTGGATGCGGCCGCCCTGCAGCACGATGATCTTGTCGGAACGGTCAGCGGCAACACCGAGATCGTGCGTCACCAGCAGCACGGCGGTTCCGTATTCCCGGCGCAGGTCGTCGATCAAGTCGAGGATCCGCCGCTGCACCGTGACATCGAGTGCCGAAGTCGGCTCGTCAGCGATGATCAGCGCTGGCCTGAGCGCAATGGCGATGGCGATCAGTACGCGCTGTTTCATGCCGCCCGAAAGTTCGTGCGGATATTGGCGCACGCGCAGTTCCGGCTGGGACAGGCCAACATTGTTGAGAAGTTCGATGACCTTGCGATCGGCTTCGCGCCGGTCGAGCCGGCCGTGAATTTCCAAAATTTCCCGCACCTGGGTGCCAATGGTGAGCACCGGATTGAGCGAGCTTCCGGGATCCTGGGGCACAAGGCTGACCACGGCGCCGCGAATGCCGCGCAGGCGTCTGGCACTCCACCGGCTGATGTTTTCGCCATTGAGAAGGATCGCGCCGCTGTCGATGCGGCCGTTCTCGGCAAGAAGGCCGATCACGGCCTGTGCCGTCGACGTCTTGCCGGATCCGCTTTCGCCGACGAGGGCCACGACCTCGCCCGGCTGGACGGTAAAGGATACGCCATGCACCACTGACGAGCGGCCGTCGCCCTGGCTGTAGGAGACGTGCAGATCGCGAACGTCGAGAACGGCATTTGTGGATGTGCTCATCGGGCGTTCCTCCCTATCGACTGGCTGATCCGGTTTGCCGAAAGCACGACCGCGACCACGACAAGGCCGGGCGCTGCCGTCAGCCACCAGGCAGTGGCGAGATAGTTGCGGCCCTCAGCGATCAGAAGACCCCATTCCGGCGTCGGAGGCGGAGCACCATATCCGAGGAAGCCGAGCGTCGAGATCTGCAGGATCGCCCAGCCGAACTGCACGGCCGTATAGGCGACGACGGAGGTCAGCGAATTGGGCAGGATATGGCGCCAGAGCACCTTGGCGAACGTTCCGCCACTGCCGAAGGCGGCTTCGACGAACTCGGCATTGCGTACACGCACCACCTCTGACCGCATCAGACGAGCAAAGCCGGCAATCGCCGTGGCGCCGACGGCAATCGCAGCATTGATCGTGCCGAAGCCGAGCAGGATAATGATGCTGAGCGACAGCAGGAGTGTCGGGATTGAAAGAAGCACATCGACCAGGCGCATGAGCACCTCATCGACACGTCCTCGTACCGAACCGGCGATCAGCCCGATCGCACTTCCCACCACGAGTCCGACACCAACCGCTGCAACTGCGCCCGAGAGTGAATGTACGGCCCCGTGGACGATACGGGCGAAGAGATCGCGGCCGAGCGAGTCCGTCCCGAGCAAGTGCGCTGCGGACGGCGCCTTTAGCTGTCCGCCCGGCGTGCCTTGCAACGGATCGTAAGTGCTGAAGAGCCAAGGGACTACGGCCCAGGCAAGTACCGTCGCGAGAACCAGCCATGCCAGCGCAAGACCGAACGGGAAATGGCGCAAGGCGGCGCCGAAGCCGCGACGTCTGCCCGCCCTGTCTTCAGGCGTGACGGCGTTGAGCTGGGTAAATGTGTCGATGCTGGTCATGCTGCTGCACCGCTTCTGTCTCTGAGACGGGGATCGAGCAAGGGATAGGCAAGGTCCACCGCCAGGTTGATGGTGACGAAAGCCGCAGCCGAAATGACGACGATTGCCTGCAGGACCGAGAGGTCCTGATTGCCAACGGCCTTTTCGGTCAGGCCGCCGATGCCGCTGAGGCCGAAGACGGTCTCGGTGACGACGGCGCCTGCGATCAGTTCGCCGAACAGAACGCCGGCGATGGTCAGCGTTGGCAAGATGGCGTTACGGGCGACATGGCGCCAAAGGAGGCGCGTCTCGCTGGCGCCCTTGGCGCGTGCGACCGCCACGAAGGGACGGGTACGGATCTCGTCGATGTTGCGAATCAGGATCTGCGCAAGCGGCGCGGCGATCGGCACGGCGAGCGTGGCGACCGGCAAGATCAGACTTTCCCAAGGGCCAGGATTGATGACGGACACCAATCGAAACCGGAACGAGAAGATCTGGATCAACATGATTGCCAGCCAGAAGACTGGCACCGAGATGAAGAGGGACGGCAGCGACTGGATGGCATTGCGCAGCCAGGCAAACGGCGCCATCGACGACAGGAAGGCGATCAGCACCGCAAGCGTCACCGCAGCCGCGAAGCCGAGCCCTGCAAGCCTAAGGGTCGGCGGCAGATTGGTGGCAAGCTGGGCCGAAACGGGTACGCCTGCCTGCAGCGAATAGCCGAAATCGCCGTGCAGGAAGTTGGCAAGCGTCTGTCCGTACTGGACGACGATATTGGAATCGACCGCGTATGATTCGCGGATCTCGGCCACCTGATCGGCGCTCAGGCCGAATTCCGGGTTGAGGAACTTGATCAACACCGCATCGCCAGGCATCGCTTGCAACAGGATGAAGGACAGCGTGAAGGCGGCCCAGAGGACGAGCAGCGCTTGGCCGATGCGTCCGACGACATAGCGTTTCATGTCATATCTCCGGAAAGGGGTAGGCGGCGGTCATCAGCCGCCGCCCTTTCGGCTTGGGAGTTCTGTTACTTGTCGAGCCAGAGGCTATAGAAGGACGGGCGGCCAACCGCTTCGAAGGCGACGCCCTTGACGTAAGGAGCACCGGCAAAAGCCTGTGGCTCCTCGAAGATCGGAATGGCATAGGCCTGGTCTAGAACGTAAGCCTGAGCGTCGGCCACCGCCTTCAGCCGCTTTTCGCGGTCCGGCTGCGATGCGATCTCGTTCAAGATAGCGTTCAGCTTATCGTCCGAGAACGTCTTGACCTTGTCGCTGACGCCGCCCTTCTGCAGCAGCAGATTGCGGTTGGTCGGGTAATACTGGCTCTTGACCACGTCCGGGTCCGCGCGGCCGACCATAGCGACGGCAACCGGTGTCTTCAGCGGATCGAGTTCATCGACAATCTTGCTGCCGGCATCGCCCGCCAGCACGTTAAACGTGACGCCAAGCTTCGACCACTGTTGTGCAATGAGCTGCAGCACGGCGCGGCTTTGCGGCTGCGGCAGCGACTCGTAAGCCGTCAGCACCAGCTTCTGGGCATCCTTCTCGCGAATGCCATCGGCGCCGCGCTTGAAACCGGCTTCGTCGAGCAGCGCTTCGGCCTTTTTCGGATCGTAGGCTAGCTTGTCAGTCTGGGCGACGTAACCGATCGCGGAGGAGGCGAGGATGGAGGTCGCCTTCGGATAGTTCTTGGAGAAGAGCGTCGAGATGATCTCGTCGCGATTGACGGCCAGCGACAGCGCCTTGCGCACGTTGATATCTGAGACGAGCGGGTTGTCGGCGCGGAAGACGATCGAATTGTTCACGCCGCGCGTGCCTGGCGCATAGATGGTGAAGCTCTGTGCTTCCACCTGTGCCTCGTCATAGGCCTGGATCTGGCGGATGAAATCCGCTTGGCCAGCCAAAAGCGCGCCGATACGGACGCTGTCTTCCGGGGTGACGATGTAGTTGATCTCGTCGAGATAGGCGCGACCCTGATGAGCAAGTTTCGCCGGTCCCCAATTGTAGTCGTCGCGGGCCTTGAGATCGAGCGACTTGCCGATCGTTTCCGCCTCCACCACGAACGGGCCGGAGCCGATGATCTTGGTCGCATCGCCGAGTTGCTCGAAGGGGAGCGCCAGCGTCGAGAGCGAGACGATACCCGAGCCGATGACTGACGTTCCCTGCAGGAAGCCGGGCGACGGCTTCTTGAAGTAAAACTTGACCGTCAGCGGATCCACCACTTCGCTGCGCTCGTAGTTGTTGACCACTTCCGAGACGGGTTGTTTCAGCGCTTTGTTGCCAAGACCGAACGTGTCGAAATTCTTTGCGACCGCCGCCGCATCGAGGGGCGTCCCGTCGGAGAAAGTGATGCCGGGACGAAGCTTGAACGTGTATTCGGTCGCGGTGTCATTGACGCTCCATGACTCTGCCAGCCATGGCTCGATTTCGAGCGTCCTGGGGTTCTGGTAGGTCAGCTTGTCGGTGATCTGGTTGAGAATGCCACCGTTCGGATAAAAGCCGCCAGCCGGCGGATAGAGGTTGGTATGGCTCTGCTGCTCGAGATAGACCAGCGTTCCACCCTTGACCGGTTCGTCCGCGGCGCGGCTTGTGGTGGCAAACGTCGTCGTGGCCAACAGCCCAAGGCTGAGAGCGATAAGTGTCCGATAGCGCGTCATGGAAGAAGTCTCGCGGTTGTTCGATGACCGCAAGCGTATCCATTTAGTCGAGATATCTATGGATTTGGTATTCTATTTTTCGGTATGGTTTGGAAGTTTATTTCCCATTTTAATCCGTCTTAAACAATGGCGTTCCGCCAGCATTCTTCATTCCGACCCAATGTAGAAATTTAATTTCTGGTGGGGCGACCCAATGTCTAGGCGGCGACGCCCGACCTGAGGCGTGAGCGAAATTTATAAAATGGACGCTGAATCGTGCAATCGCACCAATCAGTTTTGCTGTCACGAGCCCTCAGCTTGTCAATCATAAAATTGACGCGTAATTATTTTAAAGTTGACGCGCGGAAAGTTTAGTGGTGAATAGGCGTCGTCGGTTAGCTGGGGAGGCCGCCACATCCGACGGTCCGCACATTGGCCTCAATTACATTCCGGGAGGAAATCTTGCCTATTTCTCGTCTTACCAAATCGCTTTTGGTCTCCGCCGCCTTGTCGCTGGCCGCCATCTCCGCCCATGCCGAAGGCATCGGCGCTTCGCTGCTGACACAGCAGCATCCGTTCTACAACGAACTTGCCAAGGCGATGACTGCCGAAGCCAAGGCCAAGAACGTTCCGCTCGAAATTTCGATCGCCAACCAGGATCTGAACAAGCAGCTCGCCGACATCGAGGACTTCATCGTCAAGGGCGTTGATGTGATCGTCATGTCGCCTGTCGACAGCAAGGGCGCACTGGCTGCCGTCATGCGCGCTCAGGCCGCTGGCATCAAGGTCATCACGGTCGATGTCCCGGTCGAAGGCGCGCAGGTCGCCTCCTACATCGGCACCGATAACTACGCAGGTGGCGTCAAGGCGGGCGAACTCATGGCCGAGCAGCTCGGCGGCAAGGGCAATGTCGCGATCATCGATTATCCGCTGGTTCAGTCGGTGGTCAATCGCGTCAACGGCTTCAAGGAAGCCATTGCCAAGCACCCCGAGATGAAGATCGTATCGATTCAGACCGGCATCACCCGCGCGGAGGCCCTGGCTGTCGCGCAGAACATGCTGCAGGCCAATCCCGACATCAACGGCATCTTCGGCTTCGGTGACGACGCAGCACTTGCCGCCGCCGTCGCTGTCAAGTCCGCTGGCCTGACCGGCAAGGTCAAGGTGATCGGTTTCGACGGCATGCCGGAAGCTCTGGGCGCAGTCGACAAGGATCCAGACATGGTCGGCGTCATTCAGCAGTTCCCGGATCAGATGGGCAAGCTCGCTGTCGACAGTGCCATCAAGATCGCCGCCGGCGAAACCGTTCCGGCCGAACAGCCGATCGTTCCCGGCGTCTACACCAAGAAGTAAATCCGTCGTTTAATACGCCCTCCCAAGGCGCTTGCCTCGCGGCAAGGACTGGCAAAACCCGGCAGCATCAGAGAATCCAGTGATGCTGCCGGGCGCCGGCGAAAGGTGATGTCATGGATAGTTCCGGCACTGACGCGATTCTCGAGATCAAGGATGTCACGAAAGTCTTCGGCGCGGTCACCGCGTTGAAAAACATGCAGCTCAGCGTTCGGCCCGGGCGCGTGCACACCATTCTCGGTGAAAACGGCGCCGGCAAATCGACATTGATGAAAATTCTTGCCGGTGTCTATCAGCCTACCTCGGGCGACATTCGCCTCGACGGCAAACCTTATGCACCGGCCAATCCACAGGATGCCGCCAAGGCCGGGCTAACCATCGTCTTCCAAGAGCTCAGCCTCTGCAACAATCTGACCGTCGCCGAGAACATTCTCGCCACACGTGAGCCATCGAAGGCCGGTTTCATCAACGACAAGGCGCTGCGCCGCAAGGCCGCTGCCATTGTCGCCGACCTCAAGCTTCCGGTCTCCGTTGGGGACAAGGTCGGCGACCTGTCGATCGCGCAACGACAGCTGGTCGAAATCGCCAAGGGCCTGAGTGTCGATGCCAAGGTGGTCATTCTCGATGAGCCGACGTCGAGCTTGAGCGACAGCGAGGCGGAAATCCTGTTCGACATCATTGGCCGGCTGAAGGAGAAAGGTGTTGCCATCATCTACATCTCCCACCGCATGGAAGAGATCATGCGTCTGAGCGACGACATCACTGTTGTGCGCGACGGCAGCTACATCACCACGCGCGACAAGAAGGATGCGACGATCGAGGCGCTCATCGCGATGATGGTGGGTCGCGACATGGACGAAATCTATCCTCCGCGCGACGTGCCGGCCCCTGAGTTGAACGCTCCCGCCGTACTTGCGGTCAACGACTTGTCGCGTGTTGGTGAGTTCAGCGATATCTCCTTTGACGTCCGCGCCGGCGAGATCGTCGGCTTCTTCGGCCTGATCGGGTCGGGACGCTCCGAGGTGATGAACGCACTCTTTGGCATGAAGCAAACGTCCCAAGGCTCGATCTTGATCGATGGTGGGCAAGCCGCGATTGCGTCGCCGGTAGACGCCATCAACCGTGGCATCGGCTTCGTCACCGAAAACCGCAAGGAAGAGGGTCTCGTACTCAGCCACAGCGTCGAAGCCAATATCTCGATGGTGGCACTGAAGCGCTATGCTGGCGCTCTGGGCTTCCTCAAACGCCGCAGCGAGCGCGACGCGGCGAAGGATGAGGTCAAGCGCCTGGCGATCAAGACGGCGTCGCTCGACACCATTGCCGGATCGCTTTCCGGTGGCAACCAGCAGAAGATCGTTCTGGCCAAGTGGCTGCTGAACAATCCGAAGATCCTCATCCTCGACGAGCCGACCCGCGGTGTCGATGTCGGTGCCAAATTCGAAATCTACAAGATTATCCGCCAATTGGCGGCGCAGGGCACGGCGATCGTGCTCGTATCATCCGAACTGCCTGAGATTATCGGCATGAGCGACCGCGTCGTCGTCATGAGCGAAGGGCGCATGACGGCAACCCTGTCACGCGACCAGATGTCTCCAGAGGCGATCATGAGCTTTGCGACGGGATTTGTATCATGAGCGAGAAGACCGCGGCGAATGCTGCCTTTATCAAGGTGATGAAACAGTATGGCGGCATCTTCCTGTCGCTGATCGTGCTTTGCATCATCTTTTCCGTCATGAATCCAAGGTTCATGTCGGTCGCCAACTTCCTCAACGTTCTGCAGCAGGTGGCGGTTATCGCCATCGCCGCGTTCGGCATGACCTGGGTGATCCTGCTCGGCGAGATCGACCTGTCCATCGGCTCTATCATCGCCCTTGCCGGCATGGCTGCCGCGCAATGCTTCGCCTTCGGCCTCGGATTCCTGCCGACCATCGTCATCACCTTGATTGTCGGCGCGGTCCTTGGCCTGGCAAATGGCGTGCTGACGGCGAAGTTCTTGTTGCCTTCGTTCATTGTCACGGTGGCGACAATGGGGATTTATCGTGGTCTCGTCAGCCTGCCGACCAACGGCGCGCCAGCGATGATCACCGATCCGACCTGGACTGCAATCGGCACGCAGAGCTTCGTCGGCGTTCCGATCGTCATCTGGTTCGTCGCGGTTCTGTTCCTCTTCAACCACATTCTGCTCAGCAAGACGACCTTCGGTCGCCGTGCCTATCTGACGGGCGGCAATCGCGAGGCGGCGCTCTACTCCGGTATCAAGGTCGACCGCCTGAAGATCATCATTTTCATGATCTCCGGCGTCATGGCGGCGATATCGGGGGTGCTTCTGTCGTCGCGTTTGTTCTCGGCGCAGACCAACGCCGGCATGAGCTATGAGCTCGACGCTATCGCCGCGGCCGTGCTCGGCGGCACCAGCTTGTCCGGCGGCGTCGGTACAATGATTGGGACTCTGATCGGCGCACTTATCATCGGCGTGCTCAACAACGGCATGAATATGCTGTCGGTCCCTTATTTCTACCAGCTCATCGTCAAGGGGTTGGTCATCCTTATCGCTGTCTGGCTCGACGTGCGCGCCAAGCGGGCGAAGCAGTAATTTTCAAACCAAGCGGTATATCCATGTCGAAAATTCTGACCATCGGCGAGATACTCGTCGAGATCATCGCCACCAACAAAGGCAATGGCTTTCGTGAAGCGGTGCCTTTGATCGGTCCATTTCCCTCCGGCGCGCCCGCGATATTCATCGATCAGGTCGGCAAGCTCGGGCAGGACTGCGCCATCATCTCACGTGTTGGCGATGACGACTTCGGCTGGGTGAATATCAACCGACTGACGGATGATGGAGTAGATGTCTCCGGTATCGAGGTGGTGCCGCAGGGAACAACCGGCAGCGCTTTCGTGCGCTACCGGGAAGATGGTAGCCGTGCCTTCGTCTTCAACATCCGCAACAGCGCATGCGGCACCATTGAGTTGTCGGATGAAATGATCACGCTGATCGATGGCTGCACCCACATGCACGTCATGGGCACGGCACTCTATGCCCCGAGCGTGGTGGCCAGCATTCTGACCGCAGTCGAGCGTATCAAGACCGCCGGTGGTACGGTGTCGTTCGATCCGAACCTGCGTCCGGAAATCCTCGATAGCCCTGGCATGCGCGAGGCATTGCAGACCGTTTTGTCAAAGACGGACCTGTTCATGCCGAGTGGCGAAGAGCTGTTCTTGTTCGCCGAGGCAACGACCGAAGACGAAGCTGTCGCCGAGCTTCTGGCCAATGGCATCAAGGCAATCGTCGTTAAGCGTGGCGCCAAGGGTGCCAGCTATTTCGATGGCAAGACGACGCTCGATCTTGAGGGCTTCGAGGTCGAGGAAATCGACCCGACAGGTGCAGGAGACTGCTTCGGGGCCACTTTCGTGACCTTCTGGCTGCAGGGCGCAAGCCCGGCCGAAGCGCTCCGTTATGCCAACGCCTCCGGCGCTCGCGCGGTCACAAGGGCAGGGCCGATGGAAGGTGCCTCCACCAAGGCGGAACTCGACAACCTGATCACAACGCAAGGTAAGGCCTGACATGCAACAGAGCTATCTCCAGGACATCGCATCGTGGCGCCAGCGCGCCGGCTCCAAGGGCATTCCCTCGATCTGCTCGGCGCATCCCACCGTGATCGAGGCATCGATGCTTCATGCTTTGGGTCGCGGCGAGTATCTTCTCGTTGAAGCAACATGCAACCAGGTCAACCAGGATGGCGGCTACACCGGCATGACGCCGGCCGATTTCCGCGCCTTTGTCGAAGAGATCGCGGCACGGACCGGCTTTCCACTTGAGAAGCTGATTCTCGGCGGCGACCATCTCGGCCCCAATCCCTGGAAGAACCTGCCTGCTGAGGAAGCCATGGCGAAAGCCAAGGTGATGATCAAGGCATTTGCCGAAGCGGCCTTCACCAAGCTTCACCTTGACACCAGTATGGGCTGCGCCGGCGAGCCGGTCGCCCTTTCCGATGCGCTGACCGCCGAGCGCGCCGCAAGTCTTGCCGCTGTCGCGGAGGCCGCGCTCGAAGGCTCGTCCGGTGTCAAACCCGTCTACATCGTTGGCACGGAAGTTCCAATTCCCGGCGGCGCGATGGAAGAACTGGATGTTCTCGAACTCACCAAGCCGGAAGCCGCGCGCGAAACCATTGCCGTGCACCGCAGGGCATTCGAACAGGCCGGCGTCGGCGCCGCCTTTTCGCGTGTTGTCGGCGCAGTGGTTCAGCCGGGTGTGGAATTCGGCAACGAGAACGTGATTGCCTACGTGCCGGACGCCGCGCAAGCACTGAGCGCGACACTGTCCGAACTGCCGGGATTGGTCTTCGAAGCACATTCGACCGACTATCAGACACAGGACGCACTGCGGGAACTCGTGCTCGATGGCTTCGCGATCCTCAAAGTCGGCCCGGGCCTGACATTCGCGCTGCGCGAAGCCTATTATGGGCTAGATCAGATTGCCGCGTTTCTGTTTCCAGACAAGCGCAAAGAGACGCTCGTGGCCACGATCGAGCGGGTGCTGACGAAGGATCCCACGAACTGGGAGAAATATTATCATGGTTCGGCGGAGGAGCAGCGCCTGCAACGCCACTTCAGCTACAGCGACCGGATCCGCTATTATTGGCCACACCCGGAAATGAATGCTGCGGTTGAAGAGCTGTTTGCTGTTCTTGGCAGCGCGAGCATTCCCGAGACTCTGATCAGCCAATACCTGCAAGGCAGCTATTCCGCCGTGCGCGATGGCCGGGTGAAGCCGACGGCAAAGGCGCTTGCCTTGGCGGCCGTGGATCGCGTTCTCGACGACTACTTCACCGCCTGCCGGGCTTGATAAGCAAGGCGCGCGGCGTGCCGCGCTCTTTGACCGATGACTCGAATCGCTTATTTAAATCGATTGAGAAGAGGGTGGCGGGGATTTGTCAGATAAGCCGATCAGGACGATGGAAGACTTTTCCGAGTTTGTCGGATTGTCGCGACCAACCGTGTCGAAATATTTCAACGACCCGAGTTCCGTCCGCCGCAAGACCCGCGCGCTGATTGAAGCCGCTCTCAAGCAGAGCGGCTTCCGTCCCAACATGTTCGCGGTCAATCTCAATCGCAGACGCAGCAACATCATCGGGATCATCATCCCGAATTCCACCGACCCCTTCTACATGGCGTTGACGCGGCGCGTCGAACTCATCGCCAACGCCGCCGGCTTTCTGGCATTCGTGCTCTCATCGGACGGTAACGCGGAGATGGAGGCGCGCGCCATCGAAACCTTGAAGTCGTTGAATGTCGCTGGCGCCATCATCGCACCGCTCGGCGTGCAGTCACATCACGAGACGCTGCAGTCGCTGTCGGCCTCGATACCGTTGATCTTCGTCGACTCCCCGCTCGATGACGTATCGCCATTCGTCGGCACCAACAATCGCCAGAGTTTCCAGCTGATCGTCGATTACCTGTGTCGCTCGGGAGAGCCGCCGTGCTATCTCGGCATGCCGCCGGTCAACACCAATGCGGCGACGCGCGAAGCAGCCTATATCGAGGCCATGTCTCAGCTTGGGATCGAGCCGATTGTCGTGCCGATCGGCAAATCGGATGGCTGGGATTTCGAAAGGTTCGGTTTCGAGGAAACCACGCGCATCATTCAAAAAGGCGGTCTTCCTTCCAAGACTATCCTTTGCGCCAATGACCGCGTCGCCTTTGGCGCTATCTCAGCTGCTTATCATCTGGGCCTGAAGGTGGGGCGGACACCAGACGCCGATCTGCGTATCGCCGGTCACGATGATCATCCGCTCTCGCGGTACGCCTGCCCGCCGATCACCACCGTCGCCCAAAGCTACAACGACATCGGCCGTATCGCGATGGAGCTTCTGCTGAGCAAATTGGATGAGGGAAGCGACGATACTGCGTCGAGTATGCCGGTGCAGGTTCTGCTGAATGCCGAGATCATTTTGAGACAGTCGGCATAAACCATGTACGCATAACTGGGTTTCGTTGATCAAATGACCTCCGGGTGCAGCGGCGATGCGCAGGTCCAGTTTTCAAGGGGCCAAACTCTGGCTTATGACGCGAAAGGCGATCTGATCCGTCCGCAACTGAACTCCGAACACGGTGCGACGGCAATTTGCACCTGTCCTGCATATCCATTTTGACGTCGTGCTGGAGGCGGTTGCGCTTGGTCGCAAGAAGCCCATTCGTCTCCATCGCGTAGACGCGCAACACAACCGCCGCCGCTCACCGAGAAACATCTAACGGGCCCTCGACCGACCTCAGCGTGAATACGGTCAGTTCTGACGGGCGACCCAGACGAAGTGCAAAGCCCGGCCACAACGCGGTGCCGTTGTTGACGTAAAGCTGCATGTCGCCAACCTGGTACAGGCCGGAAACGAAGCCGCTATTGGCACGCGCGACGATGCGATCCAGGCCTATGATCATTCCGCCGTGCGTATGCCCAGATAGCTGCAGCGCCACACCTGCGGGCGCATTGCGCTCCGCCATCCGCGGTTGGTGGTCGAGCAGAATGACAGTAGCTCCCGCTGGAGCGCCGGCCAGAGCAGCGGCCAGATCCGGCGCGGGGTATCGGCTTCCCACAGAGGCAAGGTCGGTCAGGCCGGCGACGACGATACTTTTCCCTTCCCGTCTTATCACCCCGTGACCATTGGCCAGCATCCGGATTCCGAGGCCTTCGTCGTGCGCCATCCATTTGTCGTATGCGAAGAAATATTCGTGGTTTCCGGGAATCCCGTAAACGCCATCGCGCGCCTGAAGTTTGGCGAGAGGTGCAATATCGGCACGGCGGGATTCAACGCTCCCGTCGATGAAGTCGCCAGTCACCACGATCAGGTCCACGTCGAGTTCGTTCGACCGAGCAGCGACGGCTTCCGCCCATGATTTCGGAAACAGGCGGCTTAGATGGAGATCGGTCAGTTGGAGCAGCCGATAGCCGTCGAAGGCCGGCGGCAGGCCCCGGATGGCGATCTCGACGTTCTTCAAGGGCGGGACCCTTATGGCTTGCGCAACGCCCCACGATGCGAACGCGACGGCAATAACCCCCATCGCGTATCGAACGTTTGGGCCGATCGGCAGCCGGCCTATGAACGGCGCCATGGTCAGGGTTGCAGCGTCCAGGGCGAGTTGCATGACCGCCAGCAAAAGCATCGCGCCGAAGAGCACGTTGAAGAGGATAATCAACGGCCGTGGATACTCCGGGGCGAACACCGATCCTGACGATAGCCGGCTGATCAGCAGATGCTGCGAAGCGATGAGCAACACAGCCCCGAGGACGATTTTCAGAGGGAGAATCCAGGGAAGCGGCGCTAGAAATCGGACGACGACGACCAGCCAGGGAAGGCCGAGGATGAAATGAAACATGACTACCTTGTAAACATCGGGGTTGCTTGATGGGAGTAGCGTCGCAGCAGCCCCTGATAACAACATGAAGATGGTCTCCGCGAGGGACACCCGCAAGCGCCGATCATCAATGCACACCGTTCATTTAAATCTTGTGGAGGTCTGAAATTCTGCTTTAAATGACCTTTCACTGCTTGGCTTTCGGAGGAACTTGCCGATGGGGTGGACGCGCAGGGAACTTTTGCTTGGTGGAATGATGTCGTTTGGCGTCGCTGCGGTCGCAAGATCGGCTTTGTCAGCTGCCCCTTCCTATTTTAGCGGTACCAGCGTCGACAACGGCGTGAGCTTCCGAACTACCAATTTCGCCAGGATCGACAGGAAATGGCAACGCCAGGTCGTCAAGTACTTTAGCGACGAGCCGATTGGTACCGTTGTCGTTGATACCACGCATCACTTTCTCTACCTGATCATGGAGAACAAGACCGCTATCCGCTACGGCGTTGGAGTCGGCCGCGAAGGATTCAAATGGTATGGCCGCGCGACGATCGATCGAAAGGCGCTCTGGCCGCGTTGGACGCCGCCTCCCGAAATGCGCAAGCGCCATCCTGAACTGCCAGAATCCGTCGACGGCGGATCGCCGAGCAATCCGCTCGGTCCGCGTGCGATGTACTTGCTGCGCGATGGTGTCGATACCGGTTATCGCTTCCACGGAACATTGGAGCCGGGCAGTATCGGCAAGGACGCCTCCAGCGGCTGCATTCGCATGTTCAACGAAGACGCGATCGATCTTTACCAACGCTGCCCTATCGGCACCGCGGTGCAAGTGCTGCCGCACATCGCCGACCAGGGGCAAGACGTCGTTCAGACCAGTCAACCCATCTCCGCACAATGAGGAATATCATGCTGGTGTCTGAGCCAACCGGATACTCAAGGCTGCTGGCTGTCGCTGTGGCGCTGCTTCTGATGCTCACCTCGTGCAGCACAACCGACATGGCGCAGGTGGAAGAACCCACCGCCGCGCCGATGACGGGACAGACCAACGATCCAGCGCCTGGTTTTGAAAACGTCGCGGCGGGAAGCGAGCAGGACTTCATTCTCAACGTCGGTCGCAGGACCTATTTCACACAGGACTCGGCGACGCTTGATTCCGTTGCCAAGGCGACATTGGACAAGCAGGCCATCTGGCTCAACAGCAATCCCCACTGGCTGGTCAAGCTGCAAGGGTTTGCGGATGACACCGGGTCCACGTCGGCAATGACGGCGCTCTCGCAAAAACGAGCTGATGTGGTGATGGCCTATCTGGTCTCTAAGGGCGTCGCAGCCGAACGCCTGTGGGCGAAAGGCTATGGCAACGACCGCGAGGTGCGGGATTGCACGAACCTCTCCTGCAAGGTGCAGAACCGGCGGGTGGTCACAAATCTTCGTTCCGAGCGCGACTCGGTTTGATCGATCCTGACTTGGTTGCCTGGAGATCCACAGGTCTCCTCCTCTTGTAGGAAAAACTCTCCCGACATTGCTGACCGTATCGGCGACATGGAAAGCGTCGCGCTCAGTGCTGCCGACAGGAAAGTCGAAAATGCCCCTCAAGGTCGTGGTGTTTGGAAAAGCCCATGTCGCCAAGAAAGTCCGGACCGGTTGGTCTGTCAGCTAGGTGAAAGGGGGACCGTGCTCATGACGGTCATCACCGCGAAGTAGCCGGCATATCGAGCCCGTCGATTGGTTGACTCATGAAACCTTCTGATTTGGAGGCCGTTATCGCGGTCATGAGCGATGCAAAATCACATTCTGGGCAGGAAAAGATCATCACATCCGACAATCTGGAACAGCCCGTTGAAGACGTCGGCCCCCCACCGGACGCCATAGAGCCAGATGTGGGGTTGACGCCCGAGGAGGCGGAGCAGGCACGCAAGCGGTATCTGCTGAAACGCTTCTGGATAAGTGCGCGCGGCTATTGGGCACCGCGGCGTGCAAACTGGCTCGCGTGGGCATTTTCGATCACGTTGCTGGCACTTATTGGCGTCAACGTCGGATTCCAGTATGGAATCAACGTCTGGAACAGAGAGATTTTCGACGCCATCGAGCAGCGAAACGGTCCGAGCGTCTACTGGCTCGGGGCTCTTTTCCCGCCGCTTGTACTCGGAAGCGTCGCTCTCGTGACGATCCAGGTCTATGTTAGAATGAAGATTCAGCGGGGCTGGCGTTCCTGGCTGACAACGGGCCTGATCTCGCGCTGGCTTGCGAATGGCCGATACTATCAGTTGAACCTCATTGGCGGCGACCACCAGAACCCAGAAGCGCGCATGTCGGAGGACCTGCGTATTGCAACGGAGTCGCCGGTCGATTTCATCGCCGGCGTCATTTCCGCGTTTGTCTCGGCATCGACCTTCATCGTGGTGCTGTGGACAATCGGTGGCGCCTTGACGCTGAACCTTGGCGGCGCAACGGTCACCATCCCCGGCTTTCTCGTCGTCACCGCCGTGCTTTACGCCATCATAACCTCCGGCTCGATTGCATTCATCGGCCGCAACTTCGTGCGCGTGTCGGAGGCGAAGAACCAGGTGGAGGCCGAGTTTCGATATACGCTCACCAGGGTCCGGGAAAACGGCGAAAGTATCGCCTTGCTTGGCGGCGAAGAGGAAGAGCGTAGCGACCTCGGAAGAACGTTCGCCAATGTGCGTCGGCAATGGCGGCTACTGGCACGGCAGTACATGCGGACGACGCTGGTATCGCATGGGTCGATGCTGATTGCTCCCGTGGTCCCCGTGTTGCTTTGCGCACCCAAATTTCTGGATGGAAGTATGACGCTCGGCCAAGTCATGCAGGCGGCTTCCGCGTTCACCATCGTCCAAAGTGCTTTCGGATGGCTGGTCGACAATTATCCTCGTCTCGCCGACTGGAACGCCTCGGCGCGCCGTGTAGCATCGCTGATGATGTCGCTTGATGGGCTCGAGCGCGCCGAGTCGAGCGAAACGCTTGGGCGTATTCAGCATGGTGAGACAGAGGGCGATGCGATGCTGAGCCTCAAAGATCTTTCCGTATCGCTTGGCGACGGGACGGCCGTGGTCAAGGAAACGCAGGTCGAGATCGAGCCAGGGGAATGGGTGCTCGTGGCCGGCGAATCTGGATCGGGTAAAAGCACGCTGGTGCGTGCGATCGCCGGTCTTTGGCCATGGGGGAACGGCAGTGTGAACTTCCATCCCGACAGACAATTGTTCATGCTGCCGCAACGGCCTTACATCCCGTCTGGCACGCTGCGCCGCACCGTCGCCTATCCGGGAGCCGCTGATAGCTTCACGCCGGAAGAGATCGGTACGGCGCTCGACAAGGTCGGTCTCGGTCATCTCACCGAGAAGCTCGAAGAGGACGCGCCGTGGGATCACACGCTGTCGGGTGGTGAGAAGCAGCGCCTCGCATTTGCGCGCCTGCTGCTGCATGATCCCGATATTGTGGTGCTGGACGAGGCGACGTCAGCCCTCGATGAAAAGAGCCAGAACGGCATCATGGAAATGCTGGTTCATGAGTTGCCCAGAGTCACGATCATAAGTGTTGGCCACCGCGCCGAGCTGGAGGCTTTCCATAGCCGCAAGATCACTTTGGAGCGGCACGAGGGTGGCGCCCGGCTCGTGAGCGACGTTGATCTTGTCAATCGAGGAAGAAAGCGACATGTGCTGTCACGCCTCATCCGAAAAAGGCCTGCACGCCACTAGAGATCGTTGTGATCCCGTCATCCCCGTTGGTAGTTGGCCGGCGGTACTCAGGGAACTGCGATGCTTCGGGCCGCCTCTTGCACCAGATGGAGTCTCGTCAGTTCAAGCTGTGCATCGGGTAGAGCGCGGTGGGGCGGATCGGTTGGTTCCGTCTTTGCGACAACGGCGGCGACCAGCGCCGGGATATCAATATCGAGGTTTTGATCTTTCAAAATGTCCTGCGCCGCTTCGGCGAAGAGATCGTCGGATTTGCTTAGCCTCAAGGCATGCCTTGGCACGCCTGCGCCACGAAGCAGGACGCTCAGCCACTTGCCATCCCATGATGGCGAGCTCGCATAGAGTTCGTTTCTGGAGAGCGCCTCCATCATGACCGCGACGACATCCCTGACATCGGTTCCTTCGCTTTCGAGCTGATCGCGCGTAATTCCATGTATGCGCGCTGCCTCGTCTGACCAATCTGTCCAGTCAGGGTTTGGCTTGATCAGCAATGACTGTGAGCGGCCGTCTTCGAAAACCCACGCAACCTCGATTGGATAACTTTGTTTGGTGAGGGACGAAGCTTCGAAGTCGAGAAATACGATCATTGCAGGCGTCTCCAATTGAGAACATCTCGTCGCTGCGCCCCAGGCGTCGAGCTTTCCGACCCGAGCGCGCTTACTGCTTTTTCAAGGGATCATGCCCCCAGTTCATCAACGAGTAACGCCAGGGCGAATGCTTTTTGTCCTTCTCGGGCCCGCCTTGCGCAAGATGGCGATGGACGTATCCGATAACCTTCCTCATGTGGGCATAGTCCCCCTCAGTCAGGGCGGCCTTTTTCTTGTACTTGATATCAACGATGCGACGGCCGGAGTGGTGGCCTATCGTCTCTTGGCCGCCGTCCTCCTTCCAACCGTTTTCGCGGCTCTCGTCGGTTCTTAGCCATTTCTCAAGGTCGGGCGGCGACATGTTAACGGCATCGGTGAAATCCGCCCACACCTGGTCGCGATCGATATTGTCGGTTTTCGTCATGGCGGTTCTCCTGGACCTGGTTCGAGCTGTCTGATGACGAACGCCGGTCTTCACGGAAAGTTTCGCGTGGATTGCAGCTTGGCGACACGCCAAACGGAACATTCGCGAAGCTTCGAGATTATCAGGTGCCACAAGGAGGAACATCCAATGGACAGAGATCAAGATCACCGCGACCGGGCCTACAAGATCTGGGAGCACGAGGGCCGACCACACGGTCAGCACGACGAACATTGGCGACGGGCCGAAGAACAGCACGAGCAGACAGATCAAGAGGCGGCCGAGGTGACGGAAGCCAATCAGCACGCGTCTGATGAGTTCAACGGCAAAGGAAAGCCAAAGGGTTCGCCGACCGATAGACCGCCATCGACTGTCGCCCCAGATTGATCAGGAGACCGCCGGTGCGGTTCGTGTCGTGTCGGCGGTCTTATCTTTAGTTTGGTCACCGCGTCCGATCAACGAGCTTGCACGTGCAGCGCCGCGGTAAAACAACCTTGATGCAATGTTTCGCAAGCTGCCGTCGTCGTTGAACCACGCCCACGCACGATCAACCGCTGCCTGGCGACACGCTCTCATCGTCTTTGTCAGGCAATGAGCCTGCTCCAGGTGTTTTGCTTTCGTCCTGCAGGTGCTCCTTATCATGAGGCCCTGCGGGTGGATGATTTTGGCTATCAACCGGCTTCTTTCCAGTCTCCTCGATTGCCTGCTGAGCTTTCGTATCCTTGTTTCCCATGTCGGAACTCCTTGCCTTGGCCAGAGGAAATCCCCCGCCCGCGAGATAGTTCCTCTTCAACGACCAATCCCGCTCGCGGGAACGCGTTTGATCGTTTCCGTATGAACCAACCGATGATTGATGGCCAATTCGCTTTCAAGGCGCTGCCTTTTGTCGCCGTTGCCAAGCGAGGCCCGTCTTTTCGGCAACTTTCGGTTCTCGAATGCGTCAAGCATCAGGGTCGTAACGCGGTTCTTCCCGGCCCCATCAGACGTGCCTGGAAGGCAATTGATTTGCGAACGGCACATGCAAGCGGTTGATCAAGCGGATCCATGACGTGGAAAGGGGTGCATCACCGGCCAACGGCGTCCTTCTTGAGCGCGTCCGTGATTTCGGCCCGCGCGACCCCGATCAGCGTTTCCATGGCATTCCTTGCCGCAATGGGGTCGCGAATACGAATGGCCTCAAGGACGTCTTGATGCTTCTGGATCGCCTGCTCGTGAGATTGACTTGCGCGATTTGTCAGCCGGAAACTGGCAAGGAGGGCGGCTCGGATGGCGCTGGCGAATTGCCTGTAGACCCAGTTGCCGCTGGCATTGATGATCGCCGTATGAAATTCCAGATCGGCGCGGCTCCACTCTTCGTTGTCGCGTGCGTTGGCATCGACCATGTCTTCAAATGCCTGCGCGATGCGTGATAGCTGTTTTGCTGTCGCGTTTCGCGCGGCATGTTCCGCCGCAGCCGGTTCAAGCAGTTGGCGGGCGTCGATCAAAGACGTGTAGAAAGATGCGTCTCCACCAAGCGACAGCATCACATCAAGCAGGAGCGGGTCCAGATAGCTCCAGTTCTCTCGCGGTAGCACGGTCGTTCCGGCTCTCGTCCGTGACCGGACCATTCCAATCGCCGAAAGATACTGCATGGCTTCACGAAGGCTGGTCCTGCTGACACCAAACTGGTCCGTCAGTTCAGCCTCGTTCGGCAAGGTCGATCCTTCCGGCAATTCGCCGGAAACAATCTTCTCGACCATCTTCGAGAGAAGAGCTTCGCGCACCGATCGCTTACCGCGTGACGCGATTTCATTTCCGCCATCGGTAAGCTTCCACTCGCCACGTGCGATTGCCACTTGCTGCCTCCCATGCCCCACAGGCGCGACTTACCCGATATTCGCGCAGCCCAGAAGTCCTGCCAGGGTGTTGTCTGTACAATTTCTGATGTCTACCAGTAGCAAGGATTTCAGTTCTCTGCCACATCTTTGAAAAAATAAATCCTATTTATATTGACAATGATACGACCTGGATTAATGTTTGCTCGTCGGTCAGCCCCGAGCGGGGGCTCGTCGTTGGAGATAAAGGGAGGGAGCAATGAAGCTCATCGTACGCGCCGCGATCTTGGCGCTCACCACAATTGCCGGGTCACACGCGACAGCTGCTTTCGCGCAGGACAAGGATCTGAAGGTCGGCGCCATCTACATGGACGCGCAGGGCTTCTACGCTGGCGTTCGCAAGGGTATCCAGACCGGTGCAAATGATGCCGGCCGCAAGCTGGATGTTGTCGAGACGAACGCGCAAGGCGATGCCAGCAAGGAATCGTCGTTCATCGATACGCTGATTTCGTCGGGTGTTCAGGCGATTATCGTGTCGCCGGTCTCAGCCGACGGCTCCTCGCGGGCAATCCGCCGCGCCCATGACGCCGGCATCCCTGTCGTCTGCTACAACACATGCCTCAACGACGCCGACATGAAGGAATACATTTCTGCCTATGCCGTCGGCGACCCCTATGATTTCGGCCACAAGCTGGGTGACGCAGCCGCGGATTACTTCATTGCGGAGAAAAACGACGCCCCGAAGATTGGTGTCCTGAACTGCGAATTTGTCGAAGTCTGCGTCACGCGCCGAAAGGGTTTTGAAGAAGCGCTGAAAGCCAAGGTTCCCGGTGCCGCGATCGTCGCGAACCAGGAAGGCGCCACCCTCGACAAGGCGGTTTCGGTGGCCGCCACGATGCTGACGTCAAACCCTGAGATCAATGCCTTCTTCGGCGAAGCCGGCGGTGCCACGCTCGGTGCGGCTCGTGCTGTGAAGAGCCAAGGCAAGACGGGCAAGGTCGTCGTCTTCGGAGGAGACATGACCACCGAGATCGCCCAGGAACTGGCCGATTTCTCGGTGATCAAGGCAGTCGTCGATATTTCCGGCCAGGGCCTTGGAAAGCTGGCGCTTGCCCAGGCCATCAAGTCGATCGACGGTCAGCCGCCGGAAGGCATCAAGGTTGCCTATGACATCGACCTCTACAAGTCTTCCGAAGACGGCAAGGCATGGCTGAAGGCTCACGCTGACGGCGTTCCCTGAGATCACCTCCCAAGTGACGAAAACCGAAGCCGCCGGGCGACCGGCGGCATCTTTTCGAAGGTGGAAAACGAATGACACAGACATTGCGGACGACTGACATCGCCTCGCGCTCGATCGCATCGATCGAGGGGTGCACGCGTCAATACCCGGGCGTCCTCGCGCTCGACAATGCGACATTCGCGGTCGCCGCAGGGGAGGTTAGGGCGCTGCTGGGCAAGAACGGCGCGGGGAAATCCACACTTATCAGACTTCTGACCGGGGCAGAGATTCCCGATAGCGGAACCGTCAGGATCGACGGCGAAGAACTTCGCCACTCGGGATCCAGCCGCGCGCAGGACGCCTTCGAAAAGGGCGTGCGTGTTGTCTATCAGGAGCTCAGCCTCGTTCCGGGCATGACGCTTGCCGAGAACCTCTTTCTGGGTCGCTGGCCGCGCAAGGGTGGCATCATTCAATATTCCGAGATGGAAGCCGAAGCCTCGGAGGCCATGGGGCGGCTCGGGCTCGATCGTGCTCCAAACACCCTTGTTGCCAGGCTCAGCCCGGCCGAACGCCAGCTTCTGGAAATCGCGCGTGTGCTGCTTGGGAAACCGAAGCTCGTCATTCTCGACGAGCCGACGAGTTCGCTCGCGGCCGCCGAAGCCGAGAAGGTGATGGCGGCCGTCACCCGCATCGCTGCTGAAGGCATCGCAGTTATTTACGTCAGCCATCGCATGAACGAGATTCGCCAGATCGCGCATTCGGCGACGATCATGCGCGATGGGCGCATCATCGATACCGTCGACGTCAAGGGTGCCGACACTCGGGAGATCGTCCGGCTGATGCTCGGCGCCGAGGCATCCAAGGCCGCTGCGCTCGAAAATCGCAGCCAGGAGCAAACAGTCCTTGAGGTGCGCGACCTTAGGCTGGCGCCAAAGCTGAGTTCCGTGTCATTTCAGCTTAAGGCGGGAGAGGTGCTCGGCATCGCCGGTCTGCTCGGCTCCGGGCGTACCGAACTGCTGCAGGCCATCATGGGCGTTCGCTCGCAGGATGCCGGCGAGGTGCTGGTCGATGGCGCGGCGGTCAAATCGGGCCGCTATAAGCAGATGATCGCCAAGGGCTTCGGCTACACGCCGGAAAGCCGCAAGGAAGAAGGCATCGTTCCGCTTCTGGGTGTCGATGAGAATACCCTGTCGACGAATTTTGCGGGCATCAGCCGGAACGGCATTCTGTCCGCCAGGATGATGGCCGATGCCACCCGAAAAGTGATCCAGCGCCTGCATATCAAGGCGGCACAGACCGACACTCCGATCGGCACTCTGTCGGGCGGCAATCAGCAGAAGGTCGTCATCGGCCGTTGGGTCTACGCGAACAGCCGTGTTCTTCTGCTCGACGAGCCCACCAGGGGCGTCGACGTTGAGGCCAAGGCGCAGATTTACGCGATCATTCGCCAGTTGGCGGCGGAAGGCCGCAGCGTGATTTTCGTTTCCAGCGAGATCGAGGAGCTTCCGCTGGTCTGCGATCGGGTGCTCGTTCTCAGGGACGGCACGCTCCAGAAAGAATTCAAATCACCCCACATCGATCAGGACGCCTTGATGGCGGCCTGCATCGCTGGACATTAAGGGAGGCACGAGATGTCACTCGACCAGACTGCCAAGTCAGCAGCACCGCAACGCGCCAAATCGCGGTTCACATTCTCGCAGCACATGAACGAACTGAGTTTGTTCGTTGCCATCGCGGTGCTTTACGTCGTCTTCACGTCGACGGCGAACGGGTTCCTGTCATTCAACAACCAGATCAACATCCTGCGCGACGCCGCAACCATCGGCATCGCCGCATGGGCCGCCACACTGATCATTATCGCCGGCGAGATCGACGTCAGCGTCGGCCCGATGGTGGCCTTCATCTCCGTCGTGCTGGCGTTTTTTCTGCAGTGGGGTATCCCCACACCCGTCGCGTTCGCGCTTGCGATCATCGTCGGCGCATTGCTCGGTTCCATCGCCGGTGCTCTTCGCGCCTATTTCGATGTTCCATCCTTCGTCGCAACCCTTGGTCTCTGGAGCGCGCTGCGCGGCACGGCGCTTTTCGTCACCGATGCGCTGCCGGTTTCGATCGGTCGCAATGATACTCTGGATGCCCTTGATCGTTCATTCCTTGGCATTCCCCCAGCCGCGATCGTGATGCTGGTGTTTTTCGCGGCTTTCACTTTCATCAGCCGCAAGACCGCTTTCGGGCGCTCGGTCTTTGCGATTGGCGGCAATGCCCATGCCGCGTTTCTGAGCGGCATCAGCGTCGCCAAGATCCGTGTCGCACTCTTCGCTATCGCCGGTGCCATGGCTGCCATTTCGGGAATCCTTCTGGTCTCGCGCCTGGGTTCCGGCAACGCGACAGCGGCGACCGGTCTCGAGTTCGACGTCATCGCCGCAGTCGTGGTCGGCGGCACGTCGCTGTCCGGCGGCCGCGGGTCGATGCTCGGAACGCTTCTCGGCGTGCTGGTCATCACGCTGATCGGTAACGGCCTTGTGCTCCTCGGCATCAATCCGTTCTTCCAGCAGGTCGTGCGTGGCCTGATCATCGTGGTTGCCGTGCTCGCCAACATCCAGGCAATCAAGCGCAGTATGGCGCGTAACAAGGGTTGAGGTGATGACGGTGGTTGATCTGGAAGCGGGTCCCTTGTCTGCGCGCGTCTCCACAAAAGGCGGGCTCGTGCTTGGCTTCTGGCGTGACGTCGGAGAGGGCAAGACGGCGCTGCTGCGTCAAAGCATTTCCGACGACGTCGATGCGCTCGGCTCTTCGTGCTATCCGCTCGTTCCGTTCGGCAATCGCGTGAAGGACAATGCCTTCTCGTTTGAAGGCAATGACTATCGACTGAAACCAAATGCAGACTGGGACAAGCACTACCTGCACGGCGAAGGCTGGCAGGCCGACTGGTCGATAATCAACCAGACCACGGCGTCGGTCGATATGAGCTTCACGCACAGCGGTGGCAACACTCCCTATGTCTACAAGGCGAGCCAGCGCTTCGCGGTCGACGAGGCAGGATTGACGATGACATTGACAGTCGTGAACCACGGCGAACGCGCAATGCCGTTCGGGATGGGGTGGCATCCCTACTTTCCGATGACGCCCAGGACGACGCTGCTGGCGCCCGCCCGCAAATTCTGGACGGAAGTCGAGGATTGGCTGCCGGGCGAGCAGACGGCGATCCCCGAGGGCCTCGATTTCAGCTCTCCGGCACCGCTGCCACATCGCTGGGTCAACAATGGTTTCGAGGATTGGTGCGGGGAAGCGCTGATCACCTGGCCGGAACGCAATACCTCGCTTCATCTGACGGCGGATCCTGTGTTCAAGCACGCCTTCGTCTTTGTTTCCGACACCACATTCGATCCGACCTTCAAGCGGGATTACTTCTGCTTCGAGCCGATGAGCCACTTGGCGAACGGGCACAACATGTCCGGGCTGGGCGACTTGAAAGTTCTTGGGTCCGGCCAGAGCCTGTCAGGCTGCATCCGCATGCGTGCCTCAAGCATTTGATCTTGAATACTGGAGTACCTGATGTCTGCGAATGACCGTTACGACTACATCATTGTGGGTGGAGGGAGTTCCGCCTGCGTAGTCGCGGAGAAATTGGTGCGTGACGGCAAGGCACGGGTTCTGCTGCTCGAGCGTGGACCCGCAAAAGCCAACCCGATCATGAGCTTCCCAGCCGGGTACATGAAGTTTCTGGCCAAAGACACCTATCTCGCCATGCACCAGACCAAGCCGCAGCCCCAGCTGAACGGGCGCGGTCCCATCGTTCCGCAAGGCAAGGTTCTGGGTGGTGGCAGTACCGTCAATGCGATGGTCTATATGCGCGGCCAGGCAGCGGATTTCGACCTGTGGAATGAACTGGTAATGCCGGAAGGGTCGAATGACGATGCGTGGTCCTACAGTGACCTGCTTCCCCATTTCAAGGCGCAAGAGGATAACGACCACCTTGCGGGTGAGTATCACGGTGTCAGTGGCCCGTTGAAAATCTCGCACCTCGGTCATACCAGCCCGATGACCCGTACCTACGTGAAGACGCTGCAGGGAATGGGCATTCCCTACAATCCCGACTTCAACGGCACACGCCAGTTTGGCGTAGGCTTCATGCAGCACACCATCGACTGGAGGACAAAGCGTCGGTCCAGCGCCGTCGATGCGTTCCTCGCTCCGGTGATGGACAACCAGTTGCTGACCATCGAAACCGGAGCAACCGTCACCTCCATCAAAATGGAAGGCGATCGCGCCACGGGTGTGGAATACATCAGCAACGGGAGCCGCAGATCGGCGGGCGCAGGCGAGATTATCCTTGCTGCGGGAGCCTACCAGACACCGAAGCTGCTGATGATCTCCGGCATCGGTCCTGAAGAAGAGCTGACGAAACATCAGATTGAAACGAAACTTGTGCTGTCGGGCGTCGGCAAGAATCTGCAGGACCATTACGAATGCCCCGTCGTGGCGACCACCAAGGGTTCCTTCGGCTATTACGGAGCGGACAAAGGCTGGCCGATGATCAAGGCCGGTCTTCAGTATCTGATGTTCAAATCGGGGCCGGTGTCGACGACAGGTGTGGAAACCTGTGCCTTCTATGATCCGGATGGCAATGACGACCGCCCGACCATCCAGATGTTCTGCGTGCCGACCGTCTATCTCGACCGGGACGTCATGGGAACGGAGCCTGGAGATGGCGTGACGATCAACTCGCTCCTGTTGCGCCCGAAGGCGCGGGGCTCGGTCACCCTGGCCTCGGCCGATCCGTTCGAGAACCCGATCGTCGACACGCAGATTTTCGGGCATCCGGACGACCTGCGGCTGACGATGGCTGGCTTCCGATTTGCCCGAACGGTGTTGGATGCGTCGCCGATGCGCGACTTGATCGACAAGGAAATCTTCCCGGGAGCGGATGTGACCAGTGATGAAGACGTCGCCGCGCATTGCAAGCGTACGGTAAAAACCGGCTACCATCCCGTCGGGACCTGCAAGATGGGGCAAGACAGCGATCCTGACGCTGTGCTGGATCCGAAGCTCAGGGTTCGGGGCGCACGCGGCCTGCGTGTCGTGGACGCGTCCCTGATGCCGACGATCGTCAGCGGCAATACGAACGCGGCGGTCATGGCCGCCGCATCGAAAGCGGCCGACCTCATTCTCGCATAGATTGGGCACATCTGATGAAGATCACCAAGCTCACCACCTATATCGTGCCGCCGCGCTGGCTGTTCCTGAAGATCGAGACCGACGAGGGGATCGTCGGCTGGGGTGAGCCGGTCGTCGAAGGCCGGGCGCTGACCGTCCAGGCCGCCGTCCACGAACTCGAGGACTACCTGATCGGCAAGGACCCGTTCCTGATCGAGGACCACTGGAACGTCATGTATCGCGGAGGCTTCTATCGCGGTGGCGCCATCCACATGAGTGCGATCTCGGGCATCGACCAGGCGCTGTGGGACATCAAGGGCAAGGCGCTCGGCCAGCCGATCCATTCGCTGCTCGGCGGCCAAGTGCGTGACAAGATCAAGGTCTATTCCTGGATCGGCGGCGACCGCCCCTCCGACGTCGCCAACAACGCCCGCGAGGTCGTCTCCCGCGGCTTCAAGGCGATCAAGATGAATGGTGCCGAAGAGCTTCAGATCGTCGATACCCATGACAAGATTGATGCGATTATCGCCAACATTGCCGCGGTGCGCGAAGCCGTAGGTCCGCATATCGGCATCGGCGCCGACTTCCACGGACGCGTCCACCGGCCGATGGCCAAGGTTCTCGCCAAGGAGCTTGAGCCCTACAAGCTGCTGTTCATCGAGGAGCCGGTGCTGTCGGAGAACTACGAGGCGTTGAAGGAGATCGCCAACCATACTTCGACGCCGATCGCGCTCGGGGAGCGGCTCTTCTCGCGTTGGGATTTCAAGCGCATCCTGTCGGAAGGTTACGTGGACATTCTCCAACCGGACCTGAGCCACGCCGGCGGCATCACCGAATGCCGCAAGATCGCCACCATGGCGGAAGCCTATGATGTCGCGCTTGCGCCGCATTGTCCTCTCGGCCCGATCGCGCTGGCCGCCTGTCTACAAATCGATGCCGTCAGCTACAATGCCTTCATCCAGGAACAGAGCCTCGGCATCCACTACAACAAGGGCAACGACATCCTCGACTACGTCTCCAACAAGGAGGTATTCCACTACGCGGACGGTTTCGTCGATATTCCGCAGGGACCGGGATTGGGTATAGAGGTGAACGAAGCTTACGTCATCGAACGTGCGAAAGAGGGACACCGTTGGCGCAATCCGCTTTGGCGCCACGAGGACGGCAGCGTCGCTGAGTGGTAGGGGAGCCAACAATGTCCAGCCGTCTTGCGGATAAGCGCATATTGATTACCGGAGCAGCCCAGGGGATCGGACTTGCGATCGCCAAGGCAGTCTTGAGGGAAGACGCGAGTGTCTACCTGATCGATCGCGATGAGATGCTTCTTCGTGAGGAGAGTGAAAGACTGAAGGGTGAAGGGTATCGCGTTGGCTATGCGGCGGCGGACATCACGGATGCCAAAGCTATCGCGGCAGTTGTTGAACAAGCGAGAGACGAAATCGGCCAGCTCAACGCCCTCATCAACAATGCCGGCGTCAACGTTTTCTCCGAGCCGCTGGAGACAACGGATGAAGAGTGGAACCGCTGCTTCGACATCAACCTGAAAGGAGCCTGGAACTGCTGCAAGGCAGTGTTGCCCGGTCTGATCAAACAGGGCGGTGGCGTCATCCTCAACATCGCCTCGACGCATGCCTTCACGATCATACCGCATACATTCCCGTACCCGCTCGCAAAGCATGCGCTGCTTGGCATGACGAAGTCCCTGGGGCTGGAGTATGCGCCAAGAAACATCCGGGTGAACGCCCTGGCGCCCGGCTACGTCGCGACGCAAAAAGTCATCGACTACTGGAACAGCTTTCCGGATCCGGTCGCGGCTGAAGCCGAGACCATGAAGCTTCATCCCGGGGGGCGGATTGCGACGCCTGAGGAAATTGCATTGGCGGCAGTATTCATGATCTCCGATGAATGCCCGTTTATGAATGCCACCTGTCTGACCGTGGACGGTGGTTTAAGCGTGCAGCAACATCCGGCGTAACCAAAGCAAGCCTACCAGGATTGCGGGCAACACGCCTTGGCCGTGCCGGTCTCGCGAGAGGCAAAAAGGATCGCTGTTGCTGCCCAATGGTTTGCGACCCCACGCCAAGCTCTGCGCATGCGGTCAAGGATATCCTCCGCTCCTCGAAACCAGCGGCGCGCGACCAGAGTTCGTCAGAAGCGATCTGAACAATCAACACGGGCTGGCGCAAGACGTCCGATAAAACTAAGCGGCGACCTGCGATAAGCTGCTTTCAAGCGTTGATTTACAAGAAGCTTAGTTACGATGCCCCAAGGTCTCGATGCCTTGATCGTTATTTATAGCGATTTCTGCGCAACAAAAATCAACCATTAGTAAGTTATGAAGCTGTCGGAGGAAAGAATAACGCGGTTGATCCAGGGGTTATCGACATGCCGTGCATAAATACGAACAAAATTCGGCGCGACGCGTCTCTTGTCGAGGCGGTGCTTGAGCAGGTCATCGCCTCCCACGATGCAACGGGTTGCCGTATCGTTGTCGGAATCCACGGTGACAGTCGGGTTGTTGGCTCCGCGGGGATTTGGTCGGAAGAAACGAGCAATTTCGACACGCCCATATTCAGTGCCGGAGCTCAAAAATCGATGGTCGGGACACTGCGCTGTGTTTTGTCCGAGCCGATAACGCCGCAGGCACTGCGTCGAATTGGCGATGCGGCAGAATTGATCGGAGCAAGCCTTCCGCCCGAAGACTTGCCTGCAGATGACGAAATTCGATATCTGAAGGAAGCACTGATGGTGCTTCCGGAGCCTGTCGCCGTGTTCGATGATCGTGGCTGTTTTCTCCTTTGGAATAAACATTTTGAAGCGACGTACTCAAGGCCCGGCGCGGAGGTGCGCAGGGGGCTATCCTTTGCGCAACATCTTCGAAACTGCCTCGATATCGGAATGGTTATCTCCGCTCGGGGGCAGGAGTCTGAATGGCTGGCAAGCCGACTCGACCGGTTCGAGAAGGCCGACTCCTACCACGAGCATCAGCTGTCGAGTGGTAAATGGGTACGCGTTCAGGATCGGCCGTTACCAAGCGGAGGGCGTATCGGTCTGCGGATGGACATTACTCAGCTTGTCGAAGGCGGGAAGGCATTCCGCGCGCTGTTCGATAGCAATCCCGTCCCAATGTATCTGATTAACCAAGACACGCTGCGGTTCGAGGCGGTCAACGATGCAGCTTTGAGCTTCTACGGCTACTCCCGAGATGAGTTTCTTAAGCTGACATTGCGCGATATCCGTCCTGAGCAATCAGCCGGCGAAATCAACAGTGTTCTTCAGTCGTGGGATGAGCTGGCCTTCTCTGAGGTCCCGCGGTTTCATTACACCTCCGGTGGTGATCTTAGGGTGGTGCGTGTAAGTCTGAAAAGCATCGAACACCAAGGTTCCCCTGTTCTCCTAGCTGCCGTTTTTGACATTACCAGGCAGCACAAAGCGGAAGATGACCTGCTCCGCGCGCGCGAACTTTTAAAAAATATCGTTGATTTTGTTCCAACAGCTCTCTTTGCAAAAGATATGCATGCGGATGGCCGTTATGTGTTTTACAACCGGGCGGCGGAGGCGATTTTTGGTCGCTCCGCGGCGGATATCATAGGCAGGACCACCCACGAGTCGTTCCCAGCCGCCGAGGCCGCGGTATTTTGTGAGCAGGATGCTGCGGCCATGAAAGCTGGGACAAGCGGCACGATCGATGAAGCTGCTGTAAGACGTGGCGACGAGATTCGATGGATACGAACCAGAAAGGTTGGTCTAGCGGATGACGCGACCTCAAAGCCCCGGTACGTGCTGGGTGTTGCCGAGGATTTTACAGAGCAGAAATCCCGTGAAGCCGCCTTCGCGTACCGGGCTGACCATGATCCGATGACGGGACTTGCAAATCGAGCAAAATTTCTGAGTGAAACAACGAGAGAGCTACAAACTGCCTCGGCATTCCATATGCCGCTAGCGGTCCACTACATCGATCTCGACGGTTTCAAGCCTGTCAACGACACATTTGGCCATGCTGTGGGCGATGCCTTGCTACAGATGGTGGCCGACCGTTTGCGAAGCTCAGCCTCGGAGTGCTGCCTTGCGGCACGCCTCGGCGGCGATGAGTTTGCCGTTCTGCAATTGAGAGCAAGCAATGCCGAGGCCGCCAACTTGGCACAGGACATAGTTCGCACTCTGAGTTTGCCGTTTCTGATTGGAGGGCGTGTGATATCCATCGGCGCCTCCGTAGGGGTGGCCTATGCTCCGTGTCATGGCAACGACGTGCTTGTCTTGCTGGAACAGGCAGATCGTGCCCTTTACCAGGCCAAGAACGAAGGCAAAGGCGGTTTCGTCATCCGGCACCTAGCATCATAAGTCTAATAACCTAATTTACGAGTATATATCGAAAGCAACCAAGGTTTGACTTAGTCACCTAGCGCAAGAAGCCATCCGGCATTTAGAGAAAATTTCCGAATTAGATTGCAGACATGCATTTCAAATTCAGGAGGATTTTCGATGCCGCAGGACAACATCAAGCGACCATTATGGGTGACAATCACGGCCTGCGGCTTTGCGGCCGTTTTGTTCTCAAGCGCGACAATCGGGACAAGCGCATGGTATCGCCAGTCGGTCTCCAGCCACGAGGCGCTGCAGCGTGAAGCGTCGGGCGATTTGTCTCTCATTCAGACGGACATGGATGCCCAGCAGAAGTCTGCGTCTGCGCTCGCGGTCACACTCGCTAACGAGCCGGATGTTGTAAGACTGGTCGAGGCAGGGGCACGGGATGAGCTTATCTCCCGGTACATTGCCGCCATGCCCGCGATAAAGGATAGCGGCGGTCTGCAAAATATCACTTTCGTTGATGCGAAGGGAACGGCCGTTGCCCGTATCCATACGCCCGACAAGTTCGGCGACGACATGACCGGCCGCCGCAAGACGATCGTAGAGGCGCTTTCCACCGGCAAACTCGTCGCAGGCATCGAACCCGGAAAGACCGCGGTCTCAATGTTCGCATCGGCTCCAATCACGCGCGACGGTAAGACCGTCGGCGTGGTCGATATCGGAACAGGACTGACGAACGCTTATTTCGAGCCGCTAGCGGCGAGGATGGATGGCGACGTGACGGTCCATGTGGCTGCTGACGGCAAATTCGCCATCCAGGCTTCCACGGGCGAGAAGTCCTTGTTGTCGGACGACGAGATGACAGCGGCATTTCAGGGAAGAACCGTACAAAAAGAAGCGATTGATGGCGAAAAGACGTTCGTGGTCAATGCCGTCCCGTTCAAGAACTTCTCAGGGCAGACAATCGGCGTGCTTGAGGTTGCTTCGAACGTCAGCGACGTTGCGGCGGGCGCAGCACAGGCGCTCTGGACCACGATCATTGGCACGGTTATCGTTTCACTGCTGTCGCTGATAGGCTTCTTCTTCTTCGCGCGGGCGCTGGGCGGCGCGATCGGTCGCATTAACAAGACGATGTCCAAGCTGGCATCCGGCGATCTTGGTTCGACCATCGAGGGTGACACGCGGCCGGACGAGATTGGTGCGATGGCCAGAGCCGTTCAGGTCTTCAAGGACAATGCACTCCGTACTCAGGCACTGGAGCGCGAGGCCGACCAGCAACGGACGTCTTCCGATGAGGAGCGTCAGCGCAATGACGAGCGTGACAAAGCGCGGGCAGAAGCCATGGCCCAAGCGACAAGCGGTCTGGCTAACGGTCTCAAGCGCTTGGCGTCGGGCGATCTCAGCTTCCAACTCACGGAACGCTTCGCAGACGATTTCGAGAGCCTTCGGTCCGATTATAATAGCGCCGTGGAGCAACTGAGGTCGACATTGGTGTCGGTCGCGGGCGCAACAAGCTCTATCGAGAGCGGATCGCGAGAAATTAGCCAGAGCGCCGATGATCTATCAAAGCGCACAGAACAACAGGCTGCGTCGCTTGAGGAAACCGCGGCGGCGCTCGATCAGATCACCGCGAACGTCTCGAACTCGTCAAAGCGCGCGGAAGAAGTGCGTAGCGTGGCCGTTCAGGCGAATGAAAGCGCCCGTCAATCAGGCGATGTGGTTCGAAATGCGGTCGACGCCATGAGCAAGATCGAAAAGTCCTCGAGCGAAATCTCCAATATCATTGGCGTCATCGACGAGATCGCCTTCCAGACCAATCTCTTGGCGCTTAACGCGGGTGTGGAAGCTGCACGGGCGGGCGAGGCGGGCAAGGGCTTTGCTGTGGTAGCACAGGAGGTACGCGAACTCGCACAGCGCTCCGCAAAAGCCGCCAAGGAGATCAAGGACCTTATTCGCAATTCGACCGGCGATGTTCAAGCCGGGGTTCAACTGGTGAGCCAGACGGGCGAAGCGTTGAAAACGATCGAGTCCTACATCGTGACCATGAACCAGCATATGGACTCGATCGCCACGTCGGCGAGGGAACAATCTGTCGGACTGGCCGAGGTGAACACAGCAGTCAATCAGATGGACCAGGTCACCCAACAGAATGCCGCCATGGTCGAGGAGGCCAACGCGGCCGGCGCCACGCTTGCAATGGAATCGGCGAAACTCAAGGACCTCGTCGAGCAGTTCCGGTTGGACGAACGTTCGCTTGCAGCCACACAACCCGTTTCCCGTGGACGCCCTGTCGCAATAGCTGGGCGCGGGGACGCTCCTGCAGTGTCTCCTGCCCGCGCGATGGCGAACAAACTCACGCGCGTGTTCTCGGGAGGTGGATCGGCGGCATCCGGCTCCGCCGCCCCGGCAAACGACAGTTGGGAAGAGTTCTAGGCCGAATGCCATCACAGCGAACCGAAGAGCATGGGATACCAGCGATCCCATGCTCTTCGGTTTGATGGGCTACCTGAAGGCTGCCGCCAAAAGAAGGCGTCGATCCATTGACGGAATACCACCAACTCCCATAGCCGTCGGCACGGCAACAAAAATGAGGATGCGTGTCGCCTAGACTGCCGGACCGCTCGTTTGGTTTTGGATGTTCATTCGAACCCTTTCACACAGCGGCGACTTCCAGCAGATTCCAAATCCGCTGGAACAGTTCGCCTCTCTCGCTGTGAACCTTCGCGACATTTCGTGGACGCGGCAGACAGACGCGGAGGTCGGCAAGGATCCGTGCAGGCTTGTATCCGAGCACGACGATGTGGTCGGACATCACGATCGCCTCGGCGATGTCTTCGGTTGAGCCCGGCTGTTCTTCGCAAGTACCGCGGCGACCGCCTTCGGCTTTTGGCCCTGCGCGATCGCCGTTAACCAAGGTGGCGCGTCCCCGGTTGTTACGTCAGTCGAACCCGCCAGGAGCGGTAGCATCGGCGACTGTGTGGGGATGATTTCAACGTCCAGCCCATGCCTGGCGAAAATGCCCGTCTCAACGCCGATGCTGGCGGCTAGAAGTCATTCGCCCGATGGAACGACTCAACCTCAGCCTGCGCTCTTGCTGCCGCCGCAACATCGCAAGGGTTGGCAAATACGGTGACCGCATCGCAAATTGTCTCGTCTGCAGCTTCGACGTCATCAAGGCGACTTTTGATTGCTTGGCGAAGTGGTGGCTCGAAGACCTTAACCGGAAGGCCAGCGGGCGGTTCCAGCCTTGGCTTTCAGTTCAAGGCGCCGGCGGTGCAATACGTGCTCGGTGTAGCCGTTCGGCTGCGCGCGTCCCTTGAGCACCAGATCGAGTGCGGCTTGGAAGGCGACTGAGCTCTGAAAGTTTGCCGACATGGACAGGTAGAGCGGGTCTCCGGCATTTTGGCCATCGACTATGTTCGCCATTCGCTCCATCGTTTCCATGATCTGGCGTTCAGTAACGACTTTGTGGTGCAGCCAATTCGCGATGTGCTGGGCGGAGATACGCAGTGTTGCACGGTCTTCCATCAACCCGACATTGTTGATGTCAGGCACCTTGGAGCAGCCGATCCCGTGGTTGATCCAGCGAACGACATAGCCGAGAATGCCCTGGGCATTGTTGTCGAGTTCGCGCTGGATTTCGGCCGGCGTCCAGTTTGGACGTGGTGCAACGGGCACCGAAAGAATATCCGAAAGCTTGGCGCGGTTGCGGCTCTTCAGGCCCTTCTGCAATGCGACGACATCGACCTTGTGGTAGTGGGTCGCGTGGAGGGTGGCAGCGGTCGGAGAGGGGACCCAGGCGGTATTGGCGCCGGCCTTCGGGTGGGCAATCTTCTGTTCCAGCATCGCCGCCATCAGATCCGGCATTGCCCACATGCCCTTGCCGATCTGCGCGTGACCGGACAGGCCGCATTCAAGGCCTATATCGACATTCCAGTTTTCGTAGGCCGCGATCCAGGCGGCCTGCTTCATGTCGCCCTTGCGGATCATAGGCCCGGCTTCCATCGAGGTATGGATCTCGTCGCCGGTGCGATCAAGAAAGCCGGTATTGATGAAGAAGACGCGTTCGCGGGCGGCGCGAATGCACTCCTTGAGATTGACCGTCGTGCGGCGCTCCTCGTCCATGATGCCCATCTTCATCGCGTTTTTCGACAAACCAAGCGCCTGTTCCACACGCGTGAAGATTTCGGCAGCGAAAGCCACTTCATCAGGCCCATGCATCTTCGGCTTCACCACATACATGGAGCCAAGGCGGGAATTCTTCCTGCGGCCTTCGGTCCCGGCCGGCTGGCCGATGTCGTTGATGGCGATTAACGCCGTAACCATCGCGTCCATGATTCCCTCCGGCACTTCATCGCCATCGCGGTCGAGGATCGAAGGATTGGTCATGAGGTGGCCGACATTGCGCACAAGCATGAGCGACCGGCATTGCAGTTGGAAGGTCGAGCCATCCGGCGCGTTATAGTCCACGTCGGGATTGAGGTTGCGGGTGACGGTTTTGCCGCCCTTGGACACGTCTTCCGCCAGGTTGCCCTTCATCAGGCCGAGCCAGTTGCGATAGACGACAACCTTGTCTTCGGCATCCACGGCGGAGACGGAATCCTCGCAGTCCATGATCGTGGTAATCGCCGATTCGAGCCGGACGTCGGAAATCCCGGCTGGGTCGTTTTCGCCGATCGTGGTCGTCGGATCGATCAGGATTTCGACGTGTAGATTGTTCTTACTGAGCAGGAATCGCTTCGGCGACGTTGCCTGGCCGAGATAGCCGGAAAACTGATTTGGGTCGCTTAGGCCCGTTACCTGGCCGTTTGCCAAAGTTACAAACAACGCGGCCTGCTCGATGGCGAAGGACGCGGCGTCCTTCCAGCTCGCACCGGAAATCGGTGCCGACTGGTCGAGGAAATCTCGTACCCATGCAATCACCTTAGCACCACGAGCGGGATTGTAGCCCTTGCCTTTTTCAGCGCCGTCCGCCTCGGAAACCGCATCCGTGCCATAGAGCGCATCGTAGAGCGAGCCCCAGCGAGCATTGGCGGCGTTCAGTGCATAGCGCGCATTGATCACCGGCACGACGAGCTGCGGTCCGGCAATCGCGGCAATCTCCGGATCGACGTTTTCGGTCGAGACGTGAAAATCCGGACCTTCAGGCAAAAGGTAGCCGATCTCGCGCAGGAAGGCCTCGTAGGCAGCAAGATCGCCCGGAGCGCCATTCTGCCTGTACCATCCGTCGAGCTTTTCTTGAAAGAAATCGCGTTTGGCCAAAAGCGCCCGGTTTTTCGGCGCCAAGTCATGAACGATCTCCGAGAATTCATCGAAAAATCGATCCGCGTCTACGCCCGTGCCGGGCAGGGCTTCCTCCACCAGGAAGCGATGAAGATGTTCGTCTATCTGCAGACCGGCTATGTCCTTGCGTGCCATTCGGCTCCCCACGTCATTTTTTCTTGAAATATCTGGCTTAAGAAGTCCGGCCGAAATGCCACTGGACCAACTCTAAAACCTCCGGCCACAACTCTGGAAGTGCGGCCGATATCGGAGTGCCATATCGTTCAATGACAACCTTTTCGGTAGTCTCGCTCTCCGCCCACGTGCCGCCTTTGTTGAGGATATTCGAGATCAGAGGCTGCAACCTATCGACGGCTCGCGCAAGCCTCGCTTCGGGCGAGGCACCCGTCTCGAACTCCAACCATAAGCTTAAAAACTCGTCTTTCAGAGCCGGCGGGAGGAGACCAAAGATCCTCTCCGCGGCTTTCGCTTCGGCGGTGAAAACTTCGTCTCTTGAGCGAAAGTTTTCGTGTAGCGGTGTGTCGCCAGCGTCAATTTCAACGACATCATGTATCAGCAGCATTTTGACTGCCTTTAGCATGTCGACTTGCCGGTCATTTCCCAAACTTAACGCGAACAGAGCGACGTGCCATGAATGCTCCGCGGAGTTTTCTCGCCGCCCGCCCCCAATCAGTTGTGACTGCCTGTTCACGCCTTTTAACCGGTCAATCTCGATGAGGAAGGGCAGGTGATCGCGAAGTGTGCTCACCACATAACGTCCCCGCCGTTGGGCGAGATGCTTTGTCCTACGAAGAAGCCGGCAAGATCCGAGGCAAGATAGACATAGGCCGAAGCGACTTCGTCCGGCTCCCCCGCACGTCCGATTGGCAGGGCGGCAAGCTTCGCGTTGACAAATTCTGCCCCTCCGACCCAAAGCATCGCCGTGTTCGTCATGCCGGGGCAAACACAGTTCACGGTGATGCCGGCGCTTGCCACTTCCTGCGCGACGCTTGCCGTCAGAGCGGTTACCGCTGCCTTTGATGCGCAATAGGCTCCATGGTTGCCGACCGGCTTGTGGGCAAGCTGTGAGGAGGTGTTGATGATCCGCCCGTAACCGCGTTCCAGCATGTGCGGGATCACGTGCTTCATGCCGTAGGCGACGCCCTTCAGGTTGACGTCGAAGATCGCTGACCAGACGTCCCAATCCTGTCGATGGATAGGAGCACCGGAGCTGGTTATGCCCGCATTGTTCACAAGGATATCGATATGGCCAAAACGCTCCAGCGTTCGGCGGACTGTTTCAGCGACCGAAATCTCGTCAGTTACATCAACGTCAAGCGCAACGGCATCAACGGACTTTGCCCTGAGTTCGGCCAGGAGAGACGCCTTATCATCCGGTTTGCCAAGGTCGGCGAAAGCGACGTTGGCGCCCGCCTCGGCAAAAGCAGTGCAGACCGCCCGGCCTATGCCGACGGCGCCGCCGATCACCAATGCGTTGCGTCCTTTCAATATCATGACGTCTTCATCCTTTAACCGCGACCGGCTTCCTTGGAGTAGGGAGGGCCGCGGATTTGGAGTATTTGATCAACACGCTTTCAAGGCTCGGCTTTTCCTCCGGTTTCTCGTCCTGGAGCAAATCGTGTTCGATATCGTCCAGGTGCCGTTCCATCTGCTTCATGGCGGCAGGCGCATCGCGTTCCATCAAGAGTTGAACCAACTGACGATGGTCGTGTGCCTTGCAGCAAGCCGTGACGTCACTATAGGTCGCTATAACAAGCGCCGAACGGGAGATGAGATTGCGCAGATAGACGGCGAGCACGCGGTTGTCGGCAAGCTCGCTCAAAAGAATATGAAACTGCCCGGACAGTCTCAGGGCCTCCCGCTGGTCATTCCGATGATACGCCGAATCCTCGGCATCGACATGGGATTTCAGCGCCGCAACATCCTTGTCGGTGGCGACGTCGACCAGAAGCCTGATGATATACGGCTCGATTGCCTTGCGTGCCGCGATGATATCACGGGCCTCCTTGAGGTCCGGAACAACGACGAAACTTCCCCTGTACGGCTGCACATCGACAAGTCGGTCCTGCTGCAGGCGCTGTATCGCAACCCTGACGATCGTCCGGCTCACGCCATAGTGGCTGCAGAACACTTCCTCGGGGAGTTTCGTGCCGGGATCGAGAGCCCTGTCGAGGATTGCGTGCACAACCGTGTCATAGATCTCGTCCGGGATACGATCGATGGACGCGACCTCAGGCGCCTCGGCGGTAGATGACGCGGGCTGTGGCTTCTTTGGCATGAGGTGATCCTTGGTGTTGATAGGGTTGATATAGCTGACGATCAATCTTCTCTCAACAGAAAAGCAATCGGCATCGAATTATTTAATACGAAATGAATAATTTTCGTATTGACTGAGAAGGCAATCCGCTCTCCTATTGCTGTGCAAGGCCCGCATTTCCAATCCGGGCTCATTATCAAATGCCAAGCGGAGGTAAGTGAATGCGAAAGAAACTCATCCTTGATGTCGATACCGGAACGGATGACGCGGTGGCGATCATGTTGGCAGGATTGCATTCCGATCTCGATCTGATTGCCGTCACCGTTGTCAACGGCAATGTCCCTGTCGAGAACTGCACCGACAACACGCTGCGCACGCTGGACTGGATCGGCCGCAGCGATATTCCTGTGTATCAGGGCTTGAGCCATCCGATCGTGCGGGAAGACTTCCCGACGCCGCGGGCAACGAAGCGTGATCCGAAAGTCCACATGGCGGTTCTGCCACTGCCCGCGGCGACCTCTTCCAAGAAAGAGCTGTCGGCCCCCATTTTCCTGACCCAGACTTTTGCGCAGCAACCTGGCGAGATCACTCTGGTTGCGGTCGGCCCGCTCTCCAACATCGCTGCGGCCATTGCAATTGACCCGAAATTCCCTGAAAACTGTGCCGAACTGATCATCATGGGCGGCGCGGTCAACAAGTCCAACATCACGCCATCGGCGGAATTCAATATTTGGGCGGACCCAGAGGCAGCGGCACAAGTTTTTCGCGCACCTTTCCGAAAAATTACGCTCGTTCCGCTTGATGCAACTCATCAAGCGTTGGTTTCCAAGGACCAATGCGAGATGCTGCGCGGGCTTGGAAGCCCTGCGTCGATAGCCTCCGCGGATATCATCGAGCACCGCATCAAGGGCTATGAGGAAACACAGCCGACGGGTACGCCGCTTAGTGCCCCTGTTCACGATGCAGTCTGCATCGCAGCGCTGGTGGATCGCGAGATCATCGAGACAAAATACGTCAACGTCGTCATCGAAACGCTCGGGGAATACACAATTGGCCGCACCGTCGTGGATCACGAAAAGCGGACGAAGCGTGAGCCGAACTGCCATGTGGCATTCGGTGCGAAGCGTGAGGCCTTTGTGGCGATGCTCTCCGAAACGTTCGCGCCAACAGCTCCCAGTCAGGCCAAGGCGAGCTGATTGAGGAGCCCCTGGCGTGGAGGGCGTGCGCAGAAGCGTTGCCCGTCAACTCCCAAACGGATTAGGAGTCCTTACCGTCGCAATTTCGTATTGACAGATCAATACGATTTATTTTAGTATCGTATTAACTTGCACGGCAAATTAAATATCTACAATGGAACACCTGCAAGTTTCCAACCAAACTGGGGATGAATCATGAAGCTATTCAAGACAGCATTTCTGTGCGCCGCTCTCTCGCTCGGAGCGATGTCGGCAATCGCAGAAGCCGCCACGCGCGTCGCCTTCGTCACTGCTGAAGGTGGACTGGGCGACCACTCGTTCAACGACATGATCAACGAAGGGCTCAAGAAGGCGAAGAGCGATCTGGGTATCGAGTTTGTCGTGATCCAGCCGCGTGCGGTCTCGGACATGCAGTCTTCCTTGATCCGGGCCGCCGGCCAGAAGTTCGATCTGGTTCTCGGTGCCTCCTTCGACATGATCGAGCCTATGAAAGCGGCCGCCAAGGCCTTTCCGGACCAGAAGTTCGGGATTATCGACGTCGGCTCCGATCCGATCGCTCCGAATGTCGTTGGCGCAGTTGCCAAGGACTGGGAAGGCTCCTTCATCGTCGGCATTGCAGCAGCAATGACTTCGAAAACGGGCACGATAGGTTTCGTCGGTGGCAAGGATATTCCCGTTATCCATCGCTTCTTCAACGGTTATTACTACGGCGCAAAGATGGCCAGGCCGGACATCAATGTTCTTGAGCGCTATTCGGGTTCGTTCACCGATCCGGCGGCCGGCAAGGAATACACCCTTGCACTGGTCAGCGCGAAATCTGATGTCAATTTCGCCGTTGCCAACTTGACAGGGGCCGGCGTCATTGATGCCGCCAAAAGCACCAAGACATTTGCGATCGGCGTCGATTCCAACCAGAACGGCATGGCGCCTGGCACTGTCCTGACCTCGATGATGAAGCGCGTCGACGTGCTTGCCTATGACATCGTAAAGTCGGTGACCGACGGCAGCTTCAAGGGTGGTGTCAACAAGCAGTACGGCCTGAAGGAAGGCGGCGTCGAGGCTGCTATGGACGACAACAACAAGGGACTGATTGCCGAGGCGACCCTCAAGAAGATGGATGAACTCAAGGCCAAGGTCATTTCTGGCGAGATCGTCGTGCCGAACTACATCGAACTTGAGCCTGCTGCAAAGCAGATGGGCACCCCGCCTATCGACCGTCCAGCCGCCAAGTAGACTAGAAACTCCTCCCGGAATGCCTGGGGCGTCACCGCGGCGCCTCAGGCTGGAAGACATCAGCCAGAGGAGGGCGACATGTCCCAAGTCCAGACGCTAGTCGAACCGAATGACCAGAACGACATCCTTGTTCTCGACGGGATCACCAAGACCTTCGGCGAACTCGTCGCCATCGAGAATGCGACGCTGACCATTCGCAAGGGTGAAATTCATGCGCTAGTCGGAGAGAACGGCGCCGGCAAATCAACGCTGATGAATATCCTCTACGGAATTCATGAGCGCGATGGTGGCGAGATGCGGCTGCGCGGGCAGGACGTCCGGTTCAGCGGCCCCGCCGAAGCGATCCGCGCCGGCATCGGAATGGTCCATCAGCATTTCAAGCTTTCACCATCCTTCACGGTTGCCGAGAACATTATCCTTGGCTCCGAGCCTATGAAACGTGGAGGTCGGGTGGATTTTGCCAAGGCTGAAGCCGAGACACGCGAGCTGAGCCGCCGGTTTGATCTTGAGCTCGACCCGAAGGCGATCATCGCCAAGCTTCCCGTTGGCCTGCGGCAGCGGGTGGAAATTCTGAAGGCGCTCTATCGCAGCGCCGAAGTCCTCATTCTTGACGAGCCGACCGCCGTCCTGACACCGAACGAGACGCGCGAGTTGTTCAGCACGATGCGCTCGTTGGCCGCAAGCGGCTGCACGATCATCTTCATCAGCCACAAACTGCGCGAAGTGCTGGCGGTTTCGGACCGCATTTCGGTCATGCGGCGCGGCAAGATTATGCGAACCTTCGACAACAGCAATGTTTCCGCTCAGGATATCGCCAACGAGATGGTCGGTCGCTCCGTGCTACTGCGCGTCGATAAGGCGGCGGCGAGCCACGTCGGCAAGCCGGTGCTGGAGGTGAACAACCTCGTCGCCTTCGGTGATCGTGGAGAACGTGCGGTCGATAACCTGTCGCTCACTGTGCGGGGCGGCGAAATCGTCGGCATCGCTGGTGTCCAGGGCAATGGGCAGGACGAACTCGTGGAATGTATAGCGGGCCTCCGCGCTCCAAGCGAAGGACTGGTTTCCATCGATGGAATAGCCGCCTCCGCCGATCCGCGCACGGCGCGAGAGGCGGGGCTTGCCCATATTCCCGCAGACCGCGGTGGCCTCGGGCTCTCACTGGAAAGCCCACTCTGGGAGAACCTGAGCATCGGCCATCTGCCGGCAGTTTCGAACGGGCCTTTCCTCTCAGCGAGGCGGGCGCAAGAGCGCGCGGGCGCGCTTATCGATGACTATGATGTGCGTGGGGGAGGGATGTTCGCCGCCGCAGGATCCCTTTCGGGCGGCAACCAGCAGAAGATCCAGATCGCCCGCGAACTCAGCCGCGAGGCCCGAGTCATTGTTGCTGAACAGCCCTCGCAGGGTGTCGACATCGGCGCGATCGAATCCATTCACAGGGTGCTCGTCGCGATGCGAAACGCCGGCAAGGCGGTGCTCGTGGTCTCGGCCGATCTCGATGAGGTGATGGCACTCTCCGACCGGATTGTCGTCATGTATCGCGGCCGCGTCGTTGCTGATCTTGCGGCATCCGCGACCAGCTACGAGGAAATCGGCCTTTACATGGGCGGCCTCCACGAGGAAGCGCGTCCTGATACTGATACTGATACTGATACTGATACTGATACTGCTGCTGAGGCGCCAAAGCACGAAATGCAGACAGCACAGAGAAATGACGGGTGAGCAACATGGAAAGCCAAAAAAACCTGATCACGAAGCTGGCAATTTCTCTGGTCGCCCCGGCGGCCGCGGTTGTGATTGCTCTTATAATTGGCGCGATCCTGATTGCTCTGCTTGGGCGTAATCCGCTTGAGGTCTACGGGACGCTGCTGGAAGGCGGACTGTCCGGCTGGCCGAACCTGTCAGTCACGTTGCAAATGATGACACCTCTCCTTTTCACCGGTCTTTCGGTCGCAATTGCCTTCCGCGCGGGCCTCTGGAATATCGGTGCGGAGGGTCAGATGCTGGTGGGCGCCATGTTCGCAGGCGTGGCCGGATACGCCCTCGCAGGCCTACCTGCCATCATTCACCTGCCCCTCTGTATCCTGCTGGGTTTTCTTGGTGGATTGCTGTGGGCATCGATCCCGGCGTTGCTGCGTGTGTATCTGGGCGTCAACGAACTCGTCGTCTGCCTGATGTTGAACCCGATTGCTCTACTGTTGACCGGCTACATCTCGACAAAGGCGCTAAAAGCACCTGGTCCCACCAACAAGCTACCGGACATCGCCGAGACCGCCTATCTGCCGTCCTTTTCGATCTACTCGCAGCTCAATGCCGGCATCGTGCTTGGGATTGTGGTGTGCCTTTTCTTTCTGGTCTTCAACGCCACCACTGTACGTGGTTTCATCTGGAAGCTGATCGGCCTTAATCCGCGCTTCGCTCACTATGGGGGCATCGACGTCAAGACGAATGCGCTCTGGGTCATGCTGGTTAGCGGCGGAGTTGCGGGACTTGCCGGCGTTGAGCAGGTGCTTGGCCAGTATCATGCTTTCTACGACAACTTCTCGCCCGGGTTCGGCTTCGATGGTATCGCGGTCGCCATGCTCGCCAACTCCAACCCGCTTGGTGTCATCGCTGCCTCCTTCCTGTTCGGCACCTTGAACGGTGGAAGCGTGGTGTTGCAGATGACCACGGGTCTGAGCAAATATTTCGTCCAGGTCCTGCAGTTTATCGTCGTTCTCGTCCTCGCCGCCAAGTTTGTATGGGGCCGCAAACGAAGCCCGCTCAAACGAAAAACTGCTGCTACGTCCGCCCAGTCGCAAACCGTTACCCAGGAAGCTTGACATGATCGAGGAACTCGCCTTTTCCGCCCTTCGCATCTCGGCACCTCTGGTACTGGCAGCCCTCGGTGGCCTGCTTACCTTCCAGGCCGGCATTCTGAATATCGCTCTCGACGGGTTCATGATCGTCGCGGCCTTCGCCGCCGTGGCGTTCGCTTACGCGACAGGCAGCTTGACTGTGGGTATTGTGGCTGCGGTCGCCTGCTCGATGCTTATGGCGGTCCTGCTCGTCACATTCAATCTCAGGTTCAAAGCGCACATCTTCATCGCGGGTATCGCCGTAACCTTTATCGCGTATGGCCTCACAGCGCTGCTTCTGGAAGGCATTTTCGGCCAGGACGGTATGTTCACTTCCAGCGAAATCCCGACCTTCCCGTCGATCAACATTCCGTTCGTCAAGGATATTCCCTTCATTGGACCGATCGTCAGCGGTCATACGCTGCTGGTCTACGTCGCCTATCTGGCAATCCCGGCAGTGTACTGGGTTCTCTACAAGACGCGCTGGGGCCTCAGGGTCCGCGTGGTCGGCGAAGCCGAGGCTGCGGCCGCGGCTGCCGGGATCAATGTCGATCGCATCAAGATCGAGACCATGCTTGCGTCCGGTTTCTTCTGCGGTCTTGCAGGTGCCTATCTTTCGCTCGGCTATGTGTCGCTGTTCGCCAAGCAGATGACCAACGACCGCGGCCTGATTGCGATCGCCGCCATCATCTTTGCAAAGGGACATCCTTTTGCAACCGCGGTCGTCGCGTTGCTTTTCGGGTTGGCCTCGGCACTGTCGATCCGCCTTCCGGAGGTTACGGGCATAGCGCCCCAGCTTTTGCAGCTCATGCCCTATGTCGTCACCGTCCTCGCATTGATCGTTGTCGGCATTCGCAGTGCGCGGGCAAGAAACAAACACGGGAGCTGGAATTTTGAGATCGCCTGATCTGGGGCAATTTTGAAATTACCGAATTCAGCACAATGGAAGCTAAATCAATGCGCAACTCGGTCCTCGTCACAGGCGCGAACGGTCTGATTGGTTATGAAGTCGTCAAACGGCTGGCAGAGTCGGGGCGAAAGGTCATCGCCGTGGATCGGACAATCGGCGAGGTTGCAGCACTGACGCAAAGTGCCTTCGCGTTGGAAATAGGTGATCAGCACAAGCTCCATGAAATAGCGGGGCGATTTGAGATCGACGCCATTATCCATTGCGGTGGTGTCTCTGGTCCCATGCTGGGCCGTGACAACCCCGCGGCGCTGTTCAACATCAATATTGGCGGCACGATTGACGTGGCCGAGGTGGCCCGCCAGCGTAGCTTGCATGGGCGTTCCTGCCGCCTGCTGTTCTGCTCGTCTCTCACCGTGTACGGAAATCAGCCGCAGGACGACATCAGGGAAAGCAATCCGCTGCTGACGCGGCAGTGCTATGCCTCCAGCAAGGTAGCGGGCGAGGCGGTCGTGCTCTCTTATGCCGAGGAGCACGACGTCGATGCGATCGTGCTGCGTATCGCGGGCGTTTATGGTCCGCGTCGCCGGACGAGCTGCCTGTTGCGCCTGATGATCCAGAACGCATTGGAGGGAAAACCAACGCATCTGAGCTACGGCAACGGATTCCCGCGGCAATGGGTGCATGTGGATGACATCGCCAGCGGGATCGTTTTGGCGCTCGATGTCGAAGCACCCTCGGAACGCGTTTTCAATCTAAGTGGCGGGATCAATCCCACGATCGACGAGGCGGCCGAGATCATCCGTCAGGCCATTCCGGCCGCCGATATCAGGCTCGATCCGGGCGCCGACCCCGAGGACATCACTCTAGGCCTTCTCAGTATCGATGCGGCTCGGCGGCTGCTCGGATACGAGCCGGCAGTGACACTCAAGGACGGGATACACCGTCTAATTCAATCAATAAAAAACGATAGGTGAAGGAAACCCTCATGGAGAAGATCATACTTGATTGCGACCCCGGGCACGACGATGCCATCGCGATTCTGTTGGCTGCTGCCAATCCAGCGATTGACCTGCTTGGTATTACAACGGTCTCGGGCAACCATAATGTGGATAAGACGACGCGCAACGCACTTGCCGTCTGCACGGCATATGGCATCAATGTGCCTGTCGCGAAGGGGGCACGAGGCCCGCTGATCGGCGAGCAGATCCTGGCCGTCGAGATTCACGGCGAGACCGGACTTGATGGTCCCGTCCTGCCTCCCGCGTCATTCGAGCTGGACAGCCGTCATGCCGTGGATTTCATCATCGACACCGTAATGACGCATGAGCCCAAGACGGTCTCCCTCGTCCCGGTCGGTCCCTACACCAACATCGCGCTCGCCATTCGCAAGGAACCTCGCATCATCGAGCGGGTGAAACGGGTTATCGTGATGGGCGGGGCCTACACCCGGGGCAACATCACGCCTGCGGCCGAGTTCAACATATATGCCGATCCGGAAGCCGCCGATGTTGTGTTCCGCGCAGACTGGGACGTGACGATGATCGGGCTCGACCTGACGCAAACCCAGGCGCTGGCGACGCCGGATCTGCAAGACAGGGTTCGCGCGATCGGCGGTTCGATCAGCACCTTCATTCTTGATATCTGGGAGTTCATTGCAACAACGCATGGCGGACTTCTGCAGATCAAATATCCCGCCATTCATGACGCATGCTGCGTCGCGGCGCTGATCGATCCCACCATCATAACCTCGGAGAAAGCCGACATTCGCGTTGAGCTCGCCGGCCGATGGAGCAGGGGCATGACCGTCTGCAATTTCGAGAAGATGGGCGGCATGCGCCATTACGCGGGAACGGCAGCCGAGCAGGTCGATTTCCGACACACAGTTGCAATGACGCTCGACCATCCGAAGTTCTGCGACATGATTGTTGAGGCCATCGAGTGGCTGAGCAGGACAAAAAACTTAAACTGAAACGGCCAAAGTGGCCGCAAAAAGGGGAACATAAGCATGAAGAAAATCGCGATTATCGGCTCTGGGCAGGCAGGCTGCATTCTGGCCTACTCGCTTGTCAAGCAGGGCTATGATGTCACGCTCTATTCTGACAAGACGCCGGACCAGTGGTTGCACCACTCTGCGCCGACGGGGACAGCGTGCCTCTATGCCGAGGTCATCGACATCGAACGCGAGCTTGGCATGGACTTCTGGTCGGAGGGGATGTTTCCGGCAGAGGGCGTGCTGCTGGAAAGTGCCCGTTTCCCGAGCGATCCAGAGGCGACCGTGATGAAAGGCCGCATCGAGTATGGCCGTAGCGGCGGCGCCATCGACCAGCGTATGCGAATCCACCGTTGGCTTGAGGATTTGGAGGCCATCGGCGGCAGGCTGGTGATAGAAAGCGTCACGCCTGAACGCGTGGACAAAATCGCGCTTGAAAACGACCTGACGGTGCTGGCAGCCGGCAAGGCTGATCTTGGCCGGCTCATCCCGCGCGATCCATATCGCAGTTTCTACGACCGGCCGCAGCGCAATCTGGCGATGACGATTGTGCGCAGCAAGTCGGGCAGACACGTGCGCGAATGGTTTTCCGAGCGTACCCCCTACAGCTCGACGAAATTCGATTTCTTCGCCGATTCCGGTGAGTATTTCTGGGTTCCTTACAACCACAAAACCTCTGGCCCGACCTACGGCATCCTGTTCGAAGCGCGTGAGGGAAGCCGGATGGACCGCTTCGCCGGCAGCGCATCGGGGCAAGAAGTGACCGAACACGCGCGCAATATTATCCGTGAGTTTGCGCCATGGGAACACGATATGGTCGACGACATGGAATATGTCGACGAGGACCCGCATGGCTGGCTCGTTGGACGATTTCCGCCGACCGTGCGCAAGGCATTCGGACGCTTGCCTTCCGGCGGTCTGATTATGCCGGTGGGTGATACAGCCATCACCTTCGATCCGATCTGCGGCCAGGGCGGCAATTTCGCCAGCCGCAGCGCTAAATATCTCTCCCAGGAAATCGCGCGGCATGGTGATGCCGCTTTCGACGAAATCTGGATGACAGAGGTCAACCTCGGCATGTGGGAAAAATACGGCCGCGGTGGCTGCGATCTTACCAGAATTTTTCTTGAGCCGGCTTCGGCGGCAACGCAGATCGTGCTGGATACCGCCCGCGCTGACGAGCGAGCCGCGGACGCATATTATTACGGTTTCCCGCATCCGGAGAGCATCGTGCCGGCGCTCACCGACATCAACGTCGCGAAGGCCTTTGCCGCCCGGCACGGCATCACCCAGCCGGGAAACTGACGTCGATGTCTAGATCTGGACACTTCACCGAACTCCAGGAAGACGTCACCGTGTCCATGCAGGCGTTCCGGGACGGCATGTGCCGTCTTGGTGCCGCAGTGAACGTCATCACCTCCGACGGTCCTGCGGGGCGCCTCGGTTTTACGGCAACCGCTGTCTGCAGCATCAGCGACGCACCGCCATCGCTCTTGGTCTGCATGAACCGCCGCAGCCTGCAAAACGGCCCGCTGAAGCAGAACGGTGTCTTCTGCGTCAATACGCTTTCGGCTGGCCAGCAGGATCTTTCCGGTGTGTTTTCCGGTGTCGGCAAGCTGGAAATGGACGATCGTTTCAAGCACGGTCTCTGGTCGACGCTTGAAACCGGCGCCCCTGTCCTGCTGAACGCGATCGTGTCTTTCGACTGCCGGATCGTTCAAGCATTCGAGGTAAATACGCACACGATCATGATTGCCGAGGTCATGGCAGTCAGGAACAGCTCGCAGGTGACCAGCTTGATTTATCTGAACCGCCAATATCACGAACTACATCCGGAGGCCTGAATGGAACCGCAATTCGATCTCGTCATCCGGGGTGGAACCGTCGTGACCGCGGCCGACACATTTTCCAGCGACATCGGGATTGTAGACGGCAAGATCGTCGCGCTCGCCTCAAGTCTGCCCAAAGGTAGTATAGACGAGATCGATGCGACGGGCCTGCTCGTGCTGCCCGGCGGCATTGATAGTCATGTCCATCTCGACCAATACCAGGGCGAGGGAATAGTCATGGCGGATGGTTTCGAGACTGGAAGCCGGAGCGCAGCGGCCGGTGGCAACACCTGTATCGTCCCTTATGCCCTGCAGCGAAAGGGACAATCGCTGCGGGATGCCGTCACGGATTACCACGCCAAGGCAGATGGCAATTCGCTGCTCGACTACGGTTTCCACCTGATCATCAGCGATCCGACGCCGGCGGTGCTCGGTCAGGAGCTCCCGGCGCTGATCGCCGACGGCTATACTTCGGTGAAGATCTTCATGACCTATGACGATCTGGTGCTGAAGGATCGCGAGATCCTTGAAGTGTTGAGCATCGCTCGACAGTACGGTGCGATGGTGATGATCCATGCCGAGGGTTACGACCAGATCAAGTTCCTTACCGACAAGCTGGAGAAGGCCGGCAAGACCGCGCCCTATTATCATGCCGAATCCCGGCCGCAACTGGTGGAGCGGGAAGCGACACATCGGGCCATCGCGCATGCCGAGCTTGTGGATGTCCCGGTCATGATCGTTCACGTCTCGGGTGAAGAGGCGATGGAGCAGATTGAATGGGCGAGGTCCAGGGGTATCAAGGTCTACGCCGAGACGTGCCCACAATATCTCGTGCTGACCGCCGATCATCTGAAGGGTCTCAACATGGACCATTCAGGCGCGAAATATGTCTGTTCGCCGCCGCCCCGGGATCACGCGTCGCAGGAAGCGATCTGGCGTGGCATCGTCAACGGCACCTTCCAGACATTCGCCTCGGACCATTGCCCGTTCCGCTATGAGGACGCCGAGGGAAAGTCCAACCCGAAGGGTAGGACTTCCTTCCGCTGGCTGCCGAACGGAATTCCCGGCTTGGCGGCGCGCATGCCGATCCTTTTTTCCGAAGGTGTCATCAAGGGTCGCATTTCGCTTCAGCGCTTTGTCGAGCTCACCTCGACCAACCACGCAAAGCTGTTCGGCATGTACCCGAAGAAAGGCACTATCGCGATCGGGTCGGATGCCGACGTCACGCTATGGGATCCGCAGAGGAAGGTGACCTTGACGCAGTCGCTCATGCATCACGGCAGCGACTATACGCCGTATGAAGGTATCGAAGTGACTGGCTGGCCTGTGACGACAATCTTGCGGGGACAGATCATCTTCGACGACGGTCAACCAGCCGTCACAAAGGGGTTTGGTCAATTCATGACGCGCCAAGTCGCGGGTCGTCTTTAGGTGGGTTTCATATGATCGTCGTGCTCGGTTCGGTTAACATCGACATTTGCCTTGAAGTCGAAAGCCTCCCGCTTGCAGGCGAAACCGTTCACGCTCGCAGTCGGCGCTACTTCGGCGGCGGCAAGGGGGCCAATCAGGTTCTCGCGGCAAAGCGCGCCGGCGCCGAGGTTGCCTTCTTCGGCGCCGTAGGACCTGATCGGTACGCCGAGACGGCGCTTCGCGAACTTGTCGAAGCCGGCATTCCTATTTCGGAGATCGCAGTCGTCGAAGAGGAAACTGGATCGGCGAACATCTATGTCGACAGCCGCGGAGAGAATTGTATCGTCGTGGTGGAAGGGGCCAACGGTCTTGTCGGCGCGGACGCGGCAGCAACTGCCGTTCAACGGGCCAAGGGCGGATTGCTTGTCTTGCAGCAGGAGATACCATTTGCCGCGACACACCGCGCCCTGGAACTCGCACGCACGTGTGGCATCAGGACGATTCTCAACGTCTCTCCTTTCGACGAAACTTCCGCCGAATTGTCACGACTCGCCGATATCGTCATTGCAAACCAGCACGAGTGGTCACAACTGAGCGGCGGCGTTGATGCCTCGACCGCGATGCAGGCTTGGAGCCGCCGCCATAACCAGACGATCGTCGTGACCAAGGGGGCAGACGGCGTCGGCGTAGCCTCGCCATTGGAGTATTTCGAAGTCGCTGCACCAACCATCCAGCCAAGAGATACGGTTGGCGCGGGCGACACCTTTTGCGGATATTTCGCGGCGGAGCTGGATCGTGGCGGATCACTCCTTGAGGCGACCACAATTGCCGTTACAGCTGCAAGCATCGCATGTTTGAAGGCCGGAGCGCAGTCGTCTATTCCTCTCAGACACGAAGTCCTCGGTGTATTGGAACAACACCACGGCAACGAGTGCGGGACCCGCTGAGGTCCCATAACGGACAGCGCAGCACGCAACGTTTCTCGATGAGTGCATGGTCGGCCTGATTCAAGGTAGCTGCATGGAGCCTAACCTCTATGAAGGCTTGAGGGGCTGCGAGGCGAAAATGCGCTCAAAGGTTGCTTATCACTTTTCTATCGCGCCAAAGCATCTTTCGGAAAACCGGCGGCTAAACTGTCGATGAACGCGCGTACTGCCGGTGGCAGGCCCCGGCGGGTCGTGAAGACGAGATGCACCAGACCCTTCATGCCGCGCCATCCGGGAAGAACACGCACAAGCTTGCCTTCCGCCAGCGCTTGCCTGCAGGTGTGGTCGGGCAGAAGGGCAACGCCCAAGCCGGCAATCGCTGCAGCCCTGACTGCCGCGAAATCCGCGCAGCCGATCCTCGGTTCATGCTGGAGCGTATGCGTCTTGCCATCATCTGTTTCGAGAAACCAATTGACGTCACCCTGATCGTCGGTCGTGGATAGCGTCGGTTGCGACGCGAGGTCCTCAACGCTGCCGACATGGCTGGCGATCTGCGCGCTTGCGACAAGGATGCGGATCGAATTTCCCAGCGATCGCATCGTGAGAGATGCATCTCCATCAAGCGTGGTCCTGACACGCAGCGCCACGTCAATCCTCTCCTCTATCAGGTCGACGGGACGATCGATCGCGACAAGTTGCAGGCGCACCTTCGGATATCGCGCCAGGAATTGGGCGACGAGATCGGAAATCGGCTCTACCAGACCGGTTGGGCAGCTCATGCGGATCAGGCCATGCGGTTCGGACTGCGCCTCCGCGACCAGCGCTTCGGCTCGTTCGGCTTCAGCCAGCATCGCCTTGCAGCGTTCGTAGAAGGATTGCCCGACGTCTGTCACCCGGAACCGCCGGCTCGAGCGTTCGATCAGTCGCACGCCTAGACGCGCCTCCAGACCGGCGATCCTGCGGCTCAGCTTTGATTTCGGCTCGCGCAAAGCGCGGCCTGCGGCCGCAAAGCCGCCATGGGCCACCACTTCCGCAAAGTAAACCAGATCATTCAGATCAGATCGCATCATCGTTCTCCATGTGGAACGCTAAGTAGCATTATTGGAGGCTATTTGCATCAGCGTTCTGATGTCATGGTCTTTCCAACGGCAACGAGCCGTCAACAAAGGAAAATATGATGACCAGAAAGTTCGAAAACAAAGTTGTAGTCGTTACCGGCGGAACAAGCGGTATCGGTCTCGCCACCGCAAAGGCCTTCTCGAATGAAGGCGCTTCCGTCTTCATCACCGGCCGTCGTAAAGAACAGCTCGACGCGGCCGTGAAGGAGATAGGCGGCCGGGTGACCGGCGTGCAGGCCGACATGAGCAAGCTCACCGACATCGACCGCCTCTACGATGCCGTCCAGCAGAGACATGCGCAGATCGATGTTGTCTTCGCCAACGCTGGCGGCGGAGAGATGGTGCCGCTTGGCGCCATCACCGAGGAACATTACGAGAAGACATTCGACACGAATGTGAAGGGCACGTTGTTCACCGTTCAGAAGGCCTTGCCGCTGCTGCGCGATGGCGCTTCGATCGTTCTCACATCCTCGACGACCAGCATATCGGGAACGCCTGCATTCAGTGTCTATTCGGCAACGAAGGCGGCGGTGCGCAACTTTGCTCGCAACTGGATCCTCGACCTCAAGGATCGCAATATCCGCGTCAATGCAGTCAGCCCCGGCGTGACCGATACGGCCGGCCTTAACGAACTCTTCGGCAATGGCGAGAGTGCCGAGAATACCAAGAACTACCTTGCCAGCCTCATTCCGGCCGGACGTATCGGCAGGCCGGAAGAAATCGCCAAGGCTGTCCTGTTCCTTGCGTCTGATGATGCGTCTTTCGTCAACGGTGTCGAGCTGTTTGTTGATGGTGGCCAGGCCCAGATCTGACGTGATCTGTGAGGAGAAACGTGATGGCAGACATCGCGACATTGCTTGAACGGAACCTCCAGGAAATCTTCGGGGAGGGCGATGACGCCCTCCGTCGGAAGGTGGCCGAGGATATCCTTCACGAGGACGTGGTTTTCGTCGAGCCGCACGGGATCTATCGCGGTCGCGAAGAGATCGTCCGCATCGCCGGCGTCATCCGTGCCATGCATCCGAACTTCCGGTACACCACGATCGCTCCCGCGACGGTGCTACATGATCAGGCTGGACGTATGGAATGGGTGGCGGGCGCACCTGGCGAGCCGCCGGCCTATGCCGGAACAGATTTCATCGTCGCACGAGACGGCAAGATTTCCGCCATCTACCTGTTTTTCGATGGCGCGCCTGATCCGACCAGCCCGCAGATCCCGGTTTGACGGGACTTGCGCAGCACCTTGACCTTGGATTCATCATTGCGGAAAAAGCAATTGAATAAGAACTATTGATGCAATTGTTGTATCCATCATTCGGCGGCAATATGCCCTCACCAGACGAACAGAACGTCGCCTGGGAGCTGAAACGACAACATCGCAGGACGTGAGTTGCAGCCAGCGCTGCTCCCCAACAGACCCTATCGAAGGAAAAACACCATGGCTACCATCACCACAAAGGACGGCGTCGATATCTTCTACAAGGACTGGGGCCCAAAGGATGCACAGCCGATCGTCTTCCATCACGGATGGCCGCTGTCTTCCGACGACTGGGATGCGCAGATGTTGTTTTTCCTGACGAAGGGCTATCGCGTCGTCGCTCATGATCGCCGGGGCCATGGGCGCTCGGCCCAAGTGTCCGAGGGTCACGATATGGACCATTACGCAGCCGACGCCTTTGCCGTCGTCGAAGCGCTCGATCTTAAGAATGCCGTCCATATCGGCCACTCGACCGGCGGCGGCGAAGTTGCCCGCTATGTCGCCAAGTATGGGCAGCCGGCCGGCCGCGTCGCCAAGGCGGTGCTCGTCTCGGCAGTGCCGCCGCTGATGCTGAAGACCGACGCCAATCCGGACGGGTTGCCAATCGAAGTTTTCGATGGCTTCCGTTCCGCGCTCGCCGCCAACCGCGCGCAGTTCTTCCGTGATGTGCCCGCTGGCCCGTTCTATGGCTTCAACCGTGACGGCGCAGCCGTACAGGAAGGTGTCATCCAGAATTGGTGGCGTCAGGGTATGATGGGAGGTGCCAAGGCGCATTACGATGGCATCAAGGCATTTTCCGAAACAGACCAGACGGCAGACTTGAAGGCGATCACCGTGCCGACACTGGTTCTGCATGGCGAAGACGACCAGATCGTTCCGATCGCGGATTCTGCACTGAAATCTGCCAAGCTTCTGAAGAACGGAATGCTGAAGACCTATCCGGGTTTCTCGCATGGCATGCTGACCGTCAATGCAGACGTCCTGAATGCAGACCTGCTCGCATTCGTTCAATCCTGATGAGACTAGGTGGCCGCGGGCAATGTCTGCCCGGGCCACCTCTTCTGTCTAGTCCTGATGCCCTCCGCAGCTTTGGTTTCCGCGCCGGTGCCGGCGAGCCTGGGCATCTGATGCCGCCGGTCGTCGCGTTTTACAGGCAATTGGCCGGCTGACTGTTTGCCGACAATTAAAATATTATCGAGATATCCGGCACGTGCGCTTGTCGCTAAAGTCTGATTTGCGACGATTGCCGGGAATCCGCGGTGATGTAGGATCGTATCTGGGTAACGATCTGATCGGCGTGGGCGGCGGCCAAGCTGTCCGCAGCCTCGACGTCGCGTCTTATGATTGCCTGGATCAGGTCCTGATGTTCGCCCACATACTGCCGGGGCAATACATCATTGAAGGAAGAATAATAGAGTCTGAGAATTCGCCGTCCCTCGTCGAGCAGTCGCGTAAACAGCTCGGTATAGTATCGGTTGCGGCCAGCCATCGCGATCGCGACATGGAAGTCTCGATTGGTCGATATCATGCTGAGCACATCGCGATGCTCGACGGCGTCCTCGAAGCTTTTCTGCAGCGATTCTATATTGTCTATGTCGCTGGCGGCGTGGTTGGAAGCGGCGAGCCGCGTCGTCAGGCGATACATCAGCGTCAGCGCATCGAAAAACTCCGCAAGACCAAGGAAGTCGATGTTGGAGACGATCGTCGCGCGATTGGTGAGCGTCGTAATCAGTCCTTCGGTTGCCAACCGGACCAATGCTTCGCGGATCGGCGTGCGCGACAGCGAAAATCGATCCGACAGCTGCTGCTCGTCGATCGGACTGCCCGGCGGGAGTTTCAATTCGATGATCTCGTTGCGCAGGACCTCGTAAACGGTCGATACGCCATAACCGCGCCTGTGGGCAGCTTGGCGTTCCTTGCCGGACATGTCTGTCAAAGCAGTGCTCCTCCGATCGGAAGTGGGGCTTGATGCCCATTGTGCACCTTTTTAGCTTTCACAGCTTTTGACTTCAAATAAGATGTTTTATGTCGACAAATGAAATTCTCGATACCGCGCCTTTCATTGGGCCGGATGAACCTGCTGAACCAAGGGCGCGATAAAGCGAACGAAGCGCTTTCAATGCCGCCGGTGGGCCAAACGGCGCCATAGCGGAGCTTGGTCATGCGCTCCGCTTGAAGCGCTATGGAGCCGGTGTCTTTCAAAACGCGCGAAAATGAAACAGGCTAGTTATCTTATCGGGACAGGTCCAGCCCTCGGCCGCCTTGCTGCAGGGTTGATCACTCCGCCAATGGCGGAGCAACCGTGCCGCTGCCGATCTGCAGCAGGGGCCGTTTCGGTGAGAAAAGTCGCGATTTATAGGATTTCCGCGACGTTTGCCGGGTGTTGAGTGTCAACGGCTCGATCGTGCCCATCAGAATCTCGGGACGGCCAAACATGCGTTGCCAAAGGCCCTGCACGGCAAGAAGCGGATGGGCGCGCGCCGGCATGACCTCAGGCATTTCGCTGAACATCCGCTGGATCATCTTGCGGCGGATCTCTTCCGGCCCCTTCCTGATTTCATAGTCATCGCGACGGTCTCTGACGGCAACGATGGAAAGGGATATACCGGCATTCGCCCGGTCCATGCTGAGCACCTGTCCGGCCACGTCGAAATCTTCGAATGGCGCGATGATGAGTATATCGCCGAGCCGTATCTGCCCGAGCGCAGCGCTGTCCATCATGGTGATCTTCGCCGTCTCGACGGAAATCGTGTCAAGCGTGCAGGGCGAGGATTTTCCGCCGCCGGCAGCCTGGGACTTTCGGTCGAGAACCAACTCTAGCTTGTCGAGGGGTTGGCGCGGCAGTTCGATACAGACAAGCATTGAGACGAAGGCGTAGATCATCACGACCATGCCCCAGGCGACACTGAAGCCGTCAAGGTCGTTGTATGTGCCCATCAGCGGCCCGTTCAGCATGCCGATGAATGTCAGCACGATGATGCCGAAGAACGTTGCCGCGATCGGATAGAGCACCTCCACCCGTCCGCGGTCCTCGCCCTTGGCCGTGACCTTGAAAGGGCGTCCGAAGGGGTGGAACAGCGCGTGCACGAGCGCGATGGTGATCGGGATTGCCGAGACCATCTGCGACACCTCGGTGAAGAGCGGTAGGCTGCGCCGTCCCGAAACCCAGGAATGGAAAGCCCACATGCCGGCGACCATCGGCAGAGCGTAGAGGAAAAAGGCCTCCGGCTCGATCAGGATGGCAGGGAGACCGAGGAAGTAGAAGAGCAGGGGCGCAGCCATCAGCAGCAGGATGAAGGGGCGGCAGAACCAGAACAGCAACCCGTGGAAGTAATGCAGCCGCTGCATGAAGCTGTAGCCGCGCCCGAAGAACGGACCATCCTTCAGCAGCGCCACCTGGATCGTCCCGAGGCACCAGCGGCATCGCTGGGTGATGTATCCCGATAGGCTTTCGGCCGACAGCCCAACGCTCAGGCGTTCGTTCAGCCAGCGCGTCCTCAGCCCCTTCTGCATCAGGCGGTAGGTCAGGTGAATATCTTCCGTCACAGTCTCCTGCGGCATGCCGCCGATCATATCAAGCGCGTCGCGCCGAACGATACAGGAGGTGCCTACGCAAAAGGCTGCGCCCCATCCGTCCTTGGACGGCTGCATGACGTCGAAGAATATCCGCTGGTCGTCGACCCAGGCCTTTGACGCCAGCAGGTTATGCTGGACCGGATCGGCATTGTAGTAGAACTGCGGTGTCTGGATCAGGCCGATCTCGCTATCGACGAACTGCCCCACCGTGCGCTTCAGAATGCCCCGCTGCGGCGCGAAATCGGCGTCCAGGATCAGAATGAAAGGAGCGTTGGTATCTTCAGCCGAACGCCGGATCGCGTTGTTGATATTGCCGCCCTTGGCGCCTGCATTGTCATTGCGGCGGAGATACCGCACGCCGATCTCGTCGCAATAATCCGCCAGCCAGTCACGGCGGCCGTCGTCAAGGATCCAGACCGTGAAGTTGCTGTAATCGATTGCCTTTGCGGCGAGAATGGTCCGCTCCAGGATCGAGAGTTCTTCATTATAGGTGCAGATGAAGACATCGACGGCCGGGTGCCGCGAATGGCTGGCGATCAGCGCCTCGCTCTCGTCGGCGGCAGCACTATGGTCCGTGCGGCGGAAGAAGAAGATGATCGACAGGACGGTATAGAAGATCACGACGATCTCGAAACCGAGATAGATCCGTGGCCAGACCGCGTAGGCGCTCCACTCGAAATCCGGCAGCGTCGCGGTGATGCGGAAGTAGAGGTAGTTGACGAGCATCACCACCAGGATGGTGCCGAAGATGACGCGATCCTTTCCCCGGCTGCTGTCGAGCAGCCATGCGCATCCGAGGATCAATGCGATCGCCAGTATCGAGAAGATGATCGAGTCCGACAGGGTGATTACTTCGGGGGACATGGGCGATCCTCGCTGCTCGACGACTGGCCCTTGCGGCCGACGAAGGGATTGATCTTGAGAGCGGCGAGAACGGCCCAGCCGGTCGCGCCGACATGCGGCAGGCGGTAATATTTGAAGTCACCGGGCGCGGAGTTCGGCCCCACCTGCAGTCCGGTGGTCAGTTGCTCGTTTTCAGTCGCGTAGACCAGTCCGCCTGGTGCCATCTGCGCGGCGATGGTCGTGAACAGCGGTTCGGCTTTATCAGGATGGCCCGTCAGGCTCAGCACAAGTGCGGCCTGAGCCGTCCCTTCGAGCCAGACGCCGTCTCGGTCGCTGTTGAAGTCATATCCGCCCTGGACGCCATGATTGAGGTCGGTCCACTCCATCACCCTGTCGGCCTTCGACTTGAAATCCGGCACCGCGATCAGCGGCCAGAGTTCGGCATCAAGACCCGACATCGCAACGTTGGGGGCGTTGCTGTCGGGCGCGCTGCCGATATAGAACCGCCCTTCGCCATCATTCCACATCGCCTTCAGAAACTGGAAAGCGCTGTCGCCCTGGTGCGCCCAGTCACCACCCGCGTCGATTTGCGCAAGCCAGCTGTCGGCGGCATAGACGTCGAGATTATGCTCGGTCGACTTCCACGTCATCCGCTCCGGCGTCGGTTCATGTCCGAAAAAGCCGCCGAGATACCCGACATTCTTCGGGTCGGCAGTGCTACGGTGTATCCAGTCCATGATCTTGCGCGCGGCATCGAGGTAGGCCTGCTGGTCGGTCTGCTCGTAGGCCATCAGCAAGGCGAGTGCACCCCAGGCTGTGCTGCCCGTCGCCGTGCCGACCTGATAGCCATCCTCGATCCACGAATTGCTGGCCGTGCTCCAATACCCCGGAAGCAGCATCCCCTCCTTGCCGGGAATAACCGGACCGGAGCGATAGGCATTGCGCAGCCGCCCGTCGTGATAATGCCGGTCCGTTTCCAGTGCGACCACCAGCGCATCGGCAACGCGCCGTGCTTCCGCCTTTCTCTGGCAGCCGTAAAGCGCCATCATCGCCAGCGCGTTGTCGTAGGTGAAGCCGGTATTTTCCAGTGCCGGATGCAAAGCCGAGCCGCCGTTCGCCGGCTCGAAGCTTCGAAAAACGAAGGGCTGCTCCGGCTCTCCCGTCATCTCGGCCGCAAGCCCGTCGCAAAGCGAGCATGCGAGTTTCTTTTGCCCGACCTCGTCGGCCATGACAGGCGCACCAACGACGAGACACAGCAGCGCCGTGGCAAGCATCGAGCGTACCATGCGTGCAGCATCAAACATCAGACATCTCATGGGTGTCATTTCTGTGCCTCGCGATTACGGACAACAAGTCGAGGTTTGGTGTTCAGGGTGTGGCTGTAGTGGCGGCAGGCAGGCGTGGAGCGGTACCCTTGTCCAGAGATGTCGATGCCGAGACAATGCTGACCGGCGCACTCAAACCGGCGATTGCGGCCATCGAATAGCGTGCGATGCGCGAGGTAATCGTCTCGCCAAGTGACACGATCACATCCTCGCCGACGTGGCATCCGAAGAACTTGTCGTTGTTCTGCTTTGTCACACTGCCGTCATCGGCGGTCTGGTCGTCCACCTTGACGAGCACATAGACTTCATGTCCCTCGGCTTCCGGGAACTTGGCGAAGTAGCGGTTCTCGGGCCCGGAGTTGAAGTATCTGACGATCTTGTAGATATGTCCGCTGCGCTTGACGCCAAGGCTGCGGAAATTGACCGTTGCCGGCATACCGATCTCAAGCGCCGTCACATCGCGGCTCCGATAGACCGCAGCGGCGAAGGCCTCGGTGCAATCGAGCGATTTCGCCACCGGCTGCCCTTGCATGACGAAGTCACCGAAGGACGCATCGACGCTGACGATCTGTCCGTGGCGTTCGGCCGTCACCTCGGCCGCGCCCGTCTTGCCCAGCCGGCCTTCTTCGCGCGCTATCAGGTTTTCCACCTGCTGCTTACGCTCGGTCATCTGATTGATTTCGATGTTGTCCTCGGCGATATCGCCGGCGAGCTTTGTGCGCTGCATCTCAAGTGTCAGGAGATTGGCCGCCACCGTGCCGCCGGTATAGATGTCGCGGCCGACCAGCGATTGTACGATCTCGTTGCGTCGAAGTTCGCCTTTGGCCGAATCCAGCTCGGCTTGCGCCGCATTCCGCTTCTGGCGCTGCGGCTCCAGGCTTGTTGCTGACACCATCCCCTTCTTCAGCAGCGTTTGCTGTCGCTGCAACAGGGCGTCCTGCTCGTTGAGGCGGGCCTGGTAGTTCTGGACGTTGAACTGCGCGTTGTCGATCACCGCCGAGAGCTCACTGAGAACCCCGGCCTTGACGCTGTCGATCTGGGCTTTGACCTTGTTGAACTGCTCGGTACGCTCCGCCACCACGCTCGTGGTATTGTTGAGCTTTTCCGTCAGATCAAGCTTCTCCAGCCGAAGCCCGGTCAGGGAAGTCTGATCCTGATTGGGGTTCGAAACAGTCGCCATGACATCGCCGAGATTGACGACTTGACCGACCTGAAGGGAGATCTTGTCGACCCTGCCATAGATGGGAGACGCAATCATCTGAACAGGGGCGTTGATCACTGCTCGCGTCGAGACAATGAAGAATTGGTTCGGTATCATCGCCATGGCGATGATAAATACGAGCATAAATGCGAATGCGTAACCTATAACTCGGGATACAGAAAGTATCTTTGTATCTATATGCCTGCTATCTGTAGATGTAGTATTCATTGCCTTCAATCCTGACATCATCATGCTGCAGGTAACGTGAAGGATGTTTCCTCAATGCTTATTTTATTCGTTTTCGCTTCCATAGCATCTGCGAATATTAACGCCAAATAAAATGTGAATAATCAAATGAAAGTATTGCGTAATATGTTGATTGATTCGGCGTGTGGCAAAAATGACAGTATTGGGGGAACAATTAAACGTTACTATCACCCGGGGTATTATTGCTGGCTCTCGCAATTGCCGCGGATGAGGTCAAAACGTCCGACCGGCTACTGGCAGCGTCGACGATCTGTTTGGCGACGGGGAACGTGGCTTCAATCCTTACATACCGGTGTAGCGTTTATTTGCTACAGCAAGATGATTGCGTGCAATGCAACGAGTGTCTTCCAGGAATGGATTCTGCCGCGCAGCGACTAGATCGCAACATTCTGTGCTAAAGGCCAAAGATCGCGATAGGCGGCGCCGGGATGCGGCGCTGCCAGCCTGGCGCCATGGCCGAACAGTTTGTCCCGCAATGTTCCCTCGCGATACTCCGTCTTGTAGACACCGCGCTTCTGCAGTTCGGGCACCAACAGATCGACCGCATCCTCGAAGCTTTCGGGTGTGATCGCGTAGGCCAGGTTGAAGCCGTCGACATCAGTGTCTTCCACCCACTCCTGCAGCAGATCGGCAACCGTTTGTGGCGAGCCGACGAAAACTGGGCCAAAGCCGCCGATGCCGACCCAATCGGCCATCTCACGCACCGACCAAACCTTGTCGGGATCGATCGTGGTGAATGTCTCGACGGCCGATTGCACGGCATTGGTATGGCGGTGACGCAGCGGCTCGTCCGGCCCGAATTGACCAAAGTCGATGCCGGTCCATCCCGATATCAGCGTCTGCGCCCCTTCGAGAGAGGCGTACCGGCGATAGTCGTCGAACTTCTTCTTCGCTTCCGCATCTGTCTCGCCGAGGATGACAGTCTGAAGATTGAAGGCAAGGATCTCGCGTGGATTTCGTCCGGCGCGCTCGGCCGCTTCGCGCACATTGGCGACGTAGCGCTTCAGCACGGGCTTCGACGGCGCAGCCACGAAGATGCATTCTGCATGCGCGCCGGCAAAATCCTTGCCGCGGCTTGAGGCGCCGGCCTGGTAGAGGACCGGCGTGCGCTGCGGCGATGGCTCGCTCAGATGAATGCCGGGCACGGTGAAATGCTTTCCGGAATGGCGGATCGGATGGACCTTTTCAGGATGTGTGAAGACGCCGGCGGCCCGGTCTCGCACCACCGCATCGTCCTCCCAGCTGCCTTCCCAGAGCTTGTAGCAGACCTCCAGATATTCCTCGGCTAGGTCGTAGCGATCGTCGTGCTTCGTCTGCGCGGAATGACCGATGTTGAGCGCGCCGCTGTTGAGATAGGAGGTGACGATGTTCCAGCCGACACGGCCCTTGGTCAGGTGGTCGAGCGTCGAGATGCGCCGCGCGAAGGTGTAGGGGTGCTCGAAGGAGAGCGATGCCGTGAGGCCGAAGCCGAGGTGCTCGGTGACATAGGCCATCGTCGGAATCAGTTGCAGCGGATCGTTGACTGGCACCTGTGCAGAGTGCTTCAGCGCCGCATCGACATTGCCGTTGAGCACATCGTAGACACCGAGAACGTCGGCAATGAACAGCCCGTCGAACTTGCCGCGTTCCAGTGTCTTGGCCAGATGGACCCAGTAGTCCATGTCCTTGTAGGTCCAGGACTTGTCGCGCGGGTGGCGCCACAGGCCCGGTGATTGGTGGCCGACGCAGTTCATGTCGAAGGCGTTCAATCGGATTTCACGGCTCATGTCATTTGTCCCGCATGTCTTGTCGGCCGGCACACATCAAGCGCTGGCGGTTTTTCGGTTGATGAAGCTGAAGGCGAGTACGGCGAAGATCAGTGTGCCGGTGCCGACCTGCTGCCAGTAGAAATTCAGGCCCGTCAGCAGCAGGCCGTTGGCGACAACGCTGAGAAGAAGCACGCCGAGCACGGTGCCCGCGACATTCGGGCGGCCGAGCGGCGACAGCGTCGTGCCGATGAAGGTGGCGCCAATGGCATTGAGCAGAAATGCGTTGCCGGACGAGGGGATGTAGACCGTGACCGTCGCGGTCAGGATCAGCCCTGCGATGGCGGCGATCAGGCCGGTCAGGATAAAAGTGATGGCGACGTTGCGGTCAAGCCGGATGCCGGAATAGCGAACGACGTTAGGCTGGATGCCGATCGCCAGCGAGATGCGACCGAAACGGGTGCGGCCGAAGATGATCGCAGCGGCAATGATTACGATGATGGCGATGAGGAGCGGTACCGGAAAACCGACAATGCTTCCCCGACCCAGAAAGCGGAAGGCTTCGGGGATGCCGGCCTGCGGCAGATAAACGGGATTGCCTCCGTTGGTCAGCAATTGTTGAATGCTGCGGCCAATGAACAATGTTCCGAGCGTTGCCAGAAAGGGAGAGACGCCGATTCCCGAAATCAGGATCGCGTTGAAGGCGCCGACGAGCGCGCCAGCGGCAAGGCCGCCGAGCAGGCCGATGGCAACCGGCTCGCCGGCCAGAACGAGCGTAACGAAGGCAAAGCTGGCGAAGTCGATAGCTGTTCCCACCGACAGATCGATCCCGCCAGCCGATACGGCAAAGGTCATGGCGATGGAGACGATGGCGAGCAGTGTGAAGTTGTTGACCAGCAGGCTCTGCAGGTTTCCTGCCGTCAGAAAGGAGGGCGTCGTTATAGCAAAGACAGCTGAGACGAGAACCAGCGCGATGACGAGGCCATACCGCGCCAGCAGTGCCAGCGGCCGGTACCGCGAAATGCCGGCGGGGGAGATGATGTCGGATGCGGACAAGGTCAGATCTCCCGTTTGCGCAAGAGCGTCGTCGCCGAAACGACGATGAGGATGAGGACGCCCTGAACGCCGCTGACGAGCGTGCTCGAGATATTGAGCAACTGAAATCCGTTGATCAGGAAACCAACCAACAGGACAGAGAGCAACGTGCCCGATATCGTCGGGACGAGGCGGCGTGAAAACACGGCGCCGAGCAGGGCCGTGACCACGACCGGCAGCAGCATTTCGCCCGAGCCTGTGGTGCTGCCGCTAAGGTAGGACACCGACAGAATGCCGGCGATGCCGCCGCACAATCCGCTGGCAAGGAAGGCGCCGGCAATCAGGCGTTTCAGCGGCAGCCCGGCAGCGCGCGCCGCATCGGGAAACTCGCCGACGGCGTAAAGGCGGAGGCCGGTTGGCGTATATTGAACGATTGCGGTCACCAGGGCGGTAAAGCCAAGAAGCACATAGGCGAGCAGCGGAATGCCCAAGCGATCGGACGCCGACAGGATACTCAGGAAGTCCGTCGATGCAGGCACGACCGTGTTTTGCGTCAGCACCAACTCAAGGCCGGCGACGACGTTCATGACGGCAAGCGTTGCCAAGAGCGGCACGATGCCGGCAAGGACGACGGCCGCGGCATTCACCGCGCCGATCGCAAGCCCTGTCAGCAGCGCTCCCGCGATCGCAATGGGATCGCCATAGCCAAGCTGGGTGAGCGTCGCGTAGACTGCGGCGCTCAGCCCCATGTTGGCGGCAAGCGACAGATCGATGCCGCCGGTCACGACATTGGCGCCCCCGGCGATCAGCACGATGGTGAGGCCGATCGCCAGCACGCCCGAGATGGCCGACTGGCCGAGGACGTTGCCAATATTGCCGATGCTGAGAAAATACGGCGCCGTCAGCGCGAAGACGGTGAGGATGAGTGCGAAGGCGATCAGCGAGCCGAACCGAAGCGACGCGGCAGCGAGGTTGCCTGCGGACCGCGGAGGTGTTTTCTCGTAGGGGAAATCGACGGCATCGCCGAATTGGACATCAGCCGACATGGCGCAATCCTTCCGAAGCGCCGGTCGAAACGGCCAGCACTTCATCGGTTGTGGCTTCCGACGAGATGAATTCGCGGGTTACGCGTCCGCGAAACAGCACGAGGATGCGATCGGTGATGCCGACCAGCTCGGGAAGGTCGGACGACAATACGATGATCCCGGCGCCGCGCGCGGCAAGCTCGCCGATCAGCGTGTAGATTTCCACCTTGGAGCCTATATCGACGCCTACAGTCGGTTCATCGAGCAGATAGACGTCCGAATGACGGCTAAGCCATTTTGCGATCGCCACCTTCTGCTGGTTGCCGCCCGACAATGTTCGCACCAGCGCATCGCGGTCGCTCGCCTTGATCTGCAGCCGCTTGATGAGGTCGTCGCTATCGCGCGCCTCACGCCGGTGGTTTAGGAAGCCGAGGGTGGTATAGCGACCAAGGCCGGAGAGGGTGACGTTCTCGGCAATGCTGAGATCGAGTGCCACGCCATGCCCGCGTCTGTCTTCAGGCACCAGCGCCACGCTGCGCTCGACGGCGCTAGCAGGGGTGCGGGCAGGCTTCGATGTGCCGCCGACGTCGATCAGGCCGGACTGTGCCCGGTCGAGCCCGAAAAGCGTACGCACCAGATCCTTTGCGCCAGAGCCTAGCAGGCCGGTAATACCCAACACTTCGCCGCGGCGAAGCGTGAAGTTGACATCGGCAAAGCGGTTCGCAACGGTCAAACCCTCGACCTTCAGGATCTCATCGCCCAGTTCGACCTGCCGTTTGGGGAACATGTCGCCGATGTCGCGCTCGATCATCAGTCGTGCAATGGCGCTCGCGGAAGTCTGGGCGATCGGCTGCGACGCGACGTCCGTGCCGTTGCGCAGGACAGTGACATCGTCGCACAGTTCCTCGATTTCGTTGAGATAGTGCGAGATATAGATGATCGTCACGCCCTCGTCGCGCAGGCGCCGGATCAGTCGGAACAGGATATCTGCCTCGCGCCGGACAAGGGCGGCGGTCGGCTCGTCGAAGACCAGAACTTTCGGCTTGGCCAGCAGCGCCCGCGTAATCTGCACGATTTGACGCTCGGCCGTCGAAAGTTCGCTGATCAGCGCGTGGGTTGGCAGAGTTATGCCGAAATAGTCCAAGAGCGTTTCTCGCGCCCGGCGCTGCATGGCGCGCCGGTCGAGGAAGGGCGTGCCGGCGATCCGCGGTTCCCGTCCAAGAAACAGGGCTTCGCCAACCGTGAAGGTCGGCACCAGCAGCCGATCCTGATGGATGAAATGGATGCCGTGTGCTTCGGCCAGATGCGGCGTCAGCTGGCTGATCTGTTGCCCCTCTATCTCGATCGTTCCCGCGTCCGGTCTATGCAGGCCGGCGAGAATCTTGATCAACGTCGATTTTCCGGCGCCATTCTGGCCGACGAGACCGTGTACGGTACCGCGACGAACGGTGAGCGACGCGCCGGCCAATGCCTGCGCGCCGCCAAAGCGCTTTATGATACGGTCGAAGCGGATGATGTAATCATCCGCCTGCGCCTGCTCTACAGGTGAAGCTAAGGTCAATGTCGTGGATCCCGATGAGAGGCGCGGAGATGCTGCAAGGGCAGCATCTCCCGTTTTTTGTATCAGCCGATGCCGAGCTTCTTCGTCACCTCGGCGACATTGGCCTTGGTTGCCAGAAGTGCCGGAACGTAGCTTTCACGCGGCAGCGCCTGGCCGGCGAGCAGCTTGGCGACGTTTCGGATCGCGGTCCGGCCGATTTCGGCCGGCTGCTGCGCGGCGTCGGCGCCCGCAGGCGAGTTCGGATCGGCCACGAGCTGCAGGACTTCCGGGCTTCCATCGACGCCGTAGGTGCGGATTTCGGTGCGCCCTGCGGCAGCCAGCGCCTGCGTGGCGCCAAGCTGCGGGATGTCCCAAGCCGACCAGATCGCCTTGATCGAGCCTTTCTCGGGATATTTGTTCAGGATCGCGGTGATCTGTGTAAAGGCATCCTGCACCGTATTCGGAATGACATCGCGCAGCTCAGGCTCGATGATCTTCACCTTCGGGAAGTATTTAACGACATTGACGAGCTGGTCGTAGCGGATCGCGCACGGGGTCACGCCATAGAAGCCGTTGAACACCACGATATTGCCTTCGCCGCCAATGTCGGAAACGAGCTGCAGCGCCAGATCCTTGCCGATGCCCCAGTTGTCGGAGGTGGTGTTGTTGATCGAGTGGGTGGAGCCGACGTCGACAGTCAACACGGGAATGCCCGCGTCGCGTGCCTTCTTCAGCCACGGATCGATGACGCTGAGCGTGCCGAGGATCTGCACGATCGCATCCGGCTTCTGCGCCACCAAGGTCTGCAATTGCGCGACCAGCTTGCCGTCGTTACGGCCGGCATCGACCGCGATCGGTTCGCCGCCGAGCCGCTTCACTTCCTCGATCTGGGCGTTGTAGGCCTGCAAGTCGAAATAGTGGTCGGTGCCGGTGGCGCTGATGCCGATGCGCTTGCCCTTCAGCGACAGGCCGTCGTCATCGGCAGCGATTGCGGCCGTGCCGGCGAGCAGGCTGGTGCCGGCGAACGTAGCGCCCGCAACCGCGGCAAACTTCAGGATCTCACGGCGCCCAAGCCCGGATATGTTGTCATCAGTCATGTCGTGCCCTCTTCCTTCAATGTCCATAGAATATGTGGATTATCGGGAATTGAGAGAAACGCTTTTCCAAATGCGGGCGTCGCGGAGGAATGATCGGCGGGATGAAATGCGTGGACGTAGCGCTTTTCACTTGCTTGTGTTTCGTCAAGCGGCGCGTTCGGAAGCCTCTCCGGAACGTCGACGACCGAGTATCAGCTCGGCCGTCAAATCATTCCGTATCATGCGTAGGCGGACTGATGCGGTCAGCCGCCGTATTCGATGATTTCGAGACCTGCATTGTAGTCCGTCGCGTAGATCAGTCCCCGCGCATCGACGAACACATCTGCCGATTGGATGACTTTCGGGCGACCGACGCGTTTGTCGGTCATCGTTCTTGGCGCGGCCGGAACCAGCGCACCGGTTTCGCGCGGATGGTAGGGATCGGAGATGTCGAAAGCGCGGATGCCGGCATTCTGCCAGGTGGCGAAGATCAGCGTCTCGGAAACGAAGGAGCCGGGGCGGTTTTCGTGCAGATTGTGCGGCCCGAAGTGGCCGCCCTTGGCGACGTAGTTCGCCTCGTCAGGAACGGGGAAGGTGGAGATGCTGATCGGGTTTGACGGCTCGCGGATGTCGAAGATCCAGGTGCGCTTACGCCCGTCCTCCTCATTGTCGAGCACCGCCTCGTCGGCAACGACGAGAAGCCCCCGGCCCGGCAAGGGAAGCGGCGAGTGCGTGCCGCCGCCATAAGGCGGAGACCAGTTGCGATGGGCGATCAGCTTCGGTTCGGCGTTATTCTTGATATCGAGCAGCGTCAGGCCGCCGTCCCGCCAGCAGGCATAAGCCGTGTCGCCCGACACCAGCGCGTGGTGCAGCGCGTAGCGCTTTCCTTCAGGCGCAGCCGACGTCTCACCAGCACCGGTGTTCATGCCGGGCAGCCACCAGCGACCAACGATTTCCGGCCGGGTCGGATCGGCGAGATCGATAGTGACGAAGATGTAGTCGGAAAAACCGTCCAGCAGCGCCGAGGCATAGGCATAGCGGCCGCCGACATACCAGAGGCGATGGAAGCCGACGCCATCCACATCGAGTTGCCCGATCTTGCGCGGCTTTTCCGGCGTCGAGATGTCGAAAACCGTCATGCCGGCCGTCCAGGATCGGCTCTTCTTCTTACCCGCGACGGTCTCGCCGACGGACTTCGTGTAATATGTCCTCTCGTCCTGGAACGTCTCGACGTCGGCGAAAAGGTCGAGCGCGTTGATCACCAGCAGCAGATCGTCGTGCGTCTGCAGGTGGATGTTCCAGGTGTTGGCGGGGGCCGGCACGTAGGTCACGGCGCCCGGGCGCTTCGGATCGCGGACATCGACGATCGAGAAACCCTGTGACCAGGGATGCGCGACATAGGCGTGGCCGCGATGCACCATCAACTGCAGTCCGTCGCCACGTCCGCCGATGTCGGAATGGCCGATCAGCTTCATGTTGCGTGCGAAATCCGGGCGTGGAAGATCTTTGGCGTCAGCCATTCTCGTCACCTGTGTCTAACGGATGAAATAGAAAAGCGCCGCCGGTGAGGGCGGCGCTGCGATGCGTGTCGCTGATCAGTTCAGCGGCTGGATCCACGGCGCCGTCGCGGCGTCGCTCTTCAGGAAGGCCGGGAACTTCTGCTGTAGGTCCTCGATCTTGGTGATCTTGTTGTTGATCAGATCGTCGCGGGTGACCAGCGTCGGCTTCAGCAAAACGGAACGGCCAGGAAACAGTCCTGCAATATCAAGCGAAAGCGCGCGAACCGACACTTCGCCGACAACGGCAGCATTTGTGGCGGCGGTGGCGACCCAGGCGCTGTCTGGCTCGATCATCAGCTGGATATCGGCGGTCGATGTATCGACGCCGTAGATCTTCACCTTGTCGGCAACTCCGAGTTCGTCGATCGCAAGCTTGGCGCCCTTGGCGAATTCGTCCCAAGGCGTGAAGATCACCGAAATGTCAGGATTGGCGCGCAGGATGGCCTTGGTCTGGTCGGCAACAGCTGCCGGAACGGTGTCGTTGACGACGCCCCATACAGCTTTTTCAGTCAGGTTGTGCTTGGCGACATAGTCCTTCCAGACGGCATAGCGGCGGTCGAGCGGCGCGAAGCCGGCCACGTAGACAGCACCGCCGACAAAACCTTCGCCCTTGTCCTTGATCGCCTGGTCGAGAACGAGGCTCGCCATGTCCTTGTCGCTCTGCTCGATCTGCGGAATGGCGGGATTGTCGAGATCGACGTCGTAGGCGACGACCTTGATGCCGGCATCAAGCGCTTTCTGGGCAACGTCCTTCAGTACCTCAGGACGACCATTGTTGATGATGATGCCATCGACGCCGAGATTGATTGCCTGTTCGATCAGCGTGCGCTCGGTATCGTTGTCATTACGTGCCTGCGAGATGGTGGCCTTGATCCCGAGTGCGTCGGCCTGACGCTTGACGCCGGCCTCGAAGGCCTGCAGCCAGTCGCCGCCGCCCAGATAGCTGACGACGGCAATGTTGACCTGGCGCTTGTCGAACGGTGCGGGCGCTCCATCGATGCCGGCGGCGAGCGTGCTGCCGGCCATCAGCGTGCCGGCGATCAGCGTGGCTGCCAACGTCTTCAATGTGTTGTGCATGGTGAAATCTCTCCTTGGTCTATGGCTTGTCATTTATGGATTGCTGCGGCCGAGGCCGTAGGTCAGAGCCAGTGCTCCCGCCAGCACGGCGCCCTTGACGAAATCCTGGGTGTAATAGGGGGCGTTCAGCATCGTCAGGCCGTTGAGCAGAACGCCGACAAAGACGGCGCCGACGATGGTGCCGAGAACGTTCGGCCGGCGCAGACCCATGACCGTGAAACCGATCAGCGAGGCGGCGACGGCATCCATCAGCAGCGACCCGCCCGAGGACACGTCGCCACGGCCGACGCGAGCCGCGACGATGATGCCGCCGAGCGAGGCAAGCGTGCCCGATATGACATAGGCGAGTGTCTTCAACCGGGTAGTAGATGCGCCGGCTAGCCGGGTCGCCACCTCGTTGCCGCCGGTCGCATAAAGCAGTCGGCCGATGCGGGTGCGCTCGGTCAGCACGTCGAGAACCAGCGCTACAAGAGCCATCAGGATGACGGCCACCGGCACCGTGCCGCCAATGCTATAGCGCCCGATCAGCAGGAAACGTGGATCGTAGGCGCCGGGCGCCGTGCTGCCGTCCGGCAGGATGAGACCGGCCGAAATCGACCGTCCGGCGGTTGGAATCAGCTGCAGGCCGGAGAGCAGGAACATCATCGACAGCGTCGCCAACAGATCCGGCACCCTCAAGCGCACTATAACGAAGGCGTTGAGCAGGCCAATCAATGCTCCGAATGCGAGAACGAGCGGCACGGTGGCAAAGGCATCCAGTCCCAGCACGATCATCGCATAACTTGCCGCCATCACGCTGGATGCCGCCACCGCACCGATCGACAGATCAAAGCCGCCGACGGCGAGCGTCACCGTGACACCTGCACCGAGAATGGCGACGACCGAGACCGCCTGGAGAATGCTCATCAGATTGTTGATGTTGATGAAGGCGGGCTGCGCCGCCGTGAAGCCGATCGCCAGCGCCACGAGCAGGATGAAGATGGCGCCTGATCGGATGACAGCGGCTGAACGGCTGAGCAGCGTGCGTGCGCCCGATGTGTCGGCCTTCGCGATCGTATCGTCAGGTGCGGCGCTCATACGGGAATTCCTTCGAAGGTCACTTGGTTCGGGTGGTCGCCAGCGGGTTTGATCGTGTGGTGATCAATAACGAGAATGCGGTCCGCCACTTCGTACGCTTCCTCCGGGTCGGAGGTGGCGATCAGCGTGGCGCGGTCCCGGCGGCCTCGGATCGCTTCGATGATGTCCCGGCGAGCGCCGACATCGACGCCTTGAAACGGCTCGTCCAGCAACAAGAGGCGGCTTGGCTCGGCTTCCCAGCGCGCCAGAACGGCTTTCTGCTGGTTGCCGCCGGAAAGCGTCCAGATCGATGCGTCGGGGCCAGAGGCCTTGATCCGCAGTCGGCTGATTGCCTTCTCCGCCTCGCGCCGTTCTCGGCCGCCGTAAAGAAAACCGTGGGGGTACCACTTATTCAGATGCGGCAGGCTGATCGTGGCGGCGACGCTGTTGCCGGGCCATGACGGTGGCATCAGGGACGAGTGGTGCCGGTCTTCCGCCGCCATCGCCACGCCCGCTGCGATCGCCGCCGCAGCGGTCGCCGGGTGGTGGGCTCTGCCGTCAAGCGTCATCGTGCCCGATGCAAGTGAACCTGTCCCGAAGATTGCCGACAGAAGCCGGCTCTTGCCGGCGCCAAGTACACCCGTGATGGCCACGACTTCGCCTTCCCGGATCGACAGATCGAATGGAAGGCTATCCGATGTCAGCCGAGCGCCGTGCATTTCGAAGACGACCGGGCCGGTCTCGCCCCGTGCGCCCGGCCTTGCGAGTTCCAGCTTGCGGCCGATCATCGTTTCGATTGCCGCGTCGAAATCGATCGGCCGCTGGAAGGAGCCAACCACCCGCCCGCCGCGCATGACCAGCGCGCGATCGGCGATGGCCTGAAGATCGGCAGTGCGGTGGGAGATGTAGAGAACGGCAAGGCCTTGGCCGCGCAACCGCATCAGGACGTCGAACAATCGTCTGCTTTCGTCGATCGAAAGGCTGGCGGTCGGCTCGTCAAGGATCAGAAGGTCCGCCTTGTTGGCGAGCGCGCGGGCAATCGCCAACAGCTGGCGGTCGGCCGCGCTCAGATCCGCGAAGTCGCGATCGAGCGGCAATACGAATCCGGCATTGTCGAGCATCGCTTTCGCGCGGGCACGGATAAGACGCTTCGATACGAAGAATGGCTCGGTGCCATCGGCGAAGCGGTTGAGCAGGAGCACGTCGGCCACCGTCAGTCCCGGTGCGCCGACCAGATCGGTGGACTGATGCACGGTAACGATACCATGGCTTGCTGCTTCGGAGGGCGTTCTCGGCGAGAAACGTCGCCCATTAAAATGTACAACGCCCCCATCGGCCGGCAGCACGCCTGAAAGGATCTTCACCAGCGTGGATTTGCCGGCACCGTTTGCTCCCATCAGGGCGACGATTTCGCCGTGATCAATCGATAGCGATGCGCCCGACAGCGCGCGCGTCGATGCAAAGCTGCGTTTGAGATTGTCTATTTCAAGCAGGGACATAGCCGATGACAATTGATGACGAATACGACGATATAGAAGGATCGAAGCCTCATGGTCGAGAGGATATCGTGTTGATTTTCATTCCGTTTTTGTAAAAAATTCCTTCTTGAGTGCCGCAGTCAAGAAAAGCGATTTTTCGTTGTCTCAACTTGGCTGCAAGTGGGTTGCAAGGACAGGCAAAGCGTTTCGCTGCTCCAGCTTAAATTGCACAAAGATTTCCCGTGGCAGCGAAAAATCGGATCAATATATCTACTAAAACGGTAGACTATATTCCCTAATGACAAGGCGGCTGGATGACCGCGGATCAACTGTCACCGTCTCAGGAGCGCATCATGAAAATATTCACCCGCCTGGCGCTTTCCGCCGCCGCGATCTCTTTCGTCTTTGCAGGCGCCGCCAGCGCCGAAGGATTGCCGGGCGCGCCTGCACCATTCGACAAGGGCGGCGTCAAGCTTGCGCTTATCAGCTACATCTCCGCCGGTGACTTCTTCCAGGCCTATCAGGCCGGCGCGGAGGCGCAGGCAAAGGCACTTGGCATCGATCTGCGTGTTTTCCCCGGTCGTCAGAACGCCGCCGAACAACGCGAGCAGATCCTGCAGGCTGTCAATCTCGGCGTTCAGGGCATTGTCGTCGACCACGGGCTGCCGGAATCGCTGGGCGATGTGGTTCAGCAGGCGCTCGACAAGGGCGTGAAGGTCGTCGCCTTCGATGTCAATCTCAACAATCCGAAGATTCCGCAGGTCGAACAGAGCGATCACGAACTGGCAAAACTCGCGCTCGAACAGGCTGTCAAGGAGAACGGTAGCAGCTTCAATGCCGGCTATGTTTATGTCGCCGGCTTTGCGCCGCTCGACCGCCGCAACGAGATCTGGGACAAGTTTAAGGCCGACAACAAGGGCGTGGTCGAGAAGGCCCGCTTCGGCAATGTCAGCGACACCACGGCAACATCGACGGCGGACCAGGCGAAGGCGGCGCTGACGGCCAATCCGGATATCAGCGTCGTCTTCGCACCGTATGACGAGTTCGCGCGCGGCGTGAAGCTTGCTGCAAACGATCTCAATATTTCCTCCAAGCTGAAGATCTACTCGGCCGACGTCTCGACCGCCGATATCCAGGAGATCACCGAAGAGGGCAGCCCATGGGTGGCGACGGTGGCGACTAACCCGGCCGTGGTCGGCGCAGTCTCAATCCGCGCGGCTGCCCTGCAGATCGCAGGCGAGGACGTCCCGCACAACATCACGGTCAAGCCGACGCTCCTCACTCAGGAAGCGTTGCGCGCGGCAGGCGTGAAGACGATCGAGGATCTGGGAAAGAAGGTGCCCGCTTTCAACAGCAGCGATGTCGTGACCGCGCCGTGGATCCCAGCGAAACTTTTCTGAGCAGGTTTCCTTGCAGGTCCGGTGGGGTTGTCGTGCCCGCCGGATCTTTGTTTCACCAAATCTGGAGTTTCCGATGAGCCAATCCAACGTCATTCACGTCGCCGGTCGGGGCGCCACGCGCGATGAGCTTTTCGCCCGCGCAGAAGCGATCTCCGCCGATCTCGCTCAACGTGCTGCGGAACTGGATCGCGAAGGGCGTCCGCCGCTCGGCGAGATCGTCAAGCTGAAGAACGCTGGCCTGCTGAATGCGTTGCATCCGCTTTCTCTCGGCGGCGGCGGGCTTGATTGGGTCGATGGGCTGAAGCTTGTGCGGATTCTGGCCCGCGGCGAAAGCTCGATCGGTCAGTTACTCGGCTATCACTTCGTCAACAGCCAATACATCGACTGGGCGATCGACGACCGGACGCGGGCCCAGGCGCTGGCGGCTGAAACCGTCGCCCGGAACCTCTATTGGGGCGCGGCCGTCAATCCGCGCGATCCCGGTCTCGTACTGACCAAGCGTGGCAGCGGCTACGTGCTCAATGGCAAGAAGTCGTTCTCGACCGCTGCCCGTATCTCCGACTACATCAACGCCAATGCGACGCTGGACGGCAAGATTGCCAGCTTTGCGGTTCCGACCGACCGGCCTGGATATGTCGCGAACGACGACTGGGACAATATTGGTCAGCGTCTGTCGGATAGCGGCAGTGTCGAGTTCCGTGATTTCCCGGTCTACGAAGAAGATCTGATCGGCGAGCCAGCCGCAGAAGGCGCCGAGCCATCGGCTCTTGCAAGCTTCAACACGCCTTTGATCCAGCTCGTTTTCGTGAATTTCTATATCGGGACGGCTGAAGGCGCCCTCAATCAAGCGCTCGACTATGTCCGCAACACCACCCGTCCGTGGGTCACGTCGGGCGTAGAGCGGGCTCAGGACGATCCTTACATTCTTGAGCGCGCCGGCGAGTTCACGGCGTCACTGAAGGCCTCGGCAGCGCTGGCAGATGCGGCGGCCTTGGCGGTGCAGAATGCTCTGGCCCTCGGACGCGGCGTAACCGCGCGCGAACGTGGCGAAGCGGCGGCCGAGGCCTACGCAGCCAAGGTGCACGCGACAAACGTTTCGCTCGATATCACCTCACGGGTTTTCGAACTCACCGGCGCGCGTTCGACGGCCGACTCCTACCGCTTCGATCGCTACTGGCGGAACGTGCGCACGCACACGCTTCATGATCCGGTCTTCTACAAGGCCAGGGAGGTCGGTGAGTTCGTGCTGAACGACAAGATTCCCGCCGTCAGCCTCTACAGTTAAACCACGGTCCTCCCAAGACCGAAAAGCCCCGCTGCAGTGTGTGCAGCGGGGCTTTCATTTGCGGTATCGAAATCAGAGCGCGCCGCTTCTGGGCGGTGCCGCGCCATTGAGGTGGTAGTTTCCCACAACGTGGTATTTCCAGCGAACCGGGTCATGCAATGTGTGGGTACGAGCGTTGCGCCAGTGCCTGTCCAGATTGAGGCCGGTGCCGGTCGCCGTCGTGCCGGCGAGCTCGAACAGCGCGTTGGCCGCGTCGAGTGCGATCTCGGAGGTCAGAACCTTGGCAGCCGCAACGGCAAGCGTCGCGGCAACGACATTGTCCTCGGTGGTATCGATCTGGGCAATATCGACCTTGAGGCCAGCGCGTTCGACGAGAGCGGTTGCTGCTTCCAGCCGGATCGCAATCTCGCCAACCTTGGCGATGGTCAGCGGATCATCGGTCGCCTTATCGACACCGCTGTTGGTCCAGGGACGCGAGCGTGTCTTAACGAAATCGATCATCTCGGCAAAGGCGGCCCGCGCGATGCCCAGATCGACGCCAGCGTGGATAATCTGGCCTACGGAGCCGATGGTGGTCGGCCGCTCGAAGCCTTTGTGGTGGAGCACCACGGCGTCGGCCTGAACGTAGACATTGTCGAGCACTGTCGTGCCGCTGCCGGTCGTGCGCTGCCCGAAACCATCCCAGTCGTCGATGATCTCGATACCATCCGTTCCGCGCTGGATGAAGGACATGGTCAGATGTTCATCTTCGTTCAGCGCAAATACCGCGACCCAATCCGCGAAGATGGCGCCGGTCGAATAGAATTTGCGACCGTTGACCCGGTAGCCGAAGCCGTCGCGTGTGAGGCGTGTGTTGTAGTGCCCGACCGTCTTGGTACCGCGCTCGGAAAGCGCGTTTCCGAACCGGTCGCCCGCCAGTGCACGACCAAAGAAGAAGTGCTTCTGCTCCTCCGTGCCATCGACCCGCAACGCTTCCAGTATGTAGAAATGGTTCTGCGGGATCTGGCCGATCGATCCATCGGCCTCTGACAGGATCGCTGTTATCTCCGCCAGCACGCTGTTGGACACGTCGAGCCCGCCATACTCCGGCGGCACCGTGATGCCCAGCAGGCCGGACTGCGAGAGCGAATCCAGTTCGTGATGAGGCAGGATACGATCTTGATCGCGCTGCGATGCTCCTTCGGAGAAACGCTTCGCGAGCTTCCGTGCGGCCTCGATCGCCTCTTCCTCGCTGGCCAGACGCACCGTGAGCTGCCGAATCTTGTCCGTCGGATGTGGTATTTTGTCCATTTTGCTCTCCCAGACTGGCGTACGCTACGGATGGAAGATGCAGTGAGGAAAAGGAAGAACATTAAAACTATAAACTATTACGCTCGGGAAAAGTCATTTCCGCCGTTCGTATGGATAACGGCGGCGCATGGTGCGCGCCGCCGTTGCAGCTGCAAGATTAAAGCGCCATGTCGGGGACACGCTCGACAACGCCAGCCGGGGTAGTGATGCCGGGAGCCGGTCCCTTGTCATTGATGGCCGGCGGGGCGATGGCCAATTGCAATCGCTCGGCCGTAGCAGCCCATTCCTTTGCGAGAATATCCGGGGTCTCGTTGAGCTTCAGCCCGTAGCTAGGAACGATCTGGCGAACCTTTTCCTGCCATTCGGGGGTCGCGAGCTTTTCGGCGAACACCTTCTTCAGCACATCCAGCATGATAGGAGGAGCTGTGGAAGCGCCAGGCGATGCGCCGAGCAGCGCCGCAATGCTGCCGTCCTTGCCGGAGACGATTTCCGTGCCGAGCTTGAGGATACCGCCCTTTTCGGCGTCGCGCTTGATGATCTGCACGCGCTGACCGGCCTGCCAGAGACGCCAGTCCTCGGCGTTGGCCTGCGGGAAGTATTCGCGCAGTGCTGCCTGCCTGTCCTCGTCCGACATGAGGAGCTGACCGGCCAGATATTCGACGAGGTTGTATTCGTCGAAGCCGACCTTGAGCATCGGCCAGAGATTGTCGAGCGTGACCGAACCGGGAAGATCGAACAGCGATCCTTCTTTCAGGAACTTCGTGGAGAATGTCGCGAACGGTCCGAACAGGATATGACGCTTGCCGTCAAACACGCGCGTGTCCAGGTGCGGAACCGACATCGGCGGGGCACCTGTTGAAGCCTGGCCATACGCCTTGGCGAGATGGCGGTTGACGATCTCGGGCTTGTCGCAGACCAGGAACGATCCACCGACCGGGAAGCCTGCATAGTCGTCAGCTTCCGGAATGCCCGACATCTGCAGAAGCGGCAAAGCGCCCCCACCCGCGCCGAGGAACAGGAACTTCGTCTTTATCGACCCAGTCGTGCCGTCCTTGAGGTTTTCGAACTGGACGCTCCAGGTGCCGTCGTCATTGCGCTCGATGCCGACCACCTGCGTGGAGGTGCGCAGATTGAATGTCTGCAAGCTCTTCAGATGCGCGACATACTGATGGACGATCTCGCCGAAATTGATGTCGGTGCCGAGCGGGCTCCAGGTGGCGGCGATCTTCTGGGATGGATCGCGCCCTTCCAGCATGAGCGGCACCCATTTGGCGATCTCTTCGTGGCTGGTCGAGAACTGCATTCCGGAGAACAGAGGGCTCGCCTTCAGCGCTTCGTGGCGCTTTGCCAGAAACTCGGTGTTCGCGTCGCCCCAGACAAAGCTCATGTGCGGGGTTGAGTTGATGAACGAGCGCGGGTTTTTCAGGACACCCATGTCGAGCTGATGCGCGAAGAACTGACGTGTAATCTGAAAGCCTTCGTTGATCTCGATGGCTTTCTCGATGTGGACATTGCCCTTGTTGTCCATCGGCGAATAGTTCAGCTCGGCAAGCGCTGAGTGACCGGTACCGGCATTGTTCCAGCCGTTCGAGCTTTCCATCGCGACATCGTCGAGACGCTCCAGCATCTCGATTGTCCAGGTTGGCTCGAGTTCGCTCAAAAGAACACCGAGGGTGGAGCTCATGATGCCGCCGCCGATCAGGAGGACATCGACTGTCTTCTCGACGGACGTTGCTGCCCAGCTCGGAAGCGCGGAAATGCTGACTGCGGCTGCGCTCACGGCGGCCGAGCCCAGAAGCTGACGGCGGCTTATCGTGAAATCGCGGGACTGGCCTGCTTCTGTATTGATGCTCTTGTCATTGGAAGGCATCTTGCACCTCGGGTTTGATTGCACAGCCTCATCGGGAGGCTTGAAGGGGTGGCGGAATTGCAGTGACAACTGCGCGCGCGACGTGTTGTCGCGCCGGTCTGCCCGATGTGACTCCGCGAAATGACAAAAGCCATTAAATTGGAGTTTAAGATACAGGTGCTGGAAAGCGGGAGCTCAAGCATAACGATGGCAGCTAAAGCAGATTTTAATTGCTCCGAGGCTGTAGACGGTTAGCCTTAGCGCAATTCTCAGGCATTCAACTGGATCGAACGAACGCCATGACGGGCCAATGCTGTAGAAAAGTGCCATGACCAAAGTAGTACTCATCGAAGACGACGCCGACACTGCCAATGATATCTGCGCCGAGCTTCGCGACTGTGGTTATGTCGTGGAGTGGTCAGCCGATGGGCTTGAGGGGCTTGAGCAGGCAAGAAGCGCAAGCGCCGATATCCTGATCATCGATCGGATGCTGCCTGGTATGGACGGCCTTGCAGTGATCGATACGCTGCGGCGCGAGCAGATACGAACACCAGTTCTTGTCTTGAGTGCACTCGGCGCTGTCAACGATCGTGTTCGGGGCCTTCGCGCCGGCGGTGACGACTATCTGACCAAACCGTTCGCCGTTCTTGAGCTGGTGGCCCGCGTCGAAGCCCTGATCCGTCGTCCGGCCGATACCGCGGCGAGCGTCCTGCGTGTCGGGCCGCTGGAAATCGACCTTATCGAGCGCCTGGCCAAAAGAGGCGCGCGTGAGATCGAACTGCTTCCGCGAGAATTTCGGTTGCTCGAATACATGATGCGGCACTACGACCAGGTGCTGACGCGGGCCATGCTTTTCGAGGAGGTGTGGAAGTACAAATTCGTACCCGACTCCAACCTTGTCGATGTCCACATGGGTCGGCTGAGGCGGAAGATCGACAATCCGAGCGAACGCCCGATGATCGCCAATGTACGCGGAGAAGGTTTTGTACTTCGCTCGCCCGATTGACTGGATTCGCAGATCCGCTTTCCGCTATGCGGCTGCATTGTTTATCGCGATCGCGCTCACGGTCGTCCTTAGTTTCAGTTTCGCATATCTGCAAACCAGCCGCGAGTTGGTATCGCAACTCGACTCTCTGGTTTTGCAGGAAGCTGACGCGATCGTCAGCGGTTCGCGCTCGGATGGAATGCAGACCTATGAGGAGCGCCTGCGGCAAGACCCGCGCCGGGTCAAACCAACGGGGCTGTTTGCGCAAGATGGCACGCGGCTGTCGGGGAACATACAGGCGCTCCCGCCGGAACTGGCGCTTGACCAACCTCCGATCCAGGTTTCCATCATTCGCATCGATCGGGAGCAACCGATGCCGCAGCGCGCACGCGCCGTCGCGCGTCGCTTGGCCGACGGCAACATCCTGTTCGTCGGCTGGAGCACGACCGACAATCAGCAGACCGCGCTTATGGTCCAGCAAGGCCTTATCTTCGGCCTTGTGCCTGCATTCATACTCGGCCTTGCGGCCGCACTCGTGTTCGGCGCCAAGGCTCATCAACGAGTCAACGAGATGCAGTTGAGGATCGGCCAGATTGTCGCCGGCGACCTCACACAACGATTGCCGACCCGCAGCACCAAGGATCCATTGGATAATCTCGCGCAGATCGTCAACGGCATGCTCGACGAGATACAATCCCTCGTCGAGAATCTCGCCGGGACCGGCGACGATATAGCCCACGACCTTCGCACTCCGCTGGCGCGCGTGCGCATCGGCCTCGAGAGGGCGCGCCGTAACGCAACATCCCTCGATGAACTGCAAGCCGCGATGGATCGCGCCATTTCGGGTGTCGATCATGCGATTTCGATCGTGACGGCACTGCTGCGCATTCGTGAGATCGAGCAGACGCGGCGCTTCCAGGCATTTGGCGAAGTGGCACTGGCGGAGCTCGTGCACGAGGTCGGCGAACTCTACGAACCGTTTGCCGAGGAGAGACGCCTGACATTGAGGACGCGGGCCACCGTCGACCCGATCGTTCGTGGTGACCGCGATCTCATTTTCGAGGTCTTGGCCAACCTCGTCGACAATGCCGTCAAGTTCACGCCGGAGGGAGGCAGTATCGACGTCGACTTGTTCTCGGAAGACGCGACGACCGTTCTTCGCGTAAGCGACACCGGCCCGGGTGTTGCCGAGAGCGAGAGGGACCTTCTCGTACGGCGGTTCTACCGCTCGGACCGGAGCCGGCACACGCGTGGCTTGGGGCTCGGTCTAACCCTGGTCGCGGCGATCGTGAAGATGCACGGTTTTCGGTTCGATGTGCTGCCTACCAAGGGGTTCACCGCGGAGATCAGATTTCCGTAAGCTTTATGGAACTCCATTTTGTCGGCGCTCGACCCGAAGCGGAATTACTCGGCCTCAGAAAGCCTACCGAACGCTTTAAGGTAGAGTGCAAGAAGCTGGGTTTGCGATGATATTCCAAGTTTGCGGTAAACGTTGCGCCGATGGACCTTGACGGTGCCCGTCGAGATGTCCAGCTTCAGCCCGATCGATTCCGACGAATGCCCCTGCAGGACAAGATCGACGATCGCGGTTTCGCGGCTGGTGAGTTTGAGGTTTTGCCAGACCGCCTCAGTGGGCTGAATGTCCGGCGGGCGCTTGCCTAGGTCGCGCTTGCTGCGGGCGCCGGAAGATACTTGCTCATTGAAACGGCCGGCAAGCCCGGAGAGATAATGCTGAGTCATTTTCCGGACCAGCGGCTCGGCTTTCTTCAACAGCGCGATCTCGCTGGCGGGAAAGATCCCCGTCGCCTCCCGCCGCATCAGCGATAGCACCACGGTCATGCCGTCGCCTTGCTCGATGAAGAAACCGATTTCTTCCGCCAGTCCGGTCTGGACATAGTAGGTTCGATAGTACTCGCTGGAGAAGAAGCGGTCGGGCGCCAGTTCGCGCATGCGGAAAACGCCGGTGCGGCGTTCCCGGGCAGTTTGATAGAAAGGGTCGAGAAGGTAAGGGCCAGCCTGATAGAGCGTCACGAAGATGATGTGCTCTTTGGGGTCGAAGGTGCTGTAAAGATCGATCGGGCGTTCCTGGCCGCGGTAGGCGAAGACGACGATGTAATCGAACCGCACGATCGCCGCCATCATCTGACGGAAAATCTCGCCAAACTCGGCATCGCTCATGGCCGGCTTGCCGATGGTCGCCGAGAAAGCCTGGAACAGCGCTTCCACATCCGAGCTCATGCCTGATTGCCTCCCCAGCGTCTCAGAGATATCCGCATACCCCTGTATATACCTCCCACGAAGCCAGGCGAGCCAAAATACCACTCTTGGGGTATATACCGTCCGGGAACGTCGGGCTTAGTCTTTCGCTAACGACGGTGGCAAAAAGGCAGCATAGACTGCCGCCAAACCAACCGCAGGGAACAGACGTGGCATCCGCTTCGACGAACGATATCGAATTCCGTTCGGTCACCAAGAGCTATGGCTTCGTGACCGCCGTGACGGACATCAACCTCAATGTGCCGAAGGGCGCCTTCCTGGCGCTTTTGGGCCCTTCCGGCTGCGGCAAGACGACATGCTTGCGGATGATCGGCGGCTTCGAGCAGCCGAGCGAGGGTACCGTCTTGATCGACGGGCGCGAGATGAACGGCGTGCCGGCCTACCGCCGCCCCGTCAACATGGTGTTCCAGCACTACGCGCTGTTCCCGCATTTCAATGTCGAGCAGAACGTTGCCTACGGGCTGCGGCAGATGCGGCCGAGGATCGCGGCGGCGGAGATCAATCGCCGCGTCGGCGAGGCGTTGGAGATGGTACGGCTGGGCGGCTTTGCCAAGCGCCGCATCCACGAGATGTCCGGCGGGCAGCAGCAGCGCGTGGCGCTGGCGCGCGCGATCGTCAACCGCCCCTCGGTTCTGTTGCTCGACGAGCCGCTCGCCGCCCTCGACAAGAAGTTGCGCTCGGCCATGCAGATCGAGCTGCAAACGCTGCAGCGCGAGCTCGGCATCACCTTCGTTCTCGTCACGCACGATCAGGAAGAGGCCCTTTCGATGGCGGATATCGTCTGCGTGATGAGCGCCGGACGCATCCGCCAGCTCGGCTCGCCGCAGGAGGTCTATGACCGTCCGTCCGACTTGTTCGTCGCCGATTTCGTCGGCAAGACCAACCGCGTCGATGCGACGATGGAGGCGGATGGCAGGACGCTCAGGCTTGGCGACGGTTCCGCACTTGCGGCATCGTCCCGTCAGAGCGTGTCGCCGGGGCAGGCGATCGTGGCGATCCGCCCGGAGGCGATCCGGCTGACGCGGACACAGGCGGCGGATGTGGCAAGCTTTCAGGGGACGGTGACGCACCGCATCTTCCTCGGCTCGTCGGCGGAATACGCGGTGACGGTCCCCGGGCTCGGCGATTTTCTGGTGACGGCCGATCGGCGCGACATGAACGCGAGCGAACTGGTGGAGCCGGGCGAAACGGTCTTTCTCGGCTTCGATCCGGCAGGCGCCCATGTGTTTTCAGCATCCAGTGCAGCATAAAATCACAACAAGGGAACAGCATCATGAGCAAGGACTACAAGGATAATCTCCCCATTTCCGCTGAAGGCTTCATGGAAGAGTTCATGCGCCTGAAGCGCGGCTCCGTCAGCCGCCGCCATTTCCTTGGCATCACTGGCCTTGGTCTTGCGACCGCCGTGATGTCGCGCTTCCCCGGTGCGCTTTCGACGCCTGCTTACGCGGCGGGCGAGCTCGGCACGCAGATGTCGATCGCCACCTGGCCAAACTATCACGACCCGGCAACCTTCGAGAACTTCAAGGCCGCCACCGGCGTCGCCGTCGAGGTCAACGTCTTCGGCTCCAACGAGGAGATGTTGGCGAAGCTGCAGGCCGGAGCCTCCGGCTGGTCGCTGTTCGTGCCGACCAACTACACGATCTCCACCCACCACAAGCTTGGCCTGATCGACGAGCTCGACCTGTCGAAGATCCCGAACTTCAGCCAGGCGACGGAAAATCCGCGCTTCACCAAAGAGGGCCAGATCGACGGCAAGACCTATGCCGTGCCGAAGAACTGGGGCACGACCGGCTTTTCCGTCAACACTTCGAAGATCAAGACCAAGCTCACCAGCTGGAAGGACTTCTTCGAGATCGCCCAGACGGAGGCCGACGGCCGCGCCATGGTGCACGACTACCAGCTGACGACGATCGGCAGCGCGCTGGTGTCGCTCGGCTACGACTTCAACTCGATCAAGGCGGACGAGCTGGCCAAGGCCGAGGAACTGCTGATCAAGGTGAAGCCGCATCTCTTCGCCATCAACAGCGACTATCAGCCCGGCATGCGCGCCACTGACGCCTGGATGACCATGTGCTGGACCAATGACGGCGCGCAGCTCAACCGCGACATGCCCGAGATCGCCTTCGTGCTCGGCAAGGACGGCGGCGAGATCTGGACGGATTACTACGCGATCCCGAAGGATGCGCCGAACAAGGCGGCCGGCTATGCGCTGCTCAACTTCTTGATGGATCCGGCCAACGCCGCCAAGGAGCACATCGCCAACGGCGCGCCGGCTACCGACAGCCGCGTCATCTCGCTGCTGCCGAAGGAGATCACCTCAAACAAGATCGTCTATCCCGACGAGGCATCGCTGACCCCGCTCGAATTCGGCGCGGCCGTCACGCTGACCGACCCGAGCCGTGCCGAGCTGATGGCGCGCTTCAAGTCGGCCTGATCCGACACTCCGGCACGCCTCGCCTTTCGGGGCGTGCCGGACGACAGACGCCGATTTCCCAACACGCACATTCGGACCGAGATGACCCTGACACCGGACACCAGAAAACGCCTTGTTACCGCCGCGCTCGTCGCGCCGGCAAGTGCATGGCTGTTCGTGTTCCTGGTGCTGCCGTTCATTGCGATCGTCGTGTTTTCGTTCGGCGAGCGCGCGCCCGAGGGCGGCTACCAGGCGGCTTTCACCTTCGCGCAGTTCGCCAATCTCGCCTCGCGCGCCGCCGCTTTCAAGAACACGCTGGTGCTGGCGCCGATCGGCGCCTTCGCCTGCCTGCTGGTCGCCTATCCCGTCGCCTATTATCTGGCCGTCAAGGCCAACCCTGCGCACAGGCTTTTGCTGGTGTCGCTCGTCGTCGTGCCGTTCTGGACGAGCTTGCTCGTGCGCACCTATGCCTGGATGTACATCCTCGGCGCCCGCGGCATTCCGCATTTGCTGGAATTCGTGGGCATCGAGAACGTCCGGCTGCTAAACACGCCCGGCGCCGTCCTTCTCGGTATCGTCTACGGCTATCTGCCGCTGATGATCATGCCGATCTACGTCAGCCTGGAAAAGCTCGACCGTCGCCTGCTGGAGGCCTCGGCCGATCTCGGCGCCAAGCCGCTCGCGACCTTCTTCGGCATCACCCTTCCGCTGTCGCTGCCGGGCGTCATGACCGGCGTGGCGCTGGTCACCATTCTTCTGCTCGGCGAATACCTGATTCCGCAGCTGCTCGGCGGCGGCAAGGTGTTCTTCATCGGTAATGCGCTGGTCGACCTCTTCCTGCAGTCACGCAACTGGCCGTTTGGTTCGGCGATCGCCGTCACGCTCGTGGTCGTTGTCGTCATCGTCCTGCTGGTCGCCATGCGCATTGCCTGGCGCGTCGCCGGCACCCGTCAGGTGGATCTCGTCTGATGCGCAGTCTCGTCACGGCAGTCTATCTCTTCCTCTACACGCCGATCGCGCTGGTCGTGCTGTTCTCCTTCAATGCCGGGCGCAATGCGTCGGATTTCACGGGCTTCTCGACGCAGTGGTATGGCCAAGCGCTGAGCAATACCTTCCTGATGCAGGCGCTGGAAAACAGCCTGATCATAGCCTTCACCAGCGCGACGCTTGCGGCGATCTTCGGGACAATGGCGGCGATCGGCATGGAGCGGCTGGGGCCGCGCACGCGCGCTGTGTTCGACGGATTGTTCGCGGCGGCGATCGTGGTGCCGGGCGTCGTCATCGGCATCGCCACGCTGGTGGCGCTGGTCGAGGTTTTCGGCTTTCTCAGTCCGCTGCTCGCCGCCGTCTGGCCGGGCGATGAGCCGCCGAAGCTGGCGCTCGGCTATGGCTCGATCATCGCGGCGCACGGGCTCTTCACCATGGCGCTGGTGACGATGATCGTGAAGGCGCGCATCGCCAGCCTCGGCAGCGACATCGTCGAGGCATCGAGCGATCTCTATGCGACGCCGTTCACCACCTTCAGGGAAATCGTGCTGCCGCAGATCCTGCCGTCGGTGCTGGCCGGCTTTCTGCTGGCCTTCACCTTCTCCTTCGACGATTTCATCATCGCCTTCTTCGTTGCCGGCTCCAACACCACGCTGCCGATCTATGTCTTCGCATCCATCCGCCGGGGCGTCACGCCCGAGATCAATGCGATCGCCACCATGGTTCTGATCGCATCGCTGGTGATGATCCTCATCGCCCGGTTCCTGATGCGTGAAAAACAACAAAAAACGCCACGGGAAACACCATGATTCTTCAAAATCGCGTCGCCATCGTAACAGGTGCGGGGTCGGGTATCGGCCGCGCCGGCGCCTCCATCATGGCAGGGGAGGGCGGCCATGTTGTTGTCGCCGATGTCGATTTCATTAATGCCGACGAGACGGTGCGGGAGATCGTTGATGCTGGCGGCAGCGCCGAAGCGCTGGTGCTTGACGTGACCGACGACAAGGCGCTCGAGGCTGGAATAGCAGCCATCGCCCGCCGGCATGGCCGCATCGACATCCTGCACAACCACGCCGGCGCGCAGGTGGCGGGTGATCTGGAGCAGGTGGCGGTAGATGGTTTCGACAAGTCCTGGGCGCTCAACGTCCGCGCCCATTTCATGGCGGCCCGGCTGGTCATGCCGCTGATGACGGCGGCCGGCAAAGGCGTCATCCTCAACACTTCGTCGTCCTCGGGTGTTCTCTACGATCGCGAAATGATCGCCTACACCACCACCAAGCACGCGGTCATCGCCATGACCCGGCAGATGGCCGGGGACTATGCCAAGTTCGGCGTGCGGGTGAACGCACTCTGCCCGGGCTGGGTGGACACGCCCTTCAACGAGCCGTTTATCGCGCAGATGGGCGGGCGCGAGGCGATCGAATCCTATATCGCCGAAAAAGTCCCGCTCGGACGTTGGGCCAACGTCTCAGAGATCGCCGAGCCAATCCTCTTCCTGGTCTCGGACCGGTCGTCATATATGACGGGACAGATCCTGGTCGTGGATGGCGGCGAAACGGTCGTTTGAATGTAGTGGGCAGAGAGTGCACGACGACAAATCGCTGCCCGCGCCGAGGTCGGCGGTTTGAAGGGCTGCAGTTCCTGAACACGATCCACGCCCGACCTTGCGGCCGGCGTGGATCGTTCTCTCAGACAGGCTTTCGCGTCAGGCGATAGAGCCCAGAAGCTCGCTAACCGACTTCTTGGCGTCGCCGTAGAACATCCGCGTGTTCTCTTTGTAGAACAGCGGGTTCTCGATGCCGGAATAGCCGGTTCCCTGGCCGCGCTTCGAAACGAACACCTGCTTGGCCCTCCACACCTGCAGGACCGGCATCCCTGCGATCGGCGAGTTCGGATCTTCCTCGGCGGCCGGATTGACGATGTCGTTGGAGCCGATGACGATGACGACGTCCGTGTTCGGGAAATCGTCGTTGATCTCGTCCATCTCAAGGACGATGTCGTATGGCACCTTGGCTTCGGCGAGCAGCACGTTCATGTGCCCCGGCAGGCGGCCGGCGACCGGATGAATGGCAAAGCGCACGGTCTTGCCCGCGGCCCGCAGCTTGCGGGTCAGTTCGGAGACGGCCTGCTGCGCCTGCGCCACCGCCATGCCGTAACCCGGCACGATGACGATGCTGTCCGCGTCGTTGAGGGCGCTGGCGACGCCCTCGGCATCGATGGCGATCTGTTCGCCCTCGATCTCCATCGCCGGTCCCGTCGTCGCGCCGAAGCCGCCGAGGATGACAGAGATGAACGAGCGGTTCATCGCCTTGCACATGATGTAGGAGAGGATCGCGCCGGAGGAGCCGACCAATGCACCGGTGACGATCAGCAAGTCATTGCCGAGCGTGAAGCCGATGGCGGCGGCCGCCCAGCCGGAGTAGCTGTTCAGCATCGACACCACAACAGGCATGTCGGCGCCGCCGATACCCATGATCAGGTGGTAGCCGATGAAGAAGGCGAGCAGCGTCATCAGCACCAGCGTCCAGACGCCGGCGCCGTTGAAGAACATCATCAGCAGGATGAACGAGCCGACGGCCGCACCTGCGTTGAGGAAATGGCCGCCGGGCAGCTTCTTGGCCTTGCCGTCCACCTTGCCGGCGAGCTTGCCGAAGGCGATGACGGAGCCCGTGAAGGTGACCGCGCCGATGAACACGCCAAGGAAGACCTCGACCTTGAGGATGGCGATCTCAACTAGATCCTTCTGCGCCAGCTTTTCGGCGAAGCCGGCAAGTGTCGAAAGGTCACCGCCGGCGGACTTCAGGGCCATCACGGTGCCAAGCTCGAGCTCGGCGTTGTAGCCGATGAACACGGCCGCCAGGCCGACGAAGGAGTGCAGCGCCGCGACGAGCTGCGGCATCTCCGTCATCTGCACGCGGGCCGCCACGTAATAGCCCATGACCGAGCCGCCGGCGATCATCACCAGGATGATGAACCAGTGGCCGACGCCCGGCCCGAAGACAGTAGCGACGACGGCGAGCGCCATGCCAGTTATGCCGTACCAGACGGCGCGCTTGGCGCTTTCCTGGCCGGACAGGCCGCCGAGAGACAGGATGAAGAGAACAGCAGCGGCGATATACGCCCCAGATACGATACCGATAGTCATAGGATTTTCCCTTACCCGCTCACGACTTCTGGAACATGGCGAGCATGCGCCGTGTCACGAGGAAACCACCGACGATGTTGATCGTCACGATCAGCACCGACAGGGCCGCGAGGATCACCACCAGCCAGTTGCTGGAGCCGACTTGCAGCAGTGCGCCGAGGATGACGATGCCCGATATGGCGTTTGTGACCGCCATCAGAGGCGTATGCAGCGCGTGACTGACGTTCCAGATCACCGAGAAGCCGATGAAGCAGGCAAGCACGAAGACGATGAAATGGTTCATGAAGCTTTCGGGCGCGTAGGCGCCGACCAGCAACAAGAGAAGCGTGGATACCACGAGCAGGCCGAGCTGATTGCGTGTCTGTGCCTTGAACGCGTCGACCTCCCTGGCCCGCTTTTCCTCGGGCGTCGGCTCCTTGACCTTTTCCTTAGGCTTGGCGGCCGCGATCGCCTGGACCTTCGGCGGTGGCGGCGGGAAGGTTATGGCACCCTGATAGGTGACGGTCGCACCACGGATGACGTCGTCTTCCATGTTGTGCACGAGCGCGCCGTCCTTGGCCGGCGTCAGATCCGTCATCATGTGGCGGATGTTGGTCGCATAGAGCGTCGATGCCTGCGCGGCCATGCGGCTCGGAAAATCCGTGTAGCCGACGACGGTCACGCCATTTTCGGAGACGATCTTCTGGTCGGCGACCGTCAGGTCGCAATTGCCGCCGCGCTCGGCGGCAAGGTCGACCACCACGGATCCGGGCTTCATCGCGGCGACCATGTCGGCCAGCCACAACTTCGGCGCATCGCGGCCGGGGATCAGTGCCGTGGTGATGACGATGTCGATCTCCGGCGCAAGCTCGCGGAACTTGGCAAGCTGCTTCTCGCGGAATTCCGGCGAGGAAGGCGCTGCATAGCCGCCGGTTGCAGCCCCATCCTGCACCTCGGCGAAATCCAGATAGACGAACTGCGCGCCCATGGATTCGATCTGTTCAGCGACTTCGGGGCGAACGTCGAAAGCGTAGGTGATGGCGCCGAGCGAGGTCGAGGTGCCGATGGCGGCAAGGCCAGCCACGCCGGCGCCGATCACAAGCACTTTGGCCGGAGGAACCTTGCCGGCAGCCGTGATCTGGCCGGTGAAGAAGCGGCCAAAATTGTTGCCGGCCTCGATCACGGCGCGATAGCCGGCTATGTTGGCCATCGACGACAGCGCATCCATCTTCTGGGCGCGGCTGATACGGGGCACCATATCCATGGCGATGACGTTGGCACTTTGCCTGCTGCAGAGCTCAAGAAGCTCCTTGTTCTGCGCCGGATAGAAAAACGATAAGAGCGTTTGCCCGTCGCGCAGCTGTTCGGCTTCCGAGTGTTCGGGCGGGCGCACTTTGGCCACCACGTCAGCGGTTCGGTAAAGGACACCGGCATCGTCGACCACCGTCACGCCATGAGACCGATAGCTGTCGTCCGAAAACCCGGCAGCCTTTCCGGCACCGGTCTCGATCAGACATTCGTATCCGAGCTTCCGCAGTTGCTGAGCGCTCTCCGGCGTCATCGCCACTCGCGCTTCGCCGGGAAAAACTTCCTTAGGCGCGCCAATTTTCAATGTCATTTCGTATCGGCTCAAGCCGCTCCCCAATATAGAAGATTGTAAAAGAGGCCAGTGCTTGATTAGCAGCCGGCAAGGCGAATGAAACCATCAGAGCTGACGGGAGCTGTCTAGTCCAGAGAGGAACGAATCCAGCCATTTCCGAAACAGTTATAAAGGCTTAAATCGATTTTAATTTTTAGTCTCTTTTGAAGCGCATGGATGTGCGTCATGTCAGCGCACTGTAGACCGCATTTTCAGCGTCTCTGGCGTTGTCCGAATTAACATTCGTGAAGATTCGCTGGGATTACGCGGTCGAATAAGTACGATAATTGCATGCAATGCGCGCAATTTTAATGGTTCTGTAAGCTAATGGTATGACAAGTTGACCTCGGCAGTCTGGGAGGAGCTATTCGCCATGAGGGTGGGAATTCAGCTGCCATGATCTTTCAGAAATCCGCACATCTCGACATGTCGGCGCAATAACCCACACGTTCGCGGGTTCGCGTGCAATGGCGTTGTCGATGCTTGTCCGCCACCCGTCAGGCTTCCAATGAGCTTTCTTCAGAACGCCAAAATTCGCACGAAAATCATCGCGGTCATTGCCCTGATGGGCGCCATCGCGATTTCAGGACTTGCTTACGTCAGCATTCAGTTCAAGAGTGCAGACAGCCGCTATTCCAGCTTCCTGTCTCACGAGAGCATGGCGGCGATGTTGAACGCCCGTGCCACCGGCGGCTTGCTGCAGCTTGGATTTCAGCTTGGGTTGATCCTGATCAATGATCCCTCCTCTCCAGAGTTCGCGGCCTCCATCAAGATTTACAATGACAATCTGACTCTGATGAAGGAGCGCATTGTCACAACCGGTCGCCTCGTCGAATCGAGAGCCGAACCGGCCGCGGCCATGTTGACCGCGATCAACGCCTTCGACGCGTCCGGCCAGGAGGTGATCTCGCTGGTAAAGGCTGGCAATCGCGACGAGGCTGTCGTTGTCATGCGCCGGGCCGGTAATCAGCTGACCGCCATTCTGCCGCTCTTCGCCGGTGGCAACGATCAGCTGATCAAGATGATGCAAGATGGGACGGCCGAACTTCAGGCGACGACGGATGATACGATTGTAACGGGTCTCGCTGCGGTTGGCCTTGCGCTTGTCGCCATGATCCTGCTTGGCCTCTTCGTTTCGTCACGCGGCATTACCGGGCCGATCAGCCGCCTTCAGACGCGCATGCGCTCGCTTGCTGCAGGGGATACGGCGAGCGAAACGCCGGGTCTGGACCGCAAGGACGAAGTCGGCCAAATGGCCGCCGCCGTCGCGGTCTTCAGAGAGAACGCCTTGGAGCGCGCACGTCTCGAGCGCGAAGCGGACGAGGGGCGCTCTTTGTCGGAACGCGACCGCCGTGCTCGCGAAGCCGCCAAGGAGCAGGACGCCGCAGACACCAAGCACGCCGTTGACGCCCTGGCGCTCGGTCTTACGCGTCTGTCCGAGGGCGATGTCTCGCACCGCATCGACAAGCCCTTCGTCGATCACCTCGATGCGCTGCGCGAAAGCTACAATGCGTCGCTCGACAAGCTTCAGGCAGCTCTCCAGGAAGTCGGCAAGAACGCCGGCGTGATCAACTCTGGTGCTGCGGAAATCCGCTCCGCTGCCGACGACCTCGCGCGCAGAACGGAACAGCAGGCCGCATCGCTGGAAGAGACGGCTGCAGCGCTGGAAGAGATCACCACTACCGTCCGGGATTCGACCAAGCGCGCCGAAGAGGCTAGCGTCCTTGTCGAGCAGACGCGTGCGGGTGCCGAGAAGTCGGGTGGCATCGTACGCAATGCCGTGGCCGCAATGAACGAGATTGCCAAGTCGTCTGGAGAGATCAGCAACATCATCGGGGTCATTGATGATATCGCTTTCCAGACCAATCTGTTGGCACTGAATGCCGGTGTCGAGGCGGCGCGTGCTGGCGAGGCAGGAAAGGGCTTTGCGGTCGTCGCGCAGGAAGTGCGCGAACTTGCGCAGCGCTCTGCAAAGGCTGCGAAGGAGATCAAGGTGCTGATCACCACTTCGGAAACGCAGGTCGGTACCGGCGTCAATCTGGTCGGAGAGACCGGTGCGGCGCTTGTTCAGATCGAGGCCGAAGTGACCGAGATCACGGCGCACGTCCGCGCCATCGTCGAGGCGGCACGCGAACAATCGACAGGCATCCAGGAAATCAACACCGCCGTCAACACCATGGATCAGGGCACGCAGCAGAATGCGGCTATGGTCGAACAGACCAATGCGGCGAGCCACAGCCTTGCCAAGGAAGCCAGCGCGCTAAACGGTCTGCTAGGCCAGTTTACGCTCGACGGTCGTGGTTCGGGATCTGGAAGAGCGCCTGTCAGCATTGCTTCGGAAGCATCTCGCCCGGTCGCGTCACAAGCACGTGCCCTGACACAACGCCTGGCATCCAGCTTCAGAGGTGGCAGCGCCGCCACTGCGGCTGCGCGCAATGAGTGGGAAGAGTTCTGATCTCAACTGATTGAGCCTTGATACACGCCGCGCGACAGCGTGGCGTGTATGTTGTTCAGGCGAGATCAGCCAATCGACATCAGGCTTGCGTTCCCACCAGCGGCTGCCGTGTTGATTGACGTCGAGCTTTCTTCTAGCAGCCAGTTGAGGCAATAGGCTTCCGGGTTCTCTTCCAGTTCGCGGGTGGAGGCGGCTTGAGTCAGGAGAAGCGGTCCGGGAATGGCCGCGATCTGCTTCACGACAGCAGATACACGTTCCGCATCGCCCTCTATCAGGGCGCCAGACAAGGTTTCGGCCGTATTGACATCGGTGCTGAAGGAAATCCGCTGCCCGACGCTGGGCGGCAGATCTTTCAAGCCGGAGCGAAGGCTTTCGTCACAGTCGATCAGCGCCTTGTTGCCGGTTGCCAGCACCGACGAGATCTGGCGGTGCAGGCCGACAGCGGAAATCGGTGCGCAGAAGATCGTGCCACGCGGGTGAAGCGCATAGATGTTGCGTTCGCCAACCGGGCCGACAAGTTCACTCTCTAGGCCAAGAGCAGACTGGCTGCCGAGATTGCGAGCCATCTCTGCTTCGTCAGGCAGCTGCTGTTGGTCTAGCCATTTTGCGAAATCGGACAGCGCAGGATCGCTGTAGACTGAACTGTGTTGCGGCGGGATCGGCGGCGTCTTTACAAGGCGACCGAGATAGAGCGGACCGCCGGCCTTGGGACCGGTACCGGAGAGCCCGCGACCCCCGAACGGCTGCACGCCGACGACCGCGCCGATCACGTTGCGGTTGACGTAGAGGTTCCCCACCGCGATCCGAGATGTGACGTGCGCGATGGTCTCGTCGAGGCGGGTATGAAGGCCGAAGGTCAGCCCGTAGCCGGTGCCGTTGATGTCGTCGATCAGGCGGTCAAGTTCCTGGCGGCGCCAGCGGATCACGTGCAGCACTGGGCCGAAGACTTCACGCTTGAGATCGGATATATCGCGCAGCTCGATGATCGTCGGCGCCACAAAGGTTCCCTGCTGCGTTTCATTCGGGAGATCGACCCGCTCGATCTTGCAGCCGAGGGCGTTCATCGCCTGCACGTGGGCTTCGATGATATTTTGCGCGTCCGTGGTGATGACGGGGCCGATATCGGCTGCGAGACGGTTGGTGTTTGCGATGGCCAATTCGCCGAGCGCGCCCTTCAGCATGGTCAGCGTCCGATCGGCCACCTCCTCCTGGAGGCAGAGGATGCGCAGGGCGGAGCACCGCTGGCCGGCGCTGTCGAAGGCAGAGGCGATCACATCTCCAACCACCTGTTCGGCCAGTGCGGAGGAGTCGACGATCATCGCATTCTGGCCGCCGGTCTCGGCGATCAGCGGAATCGGCTTGCCATCGGACGACAGCCGTTTTGAGAGCTCCGCTTGGATCAGCCTTGCCACCTCCGTCGAGCCGGTGAACATCACGGCTGCGGTCTCAGGTGAAGCAACGAGCGCCGCTCCGACACTGCCTTCACCCGGAACCAGTTGCACGACATCACGCGGAACACCGGCCTCATGCAGGATACGCACGGCTTCGGCGGCAATCAGCGGCGTTTCCTCGGCGGGCTTCGCCAGAACCGGATTTCCAGCCACCAGCGCAGCAGCCACCTGTCCACTGAAGATCGCCAGCGGGAAATTCCACGGGCTGATGCAGACGACGGGGCCAAGAGGCGCGTGGGAGGGTCCCAGCGTTCGGCGGGCCTGTTCGGCGTAATAGCGCAGGAAATCGACCGCTTCGCGGACCTCTGCGATAGCGTTCTGCACCGACTTTCCGGCTTCGCGGATGATCAGGCCGAGCAACGTTTCGATCCTTGCCTGCATGATATCGGCGGCGCGATCGAGCAGGGTGGCACGATCTCCCGGTGAAACAGCAGCCCACAACGCCGCAGCCGCCTGTGCCGCCTGCATCGCAGCACTCACCTCGAAAGCCGTTGCTTCACGTACCTGTCCGACGACATCGCTGTGGTCTGCGGGATTGCGGACATCGCGCGCGCCGCTGACATCGGTCGCCTGGCTCGGAGCTGCGCGCCATCCCTTGCCGGTGCTCTCGGTCAGTGAGTTGGACAGGTGCTCGAGTACGGTTTCATCGGATAGATCAAGTCCGGCGGAGTTGGTGCGCGTGCCATAGAGGTCACCGGGCAGGGCGATCTTGTCGTGCTTCTGACCGACGACAGGCATCTTGGAAACGACCTCGGCCGGGTCGGCGATCAACTCGTCGATTGAGACGTTTGGATCGGCAATCCGGTTGACGAAGGACGAGTTGGCGCCATTCTCAAGCAAGCGCCGAACCAGATAGGCGAGCAGCGTCTCGTGGGTGCCCACGGGCGCATAGATGCGGCAGGGACGATTGAGCTTCTGTCGCCCGACGACCTCGTCATAGAGCGGTTCGCCCATGCCATGCAGGCACTGGAACTCGTATTTGCCGGAGTGATAGTCTGAGCCCGCCATCTGGTAGATCGTCGCAAGCGTCTGGGCGTTGTGGGTGGCGAACTGCGGGAACACCGCATCCGTCGCCGCCAACAGCTTCTTGGCGCAGGCGATATAGGAAACGTCGGTGTAAATCTTGCGCGTAAACACTGGGAAATCCGCGAGCCCATCGACCTGCGCTCGCTTGATCTCGGCGTCCCAATAGGCGCCCTTGACCAGACGCACCATGATCCGGCGGCTGGCCCGGCGGGCGAGATCGATGATGAAGTCGAGCACGAAGGGGCAGCGCTTTCCGTAAGCCTGCACGACGAAGCCCATGCCGTTCCAGCCGGCAAGGTCGTCATCAAGGCAAAGCGTTTCCAGGATGTCGAGCGACAGCTCGAGACGGTCGGCCTCTTCAGCATCGATGTTGAGACCGATGTCGTAGGACTTGGCGATCAGCGCCAGCGCCTTCACCTTCGGCAGCAGCTCATCCATGACGCGCTTGCCTTGGGAGCGCACGTAGCGCGGATGCAGGGCCGACAATTTGATGGAGATGCCGGGGCCCTCGTAGATGCCGCGCCGGTCGGAAGCCTTGCCGATGGCGTGGATGGCCGCCTCGTAGTCCTTGTAGTAGCGTTTTGCGTCGTTAGCTGTCGTCGCAGCCTCTCCCAGCATATCGTAGGAATAACGGAAACCGCGCTGCTCAAGCGGCTTGGCACGTTGCAGTGCCTCGTCGATCGTCTCGCCGGTCACGAACTGCTCGCCCATCATCCGCATTGCCATGTCGACGCCGCGACGGATGACCGGTTCACCGCAGCGGGCGATCAGCCGCGTCAGGGCGGCCGAAAGGCTACGGTCGGCGACGGTCGAGGTCAGCTTGCCGGTGACGACGAGGCCCCAGGTCGCGGCGTTGACGAACAGCGATCGACCGCCGCCCAGATGCGCCTTCCAGTCGCCTTCGGAGATCTTGTCGCGGATCAGCGCGTCACGTGTTGCCTTGTCGGGAATGCGCAGCAGTGCTTCGGCGAGGCACATCAGCGCCACGCCCTCCTGGCTCGACAGCGAATATTCGTGGACGAGACCCTCGACGCCCGAGCCTCTGTGCTTGGCGCGCAATGCCTCGATCAGTTTGCGTGCGGTTTCCGCCGCGGCTTTCCTGACGTGATCGGGCAGCGCGGCGGCTTCGACAAGGCGAGGCACGCATATGGTTTCGGGCGTGCGATAAGCAGCCGTGATCACGCTTCGAAGATCGCTTTGTTTGCGGATCGGGGTTGCAAATCCATCGAATGGATTTGCAGGATGGTTTGTCTGCTCTAGTGTGGCTGCAGCCACCATCGTATCGTTGATGATTGCCATGTCGGGCTCCTGATCCGGATAGGCCCCGAAGCTAGCAGATTTCAGTAAGTCAATTTCACTTGATTTTACAGCCCATATTATTTAATTCGCCATTGATTGACGACAGGAAAGGTTTTTTGGTGGCGAACGCGGGATCTGGCAGGGAAATCGACCAGTTTGATCATCGGATTATCGAGGCTTTGGTCGCCGATGGCCGAATGTCCGTTACGGACCTTGCCAAGCGTGTCGGTCTTTCCAATACACCGTGTCAGGTGAGACTCAAGAGACTGATCGAGGACGGCTACATTCTCGGCTTTCGCGCTATCGTCGATGTCAGCAAGTTGGGCCGCAACCACGTTGCGTTTACCGAGGTCAAGTTATCGGATACGCGCGAAAATGCTTTGAATGCCTTCAATGTTGCGGTCCGCAAGCTTCATGAGGTCGAGGAATGCCACATGATTGCCGGCGCCTTCGACTACCTCCTCAAGATACGCACATCCGATATCGCCAACTATCGGCTTGTACTTGGTGAAAAGATATCCAGTCTTCCATTTGTCGCCAATACCTCCACGTTCGTGGCCATGGAAGCGATCAAGGAAAACGGTGGCTGAAAACCGTTTCAGACGTCCGTTATTTTGCGCGTGACAGCCTCCATCTTCTCTGCCAGAACATAGGCATTGAGAGACAGGGGCGTTCGCCGAAAGGCGGACTGAGAAGTACCCTTTGAACCTGAACCAGATAATGCTGGCGGAGGGAGTCGCTCGGGACCTCTCCATAATCGTGGGTTCCCGTGCCTTGCCCCGCATGAAAGGGGCACTGTGCAGAACGAAACCTCACCCGCTTCGATGTTGCAGGCACTGCGCGCGCAGAAGCCGCTTGTGCATTGCATCACCAATTTCGTGGCAATGAACATCGCCGCCAACGTGCTGCTCGCCGCCGGCGCATCGCCGGCCATGGTGCACGCCGAGGAGGAAGCCGGCGAATTCGCCGCCATCTCGGGCGCGGTCACGATTAACATCGGCACGCTCTCCAGCGGCTGGATGCGGGGTATGCGCGCCGCGGCCGCTGCGGCCAACGAGGCCGGCCGACCGTGGGTGCTCGATCCTGTCGCACATTACGCGACACGTTTCCGGCGCGAAGCCGTGCAGGAATTGCTGGCGCTACGGCCGACAATCATTCGGGGCAATGCATCGGAGATCATCGCATTGGCCGGTGGCATCAGCCAGGGACAGGGTGTCGATAGCCGCGACCCTGTCGAGCAGGCTGAGGCGTCAGCCCGTCTTCTGGCGACAAACCACGAGACGGTGGTCGCCGTCACCGGTGTCGTCGATTTTGTCACCGACGGCGAGCGCGCTTGCCGTATCGAGGGTGGTTCGTCTTGGATGCCTGAGGTGACCGCGCTTGGCTGCTCGCTGACATGTCTCGTCGGTGCCTTCGCTGCCGTCAGTCTCGAAGCGCCGTTCGACGCGGCCGTTGCCGCGCTCGCGCTGTTTGCCGTGGCGGGAGAACAAGCTGAAACCGATGCGGATGGCCCGGGATCGTTCGCGTGGCGCTTTCTGGACCGTCTCGCGGCAATTGATGGCAACAGCCTTTCCAACAACGCCAGGATACTGCCGCTATGAGGCCGATCGATCTTTCGCTCTATCTGGTGCTTGATACCGATCTGTGCGCAGGCGCCGGCATGGTCGAGACCGCGCGCGCTGCCGTTGCAGGCGGCGCCACCGTCGTTCAGTTGCGTGACAAACATGCATCGACAGCTGACATGATCGAGACCGGTCATGCCCTGAAGGCAGCTCTTGTCGGCACCGGTGCGTTGCTTGTCATCAACGACGATGTCGAGGCAGCGGTCGCGATCGGCGCCGACGGGCTGCACGTTGGCCAGGACGACATGCTGGTTCGTCAGGCTCGCGAGCGCATTGGTCCCGGCATGCTTCTTGGTCTGTCGGTTGAGACCGAGGCGCTCGCGGCAGCCGTCGATCCCGCGTTGGTGGATTATGCCGGCATCGGTCCGGTATTCGCTACGCCGACCAAGCCGGATCACAAACAACCGATCGGCTTTGATGGGCTTGCCCGTCTTATCAGGACATGCCCGGTGCCTGTGGTCGCCATTGGGGGTCTCAAGGCAGAGCATGTGCAGGCGGTTTTTGCATCGGGCGCCCAAGGGCTGGCGGTGGTTTCCGCGATCTGCGGCACGGCTGATCCCGAGAGCGCTGCCCGGGCTATTGCCGATCGCATCCGGAGGAGGTCGGTATGATCCGCAATGTCCTTTCGATCGCCGGCTCGGACCCTTCCGGCGGTGCCGGCATCCAGGCAGACCTCAAGGCCTTTGCTGCGCGCGGCGTCTACGGCATGGCGGCGCTGACCGCCCTAACCGCGCAAAACACGCGAGGCGTGTCCGGCGTCCATCTCGTGCCGGCGGCCTTTGTCGCCGATCAGATCAGGTCGGTTTTTTCCGATATCAGCGTCGATGCCGTCAAGATCGGCATGATCGCCAATGCCGAGATCGCGGACGCCGTGGCTGACGTGTTGCAGCACCACAGGGATATTCCTGTCGTGCTCGATCCGGTCATGGTGGCGAAGGGGGGCGCCAACCTTCTCGATCCGGATGACGTTGATATCCTGACACGACGGCTGTTGCCTCTGGCCAGTGTGCTGACGCCGAACCTGCCCGAGGCCGCCGCACTCCTTCACGCCGAGGTGGCGCAGAGCCGTCAGGCGATGGCGGAGCAGTCCGAGGCGTTGCGCTCGCTGGGCCCCGCGGCAGTGTTGGTCAAGGGCGGGCATCTCGCGGGAGATGAAAGTCCCGATGTGCTCGCGACATCGGGCGGTCCGAGCTGGTTCGAAGCTATCCGGGTTCCGACGGTCAACACGCACGGGACCGGTTGCACGCTGTCCAGCGCGCTGGCTGCCGAACTCGCCAAGGGCGCAGAACTGCATCAGGCGGTCGCTGTCGCCAAGGCCTATCTCGCCGGGGCGGTTGCTAAGGCCGACGCGCTCGACGTCGGTTCGGGGCACGGACCGGTTCAGCACTTTCATCAACTCTGGCAGACACAAGAAGGACATCAGTCATGACATTGGCGCTCAGCGAACAGACGGTGATCGTCACCGGTGCGGGTCGCGGACTGGGAGCGGCGATTGCGACCGCGTTTGCCCGCGAGGGCGCGAGGGTGGCAATCAATTATCGCAACAGCCGCGCACAGGCTGAGGCGTTGGCGGCGAGTCTGGGCGATCGAACGCGTGCATTCGAGGCCGATATCCGCAATGGGGACGCGGTCAGAAGGCTCGTGGCGGAGGTGACGGAAACGCTCGGCCCAACCACCACCGTCGTCCACAATGCGCTTGCCGACTTCAGCTTCAACGGCGATGCCCGCCCGAAGCTCGATCAGCTCAGCTGGGACGAAATGACGGCGCAGCTCGACACGGCAGTCAAGGGCGCCCTCAACCTGATCCAAGCAACCCGCCCGGCCATGGCCTCGGCCGGGTTCGGGCGCATCATCACCATCGGCACCAATCTGTTCCAGAACCCGGTCGTGCCCTACCACGACTACACCGCGGCGAAGGGCGCGCTGCTCTCGTTGACACGCACGGCCGCTGCCGAGCTTGGTCCGCTCGGCATCACCGTCAACATGGTCTCCGGCGGTCTGCTGCGCACCACCGATGCCAGTGCCGGCACGCCCGAGGCGGTGTTCGACCTGATCGCCGCAAGTACGCCACTTCGGCAGGTCACGACGCCGGAGGCCGCGGCCGACGCCGTGTTGTTCTTTGCCAGCCCATGGGCGCGGGCCGTCACGGGCCAGAACCTGATCGTCGATGGTGGCCTGGTGTTCGGCTAAGCCCAGGCATCGTCACATCACGACTTGACCGCACCGGCGGTCAGGCCGGCGATGATGTGTTTCTGTGCCACGAAGAAGACGATGACCGTTGGCATGATGGTCAGCGTGATGAAGGCCAGCACCAATTGCCAGGCGGTGCCGAATTCGCCGCGATAGACCATGATCCCGAGCGGCCAGGGATACATCTTCTCCGAGTTCAGCATGATCAGCGGCAGGATATAACTGTTCCAGCTGCCGACGAAGGAGATGATGCTGACGGTGGCGATGATCGGGCGCGAGAGCGGCAGGCAAATGTGCCAGAAGAAGCGCATGTAGCCGCACCCATCGACGACGGCCGCCTGGAACAATTCTTCTGGAAGGTTGCGAAAGTAGTTTCGGAACAGGAGGATGCTCATCCCCAGCCCGAAGGCAACCTGCGGCAGAACCACGCCCCAATAGGTATTGAGAAGCCCGAGATCGCGGATCCGGATGAACAACGGCAGGATCGCGGTCGCAGCCGGGAACATCAGGCCGATCAGGAAGTAGTTGAGCAGGAAATCCGAGCCGAAGAAACGGACATGCGCGAAGCTGAAGGCCGCCATCGCCGAGACGGAGACAGTCAGAAAAACCGTCAGCGCGGCTATGATCAGTGAATTCACCATCTGCCGCCAGTAGCGGTCGCCGAACAGGATGTCGGTGTAGTTCTCCGCGTGCCACTCGAGCGGCAGGCCAAATGGATTGGTGCGCAGGTCCGCCAGGTCCTTGAATCCGCCAAGCGCGGTTGTCACCAGCGGAACCAGCACGATCGCGGAGATCAGCACCAGCGAGGTATAGAGATAGGCCTTCGTGCCGGCGGTGAGCCGCTCGGATGAAACGACGTCAGTCATGGCGCATGAATACCCGTTTGTAGGTGAAGGCGAGGGTGACGCAGATCAGGAAGAGCACGACACCAACGGCGCTGCCCAGGCCGACCTGCATGCGGGCGACACCGAAGTTGAACAGGAAGGTGACCATCGTCTGCGTCGCGTTGAACGGTCCGCCGCCGGTCAGTGGCATGATGAGGTCGAAGAGCTGCAGCGACCCGACGACGGCGAAGAATACCGACAGGCGCACGGTCGAACCCAGAAGCGGCAGGGTGATGTAGCGGAAGCGCTGCCAGCCACTGGCGCCGTCGATCTCGGCCGCCTCGAGCACGCTTTTGTCGAGCGATTGCAGGCCGGCGATGAACAGCATCATGTGAAATCCGAAATACTTCCAGACGATCACCGCCAGCACCGCGTACATGGCGAGATCCTTGTCAGCCAGCACGTATGGCGTCTCGACGCCCAGCAGATGGGCGATCGAGGCGAACAGGCCGTAGTCGCCATCGTAGACGAAGCGCCAGATCAGGCCGGCCGCGACATCGGCGAGCACATAGGGCAGGAAGAAGATCAGCCGGAACAGCACCACCCCGGCAATACGGTGCGCCAGCATCATCGCCAGCCAGATGGCGAGCGGAATCTGGATAATGATCGAGATGATCATGATCATCGCATTGTTCTTCAGCGCCGTCAGGAAGGCGCCGTTCTTGAACAGCAGTTCGAAATTGCGCATGCCGACATATTGCGTCGGCAATCCATAGCCGTCCCACTTGTAGAGGCTGTACCAGGCGGCTTCGCCCATCGGCAGGATGACGAAGATGGAAAACAGCAGCAACGCCGGCGGCAGGAACAGCAGCAGCACGGGCAGGCGGCCTGAAACGGCGGGATGCTTGCGCCGGGCGGACGCGGTGGCAGGCACGCGCACTGGTCGAAGGGCGGTGGTTGCGCTGACATTGGCCATGGATGACCTCACACTCGGTATCGGAAATGGCGGCGCGAGGTCTGGCCTCGCGCCGCAATGGTCCTGATCAGAACTGATCCTGCTCGAAAGCGTCCTGGATCTGCTGCGCGCCTTCGTCCGAGCTCATCTGGCCGGAGACGATCGCCACCGACACGTCGTTGACCACGCGGCCTACGGACGGGCCGAGATCCTGGTCGAAGAAGTTCTGGTGCCAGGTCGAATGCGCCAGCTGTTCGGCGGATTCGTGCAGCAACGGATTGGTGACGCCGTCGTCTGCGCCGATTGCGACCGGAATGATCATGCCGGCCTTGGCCATCGTCCGCTCGTTTTCGGCATTGGTAAGATAGGCCAGGAAGTCGAGCGTCTCGGGAGGCGCCTTCTTGGTCACCGCCCAGCCGTTGAGGCCGCCGAGCGTATCGGTCACGGCACCGGCGCCGCCAGTCACGGCGGGGAAAGCGAAGCGGCCGATATTGTCCGCTGCCAGGCCCTTCTTGTCGCCGGCATTGGTGCGCTGGTTGGCCTCGGTGTTCTCGAAGGCGAGGATCATTGCCGCCTTGCCGTCGCCGAAAACGCCGAGCGTCTGTGGCCAGGTGGCGCCGAGATAGCCGGGCTGGAACGGTTCAAGCTTGCCGAGTTCGGCGAGCTGTTCGCCTGCCTTGATGATCGCGGGATCCTTGAAGCCTTCGCCCTGACCATTTTTCGCAGCGTCGAAGACCTTCTGGCCGCCGTCGCGCATCACAAGGTAACTCCAGTAGAAGTGGATCGGCCACTTTTCGCCGCCACCGCCAGCGATCGGCACAATGCCGGCATCCTTGATCTTCTTCACGGCTGCCAGGTAATCATCCCAGGTCTTGATGCCAGAGGCATCGACGCCGGCCTTGGCGAACAGCGCCTTGTTGTAGAAGAACGAGACGGTGCCGACCTTGTAGGGCACCGCGCCGATCTTGCCGTCATAGCTCAAGCCCTTGACCGAAGCAGGATTGTAGGTCTTCAGCCAGGCGCCGTCCTTGGCGTTCATTGCCTCGGTCAGGTCCATCAGCGCGCCCGTGGCCAGTTGCTGCTTCAGCACGCCGCCACCCCAACTGTAGAACAGGTCGGGCGCGTCGCTGGATTGCAGCAATGTCGGCAGTTTTGCCTTGAATGCCTCGTTCTCAAGGAACTGCATCTCGACTTTTACGCCGGGATGCTCCGCCTCGTAGTTCTTGGCGATCTTCTGCCAGACGGCGAGGTAGGTCGGATCGATTTCGAGATGCATCCACTTGATCGTGGTGTCGGCTGCGGCACTGCCGGCAGCAATCAGAAGCGCCAGCGCCGTGGCGGCGGAACGGGCGAAGGCACGGCTGTGAAGCAAGGCTTTCGCCCTTTGATTGTCAAACATGGGTTCTCCTCCTCAAGGGAAAAATCGTCCTCTACAATTTTATCCCTTATGCGGATTAAATGATCGGCAGCTTTGCCGGAATGTCAACCGTCTGTGCTGAATTTGATAGATATGCCTTGACATACCCCGGGAATGTCACGCTATTTAATTCGCATACCGTCCAAAATAATCGCCTGTTTTAACAGGTCTCAGAAGAGCTTCGTCAAGATTTCATGAAGACCGCAGATCCGGAATTGATGCGCGCGATCAATCGCTTGAACGTGCTGGACACGGTCCGCCGCCACGGTCCGATCGCCCGCGTCGAGATCAGCGAGCGCACGCAGCTGTCGACGACGACGGTTTCGGCCATCACCGCGTCGCTGCTCGACGACGGCCTCATACTGCCGCGTCATGAGGGCGACATTCGCAACGAGACGGCGCGTGGACGTCCACGGGTGATGCTGGAACTCAATCCCGATGCCGCGCGCGTCGTTGGCGCCAAAATTGCCGCCAACCGGCTGGTGTTCGTGGTCACTGATTTTCGCGGTGACGTGTTGTCGAAACTGGCATTGCCGATCCGTATCGACCGCCAGCCGATCGGCGTCATCGCCGATTTGGTCGAGGATGGCGTGAGACGCTGCGTCGTCGATGCCGGCCTGTCGCTCGAAGATGTCGATACCGTCTGCCTCAGCCTGCCAGGCGTCATCGAGCATCGAACCGGCCATATCCGCAGCAGCCCGATCTTTCGCGACGTGAATGTCGATTTCGCCGGCGAGATGACCGCACGGCTGAACACACCGACGATCGTCGAAAGCGACGCGCACGCGATTACGCTGGCGCATCACTGGTTCGGCAAGGCGCGCGATCTCGAGGACATGGTGCTGATCTCCTTGGAGCAGACGCTGGGGCTCGGCGTGCTGCACGGCAATCAACTCTTTCGCGGTGCTGGCGGTCTCAGCCACAATCTTGGCGACCTCGTGCTGGGCATGGGGCCGCAAGGCATCGTGCGGCTGTCCAGCCAAGCTGGCGAAAGCGAAATCCTCGGAGAGCAACCTGCCGGCGGCCGCTTTGCCGAAGCGATTCGCCTCGGGCGCGGCATGACGCACGCACAGACGTTGATCAAGGCCGAGGACAACGCGCTGATTACCGCCGCGATCCGCGCCGGCGAGGCGGTTGGTGTTGCGGTCGCCAATATGGTCACCTTGTTCGCGCCACCGCGCGTCATTCTGGTCGGCTCCAGCCTGGCTTTGGGAGAACCGTTTCTGGACAGCCTGCGCAACGCATATGCGCTTGCCATCCCTCCCTCGCTTAAGGGGGTCGCTGAGCTCGTCTTCGACGACTCCAGCGACGACTTCTGGGCGCAGGGTGCGGCGGCGGTCGCGCTTTACGAACTCTACGAGTCGCCCTGGAACACCACGGGACCAGCACTCTAGGCCATCAAGCATAAGATCTATGGGAGGATATCATGGATAAAGTCGGTATCGGCATCATTGGATGCGGCAATATTTCAGGGGCCTATCTGAAGGCCATAGCGTCGTTTCCGATCCTTGAGATCAAGGGCGTGGCCGACCTCAACCGTGAGCTTGCGGAAGCCAAGGCGGCCGAGTTCGATGTTCCCGCAAGAAGCATCGACGCGTTGTTTGCAGATCCCTCGATCGAGATCATCGTAAACCTGACCATCCCGAAGGCCCATGTCGCCGTTGGTCTCCAGGCGCTGGATGCCGGCAAGCACACCTATTCCGAAAAGCCGCTGGGTATCAATTTCGCGGAAGGGAAGGCGCTGGCCGACGCCGCTGCGGCCAAGGGCCTGCGCATCGGCGCGGCACCCGACACTTTTCTCGGCGGCAGCCACCAGACGGCACGGGCGCTGATCGATCAGGGCGTCATCGGCCAGCCGGTCGGCGGCACCGCGACCTTCATGTGCCCAGGCCACGAGCGGTGGCATCCAAATCCGGCCTTCTATTATGAAGTCGGCGGCGGCCCGATGCTCGATATGGGGCCGTACTACATCACCGACCTCGTCAATCTGTTCGGGCCGGTGGCGCAGGTCGCGGGCTTTGCGGTCACGCCGCGCAAGGAGCGCGTCATCACCAGCGAACCGCGCAACGGCGAGCACATCCCCGTGCATGTGCCGACGCATGTGTCCGGCCTGATGGCCTTCGCCAACGGCGCGGTCGTGCAGATCGGCATGAGCTTCGATGTGGCCGGCCACAAGCATGTGCCGCTCGAAGTCTACGGTACCGAGGGCACGCTCATCGTCCCCGATCCGAACCACTTTGGCGGCGAGGTCGAGCTGCTGAGGAAGGGCGGCGCCTTCGAGGCGCAGCCGCTGACCGCACCCTATGCGGATGGAAACTACCGCTCGATCGGCGTGGCCGACCTCGCCCATGCTATCCGCTCGAACCGGCCGCATCGCGCGAACGGCAGTCTTGCGCTGCACGTGCTGGAGGTCATGGAGGCGTTCCATACGGCATCCGAGACCGGCCGCACGATCGCCATCACCACTCAAACCGAGCGGCCCGCGCCGTTTTCGGAATCGCTGGTCGACGGACGGCTGGCCAGATAATTATCAGGAGGAAGTTTTATGCGTGAAGCACTGATCGTATGGGGCGGATGGAGCGGTCACGAGCCGCAGGAATGCGCTGCCATCGTCAAGGACATTCTCGAGGAGGACGGCTTCAAGGTCTATGTAGAGCATACCACGGAGGCTTTTGCCGATCCTTCGGTGCATGATCTGTCGCTGGTGGTGCCGATCGTGACGATGTCGAAAATCGAGAAGGAAGAGATCAAGAATCTGGCAGCCGCGATCGAAGGCGGCGTCGGACTTGCGGGCTACCACGGCGGCGCCGGCGACAGTTTCCGCGACTGCGTCGAATACCAGTTCATCGTCGGCGGGCAGTGGGTGGCGCATCCCGGCAACATCATCGACTACAAGGTTAACATCACCAGACCCGATGACCCGGTGATGGAGGGGATTGCCGATTTCCCCTACACGTCCGAACAGTATTATATGCATGTCGATCCTTCCAATGAGGTGCTGGCGACGACCACGTTCACCGGCGATCACGCCTACTGGATCGACGGTGTGGTGATGCCGGTGGCTTGGAAGCGGAAGTATGGCAAGGGGCGGGTCTTCTATTCCGCGCTCGGCCACCAGGCGAAGGAATTTTCCGTGCCTGAAATGCGCACGATCTTCCGCCGCGGCGCAAATTGGGCGGCGCGCTGAGGTCAAACGAAATAGAATGGCGCGGGGCTGGAACAAACCGGCTCTCGCGCTATTTCCTCACGTGTTCCAACGTGAAGGAGTTTCCCATGCGCAGGCTTCTCGCAGGTACCTTGATCATCGTTTTGGGTTTTTCAGGCAGCGCTTTTGCACAGGCCAACATCGGCATGGATAGCAGCGGCCGTTTCGATGGCTCTGCGCCACTTGGAACGGGTCCAAACGACGAGCAGTCAAGCGGACTTTCGATCCCGCTGGATTCGTTTGAAACCGGCAGCACGACCACCTCGGCGCCCATCCAGTGGACACGGTGCCCGGCGCACCAGCGTAATTCCGCCAATCAGCGCTCAACGGCCTGTATAGACAGGCAGTGAGTCACGACCGACGTGATCCCGCCGCGAGCCGTGTTTGCGGTTCGCGGCGCTGATCTTTTGTGCTAGTTGGGCCGTTTAACGTGAGGCCCGACGACATGCTGCCCTGGATTCAGCTCGATTCCGCTCCGATTCCCGGTGAAGCCGGAGAATTGCGCCTCAAGCAGCGCGGTAGCGAGTTTTCGATCATGCTCGGCTCGAACGAGCTGATGAACAGCCGTTTGAGCGGCTCCGAAGAGGCGCTGGCGACGCTGTCCTATGAACGCCTGAAGAACCGGCCGCGCCTGAGCATCTTGATCGGCGGTCTGGGCATGGGGTTCACGCTGCGCGCGGCGCTGGCGGTCCTACCGCAGGATGCAATGGTCGTGGTCGCCGAGCTGGTGCCGGCGGTTGTCAGCTGGGCGAAAGGTCCGATGGCCGAAGTGTTCAAGGGATGCCTTGATGATCCCCGCGTCAGCATCCATCAGGGTGATGTCAGCGCATTCATCCGCGCGAGCCATGCGAAATTCGATGCGATCCTGCTCGATGTCGACAATGGTCCTGATGGTCTCACCCGCCAGTCGAACGATGCGCTCTACGACCTGAACGGATTGCGCGCGTCGCGTAACGCAATGCGCCCGGGCGGCGTTTTGGCGGTCTGGTCATCGGGGCCTGACGCCCGCTTCACCCGCCGGGTAAAAGAGAGCGGTTTTGCCGTCGACGCGGTCAACCTGCGCGCCAATGGAAAACGTGGCGGCGCGCGCCACGTCATCTGGCTGGCGCAGAAGTAGCTCAGTCGATCTGCGCCTTGCGCGCTGCAGCGATGGCGCTGGCGGCACCGGCCCGCAATTGCTGTGTGTCGGCGCCGGCGATGACGAAATCGAAGCCCATTTTCAGGAGTTCGCCGGCGCGCACGCCATTGCTGCCGAACACGCAGGCAAACTTGCCATGCACGCGGCATCGTTCGATCAGCTGCTTCAGCACTACATCCATCTCGGGCGTGTCGGGCGCAAGCCTTGCGCCATCGGAAAGCGCAATCGAAAGATCCGATGGGCCGACGAATATGCCGTCGATACCATCGACCGCCAGAATATCGTCAGCGGCATCTAGGGCGGCGCGGGTTTCGATCATGGCGATCGCCATGGTCTCGGTATTCGCCGTCGCCAGATAGGTCGCAGCCGGCAGGCCGGTGTGGTTCATCGCCAGCGTCGGACCCCAGCTACGCTCGCCGAGCGGTGGATATTTCGTCGCATTGGCGAACGCCTTTGCATCCGCCACCGAGTTGATCATCGGTGCGATGATCCCCGAGGCGCCGGCATCGAGCAGCCGCGACGCCAACGCAAAATCACCGACGGGAATGCGCACGACGACCGGCTTGCCGGCCAGACGCCCCTGGCCGATGCCGTTGGCGGCAGACGTCATGTCCCAGACGCCGTGCTGCATGTCGAGGACAACAGCATCGAACGCCTCCTGCGCCAGATGGTTGACGAAGAGCGGATCCGGAATGCCGATCCAGGCGGAAATCATCCCGCTGCCGTTGCCTCTCCTGATGCGCTCTGCAAAACCATCGATCGTTGAACCACCCATGCCAGTCTCCTCTGCAGCTCAGCCGATGGCGCGCCGCTTCTCCTCGTGAAATTCCTCGATGAACGCCTTCTGCAGAAGGATGCCGTCCCACTCGTTGGCAAAGAACGGCGAATCGTAGATCAGGGTGTAGGGGCCGGCATAGCCAGCCTGCCGGCAGGCATCCAGGCATTTGCGATAGTCGTCGGCGTTGATGCCCGCCGCATCGTAGTTGGCCTTGGCATGGCATATCTCGGCCCGACGCATGATGTCGGCAAGGCCGGCATATTTTTCGGGCGCCGACCAGTTGCCAAGGTCACCGTTGAGGCCGACCGCATCACCAAGCTGGTCGAGCAGCCAGTTCATCTCCTTCGGCGCCGGCAGCAGGTCGAACCAGTTTTCGGTGACGATACGCACGCCGCTGCCCTCCGCCTGCTCCGCCAGCCAGGCAAGATGTCCGGCCGCTCGCCCGAGGTTTTCGTCGGTGGGTTGCTGCTTGCCGGCGATCACACGCATGTTCTGTGCGCCGAGTGCTGCGGCAATATCAATCCAGCCGCCGACCCAGCGGATATCGCGCTCGGCGGTCTGAGGATGGCTCGGGTCGCCATCTTCGACCAGCAGGGTCTGCAAAAGCGTACCCGTTCTGTCGAGTGCGGAACGCAGTTCCTTCATATAGCTTGGGTCGAGGCTTGGCAGATGAAACGAGCATATCTCCAGCCTGCCGATGCCGCGCTCGGAAAGCTGTTGCGGTATGTCGATCAGCTCAGCCGCGCCGGCGCCGTAGGGCTCCCGGCGTGCGGCGCTCTTGTCGGGATCGGGACCGTAAGGGTACGTCGCCCCCAGCAGCCGATGCAGTGACCACGTCGAAACAGCGAACTGCCCATTCTCCAGAATTCCGGCCATTGTCTCTCCTCCTCGCTCCTGCTCTATCTAGGCAGCAACGTCTTGGAATTTCAAACGGAATCTCCTCTGATAACGGCTTCTGTCGAAAGCGCCGCAGCAAGCAGCGCCTCGTCGCGCCCGCCGACAGCCGAAAGCAGTAAGCCGACAGGCATATCCGCATCGCCGGTACCGCAGGGAATGGAGACGCCACACCAGTCGAGGAAATTGCCGATCGACGTGTTGCGCAGCGTCTTACCGTTGGTCGCGATGAAGAGATCGTCGTCGGCCTCCAGTGGAGCGATCGGCGGCGCAACATGCGCAACGGTTGGAAAGGCGATGAAGCCGTCGCCAACCAGCCGTTTGACGTCAGCAATCAGGCGTTCGCGCCCTTCGAGAACGGCAAGATACCCCGGCAAGGTCGTTGCCTCGCCGAGGCGCGTACGCAGGACAACACGGCGATCCATCTCATCGGCTTCAGGGCCGGCTAGGCGCTCGCGATGCAGCGCAAAGGCTTCGGCGGTCACCAGTGTTCCGTGCTTTGCCATCAGCGCAAACAGCTCGTCGAAGGCGGGGATATTGATCCGGCTGACCGAAGCGCCTTCGGCGATCAGCCATTCCACGCTTTGCTCGAAGGCAGCGAGGACGCCGGCTTCAGCGCCGTCGAACACGACGTTGCCAGGGATGACAATATCCATCCCTTTGATCGAGGTCGGCCTTATCCGCGAGGCAATGGTCTGGCCCCGCATGGCTGCATCGACCCAGATGGCGTCCTGAACGGTGCGGCACAGGGGGCCAAGCGAATCGAGGCTTTTGGCCAACGGAAAGACACCGTCCATTGGGTATCGGCCTCGGGTCGCTTTGTAGCCGACAATGCCGTTGAAGGCCGCCGGGATGCGCACGGAGCCGCCGGTGTCGGTGCCGATCGCGACCGGCACTAGGCCGGCGGCAACTGCCGCGCCCGCACCGGACGACGAGCCGCCCGGGATACGCGGCACATCGGTGCTGCGCGGATTATGCGGCGTCCCGTAGTGCGGATTGATACCCAGGCCGGAAAAGGCGAACTCGCTCATGTTGGTGCAGCCGACGGCGACCATGCCCGCGTTCCCGAGCGCGTCTACCACCGCCGCATCGGATGCGGCCGGCGATGCGGTTGCAAGCACCTTGGATCCGGCAGTGGTCGTCCGCCCCTCGATGTCGAACAGATCTTTCCAAGCGACCGGAATGCCCTCCAACAGGCCGCGCGAGCGTCCGCTCTTCAGCCGCGCCGAGGAGGCTTTGGCTTCGTCGAGCGCGCGATCCGCAAGCAGTCCAGTGAAGATCGACTGATCTGAAAATGTCCCGATGTCATCGAGAATGCGTTCCGTGACCTCGACTGGATCGACGGCACCACTCTGGATGAGAACGGAAAGCTGCGCGATCGACATGGCGCCAAATGATTTTGTCATGGGGTGTCCGTAAGCTGAATGTTTGCCAGAGCTAAACTGAATTTTGTTGCAAAGCCAAGTCCTTAAGATGAGATCAAACCGATTGGTTCGATTTTATGAACACTGAGTTTGCGTATCCGCTCTTCAACTGGGGCGGTACAAAATACACATGAGGGGTGCGCACAAGGCCGTTGGGCCGAGGGATTTTCCGCTCGTGGTCGCGCGCTGATTTCAGGAGCAAGACAATGAAAGATGTCGACAGCTGGAGCGCCGATCGCGGCGACACGGTCCATCATCATGCAACAAACGAAGAGTCGGACAGAATGGGTGAGCGCGAATACCAGGAGCATATCAAAGCGAACCGGCCGTCGGCGTCGGAGCGCTTTATCATCGTCGGCGCATTGCTCGTGCTTGGGGCCGCGGGATTGACGGCGCACATGGGTGGGTCGGTGGCGTCCGCCGTGGATAGGTCGCCCGTTGGCTCGATAGTAGAGTCGTCGCTGACACTCGATTATTGCCGGGAACACAGCCCTTACGCCGAAAAATCCTGCTGAACGGCGGGTAGTCCTACGGCCGTAGTCTCTTCGTGACGAGTCGGAAGATCTGAGCGCTGATTGCTTGTACTCGGCAAGCTTGCTCCAAGTCGTGGCGGGACGGCGGTTGTGACTGCCGCTAGTCCGGAACGGCACCGCTTGCCAAATGACGAGCGGAAGCGCCGCGCCCCTTCGTGGCTTGCCGACAAAACCTCACCTTATACGCAATCATTGATTGCTTCATTGGACAACGGATGATGGCGCTTCCGTTTGCCGGGTTGTTGTGTCTTACTAGTTGTTGCTGTGGGCGTGGTTTCGCGCTCGTCAGTGCCCGCTGGGAGGACGGATCTTCACTGGAATGCTTGTCACTTGAGGAGGATGCGCAAGCAGAGAGTTCGTCAATGTGGTGGCCTGATCGGCGACCCGCCCATACAGAGTCATTCGCGTGCAACCTACCACAGGCTTAGACCATCAAACGGCTGCCGGGCCGCATCATCGCCGGTTGGCCATCTTTCAAGGCATTATCTCCGCCCTCGCATTCAGCCTGCTTCTGGCCGGAACGAATGCCACGACACCGCTTCTCCCCGTCTACAGACACCTACTCGGCTTTACACCGGTCACAATGTCCTTGACGTTCGTCTGTTACGTCGGCGTGCAGGTGGTTTTTCTTGCCGTGCTGTCGAGGCCGTCTGTCGTCAGGTGGTCTCCGGTTCTCCTGTGCTGCGCAATCCTGGCGGCCATTCTTTCGGATCTGAGCATGGCCAGTGCGTCTGAAGAGAGCATCCTGTTCGGCCGTGCGCTCGCGGGTGTGGCCGTGGGACTGGGGACAGGCCCAGCAGCGGCGCTCGTCGTCGCCGCCTTTGGTGCGGGTGGCCGCTCCCTGTCGGCGACGGGAAATCTCGTCGGGGCGGTTGTCGGTACTGTTTTCTCCCAGCTTTCCGTCGCGCTGCTGGAGCATCGCGTTGCCATCAGCTGGACGTTCGAAGCGCACGCCGCCGCATGCATGCTGCTCTTCCTTGCCCTTCTGGTGACTTTCGGATTGATGCGGACGGCCAATCGCAAGACATTCGGGAAGATTTCGCTGGAAGCCGGCAAGGTCCGGACTGCGCTCGCCGCCAACCTGTTTCCCGTCTTCATCGGCTCGCTGGCATGGATTGCCATCAGCCTGGCGATCACGTTCTTCCCCAGCTTCTTCGAGGAGCGAGGCATGTCGGACGTCAAAGCATCAGGTATGATCATTCTTCTGATCTGCTGCGCGGCCAGTCAGGTGGGAAGCAGACGGATTGGAAGGATCGCGCCAGCTTTGAGCGGTGTTGATGCCATGGCGTTGGGTTTGCTGCTGATCGTTAGTGGCGCGCTGGTAGGAAACGAAATCGTGGCAATCGCCGGCTTCGGCGTCTTCGGTGTCGGTATCGGCATCGCCTACAGGCTGGCGCTCGTCATCCTGACGAAAGGCGCCTCGCCAAGGGACCACGGCGCGCTGTCATCGACCTATGCCGCGATCACCTATGCGGTTGCGGCTTGCACCGTGATCGTCGTTGGCGCTGTTGGCAACATCTTCGGGCTAGTCAGCGTGGTGACGGCAGTTCTGGTTGTGCTCCTGCTGATCTGCTCGGCTCTGGTGAAGATGGCGCCTCGTCTGGCGGATGAAAGGCGGTTGTAAAGCCGGTCGCATCGGCCACCGACAACTGCCTTCTTTTCTCCATCGGATTTCGATGCCGAGCAGCAAGGTCCACACAAGCGACGAGGAACACAAGTAGCTCAACATGTTCGCATTCCGGTTATCGCAGTGGTTCACTTCGCTGCGGCAACAGCCGGACTTCAGGAGTTGAGACTTTGAAAAGCGCTGCCGCCCAGATTCGGGAATTCGACGACCTTCACTCCATAGTCGGCAAGGCGGCGATCGTTCGCACCATATATGAGGGGCGGGATATCACGCCCGTTTGGGAGAAGTTGATAGCGCGCGTATCTGCCGATCAGTTGGACGCTGGCGCCTTCATGGATCTTTCGATCATCCTGCAGACGCTCGGCAAGCCTACCGAAGCCGCCACCACCCAAAAGGCCGCGCTCGACATCAGTCGCAAATACCGTCTCGGCAACGGCCAAGGGACGGGTATCAACGTACTTGTCATCGCCACCCCAGGCGACTTCATGGCCAATACGCCGATCGAGTTTCTTTTGGAGGGGTCGGACACCAACATCCTTCTCCACTACATCGATGCTTCCACCAAGGATCTGCGTGACGTGCCGCAGCACGATGTTGCCTTCGTTGCTGTGGGCGAAAGTCCGGAAAACCGGTCGGTGCTTGAAAATCTTGAGCGGCTGCTGGTCAACTGGACCGGCCCCATTATCAACGGCACACCGCGCAACGTCATCGACCTGTCGCGCGAGGGCGTGTCGGAGGCCTTCCGCAACGAGGTCTCGATCCTGGCGCCGATAACAAGTCGGGTGGCGCGCGAAAAGCTTGAGGAAATCGCAATCAGAGCCGACAAGATCGATGCGATTGACGGTCTCAGCGGCTTTCCTGTCATTGTTCGGCCGCTGGGAACCCATGCCGGCCACGGCATGGAGAAGATCGAGACGTCGCTGGAGCTGGCGAAATATCTGGTCGCGCGCCCGGAGACTGAGTTCTACATCGCTCCTTTCATCGATTACAGCAGCGAGGATGGCAAATTCCGCAAGCAGCGCATCGCAGTCATCGATGGCAAGCCCTTCGCCAGTCATCTGGCGGTATCCGATCATTGGATGGTGCATTATCTCAGCGCCGGCATGGCCGAACACCACGAGCGGCGGATGGAAGAGGCGTCTTGGATGGCGGACTTCGACAGCGACTTCGCCGCCCGGCACGCGGATGCCTTTAAAGCGCTTCACCGCCGGATTGGGCTTGACTACTTTGCCATCGATTGCGCCGAAATGGCGGATGGGCGCCTGTTGTTGTTCGAGGCAGACGTGGCCATGATCGTTCACTCGATGGATTCGGAAGCTGTCTTTCCCTACAAGAAGCAGCCGATGAACGCGCTCTTTGCAGCGTTCGAAAAGGCGCTGGTCGCGCGTGCCAAATTGATCCCGAACAGGGCCGTATAACGGTGTTTCCTGGCGCGATGACCAGATACGAAAGCAGCATGGCCCTGGCTCGAGCGGCAATCCGCGAGCAGGGAGAAGACCAGTCCCCGGATACGCGGCCGGTAGATGCTTGGCACACTTTGTCGCTTCTGCTTGCAGGCGGTGGCGATGGTCGTATCCGGCCAGATCCTGCAACGGGCCGTAACCGCTATGGCACTAGAATGGCACCGGCGCCGTACGAGATTGCGTTCGCATCTACCACGGCGAGCAATGTTTCGGCGGAGGGTTTTCTTGCCGCCGATTCACAGTTGAAACGGCTGTTTGGCGCTGACACCGCTCGATCTGTCGGCATCGATGACTGGTTCGCTTCCATCCGTACCGACATTGCCCAAACGTTTGGCTGTGGCGATGCGGACGTCATTCTGGCCGCATCAGGCACGGATGTGGAGCTTTTGGCCATCTGCCTCACCTCCGTTCTGTCGATCCGGCCTTTGACGAGTATTTTGATTGCGCCTGAGGAGACCGGAAGCGGTGTGCCGCGCGCGGCAGCCGGGCGCCATTTCTCGGACGCAACGGCGCTCGGATCGACCGTGACCGCTGGTGCGACACTGGAAGGGTTTTCCCCCGAGCGCATTGAGGTCCGCACAATTGCGATCCGCAATGAGTTTGGCCAGCCGCGCAGCGAGTGCGATATCGACGCGGACGTGATTGCCGCAGTGGAGCAGGAGCTGAAGCGTGGCCGCGATGTGCTGGTTCATGTGCTCGATACGTCGAAGACCGGTCTTTCCGGGGTCTCCAGGAAAGCCGCGCGCCATGTTTCCTCTCTCGCACCAGGACGTGTCCGTGTGCTCGTCGACGCGTGTCAGTTTCGCTGCAGCAGCGCCGCCTTGCCGCAGGACTTGGCGGATGGCTTTTGGGTCGCGGTGACCGGGTCGAAGTTCCTGGCCGGGCCACCGTTTGCCGGTGCTCTGCTTTTGCCTCCACCGCTTGCTGCCGAACTGGCGTCGGCCACGGATTTCCCCGCAGGGCTCTCGTGCTATACCGCACTTCACGACTGGCCAGCCTCTCGCAGGATGACAGCAAAGCTGGCCTTTGGCTCGCATTTCAATCTTGGATTGGGGTTGCGGTGGGTGGCTGCGCTGGCACAGATGGACTCCGCTCAAGCCATCGATGATCGCCTGCAGTTCGAGATTCGCGCGGCATTCACCGATCTTGTGCGCGCGCGGATCGGCGATCTCCACAACGCCTTCATTCATTCGGATGATGAAGGCGAGCATATCGCGACCCGCGCCATCGTTCCATTGACGATCACGAACAAGGCTGGCGCATTTGGCTCCCTCGCGGAGGTCCAGAAGCTGCATCTGGCTTTGCGTGAGGACGCATGCGGTCCCATCTGCCATGTCGGGCAGGCCGTCAATCTCGGCGACCGCACGATCTTGCGCATCGCCGCTTCGGCGCTTGATATCAATAGGGTATCGAAGCGACTTGCCGCCGGACAGTCGTGGTCCATGGCCCTGGAGCCGATCGCGGCCAATCTTGATATCCTGTTTGATAAGTGGGCCGCTATTTCCAATAGGGTCAGAGGTGTGTGATGTCGCAGCTGCTGCGAGAAAGCGTTGTGCCGGCGGTTGAATCGGCCAAGAGCCCGATTGGGCTCGATCCAGTCGATTGGCAGCAATTTCGCCAGGCGGCGCATCGGATGCTGGACGATACGATCGATCACATTGCAAACGTCCGACAGAATCCGGTTTGGCAGCCGACGCCCGATGCGACACGTGAAAGATTTGCGCAACCGATCCCCCACGCGTCGCGCGACCTGAACGATGTGCTGGATGACGTGCGTTCGCATATCTTCCCGCATGCCACCGGCAACCTGCATCCCCTGTTCATGGGTTGGGTGCATGGGGCGGGCACGCCGGTTGGCATGGTGGCCGAGCTGGTCGCCGCCGGTCTCAACATGAATTGCGGCGGCCGCGATCACGTTGGCATCGAGGTGGAAAAGCAGATCGTCCGCTGGATGAGCGAAGCCCTGGGCTATCCGGCATCGGCGAGCGGACTGTTCGTCACCGGTTCGTCGATGGCGAATTTCCTCGCGGTCACCATCGCCAAGACCGAGACACTGGGGCAGGGCGCGCGCCAGACAGGCCTGCGCAACATCGAGCAGCAGCTGGTCGCCTACACGTCCTCGGAGGCGCATGTCTGCATCGCGCAGGCAATGCAACTGTCGGGGATCGGATCGGCCAATCTGCGGTCTATCGCGGTGGATGCCGCCGGTAGAATGAGGATGGATTCGTTGTCTGAAGCGATCGCGCAGGACCGCGCGGCTGGCTTGTTGCCGTTTCTCGTCGTCGGCACCGCCGGGACCGTCAACACCGGCGCGATCGATCCGCTGGTGGAGATCGCAGAGATTGCGAGGACCGAGAAGCTTTGGTTTCACGTCGATGGCGCCATCGGCGCGCTGGGTATGCTTTCACCCGAGATGCGCGATCTGTTTGCGGGTATCGAACTATCGGCGTCGGTTGCGCTTGACTTCCACAAGTGGGGTCACGTTCCCTACGATGCGGGCTTTCTATTGGTTCGCGACAGTGCCGCGCACAAGGCGGCGTTCGCGCAGCCGGCAGCCTATCTGCAACGTTCCGATCGAGGCCTTGCGGCCGGCGACACCTGGCCATGCGATCTCGGGCCGGATCTTTCACGTGGGTTCAGGGCCCTGAAGACCTGGATGACGATCGAAGCTTTGGGAACGGAGCGTATCGGCAACTCGATCGCCCATACGTGCGACGTGGCGCGTTATCTTGCTGAATGCCTCGAGCGTGACCCCAGATTCGAGCTTCGCGCTCCGGTCACTCTAAATATCGTCTGCTTCGGCATCCAAGGCGCGGACGCGGAGTTCACGCGCAATCTCGTGCTCGACATTCACGAATCGGGGCTTGCAGTACCGTCCTGGACGACGTTGAACGGCGAACTGTCCGTACGCTGCGCCATCGTCAATCACCGCGCGACAAAGGCCGATATGGACAACTTTGTCGCCATTCTGGCCAGCCATCTCGATTGACGATGCCGAGGTGGCTCGTTCAAGGCATGAGTCAGCCTGCCTATAGACAGTGCGTTGCCCCGACATCTTCCAAACGCCTGATTGCGTATTTGCCGCATTGAGATTCGTTGAAATTTTCCGTAGAGAAGGAACCACGGAAGAGGGCCGACACAGGTGAAGTGCCAGCAGACAATGACCGCCCGGTGGTTGGTGCGCATGATTTGCGCCATCGCTCTGCTATTTGTCGGCTTCGGCCATCAGGCGCCGGCGTTGGCGGCGAGCACATTCGCCCAAGGCGAGTTCGCCGCGTATGTGCTGCCCGACGGTACCCTGCCGGTGATCTGCATCGCCGACAAGGACAGCAGAGCCCAACCACACGGCAAGAAGCATCAAGCCGGTTGCGAAGCTTGCCTTGTCAGTGGTGCCGTCATTCTGACCACCCCCGGATTGTTTGGTATTGTCGATTTCCGCATCGAAGATGCGCTCGCGCCAGTTCATGGCGATGCCGTCGCGCGTAAACAGGCTCAGCCGCCGAACAAGGGCGCTAGGGCTCCCCCTCTGTCTCCCATCACGGCTTGAGCCTGCCTCGCGGCGTCAAACCATAGCGCCCGTTTGGCGCTGCCGCTTGATGGTGCTACGCCCGAAATCACGGGCAAACTCAGTCCTTCGCGCCTATCCGTTGTCATCGAGCCCAGTCGTTTGGGGGCCGTACACATCACAATGCCATCCAACCGATCAGGAACCGTAAAATGAACAAGCTGAATATCGCCATTGTCGGTCCGCTTTTCGCCGGCCTGCTTGCCACGTTGGCGGCTGCCCAAAGCGTCAAGGTCGGGGATATCGAAATCGATCATGCCTATGCCCGTGCCATGGTCTCGGGTGCCAAAGTTGGTGGCGGCTATCTCAAGTTGACCAACAAAGGACCCGCGGACGACACGCTTGTCGGCATTTCCGCAGATCGCGCCAAGTCCGCGGAAGTTCACCAGATGAGCGTCGACGGCGGGATGATGAAGATGCGGCCAGTGCCCGGCGGCCTCGTTGTGCCGGCTGGCCAAACGGTCGAGTTGAAACCGGGTGGTTATCACGTGATGTTCATGGACGTTGTCCCACCCTTCAAGCAAGGGGAAACGGTCAAGGCGACCCTGACTTTCGAAAAAGCAGGCTCGATCGACGTTGAGTTCGCCGTGGGAAATATTGCCGGGGGAGCTCCGGACCCGGATGCAGCCCACTCCGATATGGGCGGCATGACCATGCCGAAACCGCAGTAGGCCAAACGCCTCGGCGCATTCTATTCCAGCCAGCATACAGAAAGAAAGTATCAAGATGTCCAGATTGAACGCTGTTATCGCCATGTCATTTGCTGCAGCCCTTGGTTTTTCCGCTCCGGCATTTGCCCATGCACATCTGAAGACCAGCACGCCAGCCGACAAGTCGACTGTCAGCGCGTCCCCCGCCCAGATCGATCTGCATTTCACCGAAGAGCTCAACCTCCGCTTCTCCGGCGCGACGATTACGGGTTCTGGAAAGGTCGAGATCAAGACCGGTGATGCGACGCTGACCGATGAAGGCAAGACGCTGACGGTTCCGGTCCCGGCCAAGCTCGATGCGGGGACCTACACCGTCGAGTGGCACGTGCTGTCGACCGATGGCCACAAGACGAACGGTAGCTACGGCTTCACGGTCAAGCCGTGACACCGGAGGCCTCGCTGATCGTCTGCCGCCTCCTTTTCGACGCAGCGGCAATTTGGTTGTGGGGCGCTTCAGCCTATTTGGGGTCTGTCGTTCCGGATGCGCTTGCGCGCCATCTGGATCAGCTACTGCGGCCTGCGCGCACCATTGCCATCGCCACGGCCCTGGCGGCCACGGCGGCGATGCTGCCCTTGCGGGCGGCATCGATCGGAAATGGCTGGACGGATGCCTTTTCCGGCGAGTTGCTGCACGGCATTCTGCTGGAGACGGATGTGGGGCGGGCGTGGATTTTCCAGGCTTGTGCGGCTGCTTTCCTGATGGCGGTTACTGGTCTGCATGAGCGTCGACGACTGGGGCAGACCGTGGGTGCGGCTTTGCTGCTGATCAGCCTGACGATCAGCGGCCACGCGGCGATGAATAGCGGATGGCTGCGGATCGCTCATCGCCTGAATGACGGTCTTCATCTTCTGGCCGGCGGTGCATGGCTCGGCGCGCTGGTGCCGGTGCTGCTGATCCTCCCGATGCTCGGAGCCGGACGCTTCCAAACGGAGGCGCGGCTGGCGCTGATGCGTTTTTCCTCAGCCGGCCACATCGCTGTGGTGTTGGTGATCGCCTCGGGTATCGCAAACATGCTGCTGGTCATCGGCACCGTTCCGCTTGACTGGAGCGTTCGTTATCAGTGGCTCCTGAGCATCAAGGTGGTGCTGGTGGGAATCATGGTGCTGGTTGCAGTCGTCAATCGGTACGTCTTCGTCCCGAGGCTCGCTCGAGACGCTTCGTTGCGCGCCCTGAAAGCGTGCATCCTTGCTGAAATCGGGCTTGGAGTGGCCGTCGTGGGGCTGGTTGCCTGGTTCGGCACATTGCCACCGGTCTGAGTATTGCTGCATTGCGGCAACGCACCTACGTCAAATGACTGTGTCGCTGATTTTTTCTCTTTGACGCGGTATCCCGCCGTGCCATTTTCGCTGCAACATTGCACAGAATAAGGGGCACATTCATGTTTTCAAAGAACATCAAATTATCAGCCGCGTTGGCAACGCTCATTTTAGCTCCTTCAATGGCATTTGCGCATACCGGCGTTGGCGACACGGTTGGATTTGCTCACGGCTTCAGCCACCCACTGTCGGGTCTCGACCATATTCTCGCGATGGTCATGGTCGGTGTTCTCGCGTGGCAGCTTGGTGGTCGCGCAGTCTGGATTGTGCCGACGACGTTCGTTGGCGTGATGGCTGTAGGCGGCGCGCTTGGCATGATGGGGATAGCCGTCCCGTTTGTTGAAACGGGGATCGCGCTTTCGGTGATCGTGCTTGGCGCCGTCATTGCATTCAACATTCGCGCACCCGTTGCCGCTGCCGCGGCAGTGGTCGGCTTGTTTGCGATTTTCCATGGCCATGCCCATGGTGCGGAAATGCCCGCCGCCGCGGGTGGCATGGCTTACGCCGCCGGTTTCTTGATCGCGACAGCCGTGCTTCACATCGCTGGTATTGCCATGGGATATGCACTTGCCAGGATCGGCGAAAGCAAGGGCGCATTCTTCACTCGCGCCGGCGGCGGAATTGCCGCGCTTGCAGGTGTTGCTCTTCTGAGCGGCCTTATCTGACGACAAAGGAGCTCGGACTTTTTATCCGGGCTCCTTCCCGATTTTCAGGCGGAAGCTGCGCAACGCTCAGTTAAGACTGCGCCGCGCGTCCGCAGCTTGTTCCAGCGTCCGCTGGACAGTCGCGGGCATCGCCGGCTTGGTCACGACACCCAGTGCGCCGTTCAGGCGGTTGACGACGGCTTCCGGATTGCCGGTCATGAACACTACCGTCACGCCGAACTCTTCCACCAGTCGTCGCCCGATCTCAGGCCCCGTCGGGCCGTCGGAAAGATTGACGTCGACAAAAGCGATATCTGCAAGCGACGCCAGCTTCAGCGCCTGATCCTGACCACTGGCCAGCCCTGCCACATCGAAGCCCATCGCCTTGACCGTCTCTTCGAGATCGAGCGCGATGAAAAGCTCGTCCTCGACGATCAGGACGCGGTGCTTGGCTTTACTTTCGTTCGATGAATGGTGCTCAACGCCGGTGGCCATGACGGCTCCCTGTTTGCTGTTTTGTAAGAAGTTAAGCAATTAACGGAGCAGCGACCGATATGTTCCGCCTCGGTGCAGGCATACTATGTTCTAAGCTATTGTTAATGTTAATAAATATTTAATTTTATCCGGTTTTCGTCAGGTCGAACCTGTCTTGCCGCCACGGTTCTTGGCTTGGCGGCGAAGGCACCAAAGATTGCTGGAGGCCGCATCATTCCGCGAGTTGACAAGCTGCTTGGGAGTGGGGAAAGTCGCGGCCACATCAGGCGTCAGCATATCGGGGGGATCCTATGTCCGTACGCGCGTTTTTTTCAGCCGCTACCATCGTTCTTACCACTGTCCTAGCAGGCTCAGGTGCCGTCGGCGCCGACGCGAAACGCGAGATTCAGACGGTGCGGGACGCCGATTATTTCGGCTTCGACCTGCGCAGCGAGCAGAATGTCACGCTTGACCAATGCAAGAGCGCTTGCATTGGTGACAAGTCCTGCAAGGCCTTCACCTATAATCCGAAGGTCAGTTGGTGCTTTCTCAAATCCGATTTCAAGACGATGAACGCCTTTCCCGGGGCGATAGCCGGCAAGATTGTCGAAACCGCCGGGCAGCAGGAGCCCGACCTCGGTGTCGCACCGCGGATCAGTTTTCTCTCTGGCGACGTGCTGCAGCAAGCGCGTGACGACAAGGCAAACCTCGAACTTGCCGACGACCAGCAGGGCCAGTCGGCGGACAGCCTGATCGCCAATGGTCGGATCGATCTGACGGCGAACAATGTTGTCGATGCGCTAAAATCCTTTAGGGGCGCGCTGGCGATCACGCCTGACAATGGCGAGCTGTGGCTGGAAGCCGCACGCGCCGGCGACAGCTTCGCCAAGACCGAAGACAACAACGGCAGCGACATCTACGCCCAAGCCGTGCTGGCAGCGATCAACGGCTACGATCTGACGCGGACCACGACCAGCCGTGCCGATGCGCTGGCGGTGCTCGCCGCAGCGCTGGAGAAAAACACCAATTACCGCGCGGCGCTCAATGCCTACAAGGCAAGTCTGGCGCTGGTCAACGCCAGGGAAGTCCAGGCGGCATTTCTAAAGCTAAAATCGACCCAAGGCTTCCGGATCACGGAACATACCGTCGACGCCGACAGCGCCACCCCACGTGCCTGCGTCACCTTTTCGGAATCGCTGGTAAAGACGACGGACTACACGCCCTTCGTGACGCTGAACGGCGCCGCGCCAAAGGCGCTCGAGACCAAGGACAAGCAGATCTGCGTCGAGGGGCTGACGCACGGCGAAAACTACAAGATTGCTTTCCGAACCGGTCTTCCCTCATCGGTCGACGAAGTTCTGGAAGCGCCCGTCAGTCTCGACATCTATGTCAAGGATCGCACGGCCAGCGTCCGCTTCACTGGCGACAGCTTCGTGCTGCCATCAACGGCGCGTCGCGGCATTCCGATCGTCTCGGTCAACATGCCGTCGGCCAAACTCAAGCTCTACCGCATCGGCGATCGCGGCATCGCGCCGCTTCTCACCAGCTCGCAGTTTCTAACGCAGCTCGACGGCTACAGCGCGCAGCGCATCGAGGACGAAAGCGGCGAGCTCGTCTGGCAGGGGGCGATCGAGATCGCCAACGACCTGAACAAGGATGTGGTCACCAGCTTCCCGGTCGACGAGGCACTGCCTGAGCGCAAGCCGGGCGTCTATGTGCTGACCGCCACCGCGGAGAATGCGCCGGACCAGGAGTGGAACTCGCAGGCGACGCAATGGTTCGTGGTTTCGGATATCGGCGTTACCACCTATGCCGGCACCGACGGCCTCAACGTCTTCGTCCGTTCGCTGGCCTCTGCCAAGCCGATGGCGGGTGTCGAATTGCAGTTGCTGGCCAAGAACAACGAGGTGCTCGGCAGCGCGACCACCGACGACGACGGCCGCGCCACCTTCACCGCCGGCCTAATCCGCGGCACCTCCGCGTTGACGCCGGCCGTGATCACCGCGAAGAATGGGACATCGGACTACGTCTTCCTCGACATGACGCGCGCCGGCTTCGATCTTTCCGATCGCGGCGTCACCGGCCGCGCATCGCCGGGCGCGATCGATGTGCTGACATTCACCGAACGCGGTATCTACCGCGTCGGCGAGACAGTTCACGCGTCGGCGCTTGCCCGCGATACCGATGGTAAGGCCATCGAGAACCTGCCGCTGACCTTCATCTTCCTGCGCCCCGATGGCGTCGAGGATCGCCGTATCGTTAGCCAGACCAGCAATCTTGGCGGATACAACATTGATTTCGCCGTTCAGGACAACGCCATGCGCGGCACCTGGACAATGAATATTCACACCGATCCAAAAGGCTCGCCGATCGCCAGCAAGAGTTTCCTGGTCGATGATTTCGTGCCGGATCGTACCGACATGGAGTTGAAGACCGAGGCCAAGGTAATCGGCCCGGACACGCCGGCGACAATCAATATCACAGGCAAGTATCTCTATGGCGCACCCGCGGCCGGCCTGACGCTGGAAGGCGATGTGGTCATCAAGCCGACCCGCCAGGCCGATGCTTTCCCCGGTTATTTCTTCGGCCTGGCTGATGAAGAAGCCAGCGAGGATTCGCGTCAATCGATCGAGGGACTGCCTGATCTCGACGAGAACGGCGAGGGCGCCACCGACCTCACCGTCGGCGAATTGCCCGCCACAACGCAGCTGCTCAATGCCACCGTCTACATCAGGATGCAGGAGAGCGGCGGCCGCGCGATCGAGCGTTCGCTTGTTCTGCCGGTACAGAACCAGGGGCCGATGATCGGGATCAAGCCTGAATTCTCCGGCGATCTCGGTGAAAACTCGATTGCCAACTTCACGGTCATCGGCGTCAGCGCCGAGGGCGTGAAGGAAGAGATGAAGGGGCTGCGCTGGAAGCTTTACAAGCTGAACCGCGATTACCAGTGGTACCGCGACGGCACCGCATGGAAATACGAGCCCGTCTACACCGCCGAGCAGGTGGGCAACGGCAATGTCGACGCGGGTATGGATGGCGCCAAGATCGCCTCGCCCGTGCAGTGGGGTCGCTATCGCCTGGAGGTGGAAAGCACTGATGCCGATGGCCCGACCTCGAGCGTCGAGTTCGATGCGGGCTGGTTCGTACAGGCGACGTCGACCGAGACGCCAGATGGGCTTGAGATCGCGCTCGATAAGGACAGCTACAAGGTCGGCGAAACCGCCAAGCTGAAGGTTTCCTCGCGCTACGCCGGGCAGTTGATGATCGCCGCTGGTACGGAGACGCTGGTAGCCGTGCAGAACGCTGATATCGGCGCGAAGGGCGGCGAAGTCGATATCCCCGTCACGGCCGACTGGGGCGCGGGCGCCTACGTCACCGCCACCCTGTTCCGCCCCGGCGATGCACAGGACAGCCACATGCCGATGCGTGCCATCGGCGTGAAATGGCTGAAGGTCGATCCACAGGATCGGGCGCTGCAGGTGAAGATCGACGCGCCGGAAAAGATGCTGCCGCGCGGACCGTTGCCGATCACCCTTGCTGTTGCCGGCGCCGGTGCCAATGAGGACGCCTATGTCACGGTCGCCGCCGTCGATGTCGGCATTCTCAATCTCACACGTTACGAGGCGCCCAATCCCGAAGACTGGTATTTCGGCCAGCGCCAGCTTGGCCTCGAAATCCGCGATCTCTATGGCCGCCTGATCGATGGGTCGCTCGGCGCAACGGGCAAGCTGCGCACCGGCGGTGACGGCGGCGCCATCGCGCTGCAGGCCAGCCCGCCGACACAGAAGCTCGTCGCCTTCTTCTCCGGCCCTGTGAAGCTTGATGCAGAGGGCAAGGCGCAGGTCAGCTTCGATATCCCACAATTCAACGGCACGGCGCGCCTGATGGCGGTTGCCTGGTCGAAGTCCGGCGTCGGGCATGCGACCAGGGACGTGATCATTCGCGATCCTGTGGTCGTAACCGCCAGTCTGCCGCGCTTCCTGGCGCCGGGTGACTCGTCGGAACTCAGGCTCGATATCGCCAACACCGACGCACCTGCCGGCGATTACAAACTCGCTGTCACAGGCAACGATGCCGTCGGCATCGACAAGGGCTCGCAAACCATTCGGCTGGATGCCGGCGCCAAGCAGGCGCTGACGCTTTCCGTCAGTGGTCTTCAGCCCGGCAATGGCAGCGTGTCAATCAACCTGTCTGATGCGTCCGGGATGTCGCTCGACCAAAGCATCGACGTGCCGGTACGCCCGGCTGTCCTGCCGGTCACCGAACGCCGCGTGCTGGCGCTGAAGCCGGGAGCAAAGCTTGTGATCGACAAGGCGCTTCTGGCTGACAGCGTGCTGCCCGGCGCGTCCGTCAGCGTCAATGTCACGCGCTCTGCGGCCTTCGACATTCCGGCGCTGCTGATGTCGCTCGACCGTTATCCGTTCGGCTGCGCCGAGCAGACGACGAGCCGGGCGCTGCCACTGCTCTATCTCAGCGAACTCGCCGAGCAGGCAGGGCTCGACAACGACGCCGATATCAAGAAACGGGTGCAGGATGCGATCTATCGCGTGTTGTCATACCAGGCATCGGCCGGAAGTTTCGGCCTCTGGGGACCGGATGGCGGCGACCTGTGGCTCGATTCCTACGTCACCGATTTCCTGACGCGGGCCCGAGAACAGAAATACGACGTGCCGGATCGGGCGCTTGCCCAGGCGCTGGAGAACTTGCAGAACGCCTTGAGTTACGATGTCAACGTCAAGGATCAGGGCGACCAGATCGCCTATGCGCTCTATGTGCTGGCGCGCAACAAGAAGGCGGCGATCAGCGATCTGCGCTACTACGCCGACACGATGATCAACGACTTCCCGACGCCGCTCGCCAAGGCCCATATTGCTGCGGCGCTTGCGCTCTATGGCGATGCCACGCGCTCGAAGAACATCTTCGTTGATGCGCTGCAGATGTCCGCCCAGTCGATGGTGACGAAGGTCAACCTGTCGCGCATGGACTACGGTTCGGTTCTGCGGGATGGCGCGGCGATCCTGGCGCTTGCCGCCGAAAGCCGGCCCGTGCCGCCGATCGTGCCGGAACTCGCCAAGGCCGTTGCCAAGGAATGGGAGCGCAGCAAATACACCAGCACCCAGGAACAGGCCTGGATGCTGCTCGCCGCGCGGGCGATCCAGGGCGGTGATGACTCGCTCAAGATCGATGTCAACGGTGCGCTTCACAATGGTGCCTACATGGCGCGGACGACGGGCGAGGCGCTGGCGGACCATCCGTTGACCTTGACCAACCAGACCAGCGACGCGGTCTCGGCTGTGGTGACCACGGTGGCTGCGCCCGTAGTGCCGCTACCCGCCGGCGGCGACGGATTTGCCATCGATCGCAGCTATTACACGCTGGATGGCGAGCAGGCGAATGTGTCGGAAGCCAAGCAGAACGAACGCTATGTCGTGGTGCTGCACGTCACCGAGAGCAACAAGTGGCCCTCGCGGATCGTCATCACCGACCTGCTGCCGGCCGGCTTCCAGATCGACAATCCGAGCTTGGTCGACAGCGCCCAGTTGACCAACTTCGACTGGATCGGCGAGGTGACCGCCGCCCACACCGAGTTCCGCAACGATCGTTTCGTCGCGGCCTTCAACCGCAGCGCCGATGACAACCGCGAGATCAATGTCGCCTATGTCGTTCGTGCGGTGACGCCCGGCAGCTACGATCACCCGGCGGCCAATGTCGAGGACATGTATCGGCCACAGCTCTCGGCACGCACCGCGACTGGCAAGATGGAGGTCGTGGCAGCGCAGCCATGAAATTGAGACGGAAACTCGCGATCGGGGCTGTCGCCGGCATCGTCATGGCCGGCGTCGTCCTGCTTGCGCTTGATGCGGCCGACAGGGCGTTTCCACCGCCGCTCGACAAGGCCAGCGTTTCGGTCGAAGTGCTGGACGCCGATGGTCAGCTGCTGCGCGCCTTTGCGACGCCTGAGGGCCGCTGGCGGTTGAGGACGACGGTCGGCGATGTCGATGCGCAGTTCCTGCGCATGCTCGTCGCCTATGAAGACAGGCGGTTCTACGAACATGACGGCATCGATCCATGGGCGATCGGCCGGGCCGCGATCCAGCTTGCCACCAATGGCCGTATCGTCTCCGGCGCCTCGACGCTGTCGATGCAGGTCGCCCGGCTGATCGAGCCGCGCCAGGGCCGCTCGCTGTCGGCCAAGCTTTTGCAAGTTGCCCGCGCGCTCCAGATCGAGCGCCGGCTGTCAAAGGAGGCGATCCTCGACATCTACCTGACCCATGCGCCGTACGGTGGCAATCTCGAGGGCGTCAGGGCCGCAAGTCTGGCTTATTTTGGCAAGGAGCCGAAGCGCCTGACGGTGGCGCAGGCGGCCCTGCTCGTGGCCTTGCCGCAACTGCCGGAAAAGCGTCGCCCCGACCGCAATCTCGCGGCAGCCGAAGCGGCGCGCAAGCGCGTGCTGGAGCGTGTCGCGGTCGCCGATGCGGTGGGAGAAGGCGAGGCGGAGCGGGCCGAAGCAACGCTGGTCCCGGCAAAGCGCATGCAACTGCCGGCGCTGGCGGCACATGTCGGCGAGGCGGCGCGGCGCAAGGAACCGGATGTGCTGCAGCACCGCACGACCTTGAAGAAACGGGTGCAGGAGGGGCTGGAGTCCGTGGCGCGCGCCGCCGCCCTGAAGCTCGGGCCCAAGCTGTCGCTGGCAATGGTGATGGCGGACGCCGAGACCGGCGATATCGTTGGCGAGGTCGGCTCCGCAGACTACTTCGACGCCAGCCGATCCGGATGGATCGACATGACCCGCGTCAACCGCTCGCCGGGTTCGACGCTAAAGCCGTTCATCTATGGCCTCGCCTTCGAGGAGGGGCTGGTCAGCCAGGAAACGATCATCGAGGATCGCCCCGCCGACTTCTTCGGTTATCGCCCGCGCAATTTCGACATGAGCTATCAGGGCGACGTGACGGTGCGCGATGCGCTGCAACTGTCGCTCAACGTCCCCGCCGTCAAGCTGCTCGATGCCGTCAATCCCGCCAAGCTGTTGATCCGCTTCCGCCGCGCCGAGGTGCGCCCGGTGCTGCCGGCCAACGAAACGCCGGGCCTAGCGATCGGGCTGGGTGGTGTCGGCCTGACGCTGAAGGATCTGGTGCAGCTCTACACGGCGCTCGCCAATCGCGGCCAGCCCGTCAGGATCGGCGATGGGGTGTCCGGCAAGCCCGGCAAGATCGATGGCGAGGCGCTGCTGGAGCCCGTTGCCGTCTGGAATATCGCGGACATTCTGTCTGGCGTCATTCCGCCGGCCGGCGCGCCGCAGCGCGGCATCGCCTACAAGACGGGTACGAGCTATGGCTACCGGGATGCCTGGTCGGTGGGCTATGATGGCCGCTACGTCCTCGGCGTCTGGGTCGGGCGGCCCGACAACGGCGCCTCTCCCGGTCTGACGGGGTATGGTACGGCGGCGCCGATCCTGTTCGAAGGCTTTGCCAAATCGGGGCTGGCGACGACGCCGCTGCCGCGACCACCTTCGGGCGCGGTGCGGATCGCGCAGGCTCAACTGCCGATCAGCCAGCGCCGTTTCGCGATCACTCCGAGCGGTCTTCTGGCCACATCAGGGCGCGAGCCGGCACCGCAGATCGTCTATCCACCGGAAGGCGCGCATGTCGATCTCGGCGCCAAGGATGGTGCGCTTTCGCCACTGATGCTCAAACTTCAAGGCGGGCGCGCCCCCTTCCGCTGGCTTGCCAACGGCAAGCCGTTGCCTGACATATCGAGGCGGCGGACGAACCAGTGGTTACCGGATGGCGGCGGCTATTCCAAGCTCACCGTGATCGACGCCATGGGACGGGCCGCCAGCGTCGGCGTCTTCGTCGATTGAGATATTACACAAGGAAACGGAGCCCAAGATGATCGCGAGCGAAACCCTGTTCACCCGTGCGAAATTTCCCGACGGGACGCTCAAAACAGTGACGGTCTCCGGTGGACGGATCACTGCAATCAGCGCCGACCACGTTTCCGCCACGAGCGGCCAAGAGGTCGTCGATCTCGGTGGCCGGTTGATCCTGCCCGGTTTCGTCGAGGGCCACATTCATCTCGACACGAGTTTCTTCGGCGGCAAGTGGATATCGCACAAGCCCTGCACCGATGGTTTCGACGTGCATGAGCGGGTGGCGTTCCAGCACCAGAACATGGCCATCGCCGAGCCAATGGACGTGCGCGCGCGAAAACAGCTCGAGCTCTGCATAGCGAACGGTTCGACATCCATGCGCAGTCACGTCATGGTCGATGGATCGGTCGGGCTCAAATCGCTTGAGACCATTCTCAAGGTTCGCGAGGAGTATCGCGACCGGATCGATATCCAGCTCGTGGCGTTCCCGCAGAGCGGCATCCTTAAAAGCCCGGGTACACCCGACCTGATGGATCAGGCAATCGGTCTCGGCGCCGATCTCGTTGGCGGGCTTGATCCGGCGAGTTTCGATCGGGACGTTGAAGGTCACCTAAACGTCGTCTTCGGCATTGCCGAAAAGCGCGGCGTCGATGTCGATATTCATCTTCACGACGCAGGCACCCTTGGCGTCTTCACGATCGAACAGATATGCGATCGCGCTGCCGCGCTAGGCATGCAGGGGCGCGTCGCCGTAAGCCACGCCTACGGGCTCGGTGATATCCCGCAGGATGCAGCCAGACGGACGGCGGAACGCCTTGCGAAGTCGGGCGTGTCGATCATGACCAATGCGCCCGGCGCCAACAACTTCCCGCCGGTCGCACTTCTTCGGGAAGCTGGCGTGACGGTGTTTTCGGGCAGCGACAATATCCGCGATTCCTGGTGGCCCTACGGTGATGGCGACATGCTCGGCCGCGCCATGATGATCGGCTACCGTTCCGGATTCTACACCGACGAGGAGCTGGAAGCAGCTTTCGACGTCGTCACGTCGGCCGGTGCGCGTGCCTTGCGTCTTCAGGGCTATGGCTTGGTCGACGGCGCAAAGGCAGATTTCGTTATCCTGGAAGCGGAACATGTGCCTGACGCGGTGGTCTCCGTGCCGAAGCCGCGGACCGTGTACAAGGCCGGCAGGCCTGTGGCGCAGAACGGCAAGCTTGTCTGACGCTGAGGCTAGAGGAACCATTCGAGCCTTGTACGATCTGCCAGCGCGGCTGCGGACGTGATCCTAGCAGAGCTGCCGCAACTTTGTCCTTGACCTTCCAGCAGCTGGAAGGTTGATAAGAATCTCCATTGCCCTTCAGGCGCAGGAGACTCTCATGGACACGCATGCACATCACCACGACCATCGCGGCCATCATCAGACCGCGACGGATGCTTTGGTGGTGCGCGATCCGGTCTGCGGCATGACCGTTGATCCCCATGCCGGCAAACCGTCCCTCGAATACGATGGTCGCGTCTATCACTTCTGCTGTGACGGCTGCCGCAAGAAGTTCGAAGCCGCACCGCAGGACTATCTGACGGCTAAGGATCCCGTATGCGGCATGACTGTCGATCGGGCCGCCGCCGCGCATTTTCTCAGGCACGAGGGCGAAAAGCACTATTTCTGCTCTGCCGGCTGCAAGGCGAAATTCGAAGCCGAGCCCAACGCCTATCGCGGCGGCAACAGACCGCCGCCGAAAACCGCGCCTGCGGGCACGCAATACACCTGCCCGATGCACCCCGAGGTGATTAGCGATCACCCCGCCGATTGCCCGAAATGCGGCATGGCTCTCGAGCCGATGGGCATTCCGCCCGCGGACGCGGGACCGAATCCGGAGCTCGTCGATTTCACCCATCGTCTTTGGATCAGCGCGGCACTGTCGGTGCCGCTGCTCTTGATCACCATGGGGCCGATGATCGGCGTTCCCGCGCGCGATTGGATCGGCGAGCCGCAGGCAACCTGGCTCGAACTCCTGCTTGCAACACCCGTCGTGCTGTGGGCGGCTCTTCCGTTCTTCCGCCGCGCCTGGGCGTCGCTCGTCAACCGTAGCCCGAACATGTGGACACTGATCGGGCTTGGGGTCGGTACTGCCTATGTCTACAGCGTGGTGGCGACGCTGGTGCCTGGACTTTTTCCGCATACGTTCCGAGGGCATGGCAATGCCGTGCCGGTCTATTTCGAAGCGGCTGCCGTCATTGTGGCCCTGGTCTTCGTTGGTCAGGTGCTGGAACTGCGCGCGCGCGAACGAACAGGATCATCTATCAGGGCACTGCTCGACCTTGCTCCGAAAACCGCGCGACGTCTGGACGTTGACGGTACGGAGACCGACGTGCCAGTCGATGACATCGTGGTCGGCGACCGCTTGCGTGTTCGCCCTGGCGAGCGGGTTCCCGTCGACGGCGCTGTCAGCGAGGGGCAATCGACGATTGACGAGTCCATGATCTCGGGTGAACCGATTCCGGTCGAGAAGGTCAGTGGTGACGATGTTACCGGCGGCACGCTCAACAGGAACGGCACGTTCATCATGGTTGCCCAAAAGGTCGGTGCGGACACCACGTTGTCGCGTATCGTCGATATGGTTGCCAGGGCGCAACGCTCGCGGGCGCCGATCCAGAGTGTGGTCGATCGTGTTTCGGCATTCTTCGTGCCCGCCATCGTGGCCGCGGCAATGGCCGCCTTTCTGGTCTGGTCGCTGGTCGGTCCGGAGCCCCGCATGGTGCACGCGCTGCTGGCGGCTGTTGCCGTGCTGATCGTCGCCTGCCCGTGCGCGCTCGGTCTGGCAACGCCGATGTCGATCATGATTGCGACTGGCCGCGGTGCCCAGGAAGGCGTGTTGATCAAGGATGCCGAAGCGCTGGAGCGCTTCGCAAAGGTGGATACGCTGATCGTCGATAAGACCGGCACCTTGACGGAGGGTAAGCCACGACTAACTGATGTGATCCCTGTCGGGGGCGTCGCGGAGGAAGAGCTTATTCGGCTGGCCGCAAGTCTTGAAAAGGGGTCCGAGCATCCGCTGGCGGACGCGATTGTCTCTGGCGCCGAAACGCGGGGGATTGGCCTCGTTGATGTGACCAGTTTCGAAGCAATCACCGGCAAGGGCGTGCGCGGCAACGTCGCAGAAACAATCGTCGTGCTCGGCAACGCTGCGATGATGCGTGATATCGGGGTCGAAGTCGCGGTACATGAGGAGCGGATTCAAGCGTTACGGGATGAGGGGAAGACGGTGATGTTTGTCGCCATCGACCAAGGACTGGCCGGCTTCGTGGCCGTCGCCGACCGTATCAAGCCGACTACCGCTGCCGCGATCAAGGCGCTGCACGCCAGCGGCCTCAGGATTGTCATGGCAACCGGCGATAATGAGCGCACGGCGCGTGCCGTTGCCCTGAGCCTTGGGATCGATGATGTTCATGCCGATATCTTGCCGGAGGGCAAGAAGGCGCTGGTCGATAAGTTGCGTGCGAAGGGTGCCGTGGTCGCTATGGCTGGCGACGGCGTCAACGACGCACCGGCGCTGGCCGCCGCCGATGTCGGAATCGCCATGGGCAATGGTGCCGACGTTGCCATGGAGAGTGCCGGTATCATGTTGGTGAAGGGAGACCTGAACGGCATCGTCCGGGCACGGCGGCTGGCGGAGGCGACAATGCGCAACATCCGGCAGAACCTCGGCTTCGCCTTCGGCTACAATGCGCTCGGCGTGCCGCTTGCGGCGGGCGTGCTTTATCCGGTCTTTGGTCTTCTCCTGTCGCCGATGATCGCGGCTGCTGCTATGAGCCTGTCCTCGGTGTCGGTGATCAGCAATGCGTTGAGATTGCGCTTCGTCAGGTTGTAGGAGGGCAGAATGAACATCGGTGAAGCATCTGAACGGTCCGGTCTACCGTCGAAAACCATCCGCTACTACGAGGATATCGGCCTTGTCCGACCCGAACGGGGCGGCAACGGTTATCGGGACTATGCGACCTCCGACATCCACAAACTGCGTTTCCTGCAAAAATCGCGCGGCCTTGGCTTTTCTGTCGAAGAGTGCCGCCAGTTGCTGGCGCTCTATGAGGACAAAAGCAGGGCGAGCGCCGACGTAAAAGATATGACGCAGGCCAAGCTCTCCGAAATCGATCGCAAGATCGTTGCCCTCACCGAGCTCCGACGGACGCTGGAGCATCTTGTTCACGCCTGCCACGGCAACGATCGGCCGGATTGCCCTATCCTGGAAGAGTTGTCGGAGGATCGACGCGCATAGGTCGCGCGTATGTCTCGAACGTCGCTGTCGGCGAAAAATGAACGTGATATAAAATAATTCACGCTGGCGGGAATAAAACAGCGCGCTACTCCGTATACTCAATCATGGAACGGAAAGAACGCCCATTCGACGTCATCGGCCAGCTCGCAGCGCTCAGGCGCTACGCGCGCTCGCTGGTGCGCAATTCGGATGATGCCGAAGATCTGGTCCATGATGCCTTGGTCCGGGCATTCGAGAAGAAGCAGAGCTTCCGCAGCGGTGGTAACTTGCGTACGTGGCTGCTCTCTATCGTGCATAACGCTCACATCGACCGCGTCCGGCAGGGGCGATCGCTGACACGCCGGCACGATGAGGCCGCCGTGGAGGCCGAGCAGTCCTTGCCGGCCGGCCAAGAACACGCGGTGCGTCTTCAGCAGGTTCGCAACGCATTCTTCCTCCTGCCCGAGGAGCAGCGCGAGGCGCTGCATCTCGTGGCGATCGAGGATCTCTCCTATCAGGAAGCGGCAGCAGCGCTTGGCGTTCCGATCGGCACGCTGATGTCGCGCATTTCACGCGCACGCGCTCAGCTTCGTGCATTCGAGGAAAAGACGCCGCGCGCGTCGCATTTGAGACTGATCGACGGAGGTGGCAATGAAACCAACTGATCCGATCATCGCAGCCGATCTCGATGCCTACGTCGATGGTCAACTCGATGTCGCGCGCCGTATCGAAGTCGAATCCTATCTCTCCGAGCATCCGGAGATCGCTGCCAAGGTGATGGCGGATCTCAGCATGCGCGGCGAACTGCGCCTGGCGCTGGCCAACGAAAGCGCATCCGGTCGTGCGGAGACGCGCGATGCGGCGCGTCGTCTGGAGCGGGGCCTTGCCTATGGGCGCATTTTTCACACGGTCCAGCGGATAGCAGCTGTCGCCGTTCTGGTGGCTGCAGGCTGGGTGGCCCACAATTCCTTCGGCGCGTTCACCGCGACCGAAGTGGCTGCCTCCGTTCCGGCGCCTGCCTATGTTGAGGATGCGGTCAGAGCCTACAAGACGACGCTGGTGCGCCAGTCGACGCAGGCGCCCGTGGAGGCCCAGTACAAGCCGGATGAAATCCGCGCAGCGACGGGCATCGTCATGCCGCAACTGCCGCAGGACTGGACGATAGCTGACGTACAGATATTTCCGTCCGCCTTCGGACCAAGCGTTGAAATGGCGATAACGACGACCGACAGAAAGCAGCTTTCGCTGTTTGCCGTTCGGCCGGGCGTCTTTTCCGTGCAATCGGTCAATCATGTCGCGCTCGACAATGCCGAAACTGCCTACTGGCAGATCGGCGAGGTCGCCTACGCGCTGGTGACCGCAGACCGCTCCATCACACTGGATCAGGCAGCCGACCGGCTTGCCCGTACCCTTTACTAGTTCAATCGAGGAGATCTCCATGAACCCGATCAATCAGCAGCGTTACGGCTCCGCCGTCGGCTCGCAGGCCATGTTCGACGAAGGCCTGCGTCAGCACATGATGCGCGTGTACAACTACATGGGCATCGGCCTTGTCATAACAGGCATCGTCGCCTTCATCGTCGGCAGCACGCCGGCGCTGTACGTGCCGATCTTCCAGTCGCCGCTCAAGTGGGTGGTCATGCTGGCACCGCTCGCCTTCGTCTTCTTCTTCTCGTTCAAGATCCAGACGATGTCGGCAAGCGCCGCGCAGACGACCTTCTGGGCATTCTGTGCTGTCATGGGTCTGTCGCTGGCCTCCGTGTTCCTGGTCTTCACCGGAACCAGCATCGCCCGCACCTTCTTCATCGCGGCCACAATGTTCGGCTCCACCAGCCTCTATGGATACGTGACGAAGCGTGATCTGTCGCGCATGGGCTCGTTCCTAATGATGGGTCTGATCGGCGTGGTCATCGCCAGTGTCGTCAACATCTTCCTTGGCTCAAGCGCGCTGCAGTTCGCGATTTCGGTCATCGGTATCGTCGTCTTCGTCGGCCTTACCGCCTACGACACGCAGAACATCAAGGAACAGTATTCGGAGAACCACGATCAGGAATCGAACCAGAAGCTGGCCGTCTTCGGCGCTCTGTCTCTCTACCTGAACTTCGTCAACATCTTCCAGCTGCTGCTCAATTTCACGGGCGAGCGGGAATAGGTTAAAGCGCTTCTGGGGGCAAAGGAAGCGCTAGAGCGCCCGATCCGTACTCTGTGACAGGATCGTGGGTCGGGTGTTCACCACAGGAAAGCGGCTGGATGTATGTCCAGCCGCTTTTCGTTTTATGCGAGGCGTCAGATGATGCCCCAAGCCCGGTAGCGACCGCGCCCGGTGATCTCGCGGATGCCGATGTCGTTCAGAAGATTGAGCGCGCCGCGGGAACTGATCCTCAGTTCGTGCGCCACCATGGCCGAGGAGACCATCGGCCGCGACAGCATGAAGCGGGCGAGTTGCGGCAGGCTGCTATTCGACCGCCGATCCTTGAATCGCATTTCCATCTGCGTCTGCGCCAGCAATAGCCGATCGATCTCCTTCAGGCCGAGATCCGCGCTTTCGATCATCGCCTCGAGGAATGATTGCAATCGGATCACACGATCGCGCGATCGCCGCCGCTCGTGGCGAATTGTCTTCAGTCCGGCGAAGAACGCGAGAAAATGCGACGTGACCTTGCCGCGCCCGCGCAGGTAGCTCGCCACCAGCAGGCCGCCCAACCAATGCTGGCGCCGTAGCGGTTCGATCCGCTCCCATGCATCAAAAAGAATGGCCGCGCCCAGTGTTGGTGGTAGCTGGTCGGCGATCACGATGGTTTTCCGCCATTCGCGCATGCGTGCGGCCTCGTCCCAATCCTCGTCATCGAACAAACCGAGCCGATCCTGGCCGAGGTTCGGCTTCACGGTCTCCGGCACCTCCGGCGTTTCGCGCCGTGTCAAACTATCGAGCATACGGGTCGAGCGTTCCAGCACGGCATCGATTTCCGCCAACTCCGCTGTCATCAATGCGTCCGGCTCGTGATCCTCGTCCCCGTTTTCCGGCTGAGCACTCTTGGACTCCGGCGCGCGTTCCTGCTCGCCGCCAATACCGGTCAGGACGGCCATGCCTGCCTCGCTGAGCGCCCATTCCGGTTTGCTCGACCATAGTCTCCGGCGCGCGCGCAGGATCGCATGCGCGATGGTCAATTCATGGCTCGGTGCGCGCGCATCCATATGGGCGTCGTGCAGAACGAGATCCTCGAGATGGACAAGTTCGCCTGCCACCCACATCGCGCCGATCGCATCGAAGAAATGGCGGCGCTCGGCAAAACCTTCGGCGACCGCCGAACGCAGCGCGCGCTCATCAAGACGTGCCAGGGCATCCTCTGCACGGACGAAATGCGGCAACAGCGCTTTCAGAACGGATGTGTCGATTTCGTGGGACATCCTCATGTCCCCGACGCACTGACGGCACGAAAGCGAGCATGGGCACCCTGTTGATTGTGGTCCCTGAGAGAGGTTTTCGGGGCGACCAACGAAAAGTCGAAGGGGGAGACACCCGCACACATACTCAGCCGTTCCTTGCATTCGAAGAGGTAGGCCGAATGGCCTGATATCGGGCTTGGATCGGCCAATGTCCATCGTCAGCAGGTCGACGCAGCCTTCTCAAACTCGCGCAAAGATCGCACGATTCGAAAACCGCAGCAATCTCAGCGTCGATCTGTCGCCCTCATGTCGACGCCAACTTGATCCATGACCTTGCGGCGCCCGGTCAGGTACGCCAAAAGCAGACGATACTTTCCAGGAGAGCCGTCATGCGCCACATCCATATCATCGGGATCGGAACCGGAAATCCCGAGCACGTGACCGTCCAGGCGATCAAACGGATGAACGCGGCAGACATGATCTTCCTGCCGATAAAGGGCGCGCAGAAAGAGGGCCTCGCCTCGGTGCGCCGTGAGATCTGCGATCGTTTCATTACCAATCCGCAGACAACAATCGTCGAATTCACCGTTCCGGTACGCCGGACGTCCGACCGAAGCTATGTCGGCAGCGTCGATGAATGGCATGCGGCGCTTGCCGAAACGTATGTGGAGCTGATCAACGGTCTGCCCGAAAACGGTGTTGGCGCCTTTCTGGTGTGGGGGGATCCCAGCCTCTATGACAGCGTGATCCGCATCGTCGAACGCGCCAAGCGGCTCGAAACTGTCGAGTTCGATTTCAACGTGGTGCCTGGTATCACCAGCATCCAGGCGCTGGCAGCGAGCCACCGGATACCGATCAATATGGTGGGGAAACCCGTCGAGATCACCACCGGTCGCCGTCTGCTGGAAAACCGTAACCGCGCCGATAGCACGATCGTCATGCTCGACGGCGAACAGGCGTTCTCGAAGATCGATGATCCGGATGCGGAGATCTTCTGGGGGGCTTATCTCGGAACCAAAGACGAGATTGTGGTCGCGGGCCGACTGGGAGATGTGACCGATAACATCGTCGAGGCTCGGGCGGAAGCGCGGGCGCGGCATGGCTGGATCATGGATATATACCTGCTACGCAAGGGGCGGGATTTCGATGATCTGTGAAGCAGACATGCGTTTTGATCCGTCTGCCGCTGTCATGTAAGAATAGGACTTGAAGGGATGGATCGCATGTCACTCGGCGACCACATGGACACTGATATCACGGAGAGCGCTACCCAACCCTTCGCGCGCCGTGGTGCCTGTCCAACGCTGAGCCGTCCAATGCCGACTGGGGACGGGCTGCTTGCGCGCCTCCGCCCGAAGGCCGGCATCCTCGACATCAACCAGTTCGAAAGTGTTGCGCGCGCTGCCGTGCGATATGGCAATGGTCTGCTGGAAATCACCGCGAGAGGAAGCTTGCAGATCCGCGGCCTGCGACAGGAAACGATTGATCCGCTCGCTACGGCGATTGATGCGGCCGGCATCGTTGTTCTCCCCAGCCCGGTCATTGAATTGCCGCCCCTACATGGCGCCGGGTTCGGGGACTTGGCAAATGCTGCTGCGATGGAACTGCAACTAAGGCAGCAACTGGCCGATCTCTTCCGGTCGCCTGGGCTGGCGCCGAAGCTTGCAATAATTATCGATGGCGGCGGACGCTTCGGATTGGCGGATGTTACAGCGGATATTCGCCTGTTGGCTGTTTCCTCGCGGACATGGCAGGTCGCCATTGCCGGCGACGGACGTGGCGCCCACACGATCGCCATCGGCAACGCTGAGGAAGCCATTCTTGCTGTGGGCGAGTTGCTCAGACTGCTATTGTCGAGCGGCTGGCAGAGGCGCTGTCGCGAAATCCCGCATGCGCGGCTACGGCAGGTGTTTCCCGCTATAGGCTGCATGTCGCTTGCAGGCCAGCCCGGAGGCAAAGCGGCCGGGCTCGGCGTGCATCAAAGTGTCGACGGCACAGTCGTGGTCGGCTTGAGGCCGCGGTTTGGACAGATGTCTGCCAATGATCTCACCGCCTTTCTGGCGTCAGTTCGGGCTCTGGGTGTCAAGGACATCAGACCGGCGCCTGACCGCCGTTTCTTTGTCACGGGGCTGGGGCCGGATAGAGCGCCGATCGTTCTGCAGCACGCCCATCTGCACGGCCTTTCAAGCGACAGCCAAGACATGTCCGCCCAGATTTCGACCTGCGCAGGGGCCGGCGCCTGCGCGTCGAGCTTATATGCGACGAAGACGATGGCGGAGGCGGTGATCGATATCTGTCCAGACCTGCTTGACGGCTCGCTGGCCGTGCATCTGTCCGGCTGCGCCAAAGGCTGCGCGCACCCGCGCCCTGCATTGACGCTTGCCGGAACAGCCGGGGGCTACAATCTCGTCCTCAACGGTCTGGCTTCCCACGCGCCGGACATACAGATTGCTGGCAGTGACATCAAATCCGCTATAGAGAGGCTCGCCCGCCTCATCAAAAATGAAAGACAAGCTGGCGAATCTGCTAGGGCCTGCCTCGGGAGGCTCGGCAAGGAAAACATCACGCGAGCGCTGCGACAGGAATAGGAATGCCAGACTACGATTACATCCATAGCGGTGACGCCATTTACGAGCGGTCCTTTGCCATCATTCGCAGCGAGGCCGATCTCTCCCGGTTTTCGGCAGAGGAAGCCGACGTTGCCGTGCGTATGATCCATGCCTGTGGACTGGTCGAGGCTGCCGAAAACTTCCTGTTTTCCCCGCACTTCGTCAGCGCCGCCCGCTCGGCATTGCATGCTGGTGCACCGATTTTCTGCGACGCCGAGATGGTGGCGCATGGTGTCACCCGCACACGGTTGCCGGCCAAGAACGATGTCCTCTGCACGCTTCACGATGTCAGGACCGCCGAACTTGCGAAGGAGACGGGAAACACCCGCTCGGCCGCCGCTCTTCATCTCTGGAAGGATCGCCTCGCCGGCAGCGTCGTTGCCATCGGCAACGCGCCGACCGCGCTCTTTCATCTGCTGGAACTGTTGCGCGACGGCGCGCCGAAGCCGGCCGCGATCATCGGCATGCCGGTCGGTTTCGTCGGTGCGGCGGAATCCAAGGACGCGCTTGCGGAAAATTCCTATGGCGTTCCGTTCGCCATCGTGCGCGGGCGGCTCGGCGGGAGCGCGATGACGGCCGCGACCCTCAACGCGCTTGCGAGGCCCGGCCTGTGACCGCCGGTCGTATGATCGGCGTCGGCACGGGGCCCGGCGATCCGGAACTGCTGACGGTCAAGGCCGTCAAGGCGATCGAAGCCGCTGACGTGATTGCGTATTTCGCCAAGCGTGGAAGGGGCGGCAACGGCAAGGCCATCGTCGAGCACCTGATCGGGGAACACGCGATCTTGCTGCCACTCTTCTATCCCGTGACCACGGAGATCGACAAGAACGAGGCGGAGTACCGCCGCCAGATCACGGCGTTCTACGAACAATCCGCCGCAGCCGTCGCCACCCATCTCGATGCCGGCCGGACGGTGGCGGTTCTGAGCGAAGGCGATCCGCTGTTCTACGGCTCCTACATGCATCTGCATGTCAGGCTGGCCAATCGGTATCCCACGGAAGTCATCCCCGGGATCAGCGCCATGTCCGGCTGCTGGTCGCTGGCTGGCATGCCGATCGTCCAGGGTGACGATGTGCTGTCTGTGCTTCCCGGGACCATGGAGGAAGACGAGCTTGGGCGCCGCCTGTCCGATACGCAGGCTGCCGTCATCATGAAAGTCGGGCGCAATCTGCCGAAAATCCGCCGCGCGCTGGAAGCTTCCGGCCGTCTTTCGGATGCCGTCTACGTCGAGCGCGGCACGATGGCGAACGCCGCGATGGTCAAGCTTGCGGATCGTCCTGAGGGCGATGCGCCGTATTTCTCGCTGGTTCTTGTCCCGGGTTGGGAGAGCAATCGATGAGCGGCCAGCTGTTCGTGATCGGCACCGGTCCCGGCAACCCGGACCAGATGACACCGGAGGCGCTGGCTGCGGTGTCGAACGCCACGATCTTTTTCGGCTACGGTCCGTATCTCGACAGGCTCAACCTGCGGGCCGACCAGACGCGACAGGCGTCTGATAACCGCGAAGAACTCGACCGTGCCGGCGCGGCGCTGCGTGCCGCGTCCAAGGGAGCAACTGTCTGTGTCGTTTCGGGCGGAGATCCCGGCGTGTTTGCCATGGCGGCGGCTGTCTGCGAAGCGATCGACAACGGGTCTGAGGAATGGCGCGATGTGGATCTCGTCATTCTCCCAGGGATCACGGCGATGCTGGCAGTTGCTGCGCGCGTCGGCGCGCCTTTGGGACATGATTTCTGTGCGATCTCGCTGTCTGACAACCTGAAGCCGTGGGCGACGATCGAACGCCGATTGAAGGCGGCAGCAGAGGGCGGCTTCGTCATCGCTCTCTACAATCCGATCAGCAAGGCGCGACCCTGGCAGCTTGGCAAGGCTTTCGAACTGCTGCGCGAACATCTGCCCGATGCCACGCCCGTTATCTTCGGGCGGGCCGCGGGCCGCCCGGACGAGCGCATCGCGCTCCAGCCGCTCGGCTCTGCCGATGCCGCGACGGCGGACATGGCGACGTGCGTGATAATCGGCTCTGCCGAAACGCGGGTGATTGCCCGCGAAGGCAAGACGGATATCGTGTACACGCCGCGGTTCAGCGTGGAGAAAACAGGTGATTGATCGTCGACAGCGCCTCATCGACCGTCTCGACCGTCTGCATGGCGGGCGCGGACGCGCGGCCGACCATCAGCACCTCCATACCAAGCTGGCGAGCCGCAGCGATCTTGGCGTAGGTTGCCGATCCGCCGCTATTCTTGGTGACGACGGCATCGATGCGATGCGTTTCCAGCAAGGCGATTTCGCCTTCTCTGTGGAAGGGGCCGCGATCGAGAATGTATTGAACGTCGGCGACAGCAAGGCGGGGCTGGACGGGATCGACGCTGCGGACGAGATAGAAGTGCTGTGGCGCCCCCTCCGCGCGATGCGCTTCCTGTCTGCCGATGGCAAGAAACACGCGACGCGGCTTGCTGCCGAGTGCCGTGATAGCCTCCGCGATGGTGGCGACGTGCCGCCAGTTGTCACCGGCCTGCGCCACCCATTGGGGGCGTTGAAGACTGAAGGCCGGAAGGCCGAGACTGGCCACGGCTTCGCTGGCGTTCTGGGAGATTCGCGCCGCAAAAGGATGGGTTGCGTCGATCAGCAGATCGAATTCGCCATCGTGCAAAAAATTGGCGAGGCCATCCGCACCGCCGAAACCGCCGATCCGCGTTGGCAGGAGCTGAATCATCGGCTGTTCGGTGCGGCCGGCGAGCGACAGCAACGTGTCGCATCGCGGGTCACCGGCCAGAACCTTCGCAAGCGCGTTTGCCTCGCTGGTTCCGCCGAGCATCAGAATGCGGATCTTGCCCATGCCTGATATGTCTTCCGCCTTCGATCAACCCTGGCTGACTATTATCGGCATTGGAGAAGATGGTCCAGCGGGCCTCGGCGACGAGGCGAAGCGCATCATTGCCGCTGCCTCCGTCGTGTTCGGCGGTGCGCGTCACCATGCGTTGATGGCCGAGATCATCACCGGCGAACGCCTCGCCTGGGAGAGCCCGTTCGATCGATCGGTCGAGGCAATCACATCGCGCCGCGGTTCGCCTGTGGTCGTGCTCGCCTCCGGCGATCCCTTTCTCTATGGCGTTGGTGCCACGCTGTCCCGCAGGGTCGGGGTCGGCGAGATGTATTGCATTCCCGCTCCGTCATCCTTTGGCATGGCGGCGTCGCGGCTCGGCTGGGCGTTGCAGGACACTGCCCAGATATCGTTGCACGGACGTCCGCTCGACCTTATCCGCCCGCACCTGCACGCTGGACGTCGTGTCATCGCGCTGACCTCGGATGGCGAGACGCCACAGCAGCTGGCAGCGCTACTGACGTTCACTGGTTTCGGCGCGTCTTGCATTCATGTCCTTGAGGCGCTCGCAGGCGAAAAGGAGCGTGTGCGCAGCAGTCGCGCCGACGCATTCGATTTCGCGGACATCGATCCGCTCAATGTCTGCGCCGTTGACGTCGTGGCAGGGCCGGGCGCGCGCGTGCTTGCCTTTGCGCCGGGTCTAGCCGACGAACTCTTCGAACATGATGGGCAGATCACCAAACGGGAGATCCGTGCCGTCACGCTCTCTGCCTTGGCGCCGCGTCACGGCGAACTGCTGTGGGATGTTGGCGCGGGTTCGGGCTCGATCGGGATCGAGTGGATGCTGTGCGATCCGTCGCTGCGTGCGATCGCGATCGAACAATCGCCCGATCGCGCCCAGCGCATCGCTCGCAACGCCTTGGCCTTTGGTGTAACAGGACTTGCCGTGGTCGAAGGGGAGGCGCCGCCGGCGCTTCAATCCCTGCCGGAGCCGGATGCCATCTTCATTGGCGGCGGCGGCAGTGAAAACGGGGTTATCGAGGCGGCCATTGCTGCGTTGAAATCCGGGGGCCGGATCGTCGCCAATGCCGTGACGCTGGAGATGGAAGCCAAGCTGCTCGGGCTGCACGCCGAAAAGGGCGGCACGCTGACACGTATCGATATTGCCCGCGCCGCGCCCATCGGCGGAATGGTGGGTTGGCGACCGGCTATGCCGGTGACGCAATGGTGCTGGACGAAAGATTGAGGATAAAGACATGACGGTTCATTTCATCGGCGCGGGCCCTGGCGCCGCGGACCTGATCACCGTACGCGGCCGTGACCTGATCGGCCGGTGCCCCGTTTGCCTCTACGCCGGCTCTATCGTCTCGCCCGATCTGCTCGCCTATTGCCCGCCCGACGCACGAATCGTCGATACCGCGCCAATGTCACTCGACGAGATCGAGGCCGAGTATCTGAAGGCGGAGAATGCCGGTGAAGACGTCGCGCGACTGCATTCGGGCGATCTTTCCGTGTGGAGTGCGGTCGCCGAGCAGATCCGCCGTCTCGACCGGCATGGTATCGCCCATACGATGACACCCGGCGTTCCCGCATTCGCGGCCGCCGCCGCCGCACTCGGCCGTGAGCTGACAATCCCCGGGGTGGCGCAAAGCCTCGTGTTGACCCGCGTATCCGGCCGCGCCTCGCCGATGCCGAACGATGAGACATTGACCAAGTTCGGCGCGACAGGCGCGACGCTGGCAATCCACCTTGCCATCCATGCGCTTGGAAAGGTCGTCAGCGATCTCACCCCGCTATATGGGGAGGACTGCCCCGTGGCGATCGTTGTCAAGGCATCCTGGGCTGACGAGAGGATTGTTCGCGGCACACTTGCCGATATCGAGGCTAGTGTCGCCGCAGAACCGATCGAGCGAACCGCGATCATTTTCGTCGGTCCGTCTCTTTCCGCCTCTGATTTTATAGAGAGTTCGCTCTACGACCCGACCTATCAGCGACGGTTCAGAGGGCGGGAATAGCTTTGACAAACTGCAACTAATCGCGGGTCGGATACGCAAACTGCAAGCGGAGTGGTACCGACGCCTCTCACACTTTCCATCTCGTCGGTCGACCTAGAAGGGAAGCTGCTTCCCCAGGTCAAGCAACCTGCGAAGTCTCTACTTGGTATCGGTGTTGCAGCTGCGCCTCGGCTATATGTCGCGCCACCGATCGAAGTTCCTTGTCGCACGCTGAGGTTCGCTGTTGACGTTTGACTATCGCGACGGAAACAATATTGCTCCGCGCCATGCCGAAATAGCGCAGTCGTTACCTGCAGGAAAAAGTAATGCAGAGCGCCTCTTCTGGTTATCGTTAAGAAACGCTATTTCCAAAGAATAAATTAAATAATGTTCTTCCTAGATATTTTTATTTTCAAATAAAATATAATTCCTATTTTTATCAATAGGAGGCATATTTTTATATACTGAACATTTTTAATATAAACACGACAAAATATTTTGTATTGATTATCAGTAGTCATCTATGTAGGTTCTTAATAAAGTAGAAACCACTCGCAATAAGCGACCAAAAAGTGGATAGACTACTTAAACTGACTTGTTAAACGCAAATGTCTCCCGAGTATTGCATTTCGTTGCGAATGGTCACCTCTAACACTATTGAGTATGAGGCTAGTATGAATTACGTACCTTCGGAATTTGAAAGTGGACGGGCACCTGTCAACAGGCTTCAGGCTGTGGCTGTGTCATCCAGATCTCTTGGTGAGCTGACAGAGGTCAAGACGCAAGATGGCGACCGTTGTCTGCTCATTATTGATAGCAGAACGCTCGATCGGGAGTGCCTCGCCACCACGTTGACCCAGAACGGTCTGGGTATGAAGGCCGTTGCAGTTGGGTCGGTGGCGGAGTGGCGGCGGAAAAAGGACGCGACGCATCGCGTGAAGGCGGTGCTTCTCAATATCGCGGGACGGACGACAGGCGATTCCATGCTATGCGAGGAGATCGCCAGCATTGTTGCCGAGCTCGCGCCGGCGCCTGTGGTTATTCTCGCGGATGGCGACAATCTCAGTCAGACGTTGAAGGTTATCGAGCATGGCGCCCGCGGTTTTATCCCATCGTCCGTCGGGATCGAAGTTTGCGTAGAAGCCATCGCACTCGCCGTGGCGGGCGGCACTTTCATCGTTGCGGGGAGCAGTTTCTCGTCATCGGTTCCGGTTGACAACACGCCGAGGCAAAAAGAGCTGTCCCGCATGTTTACTTTGCGCCAGGCAGAGGTGGTGCAGGCTCTGCGCAAAGGCAAGGCGAACAAGATAATCGCATATGAACTTAATCTGCGCGAGAGCACTGTAAAGGTTCACATCCGTAATATCATGAAGAAGCTCAAGGCAACAAACCGTACTGAAGTTGCATACAAGCTCAATGACCTGTTTCAAAGTGACTCGCGTTGGACCGCATCGGCGGACTAACGCGTATTGCAGCGAACAGGGGTAGGGATGACCTGTGACTGACTTTGCCCATGGTGAAGCGCCGTGGGCAAAGTTGCATCGAGCAGAATTTCGAGAGTGTGTTGTTGAGTTTGTGGGCGGCGTCATCAGCGCCCGATCAGCGGCGCGACGTTCTCCCGTCTTTCGCCAAAGCCATCATGATCCTTCGCGGTTCGCCGGGTTTTCTTGACGCGGCGAAGCAGGGCGGTCCGCGGGAGGCAAGCTTTACGCCGATGGCGGCGTGACCTCGGAAAAGTTGTGTATCGAACTCGCAGGGCGCGAGGTCGAACTGCGCTGCGGTCAGCTGTTTTCCGCAACCGCTCGGGCAAGCTGTCAGAGAATGAAGGCAAGCGAACAGCGAACGCCGAAAATCACCAAATCGCGTGACCAGTGGATCAGCTGCCGCAGGCGGTCCTTTAAAAAAGGGCATTGGCGTGGCTCATCTTGCGAGTTGGTGAGGCAAACGCATTGTCGCCTATGCGCCCTTGATCGTCGATACGCCGGTGAGAAGCCGCATCTTCGAAACCGTGATCGATCCGCAACTCGCGCCTATCTTGTTGCTCGGGTGACGTCATTCTCTACAGTGCCGCCTCCCGCAAACGTGAGCGAGCAGGGGAGTGGTCAAGGCGAGGCGAACGTAGCTTCCGCGTCTGACGCCCATTCGCCCAACCACACCCCCCATCGAAATGGGGTTCTCCAAACTCAACGACTCCTCCAAAGCGAGCCCTACGCAACTTCGATGCGATCAAACTGGCTCTCTGGCAATGTCATCAGTTTGTTCTTGGTTGCCGTGCCCAGATTTTTCAAAGCCGCGCATGCGAGGCAGGAGGGATCGCCACGCGTCAGCGTTTCAGTTCGATCCGCCGTTACGGCGCAATCTCCACCTTGTCAGCACATTCAGAGTTTCGCGTTGCGAAGGGCGAGAAAACCAATCATAGTAAATATAGACTGATCTATCTATTATGCCGGGGGTGGGGATAATGGCAAAACGAACAGAAAAACAACATGTGTCGCTCGCTCGTGAGCGCCTTATGGAAACCGCTAGAAGGCTATTCTTCCAGCGTGGATCATCAAACGTTGGCATCAACGATGTGATCGCCGAAGCCGGCGTGGCTCGTATGACTCTCTATAACAACTTCACGTCAAAGGACGAACTGATCGCTGCCGTTTACACGCAAACGGCTTCCGAAATCCTGCAAAATCTGACTGAAAAAGACAACGACACTCTCTCGGAATTTGAGCGTGTCGACAATATTTTCAATATTATGCGACAGGAAGCAGCAGACGAAAACTTCCGAGGTTGTTGGTTGACACACGCAAGCTATCAATCCGCTGATGCGGGCGGCGGCGTCTTCGATATCGTCAGCAATTATAAACGCAGCTTACGACAGCATGTCTACGGTCTTTTGGTGGAAGGAAGGCCAAGGCGAGATGAGCTAGCCGATCAACTGCTCTTATTGATGGATGGCGCCATGACCGAGGCATACCTCAAAGGCGTTGCAGATGGGTTTTCAGCGGCTCGAAGCGCTGCGGCGATCCTGCTCGGCAAGTAGTATTCGTATTCCGCGTCAGGCCACCGCGGCGTTCTAGCGTCATTGCGGCGCTAGTCCTCGTCGCGGATGTGTATCATCGGTTTTGTTTTATTTAGCCCGTAGTAGTCAGACATGACGCTCTTTGGAGCGCATTGATTTTCCGAGCTAATTCGGTGCCTGAGCTTTCCACATAGGTTCGCGCTCCATGACTTCAGCCTGGTATGGCGGGTGCTTTCGTGGGCGCATCTGGAGGCATCTGCGGCCTATTTCTTAACTCGTAGCTAGCCTAACGAAATGACGCGCCATTCTCTTGGCGTCTTACCGTAATGCGCTTTGAAAGACGTTGAGAAGTGCTGGAAATTCGCGAAGCCATTTCGCAAGGCAATTTCGGAAATCGAAATTTGTGAAAATCGTTCGTCGCGCAGTTCGAGACAGACAGTCTCAAGGCGCGTCTGACGAATGAAATCAGATATGGAACTCCCCTCCTCCGAGAACAACGCGTTCAAGCGCCGCACGGACATTCCAATCGCCAAGGCTACTGCATTCCGATCGAGGTCAGTACGCTCCAAATGATCCCGGATCCAGGTCTTGGCCCGCAACAAGGTGTCATGCTTGAACGATGGAAGGGCAGCCAAATCCCCGATTGTCGCGGCGGCGGCCGTCGCGATCAAATCGACGAGTGTCTCTTCGATCATTGCGCATAGCGACTGGTTGCTATCCCCAGCAAAGATGCTTAGCGATAAAATGCATTCTCGGATAAGATTGCCAATGCCTGCTTGGCCGTCAATTCGACGGGCGGCCGCCATCTGAGCATTCGGTAACCGGCGCAACAACTTCGCCTTGGGAAACTGCACGACAGTCTGCGAAAATCCGTCATTCAAACGCAGTCGGAAAGGCTTGGTGCTGTCACACAGCGCCATATCGCCAGGCCTCAACAACGCAGATGCACCAAACTGCCTGATCTCGGCCGTGGCTGAGGTTTGTATCGCTAAAAGAAACACCTCATCCTTGTCCATGCGAATGTCGGTTTCGCGACGCTCCATAGCGTAGGCGATACCGCTCATTCGACTAAGTGATATCGTCTTGTGGCGTGTGGTCTCAATTGTGCCGGCGAAATTAGAGCCACATTCAGACTCGCAGCGAACATGGAAAAAGCTGCTGAGCAATGCCTCCCGCCACAATGAAAATCGGTCCTTTGGAGGCGCCCTGGATGTGTCTAAACTGATCGAGGCGTTCATGGCCACTCCTTGATAGGTAGACCAGTCTATTCATTTTGTTTTGAATCGCAAGCATTGCGTCCCAAAAACAAAAGCAGGCATCCGAATTTCTGGCAGATTTCCCTCTGTCGAAGACGACTTGCGATCGATCAGAAAGGCGTCTTCGACAGAGGGGAAATTGGTGACAATGCCTCCGAAGCGGTTTCGAAACCACCTTCGGGGAACTTACGTCGATGGGCCCAACTTGAGTTTTTGGAACGCTAAAGAGAGAAGATACAGTGTTCGATTACCAAATGACCGACAGAAATTGCTCGGATTTCCGCTGTCCTGATCTCCATCTGAGGACTGCTTCATGACTGCATATGTTGTAATAATTCGCGAATCTACCACCGATATCGCCTCCCTAGATCGCTATCGCGAGCTCGCACCGATTGCTTGTCAGGGCCGAACGTTCAGCACCGTCGCATATTATGGCGAGCATCTTATCCTCGAAGGCTCGTCGTTCGAAGGGGCGGTTATATTGAGGTTTCCGACGATGGACGAAGCGATGGACTGGTACCAAAGCCCAGACTATCAGACCGCGCTCGCCCATCGGAAGCTGGGCAGCAAAAGCCGTGCATTTGTCATCGAAGGCATGCCTGACCAAGCGTCGCCCTGATCGGACTACGTTCCCTCAGCACCAGCAGTGAGCTGGTGGTCGCACGGGGCAAGGGTGGAACAGATGCGGACATAGACCTTCTGTCCCGCACTCCGCGCGGAATTCTGACAGTGAATATCGGCATTCTCAATGCCGGCTCACTCCAGCTCATAAGGGTATAGCGCGCAAAAGTGGCTATTCCCAATCTCCTATAATCACACCGAGAAAAATCATGGATAGCACCGTAGAAAACAGGGGCAGATGTCCCGTTGCGCATTCGTCTGGCGCGCCCCGGAATATGAATCGTGACTGGTGGCCGAACCAGCTCGACGTGCAGATCCTGCACGGCCATTCCCTCCGCTCCAACCCGATGGGGGAGGGGTTCAACTATCCAGAAGAGTTCAGTAAGCTCGACCTCGAAGCGCTGAAGCAGGACCTTTTCACGCTGATGACCGACTCACAGGAGTGGTGGCCAGCCGACTTTGGCCACTACGGTGGCCTCTTCATCCGCATGGCGTGGCATAGCGCCGGGACCTACCGCATCACCGACGGGCGCGGCGGAGCCGGCCAGGGCCAGCAGCGTTTCGCACCGCTGAACAGCTGGCCTGACAACGTCAACCTGGACAAGGCCCGCCGCCTTCTCTGGCCGATCAAGCAGAAATACGGCAACAGCATTTCCTGGGCCGACCTATACATTTTGACCGGCAATGTCGCCCTGGAATCTATGGGCTTCAAGACCTTCGGCTTTGCCGGTGGCCGTGCCGATGTTTGGGAGCCTGAAGATCTATACTGGGGTCCTGAAGGTTCATGGCTTGGCGATGAGCGCTATAGCGGCCAACGCGAGCTCGCGGAGCCGCTCGGTGCCGTGCAGATGGGCCTCATCTACGTCAACCCCGAAGGACCAAACGGCAACCCGGATCCGCTCGCCTCCGCGCGCGACATCCGCGACACTTTTGCCCGCATGGCGATGAACGACGAGGAAACCGTGGCGCTGATCGCCGGCGGACACACCTTCGGCAAAACCCATGGTGCTGGCGACCCGTCGCTGGTCGGCGTCGAACCCGAAGGAGATGAGCTGGAAGCACAAGGGCTCGGCTGGTCGAGCAAGTTCAACAGCGGCGTAGGCCGCGATGCCATCGGTAGCGGTCTCGAAGTCACCTGGACACAGACGCCGACGCAGTGGAGCAACTTCTTCTTCGAGAACCTTTTCGGCTTCGAATGGGAACTGACGACCAGTCCGGCGGGCGCCAAGCAGTGGGTGGCGAAGACCGCCGAGGCCTCGATTCCAGATGCCTTCGACGCGTCGAAGATGCATCGCCCGGCGATGCTGACCAGCGATCTCGCCCTGCGCTTCGATCCAATCTACGAAAAGATCTCGCGCCGCTTCCTGGAAAACCCGGCCGAGTTCGCCGACGCGTTCGCTCGCGCCTGGTTCAAGCTGACGCACCGCGATATGGGACCGAAGACTCGCTATCTCGGGCCCGATGTGCCTGCCGAAGACATGATCTGGCAGGATGTCGTTCCCCCCGTCGACCACAAGCTGATCGACGATTCCGATGTCGTATTCTTGAAGGAGAAAGTTCTCTCTGCGGGCCTTTCCGTTCAGGAATTGGTTTCCACCGCCTGGGCGTCTGCCTCAACCTTCCGAGGCTCCGACAAGCGTGGCGGTGCCAATGGCGCGCGCCTCCGTCTTGCGCCGCAGAAAGATTGGGAAGCCAACCAGCCTGCGCAGCTCGCCAAGGTTCTCGGTGTTCTTGAAGGCATCCAGAAGGAGTTCAATACTGCCCAGACCAACGGCAAGCAGCTCTCTCTTGCCGATCTGATTGTGTTGGCCGGCGCTTCCGGCGTCGAAAGGGCGGCAGAGGCCGGCGGTCAGTCCGTGGCAGTGCCGTTCACGCCGGGTCGCACCGATGCCTCCGACGCGCAAACCGACGTTGCCTCCTTCGCAGCGCTCGAGCCAAGGGCTGATGCATTCACGAACTACGTCAATCGCAAGCGTGCCCAGTTCCTGAAGGCTGAAGAAGCGCTCGTGGATCGCGCCCAGTTGCTGACACTGACGGCGCCTGAAATGACCGTTCTCATCGGCGGTCTGCGTGTGCTGAAAGCCGGTGCTCCCGAGCATGGCGTATTCACATTACGGCCGGAAACGCTCTCCAACGACTTCTTTGTCAACCTGCTCGACATGGGCACGCAGTGGGCTCCGGTTGCCGGAAACGAAGGCGTTTACGAGGGGCGTGATAGACAAACTGGTGAATTCAAGTGGACCGGTACCCGCGTCGACTTGATCTTCGGCTCACATTCGCAACTGCGCGCGCTCGCCGAAGTCTACGGGCAGTCCGACGCGAAAGCGAAGTTCGTCAAGGACTTCGTTGCCGCTTGGAACAAGGTCATGAATGCCGACCGCTTCGATCTCTGAGCACATGATGCTGGAGATATGTCTCCAGCGCTTCCGCTTTCAACCGGAATCCAACGTCACAGACTTAACGAAAACTAGGAGTGTTCCAATGTCTAAAGCTTTTCAGTTTCTTGCAAAGGCTGCAATTCTGACGTCAGTTGCGCTTTCCTCAAACGTAGCAACCGCTGCACAGGACGGCAGGATCAAGAATGTCGTTCTCGTCCACGGGGCGTTCGCCGATGGGTCAGGCTGGCAGGCCGTTACCGATCGATTGACCAAGGACGGCTTCAAGGTCAGCATTGTACAGGAGCCGCAGACAAGTCTTCAAGACGATATTGACGCAACCAAGCGCGTCCTCGATCAGCAGGACGGTCCCGTTGTTCTCGTTGGTCATAGCTATGGCGGACTGGTCATAACGGATGCCGGCAACGATCCCAAGGTGAAGTCGCTGGTCTATGCCGCAGCATTCATGCCGGAAGCCGGCGACAGCCTGCTATCGCTTGTAAAGACCATGCCTTTGCCGAGTGAGGACATCAAAGCCACGAAGGACGGCTACCTCTATCTCGACCCTGCAAAGTTTGCCCAGGATTTCGCAGCGGATTTGCCCAAGAAGACCGCAGCTTTCATGGCGGTTTCCCAAGTCCTGCCGTCGCAAAAGGCGTTCTCCGCGCCGACCACCAAGGCTGCCTGGCACGATAAACCGGCGTTCGCGATTGTCTCTACAAAGGATAAGGCTATCAATCCCCAGTTGGAGCGCTGGATGTATAAGCGAGGCGGCGCTCACGTCACCGAGGTGAACTCCAGCCATGCAGTCTACATCTCGAATCCGCGTATCGTTGTCGACGTGATCGAGAAAGCGGCAAGGGTTTCCGAATAATAAAGCCTCCCGCGGAGCGCTCGGGATGAATATTCCGAGCGCTCCGCGGGCCTGAGACGCTGCGTCACACCCAAGACGAGGACCTTATGGGCAATCACCGGAAGATATGCTCCCGAGTGAATGTCTGAAATCCAATAAATAAATTTCTTAAATGCATTTTCAGGTGAGATCATCAACCTATCGAAAGGCTGAAGCGCTGATCGAGCCACAGGCCGATATGGCCGCGACCATTAAAGGATACGACGATGAAAGTTCTCATGGTTCTAACCTCGCACGAGACACTCGGGAACACCGGCCGAAAGACGGGTTTTTGGCTCGAGGAACTCGCAGCGCCCTACTATGCATTCAAAGATGCCGGCGCAGACATCACTCTTGCCTCTCCGAAGGGTGGTCAGCCGCCGCTTGATCCGAAGAGCGACGAGCCCATGTTCCAGACTGAGCTGACGGCAAGGTTCAAGGAAGACGCGGATGCCAATGCGCAGCTTGCTCAGACGGTGCGCCTCGACAGCGTCGATCAGAGGGACTTTGACACCGTCTTTTATCCTGGCGGCCATGGCCCGATGTGGGACCTTGCCGAAGACGTCAACTCCATTCGGTTGATCGAATCCTTCATCGCAGCCGGCAAGACGATTGCGCTCGTTTGTCATGCTCCAGGCGTGCTTCGCCACGTCAAAAATGCCGATGGCTCGCCTTTCGTCCGGGGGCGCTACGTCACTGGTTTCACCAACACGGAAGAGGAAGGTGTTGGCCTGACCAAGGTCGTCCCGTTCCTGGTCGAAGATGAGCTTGTCAGCCAAGGTGCGGTATTCTCGAAGGTGAAGGACTGGGGTGTTCACACGGTTGTCGATGGCCGGCTCATCACCGGGCAAAACCCTGCCTCTTCCGGCGAGGCCGCCGAGGCTCTCATTGCGGCTTTGAGCCATTCGCAGATCAGAACTGCCTGACCAATGAGTTTCGTGGGCAGTCGCAGACGATTGGCGACTGTCAACGAAGGATCGGATTTTGACATGAACAGCTTAGACCTGACGCTCCTACAAGCGCAAAAGATGATCGAGCAATCCATTGCTGAAGCGACTGCACTGAAAGTCGCATGCTCTGTCGCGATCATTGGGCCGGATGGACGACTGCTGTCCTTTACCCGGCAGGATGGAGCAATCGCGGGATCGGTGGAACTCGCCATCAACAAGGCGTTCACCGCGCAGATCTTCAATACGAGGACGGACAAGCTGAGTACCCTCACTCAACCCGGAGCGGATCTCTTCGGCATCCAGCATTCCCATGATGGAAGAGTGGTCGTGTTCGGAGGTGGGATCCCGATCGCCAGCAATGGCAAGGCGATCGGCGCGATTGGCATCAGTGGCGGTACCGTTTCGGAAGACATAGCAATCGCGGAGGCCGGCGCGGCAGCGATTGGTGCCGGGGAACACCAGCCACGGACTGTCAACGTGGTCTGAATCTCTAAGCCGCCGCCATCGGCGTAACCCTCATTGAGATGCTTGTTAATCAACTTCAGCGGAGGCTCGCCGAGGACGAAATTCGTGCGCTCAAGCGTACGAATGGCTCAAAAAAGCGTCTGCCCGAAAGGGCAGAAGCAACTCGATGCATGAAATCCAATTCTTAAAAAAGGAAGTATGAAATGAAAATCTTGAACTCCATCAAATCAACTATCGCTGCCTTTGCTATTACCGCGTCCATGGCGCTGCCGTCCGTGGCGGCGGATTTCACCGCGAAAACCGTCGTCCTCGTTCACGGGGCATTCGCAGACGGCTCATCGTGGAACAAGGTTATTCCTCTTCTGAAAAAGGCAGGGCTGAAAGTGGTCGCGGTCCAGAATCCGCTCGATACGCTGGAAAATGATGTTGCGTTTACAGACCGGGCGATAGCTGATGCTGAGGGACCGGTCGTACTGGTGGGACATTCCTATGGAGGTGCCGTCATTACCCAGGCTGGCATCAACCCTAAGGTACATTCTCTGGTATATGTTGCAGCTTACGCCCCGGATGTCGGCCAATCGGTGCTCGACACCCAGAAGCCCTATCCGGATGCACCCGGTCGCCCGTTTATCCAAAAGGATGCTGCGGGCTACCTGAAATTCACAGACGAAGGCGTCTTCAATTACTTCGCTGCGGATCTTCCCCGCGACGAGCAGGAATTGATCGCAGCGACACAGGGGGCATTTGGCGTAAAGGCAATCTCGGCGCCAGTCTCTCAGGCCGCCTGGCATACAGTGCCTTCCTTCGCGGTCGTGTCCACGGATGACAAGGTCATTCAGCCGCAACTGCAACGCGATCAGGTCAAGCGCATGAAGGCAAAAGCCGTCGAGGTGGCTGCAAGCCATGTTGTAATGCTTTCGCATCCTGATGCAGTGGCCAAGCTGATAATTGAGGCTGCGAAGTAAGCAGATCAGCATTGTAGCGAGAATTCCTGGGCGGGCCGAAGACATGTCATCGGCCCGTCGAATTGATTCTTTCCTACGCCCGTCAGTTCAATACTCTGCCAATGCGGGTGTCGGATGCGCCGGATAGCGCGGAAGTAGCCCTGCGGCGCGAACTCGCATGATCTTTTGCTTGCTTTCAACATGAGGGTCGCCATCTTAGATGAAAGCAATTGAGCAGGAGGTCTTGTGGTCGAGAAAATCGCGAAAGTGTCATCAAGCGCGCCATCAGCCGCCACTCGAATTGATCACAGTGTTTCGATTGCGGAGCCAGATATCGCCTGGGTAGCGAAACGGCAATCTGCAATCAATGCCGAGCTTTCTCCCCCCAGAGCCAATCCGTTCTTTGCCCGCGATGGCATCGAAGCCGATGATCATCACGCCGCGGCGCATGATCTCCACCGGTATCGCCAAGCATCCCAGGAAGCTGCAGACGAGCAATCAAAGGCACTCCTGTCGGGAGAGAGCGAACGAATTGGCGATGGAAATCTCGAAGATGAGAATGTGCCGTTTGGAAGCCATGCCGGCTTCGTATGATGCCTTCAATATGCAGGCGAGCCTGCTGCGGCGTGAAAAGTCCAGGACCATCGGCATGATCGTTCCGAAATACGACAGCCGCTACTTCGGCCCAATCGTCCAGACCTTCGAGACGATGGCGCGCGAACGCGGCCTGTTTCCGACGAACCATGACATCAGATCGTCAATGCGCGATATAATGAGATCAATCGCTACTCTTTCGGAGACCATCGGGCTTATGGGCCGCGCGTTTTCCGGACTTCGAGCTTTCGACGATATACTCGGGATTTGATTTCGACGCCTTGACCTCATGGTCCTTTATTTTTGTCGGCGTGGTTTGCTTCCTGACGACAGTCCCTTCCGTGGATCCTTGGCTGGTATTCCAAACAACCTTGTCACCCTTCCTGAATTGTTCGCGCATGTCTTCCTCCAGATAGCCGAGTTCCTTCGCAGTTCCGTTATCCCACCGCATGGCGCGATAGCTGCACCCGATATTCACGCCCGCGCATAGCGTAACCATCGCGCACGTATCCGGGCCAGCAAACGTCAACCCCGGCCGGCGAAGTATGTTCCTTCCTACTAGATCAGTTCAGGATCGGCTGCGCGAATACCGGAGTTTTGCCTGCTAACCCTGAAACGGATATGGTGTGTAGTCTGCCTCATAGCCGAAATAACGAGGCCCGACCAAAGCTATGCCGGCGTCAGTCTGCCATTGCGGATTGCAGGGAAATGCCAGTGCGACGAGCCGCAGGCCATATCGCAATGAATCGGCAGTGACGGGATTGCCACTTTCCGCCTCAAGCAAAGTGATCAGATCCGGCGTGGTGCAGATCATTTCTCCGTCACGCTCGGCCATCAGGAACTCGTTCTGGAAATCCAGCTTCAGGACATGGCCTTTCCACTCATCAAGGCCATCGAACCGGGCGCTGCCGCGAGCAAATCCGCCGATGGTGCGACGATCGATGTCTTTCACGCGGCCGTTGAAAATGACGCTGGCACCCAACATCCTGGTGACGGCATCTATAGGGTCGGCGTGCGCTGCGCGGCTCTCGCGCAGTGTTCTTCCAAGATTGGCGCAGAGCGAGAGCGTACCGCGAACCACGGCTTTCTTGGCCACGTCGCCGCTCATCGGATAGAAGGCGAGAAGTGCCGATCCGCCCATTTCGACGGTTGCCGCGCGCGCCAGTCGTTCCGTCCATCCGTTGCTGACCGTCTCCAGCACAAGCGAGTTGCCTTTGTCGTCGCACAGAACCATCGGTGTCGCCGAAACGCCGTGCATGGTGAAGGTCACCATCTGCAGCTCGGGATAGGCGCGTCCCATGCCATCACCGTCGACAAGGGGCAGGCCACTCGCGGCGGCAACGACGAAGGGCGTGGTCGAATTGACGCCACCAGCTTCGCCACACAACACCGCATCGATCTTGCGTCCCAGCAGCTGCTCGAGCTTGCGGAAGGCATTGATCAGCTCGTCGCCCTGCGGTAGTTTCTCCGTCATGACGGTCGGCGCTCCCATCATGCAGACGGGAACCACCAGCGCGTCGTCAGGCAGGTCCTCGACGTCAACGAGCCTGACGGGGCCGTGCTTGCGGATCGCTTCCTGCGCCATCAGCTTACCGACATAGGGATCGCCGCCACCGCCGGTGCCGAGAATGGCGCCGCCGATCGCGATATCTTCGAGATCTTCGGCATAGATGGTTCTGATGATTTTCATTGTCACACCCTATTAGGCTATCTCACGCGCGATCAGCGGCTCGAACGTCAATTCCGGAAAGCCGAATGCCTTCGGCCCGACGATGTCGAGTGCCCGCGGCGTTTTCAGCAGACCATGCGCAGGAAGACCGATGACCGCGACCCGCTGGCCGTAGCGCAGCATCTCGGTGGTGATCGGCTCGCCTGTGTCGATCTCGAGGTTCATGATCAGATCCGGCACCATCACAGCTGGTTTCTCGTCGATCCAAAGAACAAGGTTTTCGTTCTGGATGGCGATGCGGGCTTGCGATCCCGTCCAGTCCCCTGTCCCGGCAATGATCGCATGCCCGCGTGAAAAGCCGCCGGTGAGCTCGCGGAGGATGTCGATGATCTTGCCCGTAAAGAACAGCGTAGCACCGGTCGTCGCGACCACACGCTCGACAACGTTCTGGCGCTTGGCGCGCGCATCGAGCACGGTGCGTCCGATTTCCAGCGCCTGGGACACGGTCCCGGGAACAGCTGTCCGCTTGACGAAGTCGCCACGCATCGGGGCAACGGCGAAACCTGCGCCGGCCCCCATGGCGACGGCTACGTCACGTGCGAAGCGCTCCAGCCAGAACATGTCGATGACCTGTTTGAAGACCACGACATTGCCCTTCTCGTCGGCGATTGCGGCCGGCGAGACGTCTGCGCCATAGATCATGTATGTGGTCATTTGCACTTCGGGAAAGGCACGTCCCATCCCATCACCATCGACAACAGGAAGGCCTGCCATCGCGGCTGCGATGATAGGCTCGATCGAGTTCGATCCCCCGATTTCGGCGGAGATGACCGCCGATACCTTGACGCCAGCGGCATCTTCCACCGCCCGCATCGCGCGGTAGCATTCGCCGCCTTCTTCGATCTTCTCGACGCCGACGACGGGCGCGCCGATGCCGCCCACTTCCGCGACCCAGTCGCCGTCATTCAATGCGTCGAGCGGGATCACACGGACCTCGGCACCCCTGCGGATCAGTTCCCGGGCACGCAACATGCCAACATAGGGATTGCCCCCGCCACCGGTGCCGAGCAATGCCGCACCGATCGAAAGCGGCAGCAGGTCTTCCTCCCTCAGCAGATAGCCTTCAGCGCGCATTGAGCTCTCCCACGGCCTTGACGCGGATGCGCGTAGCATTGCCTGGCAGATAGGCGAGTGGCACGTCCTCGACATCGACGATCTCGATCGATTCGCGTGAGGCACCGGCCGCGACGGCGGCCTCGATCGCGCGGTTCTTGGCATCCTCAAGCGACTTCTCGCGGCCCAGCTCGGCGAGAGCATAGACCCTGTCGATTTCACCGGACACCTGGGCGATGGCAGCCCCGACGGCGTTGGCGACTCCGAAGTGAGACGGCTTGATCACCTCAAGGCCGGCAAGTGGTCGGGTCACAAGAATCGAGCCGCCGCCGACGACGATGACCGGAAGCGGATCGGGCGAGAGCCGCGAGCGTTCGACGCAGTCCTCCAGCATTTCGTGGATCTTCGTTTCCGCACGGTCAAGCAGCTCGCGGGAAATATGCGACACCTTCTTTGCCTCTCCGAGCTCGGCATGTCCCGCAGCGACAGTGATGTCGGTGGTGGTCAGTGTTTGCCCCCCGAACACCAACGCTTCCGTCTTGATGCGATATCCGACCGAGACCGGACCGATCTTCAGGCCGTGATCGGACTCGACGACATGCGATCCACCCCCAAGGCCGATGGAAAAGACATCCGGCATACGGAAGTTGGTGCGCACCCCGCCAACCTCGACCGCAACCGTTGCCTGACGCGGAAACCCCTTGTGCAGGGAGCCGACGTCGGATGTCGTGCCGCCGATATCGACGACGATGGCATCGCTGACGCCCGACAGGAAGGCAGCACCGCGCATGGAATTGGTGGGACCGGACGCAAACGTCAGGACTGGGAATTTCTCGGCAAACGACGCATCCATCAAGGTGCCGTCGTTCTGGGTCAGGAAGAATTTTCCCTTGATACCAGTTTCGCTGATTGCCTTGCGGAACGCGTCTATGACATGCGCGGACAGATCACGCAGGCATGCGTTCATGATCGTCGCGTTCTCCCGCTCGAGCAATCCGATACGGCCAATCTCGCTCGATATCGTGATGTGTGCGCCAGGAACGGCGTTCGCGAAGATCTCGGCGGCACGCTTTTCGAAATCGGCACTGACCGGGGAGAAGACCGAGGTGATGGCAATGGTGTTGATACCCTTCGCCTTGATATCCGCGGCGATCTCAAGAAGTTCCTCTTCGTCGAGCGGTGAAATGACGCGACCGTCGAATTCATTGCCACCGTGCGCGAGGTAAGCATGGTTGCCGATCGATTGCTTCAGATCCTCCGGCCAATCCACCATCGGTGGTAGCGAAGCTGTCGCCGGCAAGCCGAGACGCACGGCCGCCGTCTGTGCAAGGTCGCGACGCTGGACGACGGCGTTGGTGAAGTGTGTCGTTCCGATCATGACGAAATCAACGGCGGATGCATCCATCTCGGAGGCCGCGAGAACGTCGCGCAGCGCGTTGACGACGCCACTCATCACGTCTGCCGTGGTCGCCGACTTCACGCCGGCAATGACCTCCGTCCCATTCATGATGACGGCGTCCGTATTGGTGCCGCCGACGTCAATACCAATTCTGATCATCTGCTTTAACCTCGTTCTTGACTTGCTGGCTGATCGGCCTGCCGCAGCGCGAGCAATGCTTCGGCTGTCGGGATCTCTCCGTCGATCAATGGAATTTTCGGCCGCATCGCCTCTTCCTCCTTCGAGATGACTGGAACGGAAGCGAGGAGAAGGCGTGTGTAGTCGTGGGACGGCTGTTCGAATACGCCAGCCGCCGTTCCCGTCTCGACGACCTGGCCGCGGTATAGCACCCCGACGTTTCCGGCGAAGTTTCGCATCAGGCTGAGATCGTGGGAGATGAAGAGGTAGGTGAGCTCCATCCGACGGCCGAGATCGGCGAGCAGATCGATTACCCGGGCCTGAACAGAGACATCCAGCGCTGACGTCGGCTCATCAAGCACCAAAAGCCTCGGTTCGACGGCCAGCGCGCGTGCGATTGCAACCCGCTGCTTCTGACCGCCGGAAAGTTCATGCGGATATCGTTCGGCGAAGTCGGCGGGAAGTTGCACCATCTGCAGCAGTTCGGAGATGCGATCACGCTTTTTGCCGGCATAACCATGCGCATCCAGCGGCACCGCGATCGACTGGCCAACAGTCCGACGTGGATTGAGCGATGAGCCGGGGTTTTGGAAAACCATCTGTACTTGACGGCGGTCACCCCGCGACTGCCTCGACAGGCTCTCGCCATTGATCAGGATTTCGCCGCTATCGGGTCGCTCCAGACCCATGATCGTGCGGGCGATTGTCGATTTTCCCGATCCGCTTTCGCCGGCGAGGCCGTAGACCTGTCCCTTGTCGATGGTGAAAGAGACATCATCGACCGCTTTGACGGCGCCCGTCTTCCGACCGAAGGCGTTGTGGACCGGGAACGATTTGCAAAGGTTGCGAATTTCCAGCATCGGCGCGCTCATGTCGTTGCGTCCTGTCCAAAGCGCATGCCGCCAGTCAGCCGCGGCACGGCGTCGATCAGGCTTTGCGTGTAGGGATCGCGTGGGCCGTCGAATATCGCGGCTGTCTCGCCGTGTTCAACGATGTGCCCCTTGTTCATGACGTATACGTAGTTCGAGGTTTCCCGGACGACGCCGAGGTTATGGGTGATCATCAAGAGCGCGAGTCCACGCTCTTCGACCAGATCCTTGAGCAACTTAAGGATCTGCGCCTGTGTCGTCACGTCGAGCGCGGTGCCCGGCTCGTCGGCGATCAGAAGTTGTGGTTCGCTGAGAAGCGCCATGGCAATCAGCACGCGCTGGCGCATGCCGCCCGAAAGCTCGATCGGATAGGATCGCGTGATGCGCTCCGGGTCGCGCATCCGCACCTGGGCCAGGACCGCGTGGACCCGCGCCAGGCGCTCTCTTGCCGACCGCGAACGGCCGAGGCGTTTGTCAGCATATTTGAGGATCGTGCCCATCTGGTCACCGATCGTAAACACCGGGTTGAGCGAGCTCATCGGATCCTGAAACACCATCGACATGGCCGTGCCGCGTAGCCGCAGACGCTCTTTGTCCGGCATGGTGAGAAGATCGGCGCCGTCGTAATAGATCTCGCCACCGAGGATGCGGGCGGGTGGTTGACGCAGCAGCCCCATGATCGCCTTCATCGTCACGGTCTTGCCGGAACCGCTTTCGCCGACCAACGCGACCTGCGAGCGCGCGGGAACGTCGAGGCTGACATTGTGCAACACCTGGCTCGTCCGGCCATATGTCGAGAAGGCGACCGACAGATTGTTGACGCGAAGAAGTGGAAAGCTCATCGGACCTCCTGTACGTCGAAGAGGTCGCGGAGACCGTCGCCAAGTAGGTTGAAACCGAGGGCAACGAAGAGAATGGCAGCGCCCGGCAGAACCGATTCCCACCAGTAATCCGGCAGGAAGGCCGCGCCCTGGGCAACCATGGTGCCGAGATCGGGTGTTGGCGGTTGTATGCCGAGGCCGAGGAACGAGAGCGATGCCCCCACCAGAATGACGAAGCCGCAGTCGAGGGACGTCTTTACGGCCAGCGCCGAGACGCAGTTGGGCAGGATTTCGCGAAAGAGAATGTGGAACTTGCTAGCGCCCAGCGTCTCCGCCGCTTCGATGAACTCCTGGCTGCGGATTTGCTTGGTGATCGAATAGATCAGCCGCGTATGCCATGTCCACCAGAGCGCCGAGATGGCAAGCAGCGAATTGACGAGGTTTGGCGAGAGGACCGCCGCGACGGCAAGCGCCATCACCAGTGGGGGAATAGCGAGCGCAATGTCGGTAAGGCGCATGATGATCGCCTCGACCCAGCCGCCGGAATAGCCGGCGAGCAACCCAAGAACAGTCCCCACGGGGACGGCGGTCCCGAGAACCACGAGCGCCAGCAGCAGCGAGATGCGCATGCCGAAGACGACGCGGGTGAAAATATCCCGACCGACATTGTCTGTGCCGAACCAGTAATCGGTCGATGGTGGGAGATGACGGGCGCGGAAATTCACAGCGGCACCGACATGCTCGGGGTGCGGAGTGATCCACGGTGCCGCGATTGCGGCGAATACGCAGATGATGACGATGATGGCGCCGATGACCGCGGTCGGATTGCGCGAGAAGCGATACCAGTTCTGATAGGCGTTCGAGAGGCGCGCGGGCTCGACGCCGGTTTGCAAAGAGGTGCCAGACATCAGCGTCTCCCTCGGATTCGGATGCGGGGATCGACCATGCCCACCAGTACATCGATGACGAGATTGACGACGACGAAGAAGACGCCGGAAACGATCACTACGCCCATGACCGCGTTCAGATCCTTTTGCATGATCGTACGCACGCCGTAGGCAGCCATGCCCGGCCAGGCGAAAACCAACTCGACGACAAAGGCGTTGCCAATCAGCGAAGCGAATTCGAGCCCCGAGATTGTCAGCGGCGGGACGAAGCTTGGGCGCAGCATGTACTTGAATACTCGGACTCGCTCCGGAATGCCGAAGGCGCGGCTGGCCTCGATGTAGTCCTGGCTTGCCACATCGATCATCGACGAGCGAGTGATGCGGGCGATCTGGCCCATTGTTGCGGCAGCCAGCGCCAGGGACGGAAGCAGGAGATAGCGAAACGCTTCGCCGAACACGTCAAGTCGCCCGTGAAGCAGTGCGTCGACGGTGATGAGGCCAGTGATGTCGGCGCTGAACGCGATGCTTGGCGGCAGGCGCCCGGTCGTAGGGAGGATATGCAGCACGTAGCCCGCGAGAATCTGCAGGAGAATGGCAAGGAAGAAACTGGGCGTCACGGCCGAAAAGATTGCGATCAGGCGCACGATGTTGTCCGGCCATCGATCCTTCCAGCGTGCTGCCGCAACACCAAGCGGAACCCCGAGCGCGAAGGCGATGGTGATTGTCGTCAGGACGAGCTCGAACGTGGCGGTGAAGGTCTCGCGAATGTCGCTGGCCACGGGACGTTTCGTCAGCAGCGACAGGCCGAGATCACCGGCCGCCAGACCTGAGACGTATATTCCGTATTGCTGGATCAACGGCTTGTTGAAGCCCATGGTTTCGCGGAGTTGCTCAACCTGTTCGGCGCTGGCGCGGGGGCCGAGTGCAAGACGGACCGGATCACCTGGCATGCCACGGGCAATGGTGAAGATCACCACCGACAGCCCAAACAGGACCAGCAGTGACCAAAGCACACGCCTGATCATGAAGAGGAGGAATTCCAACGTTGCAGCCTTGTCTCAAAATAGGGAAGAGCGGCGGACGGCCCATAGGCCGTCCTGTCTCAGGCGGCCCAAAGCGGGAGCCGCCTGAACGATGTCAACGCTACTTGCAGGTCCAGCTGTAATGCGTGAACTTGTAGTCGAAGGACTGCATGGGCACGGCGTGGAAGCCTTCAAGGCACTTGTCCATGGCGTGCTGCACCGTCTGCGTCTGCAGGAAGACGTCGGGCTGCAGGTCGACGATCTTGTGCTGTAGTTCCTTGTAGATGTCGGCCTGCTGTTTAACATCGGCCGTCTCGCGGGCCTTGTCGATCAAAGCATCGATGGCCGGGTCTTGCAGCCATTCTCCCGATGCCCAGGTGCCGGCCGCCTTCGAATGATACTGGGTGAAGAACATCGAATCCGGCGAAGGGTATGTCGGGCCGAAGAAGATCTGGTTGACCGCCGGCGTCGTCTCGACCTTGGTCGAGATTTCCGTGATGCGGTTCCATGGATCCGCCTGCTGGGTCACCTTGAAGCCCAGTTGCTCGAGGTTCGCCTGCATCAGCAGGCTGATCTCTTCTTCGAACTTGGTGCCGGCGACATAGCCGAGCGTGATCGGTATTTCCTGGCCGGCATATTTCGACTGGGCAATCTCGGCCTTGGCCGCTTCCATGTCGAACTTCGGTGGCTGCAGATCGTTGGCGTAGAAGTCGGCAAATCCCGATGGCAGCGGTCCGTTTAGCGGACCACCCGGCACGATCACGTTGCTCACCGTGTCGTAATCGGTCGCATAGGCGAGTGCTTTGCGAATGTGGATGTCATCCGTCGGCGGAACCTTGGTGTTGAGTTTCACATAGAAGCCGATGGTGGTGTTTTCGCTGACGATGTTGAAGCGCCCCATATCCTTCAGCGCCTTGTAGGTTTCCGGCGACTGGTACTGGCTGCTCATCGTCAATTCGCCGGACGCGGCAAGCGAGCGCACGGTCGCCTCGTCGTTGGTGATGATCCAGCGAACCTCGTCGATCGGACCATCGCCGAAACCCTTGTAGTATTTCGGATCGCGCTCGATCGTCATGGAGGCGCCGCGATCCCAGCTCTTCAACGTATACGGTCCCCCGCCTGCCGCCTGCGTGGCGAGGTAGGTCTGGCCGTCATCGCTTCCTGCATTCTGTTTGACCACGTCGGCGTTGACGATGAAGACAGCTGGGACAGTGCTCAGGAACGGCGAAAAGGCCTTCGAGAGCGTAAACCTGACGGTGTGTGCGTCGACGGCGGTGACCGAGCCGGACTTCAGCACGTCGGCAAACAGGTTTGCCGGTCCCTGATTGATCTTCAGCAGCCGCTCGAAGGAGTAGACGACATCTGACGCCTCCACCGGCGATCCGTCAGTAAAATGCGCATCGGCGCGCAGCTTGAACGTCACTTCCTTGGCATCCGGCGAGATCGTCCAGCTCTCGGCAATTTCCGGCTGCAGATTTCCCTTGGTATCGACGGTGATCAGGCCATCGTAGAGGTTCACCGCCGCCATATAGTCCGTGTAGTCGGAGATCTTGGCGGGGTCGATCGTGCCAAAAATCTGGACGGTATTCATGGTCACCACGGTCTTGGCCGAAACGGCCCCCGCCATGCCGGCAACAAGGGCGGCAAGCGTGGTCGAGGCAATCAGTCTAAGCTTGCTCATGCTATCTCCCGGTTCAAAGTTCCCTGCGGGCTTGTTGCCCGACGATTTGTTGAATGTCGCCCCGGCGTCTTTTTGCACCTATGGGACAACGCCCTAATCCGACAGCGTATTCACGAGATGGCGACTGGGTACTTGGGTTTCCGGTCGCATATGGTGAGCGCACAACGCTTTCCATCGGCAAGCGTCTTAGCTCAAAGATTGCACAGGAAAATGGACCGGCCAACCGACGAAAGGTCTAGGTTTTTGCATAAATGCTCTAGGTTTTTAAGTGCCTAACGGAGAATAACCTAACCAAAGGCGAAATGATCAGCGAACAATTCCGAGGGCACGTGCCGAACTGATTGCTTCTTTTCGGTTGCGGCATCCGAGCTTGCGGTACACGTTTCCAAGATGAAACTTCACTGTCGCCTCGCTCAGTCCAAGCGTATGGGCGACGAATTTGTTTGCGGCACCCTCGGAGATCATCAGCAGGACTTTACTCTCCTGACGCGAGAGATCATGACGCTCTCCCAGACCGGTCGATAACCGTCCGCTGTCGCGCAGCTTGCGAATGATCTGCTTCGTTGCGAGTGACGTCGAAAGAAATCCTGATATGCGCTCATTTAGGATCAGCTCGTCCAGAAAAACCCGCTCTTCCGACAGAGGGGCGATTGCACCGAGCCGCGCGCAATCCTCGAATGTCTTCAGCAAAATCGCGCGCGCGCGTGTCAGGTTTCTCTGCCGCTTGGCGATGTAGGCAAGCCAAACGTCAAGACTGATCCGCTGGCGATCGGTCAGGTTGAGGTTACGCATGACGCCAAGGATAAGGTCATCGAGGCCTTCCCGATCGGACTGCTCGTAGACCACCTGTCTTAGCCACGCCAGCACGAGTGCAAGCTCGTCGCGATTGTCCATCCGCTCCAGTATCTGGTCGGAATTGAGCACCCAGTTGCGGTCGATGCGTGAATCGATGGCGTTGAGACGTTCAGAGGCCTCCTGCCACCGGTTGGCATTCTGCAGGATCGTTGCTTCCCTGATCTCGATCATCGTCTGGAACTGCCGGTTCGAGACTTGGTAGACACGCCAGCGATCGAGAAAGCTGCGAGCCGCGATTGTCGAAAAATGCTCGCCGAGCGCCTGACTGCCATAGTGCAGCGCGAGTTCGAGCAGACTTGGCCAGATCTCGCCATGAGAGAAATCGTCGATTTCGAGGCTCAGGAACCGGGCCAGAGGCTCGGCACGGCCAGCCTCATACTCAATGCACGCCTCCAGAAGACGTTGCAGTCGAACGTCGCTCGGGCTTTCAAAAGGAACCTCCGACAAGCTTTTAGCAGACAGCGCCGCATATTTGCGGGCCGCCAGCGCGTCTCCCATCAGCAGTCGGATCAATGCCTGATGGAGACTGATGTAGAACGACAGCATTGGTGACTTTGCGCTCTGGTAGTGATGCATGGCGCGCTGAGCAACATCTTCCGCCTCCGCCAGCCGCCGGTTGCGAATGTAGAATTCGAGCACCGAGTTATAGAAGCTGCCCCTGAAAAGATGATCATCGAGCGGGAATTCCGCGACCAGCGCAAAGCACCTCTGCAGCAATTCCTCGGAGACGAAGTAATCCTCGTAGAGAAGCATGAGCAGCCGGAAGGCGCGGAATTCCCGCGAGAAGACCGAGCGTGCTGAAAACACCGCGTCGGGATCATTCGCCAGATCGCCGAAGCGATCAGCGAGCAACCGCCGCGCTCTCGAGATGTCGCCTCTTTTGAGCGCCTGAAGCGCGAGGGATAGAACCAAAGCCTCCGTTTGCAGAGCGAAGCTGCGCGGAAAACCGGCCAGCACACGCTCGAAGGCGGCCGGACCATGAAAGTAGAGGAAAAAGTCTCCGTGCTCGTCATTGAAAACGCGCAACGCACTGTCGAAGAAGCCGGCGCGTTGGAACGTCAAGATCGCTTCTACAGGACGACCGCGCTCCGCGAATGCTTCGGCAATCGCCTTGGCTTCGGCCGGCGTCGCCAGACGCTCTTCAATCACACGGTCCAGTGCAGTGCGCAATTCGGCAGCGATCGAGGGTGTCGTAAGCGGCCCACCGCGATGAAATGGAAGCAGCGCGTACTCGTCGTCTGGTCCAACGCTGAATCCATCCAAGAGCATTTGCAGATCGACGAGAGCTGCCGCCGGCATCGGCTGCAGAAGGTCGGTTGCCAGGAACATTGTCAGTGCGTTGCCGGTAAGCGAAGCGTTGAAGACAATCAGTGGCCAGCCGCCAGAGCGTTCATGGGCATCCGTGGCCATAGCCTTACCGAAGGCCGCGGTTAGCTCGGAATCGGACAACAGCAAGATCGCGGGGTCGGCGACATGCGCCTTGCCATAGGCCACGGCGCGCGACAATCCAGGTAAAACGACCTCCGTTCGTTTGGCGATGAAGATCCGAGCGGTGCCGGAAACGAAAGTCTCCGCAAGCGCCTCCGGTTTTACGTTCGGTGGAATATCCCAAACGACAATCTCTCCAGGCGCATAACTGACAGGAGTGGCGCCGACCTGTACGCAAACGCCCAATCGCTCTGCGATCTGGCTGAGAACAACGGACTTTCCCATTCCCGCCGGTGCGGCCACCACAACGACAGGCTCGGGTCGACCCAACAGCTCCGCCAATATCCTCGGGCGCTGCATAAATGTGCTCATAAAATCAAGACCGCCGAACAATGCATCCGCTCATCGGTGGCCGCACGACGCACTGTTGTCAATACTCCGATCCAGTCGGTTGAGTGCCGGACTGGATGCCCATTGCCCGCCAGCCCGCCAACGGCACCTGCATTCATGCCCTCTGAGCGGCGTCACCGCGGAATCTTGGCAAATCCCTTGACGAGAATAGGACCAGTGGGCCGGCCAGTTGGCGAGCCGCCAGGCTGCTCCAGGGTAATTTCGTAGAGCTGCTCTTCATGCGGCATTGGCAGCGCGCGACTGTCGAGCGTGGCCGTCTGCCATGTGCCGAGAAGACCGAGAGAGGTTGCACCCAGTTCCTTGTTGGGGAGGGTCCATACCTGCATGGACTTGTCTGTCGGTGCTTTAAAATCGCCGAGCGGCGTAATCCGCGCGTGCGTGTCACCAAAGTCCTCAACAAGGACCCGGGGCGCTCCGTTCTCGTCCATGAGTACGGCAATAACCTCGGGTTTCTGCTGATCAAAAACCATATATCCCAATGCAACAGCAAGGACCGCAGACGCAGCGATGCCGGCAAACGCGGTCCGTTTCCAATGCGAGAGGCTGTTATCGTTGGCGCTCTCTGCTTTTGTGAGTGGCTCTGGCGTGCCCACGTCATGCGGGATTCGAAGTGACGCTTCGATGCGCGACCATAGCTCCGCGGGGATCGGTTCGGCGTAGCCCGTGAGGTCGAGTTCCAGAAATCTGTCCCGACTGCCGGCAACGGCTGCGCGCAGCGCATGGTCGGCCTCCATCTCGGCTTCGAAGTCGATACGTTCCTTATCATCGAGCAGCCCCAGAACATAGTCGTCCGCACGCTCGATCGGTGTTCGTTCGGGGCTGCTCATGACATGCACTCCCGAAGAGAGGTGAGGCCACGCTTGATCCATGCCTTCGCGGTCCCAAGCGGGACCTTCAACCGACCGGCTATCTCACCATGGGTGTAGCCGGATACATAGGCCATCAGGATGCTCGTCCGCTTTCTTTCGTCGAGTTGACCCAGGCATCTGCGAAGGTTGCTCTCCCGGTCGAGAGCCTCGAACAGGTCAGTCGGGAACGTGTCCTGGGCTGCATCCTGTAGCCGCTCCAGCGCTTCACTATCGCTCGATTCCCAACGCTTTCCGTCCCGCAGTGCGTTCAGCGCCTTGTTTCTGACGATGGCGTAGATCCAGCCGCGGGCAGATCCGCGGTCCGGCGAATAGGACGATGCCTTGCTCCAGATTTGAATGAAGGCATCCTGCACGATCTCCTCGGCGAGGTCATGGCGCCTGAGAATGCGATGGGCGACCGCCATCAACCGCGCACCCTCGCTATCGAAGATCAGGCGCAAACCCGCCTTGTCCCCGTGCGCGCAGGCGCCCAGTGCACCTGCCAATATCTGCTGAGGATCAGGCATCGGGTCTCCCTTGCTTTCCGCGTTTACGGCATCGCGAGCACCTGCGTCCGCCAAGTTCCCCGGACGCCTGCCGCAATCGGATATCTCGTTCTTTTCCAAAGTGTCCATAACGGCTCTACACGCCGCAGCCGAAAATAGATGCAAATCTTTTTCGAGCGCCTGCATCCAAACAGACGTGCCACGTGTCATCAGTGCAGGAAGGCCTTTCTTGGTGCTTCCCGACCTGCTGAACCTTAGGGAGAAAAGACATGAAAGATTTCAAGATCGCCATCATCACCGCGGCGTCGATCCTGGCAGCCACGGCCGCGCAGGCCGCGCCGGTACTCGGGCTGGTCGGCGACAAGACACTGGTCATGTTCGATACCGAGAAGCCGGACGTTACCAAGACCATCGACGTCTCCGGTGTCGAGAAGCTGGTTGGCATCGATTTTCGCCCAGGCACGAAGACCGTGGTCGGCGTCACACCCGAAAGCACCATCGTTTCCATCAATCTGGAGACAGGCGCAGCGACAGAGGTTGCCAGGATGGACAAGCCTCTCGCCATGACGCAAGCGCCCGTTATCGTCGACTTCAATCCGATGGCGGATCGCCTGCGATACATGACCGGGACGACAAACCATCGCGTTCATCCCGATACGGGCGCGGTCACCGTCGATGGTGTGCTCGCTTACGAAGACGGCGACATGCACAAGGGCGAAACACCCAACATCGTTGCGGCTGCCTATACGAATTCCTATGGCAAACCGGAAAAAACCGCTATGTACAATATCGATGCGACCATCGGTGCGCTGATCCAGCAGACCAAGCCGAACGACGGCACGCTGAAGGCAATCGGCAAGCTGGGGATCGGGGGCACGCCCGCAGCCTATGCGTTCGATATCCAGACGACCGAGGACGGAAAGAACACCGCCTGGCTCGCGGCAAGCAAGACGCTTTATACCGTTGATCTGAATACCGGAGCAGCGACGGAAGCGGGCAAGATCTCAGGCATCGACAAGGAGCTTCGTGCGATAACCATCCTTTCGAACTAACGTCCAAGATCAATTGGCCGCGAGGATCCAGAATGCCTCGCGGCCATGTCTGCGTCTGCACCATCCTCGTTGAAGGAAGGCAAGAAAGGGATTCCTCCGGACCGATAGACGCCCGGAGGAATTCTTCATTGCGGCGGCGTGATGTGCGCGGTCGAAGAGGGCGCCGGCTCCAACTGTCGATCTTCCGCCAACGGTCGCTTGGTTCGCAAAAGCTTCAGAACGAACACGAAGAAGGCTGGCACGAAAAAGACAGCCAGAAGTGTTGCCGAAATCATGCCGCCGAGAACGGCGGTGCCAATGGCGTTCTGGCTGGCGGCACTGGCTCCGGAGGCGATGGCCAGCGGTACGACACCGAGGGTAAATGCGAGCGAGGTCATGATGATCGGTCGGAATCGAAGCCTCGCGGCTTCGATAGCCGATTCGAGCAACGGTTTGCCCTCGGCGTAATTGTCCTTGGCAAACTCGATGATCAGGATCGCATTCTTCGCCGACAACCCGATGATCGCAATAAGACCCACCTTGAAGTAGATGTCGTTCGGCATGCCCGCTGCCATAACCGCGAGCACGCAGCCGATGACACCCAGCGGCACGACGAGCATCACGGATAGAGGAATTGACCAGCTCTCGTAGAGGCCCGCCAGCAGCAGAAAGACGAAGAGCAGGCTGATGCCGAAGAGGAACGGCGCTTGCGAGCCGGACTTGATCTCCTCCAGAGACTGCCCTGTCCACTCAAAGCCGATGCCATCCGGCATTTCGGCCGCCAAACGTTCCATTTCAGCGATCGCAGCGCCCGAGGAGTTGCCCGGTGCTGGCTCACCCGCGATACGCACGGTTGGGTAGCCGTTGTAGCCAACGATCTGCGGCGAGCCTTTCTGCCACTGAGCGATAGCGAAAGATGAAAGCGGAACCATGCCGCCGCTGGCGTTGCGGACGTTGAGCTTCAACAGGTCTTCGACCTGAAGGCGGCTCTGATCTTGCGCCTGGACGATCACACGCTGCATTCGCCCCGCATTCGGGAAGTCGTTGATGTATGACGAACCGAGGTTTGCCGTGATGGTGTTGTTGATGTCGGCGAAGGTAATGCCGAACGTGTTCGCCTTCTCGCGATCGATGACCAACAGGACCTGCGCCGCATCAGGGAGCCCCTCTACGCGCATGCCCGTCAACACGGGATTCTGGCTTGCCTTGGCCATCAGCTCTGCTCCAGCTGCGGACAAAGCGAGCTGACCAACGCCATTCCTATCCTGGAGACGGAACGAGAAGCCACCGGTCGCTCCAAAGCCTTCGATCGCCGGAGGAGACAGCGCAAAACTGGTTGCGTCCTTCAAGCCGAAGAGCTGCATGTTCACGCGGTCGGCGATATCTTGCGCGGAATTGCCGTCACCGCGTTCCTTCCAGTCCTTGAGCGTCACGAACATCAACGCCGCGTTGGCGCCACTTCCGGAGAAGCTGAACCCTTGAATGGCAATGACATCCTTTACGCCGGGCTCAGTCCTGAAAATTTTCTCGATCTGCTCGACCGATGCCTGCGTACGGTTGGCGCTCGCTTCCGGCGGTCCCTGAATGTCAACGAGCAGGTTGCCTTGGTCTTCCGCCGGCACGAAAGCGGATGGCAGGTTGATAAAAAGGTAGCCAAGACCGATGACGAGCGCGAGATAGACGATCATCATTCGTCCGGCACGGCGGGCCATCCCGAGCGTGATCCTGGCGTAGCCACTGGTCAAGCCATCGAACTTGCGATTGAACCAGCCGGCAGGTCCCCTCTTTTCATGATGGCCTTTTGTGATCGGCTTGAGGAAGGTCGCACACAGGGCAGGGGTAAGTGATAGCGCCAGGAACGCCGAGAACAGGATCGAGACGACCATCGTCAACGAAAACTGGCGGTAGATGATACCCGTCGAGCCGGGGAAAAAGGCCATGGGGATAAACACACAAGAGAGCACGAGCGTGATTCCGAGGATTGCTCCGGTGATCTGGCTCATGGCTTTTCGTGTCGCCGCCTTCGGCGACAGGCCTTCTTCAGCCATGATACGTTCGACGTTCTCGACGACCACAATGGCGTCATCCACCAGGATGCCGATAGCGAGGACCATTGCGAACATGGTCAGCACGTTGATGGAAAATCCGGTCGCAAACATGATCGCGCAGGTGCCCAGCAAGGCAACGGGGACGACGAGTGTCGGTATGACGGTATAACGGAAGTTCTGCAGGAAGACGAACATCACGATGAACACGAGCACCACCGCCTCGATCAGCGTGTGCAGCACTTTTTCGATCGATGCGGAGACGAACGGGCTGGTGTCATAAGGCGTGGCGTATTCAACGCCTTTGGGGAAGAAGCGCGACAGTTCGTCCATCTTCGCCTTCACGGCGGTGGATGTCGCAACGGCATTGCCCGTCGCGGACAACTGTATGCCGACGGCAGCACTCGGCTGACCGTTCAGCCGGCTGGTGAAGTTGTAGTTCTCCGCTCCGAGTTCGATCCGCGCGACATCCTTCAAAAGAACGGCGCTTCCATCCGGATTGGCACGAAGGATGATATCGCCGAACGCCTTAGGGTCGCTGAGCTGGCCCTGCACGAGCACCGTCGCGGTCAAATCCTGGCTGACGGGGTTGGGGGCGGCACCGATCTGACCGGCGGCGACCTGCGCGTTCTGTGCGGTAATGGCGGCATTGACGTCTGCCGCCGTCAGATTCAAGCCGACCAGTTTGTCTGGATCAATCCAAACACGCATAGCGCGTTGGGCGGCAAACATCTGGGCACGCCCGACGCCGTCGATGCGACGAATTTCGCCGAGCACGTTGCGGTTCAGGTAATCTCCGAGGGCGACCTCGTCGAGCCTGCCGTCGGTCGATGTCAAGGTGACCATCATCAGGAAGCCGGAGGCGGCCTCTTCTACCGTGACGCCCTGTGACGTCACCGCGGACGGAAGGCGAGACTCGACGCGACGGATGGCATTTTGAACGTCCACCGAGCCCTGATCGATATCGGTGCCCGCCTCGAAGGTGGCGTTGATACTGACTGCCCCCGACGTGTCAGACGTCGACTCGAAGTACATCATGCCGCTGACGCCATTGAGCTCTTCTTCAATCAGGCGGGTTACGCCCTGATAGATTTCCTGCGGCGATGCGCCGGGATAGGCGGTCGAGATGCTGAGTTGCGGAGGAGCGACCTTCGGATACTGCGCGATCGGCAGGAAGGGGAGGGCGATGATGCCCGCAATGGAGATGAACAGAGCAAAGACCCAGGCCAGGATAGGCCTGCCGATAAAGAACTGTGCCATGATCTACCCCTACTTGGCCTTGGAGGAGGGAGCGGTCTCTCCACCAGACGTTGGTTTTTCGCTGGGTGTCCACGGCTCCGGCGCGACTTTGGCGTCCGGCTGCACCTTCTGAACGCCGTCGACAACGACCCTGTCGCCATTGTTGAGGCCTTTTTCGACCACCCACTCCTGACCGAGCGCCTGTCCGAGCTCGACGTCGCGGACCTTGGCGATGTCGTTCGCCTCGACGACGTAGACATGGGCCTTGCCGTCCTGCGTGCGAAGCACAGCGCGCTGCGGCACGGTGATCGCGTCCTGTCTCACGGCTTGCGCGACACGAACGCGAACATACATTCCCGGAAGCAGGTCGCCATTGGGATTGGGAAACTCCGCTCGAAGCGTCACTTGGCCAGTGCTGGAATCGACATTTGCGCTTGAGAACAGCAACTTGCCCCTCTCCTCGTAGACTGCGCCACCGTCAAAAACGAGTTCGACGCTTGCCTGACCGGGAGCGGGGCTGGCGAGTTTTCCCTCGGTCACCGCCCGCTTCAGTGCGAGGAGGTCCTGAGCAGATTGTGTAAAATCGGCGTATGCCGGATTGATTTGCTGGATAAGCGCCAGGTTGGAGGTGCCGTCCGCTGTTACGAGTGCGCCTTCAGTGACGAGCGCGCCACCAATAATGCCGGTAATCGGCGCCCGGACCTCTGTGTACTCAAGATTGATCTTCGCCTCGTCTAGCGCTGCGTGCGCCAGAGACACGTCCGCGTCGGCCTGTGCCAGGTTTACGGCCGCCGTGTCGAAATCGACGCCAGTCGCGACGTTCTTGTCGCGCAGCGTTTTCTGTCGATCCACCTGAACCTGAGCGTTGGAACGGGTGGCCTCCGCCCGGCGCAAAGATGCCTCGGCGCTGGAGACCCGTACCCGGAATAGCCGGGGATCGATGCGATAGAGAACATCCCCCTGTCTGACTAGCGTTCCCTGCTCGAACACACGCTCCTGGAGGATGCCGGAGACCCGCGCACGAACTTCCGAAACGCGGGTCGCGGCCACGCGGCCAGGGAGTTCGCTGACGACGGGAACGGCATGAGATTTTAGATCGACGACGCCAACCGCCGCCGGTGGCATTCCGCCACTTTCCTGCGCGACGGAAGAGGTCGCGTTCAGCGCCAGGATCGATGTGGCAATCAGGCACGCCTTCAGGCGCGGCATTTTATTGCTGCGGTGCATGTCATTTCCTTGGATATGGTTGAAACCGTTGGGGCGACTGTTACTTGTCGGGATAGGATCCGTAGATCGTTCTCACACCCTCAAGAATGTCGGATCGCTCGGTTTGGCTCCACTGATGAAAGCCAAAAAGTTCGGTGCAATAGAAGCCGGACAGCGCCAGATACGCCATCAATGCAGCCTGTGGGCGGGACCCCCCAGCCATCGCTTTCAGGTCGGCCAAAGTCCAGTCGCGCATCTGCTGCTGAAGCTTTTCTTCGTGTGAAACCGATGCGCTGATCGCCATCGCCACAGCCCGTTCTGCTTCGTCCACGACCCTTTCGGCAGACTTGATCCGGCCGAAGAGTTCCGGATGAGGGGTGTCCGCCGCATCTTGCACCAACTGTGCCTGTCGCTCCATTTCCTGGGAGAGACGGCGGTCAATCAGTGCTTCAAGAAGCGCGCCCTTCGATTTGTGGTCGTAGACAACAGTGGATTTGCTTACCCCCGCTTCCTGGGCGACGGCGTCGATCGAAAGGCCGGAGGCGCCAAGCTTCACCACCACCCGCTCTGCCGCATCAAGAATGTCGTCCTTCATAATCCGTCGGGTTCGTCCCACGCTCGTCTCCAATCTATCTCTTTTGCAATTTACGAACGATCGTATATAAAAGGCAAGAAAAAATACGATCGTTCGTACAAAAAACGGACAAACCAGATCAGTTCTTGTTCCTTGGTGTGTTCGTGAGCTCGATCTAGTTCCTGAAGCGAAAGTCTCGGAAGGCAAAACCTTACACATGAGCGCCGGCAACATCGGCAGCTGTGGGGCCATCCGGATTGTGGTTTGAAAAGCCGCAACTAGGCCTAAGTGAAGCCAGCGCTGCTCAACATGGTGGCTACGCCGTTCTTCGGGCAACGATAGGATAAAAAGGATGTGGATTGGCAAAGGCCGGGCCAATCTTGCTCCCGCTTAAGCCGTCGCACCGAAATCAACTGTTCGTTCGTGTTGCCAGGGGCCACCGAGGTAACGCCAAAGGTCCAGACCAATGATCGTGATCCCATATGGGATAAACTGATCGCCCAACTCTTTGTAGAGCCGATCCGCTGCTGCCTTGGTCGCCTTGTTCTGAATGGTGACATGAGGCGCCCAGGCACGCATGTCCTGGGATGTTAGCCATGCCATGAATGTCCTTTTCAGGCTGGACCTGATATCCTGGAGCTCAGGACTGCATATCGCGAATGCAACGCCGGCACCGAGGTGCCGCACACCACTGACGTGTGCGGAAATCTCCGCCGTCTGTTCTGCGACGACTGACAACTGGTCGATGATACGGTCGCGATATTCGCCGGGCAAACGGTGGAACATCGTCAGGTGGGCGCGAAGGAAATTGCGATCCGGTGGAAAGTGCAGCCGGCGCAAATCGTCGAGTGGCGCCAAGTCACGAAGGGCGATACGCGCGGTGATGATAAGCGGCAAGGCGGTCTTCACGTCTAGCTACCTTTCACGCGCCGCCTCGAAGCGAATCTGTAGAGTGAATTGCGTGGTCGTTCGACCGTGGCGCTTAACCCTCAGTCTCCATCTCGTTCTGTTTGAGCAGCCCGACGATCCTGTTGCAGTGCTCGTTATCGCCAGACAGGATGCTCACCGGCTCCACGTAACCCAGGCTCACTCCTATCGCGTGTGACGCAGCCCAGCCCCAGTTGTCCTGGGCGCGCTGCAGAAGTCTTGGACCCTCCACCGCGATGCATGCCTGTCCGGACTGGACGATGTCGGTCGCCGGGACACCCTGCAGCCGTTCAGACAAATCAGCCTGCAAGGGGTTGAGAACAAAAATTGCGAAGAGAAAGCTTATGAATTCGGACAATATGGTCTCCTTTGCATGCGATATGGGAACGCGCGATCGGCGCCGCAAGCGTGACCCGCTCCCAAAGTCGTCATCCGCTCGCCAAGCGCGATGACCCGGCCCTGAGCATTGGTGGAAACGGAAAGACGGATTGACTGGCGGCGAGACCGCCAAAACGGCTCAGTCGTAGCTTCCTGCGCGAAAATTATCTCGTGCTGTCGCGGGCCTCTATCCGCGGTTCGATCAAGACATGCATCGCATCCTTGCGGCCATCGACGCGAGAAAGAAGGACTTCCGCAGCCGTCGTTCCGAGTTTGTAAGCATCCTGATCGACACTCGTCAGGCCTACAAGCGGCAATGCGGCCATTGGTGAATTGTCATAACCTATTATCGCCAGGTCTTCCGGTACCCTTATTCCAAATGTCTTGGCTGCATTGATTAGAGGCACCGCGTCGAGGTCCGACCAAACAAACACTGCGCGGGGAAGATCCTCGGTCGTTAGAAAATCTTTCAGCGCTGCCTCACGATTGGTCGCCACCGGCGGCAATCGTATGATCCGACCAGCCAGTCCGGCCTGTTTTACGGCGTCCAGATAGCCCTTCTCGCGCTGCAAGGCGACAACGGTCGCCGGAGAGTCCAGCAAATCGTACCCCAACATTGCTACGTCCCGGTAGCCCATGGCCAACGCGTGCTGTACTGCCAGGCGCGCGCCCATCTGGTCGTCGGAGTTGATGGTGTCGTAGGTCTGAGCATCGTCTTCATGGTGGGCGATGACGGCGATCGGAATTTGACGGGCATACCGCTCCAGGACTTTTCCTGAGATTCTGGGAGCTATGATCAACACGCCGTCCATATGGTTGTCGATCATGGACTCGATCATCGACGCCTCGATCGGGCTGGCAGACCGGCCAATTCCGATGAGCGACTTGTAACCTTTCTCCAGCAGAGTGTTGTTTGCAGCCTCGATGATCCCTGCGAGAAATGGATTGGACAGCTCGATCACCAAAATCCCAATGGTGAACGTCCGTCCGCGCATCCCGCGGGCCGCCATTGACGGCCGGTAGCTCAGCTTCTGGATCGAGGCCTCGACCTTCGTTCTCAGGACCTCGCTTACACCGTAGGCATTCCGCAAGACTTTCGACACGGCGGCGACAGATACACCCGCGTCATGTGCCACGTGCCGGATTGTCACGCGGTCGGGTGTCACATCAACTGTCTGATTTTTCATCGAAAGGTGTCTCTATCCGCTGCTCGCCGCAATCATACGCAAAAAACCCTTGCGCGGCAATCAACAATGTAGAATGATATACATAGAACGATACACGTCTATTGCCGCTGGAGGATTGGCGGTTAGGGAGGTTCATATGAAGATTGTTTCTGACGGCGGCGAAGCCGTGTCCAGCGGCATTGCCGTTTCCCGGTTTCAATTCCAGGCGTCGATGATCGCCCCGCTGAGCGACGGCGGCCAAGGAACGCAGGGAACCTTCGTCTCCCGCAAGTTCTCGCTTGATGCTGTGGCGGCCGGGACCATTTTGCGCGTTTCGGCTCTTGGGCTTTACCGTGCTTTCATCAATGGCAAACGGGTGGGCGATGACCTTCTGACGCCTGGGTGGACCTGCTACGACGACCGGATCGCTTACCAATCCTATGATGTCAGCGATCTTTTGGTGGACGGCGAAAATGACATCGAGATCTGGCTTGGTGACGGTTGGTATCGCAGTCAGCTTATGTGGGCATCGAACCCGATTTTCAACTGCTGGGGTGACCGGACTGCGGCGATCGCGGAACTGACCTCCGGCAACGGCACGATCCTGAAGACGGACGCGACCTGGGAGAGCGGCCTCACGCCAGTCACGCGAAATGGCATCTACTATGGCGAGGACCACGACGCGCGCATTCGTCCCGAGCACAGCCACGGTGTCGAGGTGCTGGAGTTCGACAGGCAACTGCTGGTGCCTCACGAGACCAATGCTGTCAAAGAGCTTGCCGCGCGTTTGCCGGCTGACATCTGGGTCGAGCCGAACGGTTCGACAGTTTACGACTTCGGGCAAAATGCAGGTGCTTTTATCCGCTTGCGCGTAAGCGGCAAATCCGGTGCAACAATCCGCGTCGAACATTCGGAAGTTCTTGGCCCCGATCGGTTTTTCGACAACAGAAACTACCGCAGCGCGCGCGCCGAGCTGATCTACACGTTGTCAGGGGGCGGTGAGGAGACCTACGCTCCGGCGTTCACGTTCATGGGCTTTCGCTATGCGCGGATTACGGTTTCCGGAGAAGCGGAGGTTCTGGAGGTCGCCATGGTTCCGATCTCTTCGGTTCCTGTCGCTGCCGGAGGGTTTACTTCCGGCATCCCGGCGGTCAACAGGCTCGTCGAGAACACGATATGGTCGCAGCGGTCTAACTTCATCGAAGTGCCTACGGATTGCCCTCAACGCGATGAGAGACTGGGTTGGACCGGCGATGCGCAGGTTTTCGCTGGCACCGCTTGCTGGCTTGCCGACAGTGGCTCCTTCCTGAAAAAGTACCTGCGCGATGTAATGCATGACCAGCGTCCCGACGGCGCGGTGCCGCACTTCTCGCCGGATCCGACCAGGCTCTACCCGATCGAAGGCCGAGGCGATTGGGCAGGGTCCACGGGTTGGGGCGACGCCATCGTGATCATCCCGTGGCAGCTCTACCTGCACTATGGTGATCCCTCCGTCCTCGATGAATGCTTCCCAGCAATGCTGCGCTGGCTTGATTACCTGTGGGGGATTTCCGATGGCCCCATCATCCGCCCACCCGCGGTTTGGGGAGATCACGGCTTCACGTTTGGCGACTGGCTTCAGCCGGTTGGTGACAACCGGAAACCTCGTCCTACTGTTGCCGACGACTGCGCGGCGACGCTTTATCACTTCATCTCCACCGAATTGGCCTCTAAAATCGCTGGGATACTTGGCAAGACGGCGGAGGCAGCAAAACTCGGCGACAGAGCCCAGCAAATACGCGCGGCTTTCAAGACCGAGTTCTTTTCACCGTCGGGTCGGATCGCGCATAACGATCAGACTTCGTGGGCGCTTGCCTTCCTCTATGGTCTTGTGCCCCCAGAGTTTGACGCTGCAGGCCGCGAGTACTTCCGCCGCGTTTCGGAAGAAACGGACGGCGTGATCGGCACCGGCTTCATTGGAACGCCCGCGCTACTGCCGGCGCTGACGCGTTTGGGAATGCTGGATCTCGCAGAGAAGATGTTCTTGAACCGAAAGGTGCCCGGCTGGCTTTATCAGGTCGAAAGAGGCGCCACATCGATATGGGAGCGGTGGGACGCCTTGGCGGAGGATGGGTCGATATACGATCCTGATATGAACAGCTACAACCACTATGCTTATGGCGCGGTCTGCCAATGGCTATTCGAGGACGTAGCGGGGATCAAACCCGTTGAAGACAAGCCGGGCTTCGAGGAAATCGACTTTGATCCCGCGATCCTTCCTGCGTTGTCGCCCGTTTCGGCTTGGCACGACACCCGTTACGGGCGCATCGAGACGAGTTGGACTTTGGAAGGTCTAAATGTCACCTGCCGCTTGGCTCTGCCCGATGGAGTCACCGCGCGCATCAAGGGAAGTGCGTCCCGCAAGTCACTGACGGCAGACGGAAAGACCATCAATCCGGGTGAAGAACTGAGGTTGGGAGAGGGAGAGCACAGCATCACCTACACCGTCTAGCGAACTGGCCTGCTGCCCAGCGGCATCAGGCGAACCGGATCATAATCATTCTAGTTTCAACGGGAGGAAGTGAACATGAGAATGACGAAGTGCAGCATATTCGCGGCGACTTTGACGTCGCTCCTGGCCAGTGCAGCTCACGCGGACGTGACACTAAGCGTGCTGATAGACACCAATCCGGAAACGATCGCGTCATTTGACGCAGTCTCCAAAGCCTACAGCGAGAAGCATCCTGAGGTGACTTTCGACGTCGAGCAGAGAGCCGGTGGTTCCGAAGGTGACAATATCGTCAAGACGCGTCTGGCCACCGGCGAGATGGCTGACGTGTTCCAGTACAACACCGGGTCGCTTTTCCAGGCACTGAAACCACAGGAGACGATGGCCGATCTTTCGGGTCTCGCGTCGGAAGCCGGAATTCTTGACACCTTCAAGAAGGTCGTCACGAGCTCAGACGGCCACGTCCGGGGTATCCCTTTTGGCCCCGCGATGGGGGGAGGTATTTTCTATAACCGCAAAATCTATGCGGAATTGGGCTTGACCCCGCCTAAGACCTGGGCGGAGTTCATGGCAAACAACGAGAAAGTCAAAGCCGCAGGCAAGGTCGCCGTCGCGCAGACGTACGGCACGACATGGACCTCGCAGCTCTTTGTGCTTGCGGACTTCTTCAACGTCCAGACCGAGGTGCCGACCTTTGCCGCGGATTACACTGCGAACAAAGTTAAATACGCCAACACGCCAGCGGCCTTGAGAGGCTTCGAGCATCTTGAGGAAGTTGCAAAAGCCGGGCTGCTCAATCCTGATTTCGGTGCCGCAACCTTCGATGACGGCATGCGAATGGTCGCAACTGGAGAGGCTGCGCACTATCCAAATCTCACGTTTGGTATTGGAAACGTGCAGCAGAACTTTCCCGACAGCTTGAAAGACCTCGGTTTCTTTGCCCAACCGGGCAACGACCCTTCGAAAAACGGATTGACGATCTGGATGCCTGCCGCGCTCTACGTCTCCGCGAAGTCTCCGAACGCCGAGGAAGCAAAAAAATTCCTCGACTTCATTGCATCCAAAGAGGCCTGCGAACTGATGGCAAAAGCAGTCCCGTCGGGGCCCTATCTGGTCAAGGGTTGCGAGCTTCCCAAGGACATTCCTCCAGTCGTCGCGGACATGTTGCCGTACTTTGAAACGGAAGGCCGCACTGGTCCGGCGCTGGAGTTCCTTTCCCCCGTCAAAGGTCCTGCACTTGAGCAGATTACCGTTGAGGTCGGGACTGGCATACGGTCCGCGAAGGACGCTGCTGTTCTCTACGATCAGGATGTCGGAAAACAGGCTAAGCAGCTCGGGCTGCCCAACTGGTAACCTCCCAGCCGGTCCTCCATCTGGTAGCCTTCCAGGTGGAGGACGCTTTAAGGTATCCTCCATGACGCGCAAGTCGCCCTATCCCTACTGGTTCGTGCTGCCAGCGGCGGTGGTCTTCACCGTTTTGTTTCTGGCGCCAACCTTCGCTTCCTTCTGGTTCAGCCTTACGCGCTGGGACCTCTTCACGACCGAGTTTATCGGCCTGGAAAACTATCGACAATTCTTCCGCGAGCCTTTTCTGGTTCAGGGGCTCGTCAACACTATTATCTATGCGGTGCTGACGTCGGGCACGAAAACGGTCCTCGGCTTGCTTCTTGCCGTCTTGCTCACCTCCGGAATTTGGGGCCAGGGCCTGCTTCGAACGGTCATGTTCTTTCCCGTGCTCGTCTCGACGATCGGAGTCGGCATCACGTTTTCCGTGTTGATGCACCCCACCCGGGGCTTGATCAACGTGTCGCTTGCCGCGATAGGATTGCACGGCCCCGGCTGGCTCACAGATCCCGGCCTCGCTCTCTATTCCATTGTCTTTGTCGACCTGTGGAAAGGGATCGGGCTTGCAACCGTGATCTACATCGCAGGTCTCGCGTCAATTAGTCCGGATTACTACGAAGCAGCGAGAATCGACGGCGCGACCCGCCGCCAGCTGTTCTTCCGGGTGACGGTCCCGCTGGTCAAGCCAGCAACGGTAACCGTCGTGACGTTGTCGCTCATTGGAGGACTTCGCAGCTTCGACCTGATTTGGGCGATGACAAAAGGCGGCCCCGGCTTTTCCTCGGATGTACTGGCAAGCGTCATCTACAAGCAATACCAGGCAGGCTTCTATGGCCTATCCACCGCGGGCAACGTTATCCTTTTTGTCTTGATCGGCTTGATCGTATTGCCGCTTACAGCCTGGTTCAATCGCAAGGAGGTGGAGATTTGACCCGCCGCCAGCTTTACACGGGAATTTCGGCGCTCGTTGCATCAGGCATCATCTTTGTGCTGCCCTTTCTTTTCATCTTCATAACCGCTGCCAAGACAAAGCAGGACGCGGCTACGCTGACATTCAGTTGGCCATCGCAATGGCAACTGACCCGGAACTTTCTGGATGTCGTGCAGGCCCGCAACTACATGCTCCTGCTGGCTTATTTCAACTCCACCGTCATCACGGTCGTTGCCGTCACGCTCTTGGTGCTTTTCGGAGCAATGGTAGGCTACATCCTCCAACGACGCCGCTCGCGATGGAATGCGCTGATCTACGGCTGCGTTTTGGCCGGCCTCATGATCCCACCGGCTGTCGTCCCGACGATCTGGGTGCTGCAGTACCTCGGGCTCTTCAAGTCGCTCACGGGCATGATCTTGATTCAGGTTGCGTATGGGCTGGCCTTCACGGTGCTGTTGTTTCGCAGTTTTATCGCAACGATTCCCCGCGATCTCGACGAAGCGGCTATCATCGACGGCGCAAAACCCCTGCAGATATTCTTCCGTGTCGTCTTGCCATTGCTAAAGCCCGTCACGGTTACGGTAATCGTCGTACAGTCCATCGCGATATTCAACGACTTCACGAACCCGCTCTACTATTTGCCGGGGCGGGAAAATGTCACCGTCCAACTCACGCTTTATAACTTCCAGGGGCAGTTTCAGACGCAATTCAACCTGCTGTTCATGAATATCCTTTTGGTCACCATTCCACCCCTCATCGTTTTCATATTTTTCAATCGGCAGATCGTGGCAGGCATGACTGCCGGTGCCGTGAAGGGATAGATCATGACAAGCGTCGCTCTTCAGGACATCCGCAAAAGCTTTGGCAGTTTGGATGTGATCAAAGGCGTTGATCTGACTGTCGCCGCGGGCGAGTTCTGCGTGTTCGTCGGCCCGTCGGGATGTGGGAAGTCCACACTTTTGAGGATTATCTCGGGGCTTGAGACGTCGACATCGGGGAAGATCGTGATCGGTGGAAAAGACGTTACCGACGCCGAGCCATCTCAACGGGGCATTGCGATGGTGTTCCAGTCATATGCGCTCTATCCGCATTTGACAGTCGGCGAAAATATCGGCTTCGGGTTGTCACTTGCAAAGCGGCCGAAAGCCGAGATAGCGGAGAAAGTCAAACAAACCGCGGACATTCTTCAGCTGTCGCACCTGCTGGACCGAAAGCCCAAAGCGCTCTCCGGTGGGCAGCGTCAGCGCGTTGCAATTGGGCGTGCGATCATCCGAAACCCGCAGGTTTTCCTATTCGACGAGCCTCTGTCCAACCTCGACGCATCCTTGCGTTCGCAAATGCGCCTCGAGCTGACCGAATTGCATGCCAAGCTCGGAGCGACCATGATCTATGTCACCCATGACCAGGTTGAAGCAATGACCATGGCAGACAAGATCGTTGTACTGAATGCCGGGAACATAGAACAGGTCGGCACTCCGATGACACTCTATAATAGCCCTGCCACCCCGTTCGTTGCCGGCTTTATAGGGTCACCGAAAATGAACTTGTATGAAGCCAACGTGGCCGAGAAAGAAGGATGCACGACATATGGCATCCGCCCAGAACATATCTCGCTGTCCGAAGACAGCGGGAAATGGCGCGGAGCGGTCAAACATGTCGAGCGGCTTGGGGCGGACACCATTGTCTTTTTGGATGTGGAGGAGTTGAGATCCCTCGTGGTGAGGACCGATGGCGACCGCCCGATAACCGTTGGGCAAGTTCTATTTGCATCGCCGGTCGAGGGAAAAGAGCATCGCTTCCGCTGATCGATCGTAGTCCGCCGGACGTATTCGGCGGGGCTGGCAGCTGTCGGTGAGATATACACCCGCGCATCTTCTTGCGCTGCTTACCCGCGAGGACACGCCTTGGCGCGCTTGCGAAGAAGAACTGCACTCAGCTTCAATTCGATTTCCGACGATTTGTCGAAGCTTGTTCTTCGGCATGCGCGCGTCTGCCCATTATCTGCCGAAAACCGCGCGACGAAAACGGCTGCAGCAGTTGTCCCAAGAAACTATCCGCAACGCGCCCACTGATGCCGATGGCGGCCGGCGGCCGGCGGTCGGGATTAAAATAGGTCCCGAAAACCTGATCCCACAGAACGAGGTTTTCACCATAATTGGTGTTTCCCTCTGCCAAAACGCGCGAATGATGCCACCGGTGAAGACGCGGAGTGCTGAATATCAGATCGAGCGGACCTGTTTGCACATCGATGTTGCAATGGGTTAGCAGGCCGATAAACGCGGTGACTGCGCCGATCCAGAGAAATACCGAAAGGGGCGCTCCCATTAAATAAAGTGGGATCTGGCTCAGCGCGATTTTGAACAGGGAGTCGATGAGGTGAAACCGGCCGGTGTTGACCACCCAGAGCCGTTGGACGCTGTGATGCAGGGCGTGAAACCGCCATAACAGCATGATCTCGTGCGACGCCCTGTGAGCGACATAAAGACCCAGCTCAGCAATGATCAGGGCCAGAGCAACCTGAAGAGCCACCGGCCAACCATGTGGCCAAATATCGCCGATATCCTTGATCATGGGATGGGCGACAGTCGCGACGGCCATTGGGGCCGTCGCACCCAAAGCCGCTGCGATCTGGACGCCGCCCTTGTTCAAAAGCGTGTGGGCCACATCGTTCAGCGTTTCTCCATCGGCCCGCAGCCATTTTTTCTCGAATGGCATCGCACGCTCGAAGCAAGCGATTGCGACCACAACGGCCAAGTAGACCGCGTTGAACCAAAGCAGGGGGGCGTTGCTTCGGAAGGCCATGCCTGCGCCGGCCAGTCCCATGGTAAAGAGTGCAGGCCAGAGTGCCCGGGAAAGTATGGAATGTAGCAGTGAGGTATGTTGGTCAGTCACATGGTATCTCCGGCCGAAAAGCTTCCGCTGTTGATAGCACTACGATTTGCGCTTCGGTGCAATATTCCGGCCGGCAGCAAGATGCCGATAAAGCGGAACGGGGCGACCCAGCGAAAAACATGTCGAAGCTCAATGTTCTCATTGTCCTGACACCCGCTTCTTGCTAGGTCGTCGAAATCGTTCATGCCCTCCTGCAGGCACCGCAATGTCTTCCAGTTCATCTGATCACGTGTCGAACCCGCTTGTCGGGATTGCCTTATCCTGCTCGGGTTATTCGTTGTTCGCGATCCAGGATGCGATCGTTAAATGGCTGGTTGCGGATTATTCAGTGCCGCAAGTTCTGTTCATCCGCAGCGTGGTCATACTTGTGGTAGCAGGCTTCCTGGTTCGGCGCCTAAAGCATCCGTCGATCTTAAAAAGCGCGCACAGACGTTCGCTGCTGCTGCGCGCCGCGCTCATGCTGGCGGCGTGGATGGCGTTCTACTCGGCAGCGCGACATCTTGGGCTCGCGGAGATTACAACCATGTATTTTTCGGCGCCCATCATCGTCATCTTCCTCTCAATTCTTGTCTTGAAGGAGAATGTGAGCCCGATGCGCTGGTTTGCCTGCATTGCCGGCTTCATCGGCGTGATGCTGGCAGCCAATCCAACCGAAACGCCGAGCTTGGTGCCGGCAGTCATGGTTCTCTTTGCTGGTTTCTGCTGGGCGTGGAGCACGGTGTTGGTTCGTCTCGTCAGCCGTAGCGAAAGCACCTTGAACCAGATGCTGGCAACGGGCGTTTTGTTTGCGATCGCCTGTGGGGCGACATTGCCATGGGTATGGAAGATGCCGGATCTCGCGGGGTGGAGCTTGATGCTTGGGCTTGGGGTGATATCTGCTCTCGGTCAGTATCTGCTCTATGAAGGATTTCGACATGCGCCCGCATCAACGCTCGCTCCGATTGAGTACAGCGGCTTGGTCTGGGCATTTCTTTATGGCTATTTGATCTGGTCGGAAGTTCCAACGGTCAACGTGGTTGCCGGCGCCTTGATCATCGTATCGTCGAGTCTTGCTCTCGTTTGGTGGGAGCGACGCCTTGTTATTGCCCGTCGCCGGCTTGCCGCGTTGTGATCTCTACTGTGCGAACTTGAACCGCCCGTTTTGGAGCCGCTGCGATGCGACAAGCCAGGTTGTAGATGGGAAATGCCCGGCCAAGTTTGCAAAACCTGGAGCGGGACTGCTAAAAGTAAAAGCACAACGTCATTTGCCATCAATTATAAAATGCCGACCTATCAAGAATTTCTCGAAATATAAAATCAATGAAACGCAGTTTGTTCGCGGATTTTGCCTATAAGACAGTAGTATAAAATTTTAATTTTTCCGGATTAGTCGATTTTTATTGCAACAAAAAATTGAAATTGCGTTGTGTTTGTATTGGTTAACTTTTGACTATTGCAAGCCTTGATTTTTGCGCTTAGCATTAAATAACGCTAATAAAAATTAAATATGAAATACAGCCCGTGGGGGGATTTATTAAACTGCAAGCGTAGTCGTCGACACACATTGTGTTGTCGCAAGTTTAAACTGTGCGCAGACGGGGGTAGGAATGGAAATTGAACTTAATTCCGCAAGCCTTGCATCAAGCAGAAACGTTGCGATACTTGATAATTTCTATCCGGCAATCGAGCCGGAACTACGCGACTATCGCGTTAGTGTCTTTGGCGCCGGCTACGTAGGGTGCGTCTCGGCGGCATGTCTCAGTCACGATGGCTTTCCGGTCGTTGCCGTTGATCCCGATCGGTTCAAAGTGGAACGCCTTGCCCAAGGTCAGGCGCCAATCGTCGAACCCGGTCTTTCCGAACTTCTTTCTCACGCACACAAGACGGATCTGCTGACCGCGACCCATTCGGCCTCGGAGGCTCTCAATGCCACCGATATCAGCTTCTGCTGCGTCGGCACGCCAAGCCTTGCCGATGGTACGCTAAACACCGATCACGTTCGCCAGGTCTGCGAGGATATCGGCAAGGCGTTGCGGCAAAAGGCCGCCTTCCACATCGTCGTCATGCGATCAACAATCCTGCCTGGAACGACGGAAGAGCTCGTCATACCAGTGCTGGAAAGATTTTCAGGGAAGGTCGCCGGGCGTGATTTCGGTGTTGCCTACTATCCGGAATTTCTCCGTGAAAGCACTGCCATCGCGGACTACTACAAGCCGGGCGCCATCGTCTTCGGACAGTATGAAGACGATACGCGCTCGATAGATGCGCTGAAGGCACTCGTGTCTCATATCGGGGTGACGCCACACGTGGTGCCGCTGCGCTGCGCCGAGATCGTCAAGTATGCAAACAATTGCTGGCACGCGGTAAAGATCAGCTTCTCCAATGAGATTGGCAATATTTGCAAGGCCAAAGACATTGACAGCCATGTTGTGATGGACGTTCTTTGCGCCGATACGCGTCTCAACATATCCAGGGCCTACATGAAGCCGGGTTTCGCCTACGGCGGGTCTTGCCTTCCCAAGGATCTGCGGGCGCTGACGGCGCTTGGCCGAATGCTGAACGTGCCGACACCGGTCCTCGATGCGATGCGGGTGGCCAACACATTGCAGATCAACCATGCGCGGGCGCTGGTGGAGTCGGCCGGGCATGAAAAGATCGGCTTCATCGGCATCACCTTCAAGGCGGATACCGACGATCTCAGAGAAAGCCCGATGCTGGAACTGGTCGAGGCGTTTCTCGGCAAGGGCAAGGATATCGCCGTCTACGACCCAAATGTCGCTAGGGACGCCGAGGGCGGTCGGAATTTCCTGAAGCACATCGCGCCGTTGCTCAGGGACAGTATCAAAGAGGTCATAGCGGCGTCTGCGGTCATCGTGATCGGAAACAAGTACCCCGGTCTGAAAGACGCCATTGAGGCAGCAGGAAAGCCGGTCACCGTGATCGATCTCGCCCGCATCGAAATGCCCGACAACAAGAGCATGATTTATCACGGCCTGTGCTGGTGATCGATGGTCGATAGGGTTCCTCGGGAAGCCGGTCGAACCTTGATATCGGTGCGAGGCGGGATGGCACTGGATCTCGCAATGCAATGACATGATGGTTGAGGCGTATGCGTATGACGGAAAAGCAGCGGCTGGAAGGGGATGGTCGGACGGCGGCGCCGATAGCGCGTCTATCGACATCGCGCGCAGGTGTTGATGCGTCAAGAACGGCTCCCGCGCTGCTCGCCTGGAGCGAAGGCATCGAGGCACATCTTCTCTATATTGGCCTAGTGCTCTGTGCCGCTCTCGTGGTGCCGACCGATGATCTTGCCCATGCTCATTCCGGAATGCTCCTTGGCTTGGGGTTTCTGGCAGTGTGGCGTTATGGCTGGGGCCTCACGCACTTCGTTCGCTCGAACATCTATCGGTCCGTGGTGTTCCCGAAAATGCGCCGGGAAGCGGATGCCCATGTGAAGGCGGATCAAAGCGCGCACGTCTATTTTCTCGTCACCAGTTTTCGTATCGATGGCGATACGACCGCTTCAGTATACCGCGCCGTTTTCGAGGCGGCGAAACAGTCGTCCGGTGGCGCGACCGTCGTAGCTTCCATCGTCGAAATGGCGGACCAGCGTCTTGTGCAGCAGTTATATCGGTTGACGCGGGCCGAACATGCTGGTGTGCGGTTGATCATCACGCGTATCGATGGCAGTGGCAAGCGGGATGCGCTGGCCTACGCGTTCCGGACGATCTCCAGACAGGAGCCGGGACCTGAAGATGTTGTCGCCGTCATAGACGGTGATTCCATCGTTCCTGTCGATCTGGTGAAAAAATGCGCCGGGTTCTTCAAGGCTGATCGGAAGGTCGGCGCGCTGACGACCGATGAAATCTCGCACGTCCACGGCAGGGCGAAGTTTCATATCTGGTACAGCCTGCGTTTCGCCCAACGACATATATTGATGTCTTCGAACGGCCTCTCCCGGAAAGTGCTGACGCTGACCGGGCGGATGTCGATGTTCCGTGCCTCGATCATCTGCAATCCGGATTTCATCAACCAGGTCGAGGCCGATTACCTGGATCACTGGCGTTTCGGGCGGTTGAAATTTCTGACCGGGGACGACAAGTCCAGCTGGTTTTGGTTGCTCCGCAACGGCTACCGGATGCTTTACATCCCCGACGTCGTCGTCGCGACGGTGGAGGAGCCACCATCGGAGCGCTTCCTGCCAGCCGCAACGCAACTGATGGTGCGATGGTTCGGTAACATGCTGCGCACCAATGGTCGGGCGCTGGCACTTGGGCCGTCCAGAATCGGCGTTTTCACGTGGTGGACGATTTTCGATCAGCGGATATCGATGTGGACGTCGTTGGCCGGCTTGGTCATGGTCCTTCTCGTCGGCACCTTTGAGACGCCTGCTGCGTTTCTCGTTTATCTTCTGTGGATCCTGATCACGCGTTACCTGCAGGCGCTTATGCTGTTCAATTCCCGCGCACGCGTTTCGGCCTTCTACCCGTTCTTCATCTACTTCAACCAGATCTACGGATCACTGGTGAAGACCTACATTTTCTTTCATCTCAACAAACAGAAATGGACGCGGCAGAAAACCACGCTCGCCGACAACCGGACGCGGCTTCAGGCTTTTGGCCGCGAGATGGCGTCGACGACGCTGCATGTGACTGCGCTCGCCTGTTTCGTAACCTTCGTGGCAGTCCTCCTGGGGCAGCTGAAAATTCCCGAACTGACAACCTTTGCAATGGCTTACGGACTGAACTCGTCAAATTGAGGTCGTGCACATGAGTATCAATGTCGTTACCTTCGAAGCGGATGCACAGCGTCAGCACCAACGCTACAAGCTCCCGCTGAAGTGCATTATCGATGGCTATCGTTACAGTTGCTTTGACTGGTCGGTGGGCGGCGCTGGCGTCGCGACAGGCAGGACCGTACTTCCCGAGTTCCAGAGTTTTCCCATCGAACTAGAATTTCCCTTTGACGATTTTGTCATCTCCATCAAACAGATGGCCCAAGTGAGGTACTGCGATACGGTCAAGGGGCGGACCGGTCTTCAGTATGTCGCACCGACAGAGGCAAATCTGCGATTTTTTCGCTATATCAGAGACGCTTACATCAATGGCGATCTGGTTGCGGGCAATGAGGTGATCGATTTCTCCAGCCGGATGATCGAGCCACGCAATCGAAAGAAAGAAACGCCTCCGGTGGCTTTGACGCCGCGTCAGCGGTTCAAGACCACGGCGGCCCGTGCAATTCGCATATGTGCAACCGCTTGCGCCGGGATCGTGTTGCTGATGTTCCTTTGGAGCGCTCTCTATGATCGCCTTTGGACATTCCGTGCTGAAGAATCCTTGGTGGCAATCAACTCCTCGTCCATCACTTCTCCCGCTGACGGTGTCGTGACGAATATTGTGACGCACGGCGCCGTCAAGGCCGGTGAACCCGTCGCCACGATCCTGCCAGCTACGAATGGCCAAAGCGTCACCGTATTTTCGCGTTGTGATTGTGTCGTGCAGGATGTCGGAGCCGCGCTTGACAGCCAGGTCCGCGCCGGGGAGCAACTGCTGTCGCTGAGCATGCAGAACGTCAAGCCGCATGTTGTGGCGATGGTCGATTATGAACAGGCCCTGCGGCTTTATCAGGGAGCGCGCGTTCTCGTTGAGTTGCCAAATGGCGGCAGCATAGATGATGCGCAAATCCGAGAGCTGCCTCGCCTATCCAGCAGCGATCTGACATCCGGCAGCAAGATCGCTGTGAACATCGATGTAGGCGGTGCCGAACTCGATTCCATCGTGGGAGCACCCGTGGTGGTGCGGTTCGTACAGGCACCTTGGACGACGACCAGCGGTCCGGATGCTTCGAAGCGCGTCGTTAGTTCGGTTCCGACGCACAAGGGTCGTTTGCCAGGCGCGGAAGGTTAGCACGGAATGAGGTGCAGCCCTTTCTCTCTGCACGGTTTTGGGCGGTATGTGCGTAGGAAGCTGCGAGGTCAGGTAGATGTTTGTTACCTCTAGGAAAACTCGGCTCTCTGGATTTCTGGCGCGGTCGCTTCTCGCGACCACGCTGACTGCTGTGGCGATTGGGTGCGGCTTTGGGCCGATGCGTGCCAGAGCGGCTGACGATACCGCCGCTGCGATCGAGACGATCAGACAGGCCGTTTTGCAAGCTGACAATGCAGCGACTGTCGAGAGCCGCATTACAGCTTATGATCACGCGCGCGACCAGCTGGTCTCGTTGTCTGTTGCCTCAGACGGTGGCTCGCAAGACGCGCGTCACGCGATTGCGGCGCTTGAAAGCGACGGGATAACAGCAGATGTCCTCACCGCAGGCACGCTGAGCGCGGTGCTTTCCACTCTCTCGACCGAGGTTGCGGATCCCGATGCGCGTGTTGCAAAACGCCTGCGCATCGACGATTTGATCGCTTCCCTTACCAGGCCGGAACTGAAGATTTCGGCGCTATCGGATTACGCGCGCCAGATCGCCGCAGATCATGACGCGGCAATGGCGCTGCTTCAGAAGGCGATGGAAATCAGCGCTACGGTCACGACGGAAAACGAGAAGAATGCTGCGCTGAACAACGTTGCCCAAGCCAGCACATTCGTCGAGCCGAAACTGGTGTCGCCGTTGACCGACAGGGCAATTGGCGGCATGTGGCCGGTGCGCATGCGCGCCTATGCGCGCTACGACATTGCTCTTCGCTTGCTGAAAGACAGAAAGGTTGGCGACAAGACCGTTCGGGAAGCCGGTTTCGAGGCTATCGATGCGTCCATCAAGGCCGAATTGGAAAAGGGTGACACCGAGGGCGCGCTGCTTTGGGCGCTTGCTGTTGACCCTGAGAATTCTGAGCACCGCGCCGAGGCAGTCAATGATGTCCTCGGTGCTGCGCTGAAAGCGAATGCGGTCAATCTGTTGCCGATCCTTGCCACCAGTCTGGCTGACCGCAGCGACCAGGAAGATGTCATCATTCGCATCGTCAAGGACAGGATCGATGCCAACAGGCTGATCGATGCCGTGTCGATGACCACCGTCATGGGCGAGGGGCCAGCTCTCGCCGAGATCAATTTCGTTCTTGCCTCCGAATTGAAGGATCGTGGGCTGGCGAAGATGGCAGCCGAGCAATATCGACGTGCATCGACCGTCGCCAGGAACTTGAAAGGCGATGAAAAGGAAGCGGCGACGGTTGCCGCCATCCGTAGTGCGACGGATCTGGAACTCTTCGACGATGCCGGTGCGTTTGTTGATCAACTGACCGACGTGCGTGGCGCGTCAAACGTACTGGGCAACCTGGCCAAAGCATACGCCGATCACGGTGACATCAGGAATGCGCAGGCTTTGCTTCCTAAGATTGCTGCGCTCAAGGATCGCGAACAGGCCCTGTCAGGCATTGGACGGGCGAAGGCGAAGAGCGGCGAGATCGATGAAGCCGCAAGGATTGCGGAGGCCATCACCGACGTGGGTGACAAGGGTCGTATCCAGTCGGAGATTGCCCGCAGCTGGGCCCGAAAGGGAAAGGTCGAGGATGCGGTGGCTCTCGCTACGTCAATTCAAGAGCCGCAGTTCCGGGTCGAAGCCTTGCTCCGCGTTGCCAAGGAGATGTCCGACAAAGACGATGCCAAAAGTGCCCAGGATGTCGTTGCACAGGTGATCTCCTACGCCGGCACGCTTGAAAGTGCGAAGCAGCGTGATGCCCGCCTGCTCGAGATTATCGATTACCTCTCGAAATCAGGACAGATCGATCTTGCCAAGAAGCTGGCCGAGAAGATCGATGATGAGAAAATCAAGACGAAGGCCGTTGGCAGGATTGCAAGCCGCGCTGCGCTGTCGGGTGACGTCAAGGGTGCCATCGGCTACTTCAATGCGTCGCAGGCCGCCTCGGACGATGCCGCGAAGGTCGAGGTCATGACCGCGGCAGCGCGTGACCCGGGCTATGTCAAACTGGCCGCTCTCGCGGTCACCGATGTTGCGGACCCGATGATGCGCGTTCGTGCTCTTCGCGCTATCGCCGAAACGCAGCTGAAGGGCCTCGATCACCTCGGCTTGGGTTCGGGAAAAGGAGAACCCTCTGACTATAGGGACTGGTTGAAGAAGGCCGAGCTGACACAGCCCCGGCCCGTTGAACCATCCGCTGCCCTGTTTAGCGACGGGCGGATGCAACTGCGGATCACCCCTCCGACCGGGGCGAGCTACGCGCGTTATGGCTATCCCGACATCAGCAAGAGCGCGGCGACGACACGGGCGATGGTGCCGTCCCCCGTTGAGGGTCAGGTTTCGCTGACGCTCGCGAACCTCAGTCCCTATCTCGTCAAGTTTGTCGAAGACACGCAGGACGGAATGAGCAGCCTGTCTTACGCCGCCCGGGCCCAAGGCGCGTTGTATCCCCGCATCATCGTTGTCCAGAGCGGCGTCTATACGCTCGGGAGCCTCGCCACGCAGATCGAGGGCGTCGGCGGCGTGAAGCTGGTGGAGCGCGAGGGCGATGTGGTAACTTTGCGCGCCCCGCTGCTGATCGCGGAAGGCGCTTCGCTTGTCATGTCTGGTGAGGAGGCTTCCGCCTATCGACTGTCGGCGGACGCGGGGGCGTTCATAGCGGTCGCCGGGAAGCTTTACGTGCAGGACACGACTGTTTCATCCTGGGATGAACTTTCGAACCAGCCGCGCCACTCCGACAAGGACAAGCGCGGCATCTTTCGTCCGTTCGTCATCGCTTGGAGCAACTCCGAGACCTACATCGGTGGATCGGTTCTGGATTCGCTCGGCTATGCCGCTCCGAAGTCATTCGGGCTATCCTTTTCCGCCGGCCCCAATCTCGTCTCCGAAACCAGAGACCAGCCGCGCCGGCCGACAGGTATCGTCGTCGATAACTACTTCCACAATTTCGAATATGGATTCTACTCTTATGAAGCGGACGACATCTCGCTAATCGGCAACGAGTATGCCGACAACATTCTCTACGGTGTCGATCCGCATGACAGATCGCGCCGACTGTTGATCGCTCTCAATACCGCGCATGACACGATGATGAAGCATGGGATCATCGTGTCCCGTAGCGTCGATGACAGCTGGAAGGTCGGCAATGTCTCGTTTCGCAACCATGGCTCCGGCTTCATGCTCGATCGCAGCAGCATCGGCAATTTCATTTACGGAAATGTCGCCTTCGACAACAAGCAGGACGGCCTGACCTTCTTCGAAAGCAGCTGCAACCTTGCCGTCAACAATGCCTTCTTCGACAACGGGCGCTCCGGCATACGCGTGCGTAACAGCCGGGACGTCGGGATCCATGACAATCTGATCGCCGGCAATAAGCTTGAGGCTATTGGAAGCTACATCAGCGATGTGTCGCTGGTGCAGACCGACCACAAGCGAGACATGGCGATGGACCCCTACGTGCCGATGACGACGTTTGCCGCAACCGGAAATCTGATCTCCGACAATGGCAGCGGATTCAAGGTCTCCGGCGTATCTGGCCTCACCCTGGCGAGGAACGAATTCCAGAATCAGAAAGGTCGACTTCTGAACGGCGACACGCGGGCGTTCGAGGGACACATGCTTCGTCTGAATGATCAGGCGGCAATATCGATCACCTCCTCGTGCCGTCCGCGTCGTCCGATCACGGACCTCTGCACCTTCAGGGACGCAGGGTTTGTCGGACAGGACGATGACCTGTTTTTCGATGGCGGCGCGTCCGGCGATTGCACCGAAAAACGCGGCTCGGTTCAATCCGGCGCCTTCCATGGCAAAGGAGACAACACGTGAATAGTGCTGTCCGTTTCGTCTTGATATCGACCCTTCTTTGCGTTGCCCCGTTAACGCCGGTTCTCGGCGCGCATGAAGCTGCGGCTGCCACTGCCTCAGGCGCGCCATACCAAGGTCTGTTCGACGTGCCGGCGAGACGGGAAGAGCTGGCCGCCAACAAGGCATCCGAGGGACACCGGGCATGCTTAGCCGTTCCAGTGGATCCCAAATGGGCGGATATACCCGTGATCAAGGGGCTATCAAGCACAGAGGGATACGGCACCGACAGATCCGGCAGCAATTATGCATGGGCCGTCATGGTGTTGTCGGGAAGGGCGCTTGCCGGTGATGAGCCAGCCGATCGCGCCTTGAAAACGATGCTTCTGAAGTGGGCGGATGCTGGCGCCTTCTCGGAAACCGAAAAGGTTCATGACGCCTATTACGCCCTCAAACGTCTCTTGCTTCCGACGGTTGTTGCCTTTTCCGTCCTGCGTGCTGATCTGACGAATGAGGAACAGAAAAGATTGATTGTCTGGATCGATCCGCTGGTGCGGAAGACGGACCAGATATTCGATGGTGATGTGGACCTCAACAATCACCGGTATCTCGCCGACAGCCTGCTGATGCTGTGGGGCAGCCTGACGGGGGATCGCTCACTCTATCTGAAGGGCATGGATCGCTTCCAGACGATCTTGAAAGATGCCCGAGCTGACGGGAGCCTTCCGCTGGAGACGCGGCGCGGCGCCCGGTCGCTGTGGTACATGCGCCAATCGCTGTCGAGCATGACGGTGATGGCCGAGGTCGCCAAGGGCAGCAGCGACGATCTCTTCGGCGCCAGTGTCATCAAAGATGGAAGGAGGTCGTCGATGGCGACAATCCTTTCCTATTGGATCAACGGGCTTACCAATCCGATATTGGTCAGCGCCTATTCGGCGGAGAACTATATTCCGGGTCCTGAAGAGGACTTCATGAAAACCGACTTTGGCTTTCTAGAGAATCGCGGCAATGGTCGCCACTACTTGGCATTTCTGGAGGCGCTGGCCGCCAATCCCTCGTCCAGCTTCATGCTGCGGAGAGCCAATTCGGTGCTCGATCGTGAAGCTAAGGACGAGCGGCCGCTGATCGACGAATTCGTCGGCGGCAACACCACATGTTTCTGGAGGCAGCAATGAATGCGCTGCGCCACATGTCGCGTGCCCTTTGGGTCAGCACCTGCTTGACGCTGGCAACCGTCGTTCCAACAAAATCGGTGCTCGCGGAAGCAGCTGATGCGGTTCAGATCAATGATTTCGTCAAGGAAAAGGACGGCCGAGGGCTGTTGAAGGCTGCCAAGAAACTTCGAACGGGCACTGCCGTTTCCAAGGATGATCCCTTGAGAGTGCCGGATTTCGCAGGTGCGCGTCAGGCGCTCGAAGCTGCGATCGCTTTGCAGTCTGATGAGGCCATCCAGGCGAAGCTGCTGCTGGCGAAAATGCTGCTCTCCGGCGAAGGCGGAACGATCGATATCGAACGCGCGCTCGTCTTGCTCGCCGATGCTGCCCAATCTGGAAACGCGACCGCTGCTTACCTGCGGGGGCAGCAGCTGGCGCTGCGCTCGGACAGGCAGCAAGAGGCGCGCGAAAGCTTCAATCTTGCACTGCGCCTCGGCCATGCTCCGGCGGCGTTCGCGCTTGCGGGAATGACTGGAACGGCTGCCAAGGACGCTGCGGCAATGAATGGCTTCGCGGTGAACCTGCTGAAGCAAAGAGCCGAACGCGGCGATGCGGATGCGGCCCTGGAGCTGGGAGCCTATTTCAGGAAGCGTCCGACGGATGCCGAAAATCAGGTCACTGCGCTTGGTTGGTACCGGAAGGCCGCGAGCTTGGGGAGCGAGGGTGCGTCTATCTGGATGGCGAGGCTGCTCGGCAATCCGGAACTCGCGACATTCGATCGCGACGCGGCACTAGCGCAATATCAGACTGCTGCAAATGCCGGATCATTACAGGCAGCGCAGGAGATCGTGCGCGACTTTACCGATGCTGGGCCATTACAGGTGCCAGCATCCATTTATCAGTTCTGGCTGAATAAATTGCTTGCCGCCGAGGATGCGACGGCGGTTCTCTATTATAAGCGCGATCTCAACAAGACGCTGGATCAACGAAGGGCCGCATCCGATCGCCTGTATCAGGCGAGCATGGCCGGCGAGATCGGCCCTGTCGATGACCTTATCCGCATTGGAGAAAGCTTCCGCGACGGCGCCGGTGTGGTTATCAACAGGGAGCGCGCCTTTGCCGTGTTTCGTCTGGCGACACAGCGTGGCTCCAATGCCGCACTCAGTCGTCTTGCACGGCTGATCGTCAACGCGCCGTCGTTGCGAAGCAAGGAGAACGTCAGCTTCGTTACTAGCCGGCTGGAGGTCATATCCGCGAACGGCAATGCGAGCGCCGATCTGTTGCTCGGTGATATCTATGCCAAGGGTGTGACTGGCGAGGTCGACAGCGAGAAGGCCACTGCCTTTTACATGCAGGCTTTGGCAATCACGGATTCGGCGGAGGTGCTCGATCGTCTGGCGGACATCTATCTTGGCGCGCAGAATCCCAGTATGCGCAAGCGCGCCTTTCCCTACCTCCAGCGCGCCTCACGGGCCGGCAGCGACAGTGCAATGCTCAAGGAGGCGCAGGCCTATGCCGACGGTGAGATCGTTGGTCGCGATTTCGGCAAGGCCGTGCAGCTTTACAGGCAGGCCATTGCGGCAGGCGCGACAGATGGGGTGGTGAAACTTGCCAACCTCTATATGTCAACGGGCAGGGACGATGGCTTCGCCAATGCGCGCCAGACCTTTGCCGATGCCATTGCCGCGGGCAATCTCGAAGCCGCTGTCGAAATGGCTCGTTTCCTTCGCTCGAATGGCAAGCTCGAAGACGCCATTGATTGCCTGACGACGGCGGCGCATCAGGGAAGCAGCTCGGCGGCGATCGAACTTTACAGCTATATCGCGGAGCGCGCGCAGAGCCCGAATGCCGGAATGGAATGGCTGGATCTCGCCTCGAAGACGGTTGGCGATGTACCGCGTGACAAGCTGCATCTTGCAAGCGCCATGCTTGGCCCTTCCGACATCAGGCTCAACCTCAGAGGCGTTTCCATGTTGCGGGAGCTGACGGCTGCCGATGTGCCTGGCGCCGCAGTTGCGTTGGCCAACGGCTATATTCACGGAAACAGCGGCATCAAGGACCCAACCATCGGCCTGGACCTTCTGGAGCAAGCTGCGGCGAAAGACGATGTCGATGCGCTGCTGCTGCTCGGTGACATCTATATGGAGGGCACCTACATCAAGGGCGACGCTGTCATGGCTCTCGGCTTTTATCAGGCCGCTGCAACGCTGGATCCCGATGATCAGACTGCCAACACTCGCCTTGCACGCGCCTATCGGGATGGCAAGGGCGTGCCGCGGAACCTCGCTCTGGCGTCGGCGCATCTGGTAACGGCGGCTGCCGCCGGTAGTAGGATGGCCACACGCGACCTCGGACTTGCTTATCTGCGTGGCAGTGGCGTGGATCACAACGCGGATAAGGCCGTCGAGCTGCTTCATTCCTCGGCAGAGCGCGGTTTCGGCTTGGCGTGGACCGATCTCGCACAGGCTTACGGCTCAGCACTCGGGGTCGAGGTCGATGCGTTTCAGAGCTTTCGGTTCTCTCTCCGTGGAGCACGCGCCGGCGATCCGTCCGCGATGATTGCTGCGGGTGTCGCGCTTCTGTCCGGTTTTGGCACTCAGCAGGATGGTCAGGCCGGTATTGCCTGGCTTGAAAGGGCCGCGAGAACCGACGGACCGCAGGCGTCGGAGGCAATGTATCGCCTGTCGGAGGTCTATCGATATGGTGCGGGTGTGAAAAAGGACGCCGCTGCAGCAGCGGACTGGCGGGCAAAAGCGGCCAAGGCGGGGAGCGCGACGGCAATGTTCCACACCGCCCTGGACCTCAATGCCGACGGTAGTCCGTCGGGGAAAGCCGAAGCCATCCAATGGCTGAGGAATGCGCAGGCGCTTGGGCATGTCCCATCAATCAAGAAACTCAACAAAATGGGCTTAGGCACCGATGGGTCGCCGACCGCGCCTGCAACAGAGGTCGAGGACGATGGCGTGGAAGAGTGAGCGCAAGCGCAGCATTACGTTTCGCAAGCGAATTCAAAGAGAGGAACCAGTTGCCTGGAACATGCAGCCGCATCGCGCCACCGGCCCGCAGGTGATGACCTGCATGGCTCTGGTGATGCCGGCTCAGTATGGCTCTCGGCTCGATCGGGTCCATAATTGGGTGGTGCTGCTGAGCAATGACTTCAGGACGCGGGGCAAATTGGCGATGCCCAGCAGCGGCCAGCGATACACGCATGGGGCAGCGGATGAAAGCGAACAAGCCGACGAATAGGGCACGCAACGATGACACATGAACGCGATATTTCCGAGCGACTGATATCGACCTGTGACGCAATCGCGCCCGCGAAAATGCCGACGGTGCTTGTGGCCTTTGCGATAGCTGCGATATCTTTGTTGGCGTCCGATGCTCTGGCTGGGCAGCGACCTGCGATCCCGCTCAGCCCGGATTTCGACTATTCGCAGATATGTGTCGCAAACACGGGACCGGCCCAGCCGCGCGATTGGGCCCAATGGGATGGCAAGAGTGCTGGCAACGTCTCGTTGGATGCTATGCTTCAGGACGCGCAGACGCTTTACAGTCCCTTCAGCCGGTATGCGAGAAGCCCTGCCACGGCCGCACGGCTGTCGCTCTATTTGAGCCAGCAGGCATTCCCCGGCAGCGGCCGTGCGTTCTACCTCTACGGTCGCATTCTGGCGGAAAGCAACACGGCATCCTCCCATTTCGATCAAATATTCCAATCCGAGACCGAAGCCTTGAAACGCGGTGTGCCGGAAGCCGGTACATTTCTTGGCAAGCTCTATCGCAGGGGCGAGCTTGTCCCGGCCGATCTGAAAGTCGCGCAGTCCTATCTCGTCGCCGCGGCAAACGCCGGAGATCGAGCTGCGGACCTCGAACTGGCACGGCTTTACATGCGCGAACCGCAACTGACCGACAGGTCCGATGACGGGCCTCTTCAACTCGGCCGCGTCCTTGCGCGCATGTCCGAGAACCTCGGTAAGGGCGATTGTAGTGTTCTCAACGGCTTTGCCGAGATACTTGTCGATCCGGACCTTGGGTTGGACGATCCAGAGGGCTCGGCGCGATGGCTGCGGGCGGCCGTCAGGGTTGGTGATCTGCGAGCGATATCGACTCTTGCCAAGCGCTACATGGAGGGTGACAAGGGAGTGGCGGTCGATCGACAGAGCGCAGCCGAGTTGCTGAGGCAGGCAGCGGCGATGGGCCATTCCGCCAGTCGTTTGAGCCTCGCTGACCTTATTCTCTCAGACAGCGTTGACGGCAAAGGCAGGGCAGAGGCGTTCAAGCTGCTGGCGCAGGAAGAGGAACGCGGCAATCCAGCTGCCTATCAGATGCAGGCGGCGTTTTATCGTGGCAGCTACGGGACGCCCGCCGACCCCGCTCTCGAGCGGAGGAATCTCGAAAAAGCTGCGGCACTTGATGACGTGGATCTCCGCGTCCTCGATCGGCTGGGGTCTGTCTATGCGAACGGATCGGGTGGCCCTGTCAACCTCGAGCTGGCGAAGCAGACGCTGGTGCGCTCCGCCGGCCTCGGCTCGGCGCGGGCTGCTTTCGAGCTCTACAGTCTAGCATCAGGTCAGGCACCCGCAATGGTGCTCGATCGGATGCCGTTGGACTACCTGAAGGAGGCGTCCGATGGCGGACTGGCGAGCGCGATGAGGGAGCGGTCGTCGCTCTATGCATGCGGCGCAGGTGTCGACAAGGATGCCGTCAAGGCCCGGACTTGGCTCGAGAAGGCTGCCGCTGCCGGGGACAGCGAAAGTCTGATGATGCTCGCCGATGCCGCTTTCAAGGAGCAGCATGCGGACAGCGATGCCGTTGGCTTCGGGTTTCTGCAGAAGGCCGCCGCTCGCGGCGACGTTGAAGCCATGATGCGTGTCAGCCTTGCCTACCGCGACGGCAGGGGTACGGCGCAGGATGTTGCCGCCAGCGAGGAATGGCGCCGACAGGCGGTCGCTGCGGACGGCGGCATCGCGGTGTTGGCCGAGGCGCGAACGCTGCTTGTTCCCGAAAACGGGCAGGAGCGCGATGCTCTGAAAGCGCGATCCATGCTGGAGAAAGCCGCATCAAGCGGCAGTGCCGATCTGCTTTTCGAACTTGGAAAGCTGTATGCTGACACCGATCCTGCGCTCGACATGGACAGGCCGAGAGCCAACGCTCTGTTTATAGAGGCGGCTGAGAAAGGCAGTGTTTCAGCCATGCTGCGCCTTGTCGATTTCAAGGTCACGGCTGGCGAAGGTGGCGGCCGGGACTGGCATCAGTGGCTGGCACGCGCAAGGAGCACCGGCGATCTTCGCGCCACGTTAAAGGAAGCGGAGACCGAAACGGAAGACGACAGGAAAGTGGCCATCCTTGCGCCTGTGGTGGCGAGGCCGATGTGCCTCGGCAAAGACAGGCTCCAGGTGGCGTTGGCGGTGCGGGACATCCGAAATTTTCACGACGACTATATCAGGCTGTTCGATCAGCTGATTGCCGACGATGGCGATGAGCCCGGAATCCAATATCAGATCGCGCGGTTTCTTCTCAGCGAGCGACCGGAGGAAAAGGCACGGGCAATCGATATCATGGCCAGTGCCGCCAGTGGAGGTAAGCGTGAAGCGATGCGCGAGCTTGGACGCATCTACAGCACCGGCAAGCTCGTGCCTGTCGATCAGGCGGAGGCCTCCAAATGGCTATTCAAGGCAGCACGTCTCGGCGATGCGGGCGCGCTGGAAAGCCTGATCGATCTCATTCTCGCGCAGCAGATAAGTCTGGATCGTCCGATGGCCGGAGATCAGGAAGTGGAGAAGCTGCTGCAGGACCTTGCCGCCCAAAACTCGCCGCAAGTCGCCATGCTGATGTCCAAGCTCTATCTGAGGCTCGCTGACGGCAGCCCTGCTTTCAGGGAGCTTGGGAAGATATGGACTCTCAAGGCTGCCGAGCTGGGTAATGGTCAGGCGATGCTCAACGCCTCCGATTTCTATGCGACTGGCACCCACGGCTTCGACCAGTCGAACACGGAAAGCACCAAGTGGTTGTCCAAAGCGGCGCGAGCCGGCTTTCGTGGTGCTTTCGAGAAATACGCGATTGCGCTCCAGATCGGTTTCGGGACGCAGCCCGATGTCGAGGAAGCGCAGCAATGGCTCAGCAGGTCGACCACCCTGGCAAACTGATTAAAGGAGGGATTGTCATGCGAAGCATTCTGTTGGTGGCGATCGCGGGATTGTCGGCTGCTGGCGTTTCGGCCGGTCATACGGCACAGCTGGTCAAGCCTACTCCGAGGCCGGTCATAGAGACCTATTCAAGCTGGGACGAGCTTCGGGTGGCCAAGGGATGGCCGACCAGCGAGGCGACGGTGAAGCTCTCGCCGGCAAAAAGGATCGAGATAGCGACTGCGGCACTGACCACATCTCGTCGTGAGGTGCGAAATGTGGAGTATGGCTTCGCTCTTCTGCTCGCCGGGCCACCGTCGCGTGACGCCACTAGGCTGCTTGCCAAGGCGATCCTGATGAACGACTACAATTTCGGCCAGAAGGCGCCTGCTGTGCTGGGACGTCTTGCCGCCGAAAGCATGCAGGGCTGCAAGAGCTGCGTGGCTGCCTATGCGGAGATCCAGTATTCGGGGAATGGCATTCCGCAGAACGACCAGCTGGCGTTTAAATGGTACCGTTGGGCCGCCATCGTTGGCAACGCAAAGGGTACCGAAGCGACAGCCATCGCGCTGGCCGAAGGCAGAGGCACGGCGAAGAATCTTGCGGAGGCGAAGACGTGGGCGGATCGTCTTGAGCCCCCGCGCCGGGCAAAGGTCTATGTCGAGCTTGCCAAGCGCATCGTCAAAGGCGGCGATCCGGCCGAGGTGGCAACAGGCGCGGATCTTCTTCTGCAGGCGATGCGGCTCAATCCTGCTGATGCCGCACGACCACTGAAACAGTTGTTCGGTCCCGACTATCCGCAAAATGTTCGGGACAAGGCAATGGCTGGCATCCACGCAAGCAATGCCGATACCTACCCTGCTGTCATGCAGTTGGTAGCCGATTTTCTTTGGAAAAGCGGTGCTGTCAGCGATGCCGTTCCTCTTTTCGAGAAACTGTCGAAACTTGGTAATCCGCTGGCTGCCGAACATCTGGTTCAGGCGCTTTCCAGGTCCGATATCGACAACGACCGAAAACAGCAGATCATCGCCAATCTTCAATCGGCCGCGGACGGTGGCGAGGTCGCGGCGGCGAAGGCGCTGGGCAATGCCTATTATTACGGAACGGGTGTCGAGCTTTCGCTAGTCAAGTCGCAAACATACCGGATGGCTGCCGCCGAACGAAACGATGCCGAGGCGCAGTATCTGCTGGGGATGATGCTGCTGCAATCCGGCGGCGACGACCGAGTGGATGCCGGGCGCCGTTGGCTAGAAAAATCCGCGGCTGGCGGCTACCCCTTGGCCCGTGCCGCGTTGCTAACGCTGCCCAACGGCTGAGAGGCTGCGCACCACGTTCGATCCAGTACCAACACAAGATAGAAGGATGAAAGCCGTGTTCAAAATCGCCCTAGCTGCATCCGCAATTTCGATGTTCTCCGTCTCGTCGGCTTTGCCCGATAGCGTTTGGTACCAGATCATGCCGGTTCCCAACGCGCCGGATTGCAAAGTGCTGGCTGATTCATCGGGCACGCCGATCCAGAGGCGGTTCGATAAAGGTGGAGCCCGCATTTATGCGATCGGCGGCAAGGCGTGCCCCGCAAGTTTTCCCGGAAATGACGAGGCAACCATATCGAAGGCGCGTTCCATCACGCTTGATGGAAACTTCGCTCGGATCATTACCAAGACGCGCAAATATGTCGTCAGCCGCGCCGGCAGCGGCAATCGCTACGATTTTTCAACGTTCAAACTGGATGCGCCCAAATAGAGCGTTGCGGCTGTATTGGGCGCGCTCCAGCGCGAGCCGTGCGCCCGAGCATGGAGTGGTCGAGCACGCGTGACGTCGCGACAATGTTATTTTTCTTGCTTCGTAGTCGTTACTTGGCGATCTCATAAACTATTCGATATTATCGAAATCAAGATCGACAGATTACTTGGTAATACGGAAAAAGGAGTATTTGCAGGCTAATTGTTCATCGCGTTAATCTTGTGTTAACTAGGCTGGCGGGTTGAGGATATACGTGATGGCCATGCCGGTAGACCAGGGTTGGACTTTGAATCTTTCGTTCAGGAATGATCGAAGATGGTTCGGGTTCAACAGTGTCGCAATTGCATACTTCGCCGCCTTTCTTGACTTCCTCGTCGTGCTTCTGGCCAGTGCCGGTGGATACACCCTGTACCAGCTGATCTCCTCGGGCACCGAAGGCGACATATCTCTCTATGTTGGAATAGGGCTTCTCGTCGCCACCATCTTCGTTCTGTCGATGGCCGTTGCGCATGCGTATAGACCAGCTGACATGTTGTCGTTCCGTCGGCAGATTGCAGCGATTTGCTCGATACTTCCCGCAGTCCTGGTGTTTCTGCTGGCAATCGTTTTTTTCCTGAAAATAGGGACGGCGGTGTCGCGCGGCGCGATCCTGTCGGCAGCTTTTTTGTCTCTCGTTGCCTTGGCCGCGCTTCGTGTCACCTGGCGTTCGTATCTGGGAAAAGCGGTCAGCAAGGCGGCTTTCCCGACCCGTCGTGTTCTCTTGATGTGCGCTTGCTCCATACCGATCGAACCCATTGTTCAAAAAGCTGCAGCCAATGGGCTCTCCATCAAGCATACGATGCATATCTGTGACGGCAGCAACGGTGCGGAGAGGCTCGAAAAAAACGGCATTTCCGATATCGACGAAGTTCTGATCGTCTGGGACGGACACAGCAACTCAGGTGGACTGGAAGAGTGCCTGTCCGCACTGCGCCAGTTCTGTGTGCCTGTCAGTGTCATGTTTGCCGGTGTGGTCGGTGACATCGCGCAAGGTTTCGCACAGGAAATCGGAGAGCGAAGGATATTTCAGATCCACCGGCCACCGCTCGGAGCAGTCGAGCGCAGCATCAAGCGAACATTCGACATTGTGTTCTCCATCGCCGCGATGATGGTCATGTTTCCGATCTGTCTCGCCGTGGCGATCGCAATCAAGATGGATAGTCGTGGACCGGTCTTCTTCGTGCAGTCGCGCAAGGGATATAGCGGCCGGCCGTTTCGCATATTGAAATTCCGCAGCATGTCGGTGATGGAAGATTCGGGTGATATCCGGCAGGCAACGCGGGACGATCCGAGAGTGACGCGGGTTGGGGCTTTCATTCGCTCGACAAGCATCGACGAATTGCCGCAGTTCTGGAATGTCCTGCGGGGGGAGATGTCGGTCGTCGGTCCGCGCCCCCATGCTTTGGCGCATGACGAACTCTATGGCACGCTTATCGCCCAATATGCATCTCGCCGGAATGTGAAACCTGGTGTCACGGGCTGGGCGCAAATCAACGGGCACCGGGGCGAAACGCCTACTGTTGAGAAGATGGCCGACAGGGTTCGCCATGACATTTGGTACATCAACAACTGGTCGCTGTGGCTCGATCTCAGAATTGTCATTCTGACCGCCCTTGGTCTCAAGGATCGAAGCAACGTCTACTAGAAACTCGCCGTCAATACTGTGTTTGCGTTTTAAAGGGGTGCGTGGGCGATGATACTTGTAACTGGAGGCGCCGGCTTTATCGGCTCGAATTTCGTTCTCGAATGGTTGGCACAAAGCGATGAGCCCGTCGTCAATCTCGATGCTCTGACCTATGCCGGCAACTTGGATAATCTTCGGTCCATCGCGGACGATCGTCGGCACATCTTCGTTCATGGCAATATCGGCGATACCACGCTAGTGGCCGATCTACTCTCACGCTACAAGCCCAGAGCGATCGTCAACCTCGCCGCGGAAAGCCATGTGGACCGTTCGATCCATGGTCCGGAGGACTTCATCCAGACCAATATCCTCGGCAGCTTTCGCCTGCTGGAAGCGGTGCGCGCCTACTGGAGCGGGCTGCCAGATAAATCCGACTTCCGCTTCCTGCATGTTTCGACAGACGAGGTGTTCGGAACGCTTGGTCCTGACGATCCGGCCTTCAGCGAGGAAACAAGTTATCAGCCGAACAGCCCGTACTCGGCCAGCAAGGCCGCAAGCGACCACCTCGTCCGGGCCTATTTTCACACCTATGGCCTGCCTGTTCTGACCACCAATTGCTCGAACAATTATGGCCCACTGCACTTCCCGGAAAAACTCATTCCGCTGGTGATCCACAATGCGCTCCGCGGTCGACAATTGCCGATCTACGGAGACGGCCAGCAGATCAGGGATTGGCTCTACGTGAAGGATCACTGCAGCGCGATCCGCCGCGTTCTGGATGACGGAAAGCCGGGTCAAACTTATAACATCGGCGGCTGGAACGAGCGGGCCAATCTCGATGTGGTCAACATGCTCTGCTCCGTGCTTGATGAGCTACAGCCACGCGCGAACGGAAAAAGCTATAGCGACCAGATTGCCTTCGTGGCCGATCGCCCTGGGCACGACCGACGATACGCTATCGATGCGCGGAAGATCGAGGCTGAACTCGGCTGGCGGCCGGCGGAAACATTCGAGAGTGGCATTCGAAAGACCGTCAGATGGTATCTCGATAATGCCGACTGGGTGGAGAATGTTGCGTCGGGCAGTTACCGCACCTGGATCGAGAAGCAATACGCATGACGATCCTGCTTCTTGGCAAGAATGGTCAGGTCGGCCAGGGGCTCCAGCAAACGTTGGCGCCTATTGGCTCCGTCACGGCTTTTGCACGGGCGGACTTCGATCTCGAACGGCCGGAGATGATTGCAGCGAGGCTTAAGGCGCTGCGTCCGGACATCATCGTCAATGCGGCGGGCTATACCCAAGTGGATCTGGCCGAAACCAATGCTGAAATGGCATTCACCGTCAATCACCGGGCCGTTGAGGCGCTGGCCGACTATGCGCGGGACCATGACGCTCTGCTTGTGCACTATTCGACGGATTATGTGTTCGACGGTGAGAAACCGACAGCATATATCGAGAACGACGAGACACATCCGCTGAATGTCTACGGACAATCGAAGCGTGCTGGTGAGATCGCCATCGAGCGATCAGGCTGCCGGTATCTGCTGTTTCGTACGAGTTGGGTTGTGTCTGCCGAAGGCACGAATTTCGCCAAGACGATGCTCCGTTTCGCGGCCGAGCGGTCGAGCTTGCGCATTGTCGCCGATCAGTTCGGCGCGCCGACATCCGTCGAACTGATTGCCGATGTGACCGCACAGGCCATCGCAGCTCATCGCCATGGCAAGTTTGCGAGCGGCACCTACCATCTGACATCAGGCGGTAGAACCAGCTGGCATGGGCTTGCCCGGCATGTGGTCGGGAAAGCCATCGAACTCGGTTTCCAGTCGCAGGTGAAGGTGGAGGATATCGTGCCGATCAGCACGGAGGAGTATCCCCGGCCCGCGGCGCGGCCAAGAAACTCCTCGCTCAATACCGATGCTCTCTCTTCTTCGCTTGGACTGAGCATGCCCGACTGGACGGTGCATGTGGACCGCGTGCTGGATCAACTTAGAAAACGGGAATGGAAGCTGTGACCCGAAAAGGCATCATCCTCGCCGGAGGCTCCGGCACGCGTCTTCATCCCGCGACACTGGCCATGAGCAAGCAGTTGCTGCCGGTCTTCGACAAGCCGATGATCTACTACCCCTTGAGCACATTGATGCTTGCCGGCATCCAGGACATCCTGATCATTTCGACGCCGCAAGACATTCCTCGTTTCGAGCAGTTGCTTGGCGACGGCAGTGCGTGGGGAGTGCGATTCTCCTACGCCGAGCAGCCCTCTCCGGATGGCCTGGCGCAGGCATTCATTATCGGCGAGGAGTTTCTCGATGGCTCGCCTTCCGCACTGGTGCTGGGCGACAACATTTTCTACGGCCACGACTTGCCGATGCTGCTGGCCAGTGGCATGGCGCTTCAACGCGGTGCCACCGTGTTCGCCTACCACGTGCTGGACCCGGAGCGGTACGGTGTCGTCGAGTTCGACAAGCGCTTCAAGGCGCTTTCGATCGAGGAAAAGCCACTGATGCCAAAGTCGAACTATGCGGTGACAGGGCTTTATTTTTACGACGAGCGGGCGGTTGAATTTGCCAGGGCGCTCAAGCCTTCGCCAAGAGGCGAGCTCGAGATCACCGACCTCAACAGACGCTATCTGGAAGATGAGAGCCTGACGGTCGAGATCATGGGGCGCGGCTACGCCTGGCTCGACACGGGAACACATGACTCGCTGCTCGATGCCGGACAGTTCATCTCGACGCTTGAACGCCGCCAAGGCCTGAAGGTATCATGCCCGGAAGAGATATCATTCCGAAATGGCTGGATCAACGGCGCCGACCTCGAGCGCCTCGCGGCGCCGCTCTGCAAGAATGGATACGGAAAATACCTCATGCGACTTCTGAGCGAGGCGGGCTGAGCGATGAAGGTTACGCAACTTGACATCCCAGAGGTCCTGCTGATCGAGCCCGCGGTCTATGGAGACGATCGCGGCTTCTTCTTCGAGAGCTTCAATCAAGCCCGCTTCAACGAAGCCGTTGGCGCTGACGTCTCCTTCGTCCAGGACAATCACTCCAAGTCGGCGAAAGGCGTACTGCGCGGTCTGCACTACCAGATCCGGCAGGCGCAGGGAAAGCTTGTGCGGGTTGTCGAGGGAGAGGTGTTCGACGTTGCCGTCGATATGCGCAAGTCTTCGCCAACTTTCGGTAAGTGGATCGGTGAAACCCTTTCTGCGGAAAACAGACGGCAAATCTGGATTCCGCCCGGCTTTGCACATGGGTTTCTGGTTCTTTCGCCGACGGCGCAGTTTCTCTACAAGACAACCGATTTCTATTCGCCCGAGCACGAGCGTTCGATTATCTGGAACGATCCTGCCTTGGCTATCAACTGGCCGATAGACGATCAGCCGACCCTGTCCGCGAAGGATGCCGTGGCCGCGCGCCTGGAGAATGCGGACCTCTTTCCCTGATGTGGCCTGTGGCGAATTGCTCCGACGTCCTCGCGCAATCCGTCACATATGCGCCCACGGGTTCTTTCCGGAAACGTTTTGGTGTGCCACATAAGTGCAAAACCATAACCGTCGCGGAGGATGATCAGCGGGATGAGGGGAATTCGCCAACTGGCCAAGCATCTCGATATCTCGATCGGGACCGTGTCGCGGGCGTTGAATGGCAAGCCTGACGTCAACGAGGAAACCCGCAAGCGCGTGCTCGCTGCGGCTGAAGAGCTGGGCTACGTGGCAAACCAGTCTGGTCGTAGTCTACGTCAGGGTACCACCAACGTCATCGGCCTGATGATCGAGTCCAGCAAGGAGACGGTCGAGAATTCCGATAACTTCTTCCTCGGCCTGACCGGCGGTCTGCAAAGCGTTCTTGCACGTCATAAGCTCGATCTTGTCATGTTGCCGTGCCCGAGCGATGAAGACCCGCATGAGTATGTCAAGCGCATGGTGGCCCGCCGGGTGGTCGATGCCATGATCCTTTCGGCCACGCAGCGTATCGACAAGCGAATCGATTTCCTGGCGAAGGCAAAGATCCCTTTCATTGCGCTTGGGCGGAGCTCGTCCGGTGGCAACTATACCTGGATCGACCTCGACTTCGAAGGCGTTGCCGCCTGCGCGGTCGATCGTCTGGTTGCCAAGGGTCATCGGCGTATCGCGATTGCCGCGCCGTCCAACGACGTAAACCTGGGTTATATCTTCGTCGAGGCCTATCGCCGGTCGCTGGAGCGACATGGCATCCCGTACGATCCGGCCTTGGTGATCCGCGTCAAGTCGAGCGAGCAGGGCGGATATCAGGCGGGTCATGAACTGGTGCGCCTGGAACCGCGGCCGACGGCGATCATCCTGATCTACGAATTGATGGCCATCGGGCTTTATCGGCGCATGGTCGAAGCGGGCGTGGTTCCCGGGAAGGATCTGGCCGTTATCGGATTTCGCGAAGAGCCCCGCGCCAGGTTCCTTCAACCGACGCTCACCTGCTTCCGCATGTCGCTGCGTGATCTCGGTGTCGAACTCGCCGAGACTTTGCTAGCAACCATGCCCGCCTATGCGGAATTCTATCCAAAGGGCGCCCGCAGTACAATTTGGCCACTTGAACTGGTAGCCGGCGAAAGCGATGCCTTCAGCCTCGACGCCTGAACTCTCGAAAGCCATACCGATGCAGCCACGCGACTTCCTCACAAGCCTTTTTGCCAACGCCGTTCGTGCCGCCGATCCGTTGAACGGCATCAAGGCTCATCTTCCCGCCAAGCCGAAGGGAAAGACGGTCGTCATTGGTGCCGGGAAGGGTGCCGCCCAGATGGCGCAGGCATTGGAGACGGTCTGGGACGGTGCGCTTGAGGGTGTCGTCGTGACGCGCTACGGCTATGGGTGCGAGACGCGGCAGATCGAAATCATCGAAGCGTCTCATCCCGTTCCCGACGCAGCCGGACTCGTTGCTTCCGCGCGCCTGTTGCATGCTGTCCGTGATCTTACCGAAGACGATCTCGTTATCGCGCTGATCTGTGGCGGCGGTTCGGCTCTGCTGCCGGCGCCGCCGCCGGGATTGACGCTGGACGATGAGGTCGCACTCAACGAAATGCTACTCGCCTCTGGCGCGCCGATTTCGAGGATGAATGTCGTGCGCAAGCATCTGTCAACCATCAAAGGCGGCAGGCTCGCCGCGGCAACGAAGGCGCGTGTCGTCAGCCTCGTCGTTTCCGACATCCCGGGCGACAATCCAGCCTATGTCGCATCCGGCCCGACCGTGGCGGACGGATCAACCCGCCACGATGCGCTGGAGATTGTCCGCCAATACAAGATGCGGCTTCCGCAGGCGGCCCTTGACCATCTTCATTCGCCAGCTGCCGATGCACCCCGCCCTGACGATCCCCTGTTTGCCCATCATGAGCATCACGTCATCGCCTCCGCCGGCGTGTCGCTGGAGGCTGCGGCGGCAGTTGCCCTATCGATGGGCGTCACACCCGCCATTCTCTCCGATTCCATGGAAGGCGAGGCGCGCGACGTCGCACTGGTGCATGCCGCGATCGCCCGGGAAGTGCGGCTCAAGGATCGGCCTTTTGCAAAGCCGGTGGTGATCCTCTCCGGTGGAGAGACGACGGTGACGCTACGCGCAAAAGGCGGCAGGGGAGGGCGCAACGGCGAATTTGCTCTGGCCCTGGCCTTGGCGGTCGAAGGCCATGACATCCTTGCATTGGCGGCCGATACGGATGGGATCGACGGTTCCGAAAACAATGCGGGCGCCTTTGTCGACGGCAAGACGGTCGAACGGCTGCGCGCTGTCGGTCTCGATCCTCGCCGCCTGCTCGACGGCAACGATAGCTACAGCGGCTTCGCGGCGATCGGCGATTTGTTCGAGACGGGCCCGACCGGGACCAACGTCAATGACTTCCGGGCAATGCTTATCAAATAACGTGCAGCTTGGCCTCGACGCGCTGTGCTTCCGCAGAAGAATTCCGATTCAGCAATCAGCGCCTCAAGCGCGACACGACCCTCAAAAAAATTTCGCTGCACCGCAGCATGGAGAGCCCTAAAGCCCCGCGTTTGCAGATGTTTTCCGCAGCATTTCGGTGAGTTTGCTGCAGGATTGACAGCGAGAAACGTTTCCGCTTAGTATCGTAAACGTTTACGGGACATGTTTCGGGAGGAAAGCCAGAAATAGTCCCCAGGAGGAAATCGTGACATTGAATGCCGTTCTCTGCGGTTGTGGAGCCATGTCCAAGGGCTGGTTGCGGGCCATCAAGGAAACCCCGGCTCTTGCAGCCGAAATTGAGGTCAAGGGCCTCGTCGACGTCAATCCTGCGGCGGCCGAAAAGCTCGCGGAGGAGTTTGGTTTGAGCGGTGCCGTGATCGGTACTGATCTCGCCGACGTCATCGCAAAATCACAAGCCGATATCGTTTTCGACGTGGTCATCCCGACCGCGCGCTTCAACGTAGTGTCGACGGCGCTCAAGGCTGGCTGCCACGTGCTGAGCGAAAAGCCGATGGCAACCTCGCTTGCCGAGGGTGCCGCGCTGATCGATCTTGCCGCCGAGACCGGCAAGATCCACGCCATCATTCAGAACCGCCGCTTCATCTCCGGCGTCCGTCGCATGCGACGCTTCGTTGAAAGCGGCGCGCTTGGAGAGCTGACGGGCATCCATTGCGATTTCTTCCTGGCGCCGCACTTCGGTGGCTTCCGCGAAGAGATGCAGAACGTGTTGCTGCTCGACATGGCGATCCACACCTTCGACGCCGCACGCTTCGTTGCCGACAAGAAGCCGCTGGCCGTCTACTGCGTTGAGCGCAATCCCAAAGGGTCGTGGTATCAGCACGGCGCTTCCGCTAACGCGACGTTCGAATTTTCTGATGACGTCGTCTTCACCTATCGCGGTTCGTGGTGCGCGGAAGGGGAGCGTACGAGCTGGGAAAGCCAGTGGCGCCTTGTCGGCTCAAAGGGGATGCTGACCTGGGACGGCGAAGAGGGCTTCAAGGCAGCGACTGCAGGGCAGGAGCCGGGTCTGCTGCACGGTTTTACGCCGATCGACGTGCCCGCGCCTGAGCATGACGAAGAGACGCATGGCCACGCCAGTGTGATCGCGAGCTTCGTCGAGGCGATCAGGACGGGCAAACGGCCGGAAACGGCAAGTTCAGATAACATCCGGAGCCTTGCAATGGTGTTTGGCGCGATCGAAAGCGCCAAGACCGGCAAGCGCATCGAAATTTCAGCATAGGGAAGAGACATCGTGAGCAATCCAGCCAAATCCATCCGCGTCGGAACAATGGTGAGCGCCTCCAAAGGCGGCGCCGACAAGCGCATCGGCCAGATCGCCGACATGGGCTTCGAAAGCTTCGAACCCTTCTTCTGGCAGACGACCAACGACCAGGACCTCGCTGAACTCGGCAAACGCTCGCTGGAGGCGATCGGTGATCGCGACATCACCATCTCGACGCTCGGCATGTTCGGCAATCCGCTGGAAACGACGGATATCGATCTCGACACCCTTCAGGGCTGGAAGGATTGCATAGACAACGCGCATCACTTTGGCGCCACCTGTGTTGCCGGCTTCACTGGCCGTATCCGTAACAAGCCGTTGACCGACAGCCTGCCGCGCTACAAGGAAATCTGGAGCGAGCTTGCCAAGCGCGCCGCGGACAAGGGCGTAAAGATCGCTTTTGAGAATTGCGCGATGGACGGCAACTGGCAGACCGGTGACTGGAACATCGCGCACAACCCGGACGCCTGGGAGCTGATCTTCAACGAGACGCCTGACGACAACATCGGCATCGAATGGGAGCCGTGCCATCAGATGGTCTATCTGATCGAACCGCTGCCGCAGATCCGCAAGTGGGCGTCGAAAATTTTCCACGTTCACGGTAAGGATGCAACGATCCGCTGGGATGTCATCAAGGAGCATGGCATCTTCGGTAAGGAGAAGTTCGTGTTCATGCGCACGCCTGGTTTCGGCGACAGCAACTGGACCGACATCATTTCCGAACTGCGTCTCGCGGGTTGGTCCGGCTCGATCGATATCGAAGGCTGGCATGATCCGGTCTATCGTGATGCGCTCGAAATGACAGGTCAGGTTCACGCGCTGAACCATCTGAAGCATGCCCGGGGCGGCGACTTCGTCGTCGATCCGGTTTGATGATGTCGCGGCCGGCAAGGAGGAATTGCCGGCCTACGATCTAGGATAACCACAAAGGAGGAGAACCATGGCTATCCGTAAATTTGCAATGATCGGCGCGCTTGCGCTGGCGGGCGTGTCGCTCTTCGGCCTTGCCGCCAAGGCCGAAGACGTCACCCTGACACTCTGGTCGCTCGACCGCGACATTCAGCCGGCACCGAACCTGATCAAGGAATTCAACGATCAGAACAACGGCATCAAGATCGAATACCGCCAGATTCAGTTCGACGATGTCGTCAGCGAATCCATGCGCGCGTTCTCGACCGGCAAGGCGCCTGACATCATCGCCATCGACAATCCGAACCATGCGATGTTCGCCGCCCGCAAGGCATTTCTCGACCTGACCGACATGATCGCGAAGTCGACGGTCATCAAGCCGGAGAACTATTTCCCAGGCCCGCTGAAGTCGGCCACGTGGGATGGCAAGCTCTACGGCGTGCCGAAGGCGACCAACACGATCGCGCTTTACTATAACAAGGACATGTTCAAGGCCGCTGGCCTCGATCCGGAAAAGCCGCCGCAGACATGGGACGAACTGGTCGCGGACGCCAAGAAGCTCACGGATCCGTCGAAAAACGTCTACGGCCTGACATTCTCGGCCAAGGCCAACGAGGAAGGCACCTTCCAGTTCCTGCCTTGGGCACAGATGGGCGGCGCGACCTACAAGACGATCAACGCTGATGGCGCGGTCAAGGCGCTGACGGTCTGGAAGCAGATCATGGACGAGAAGCTCGCTTCTCCCGATACGTTGACGCGCAGCCAATGGGACGCGACCGCGACTTTCAACGCCGGCAACGCGGCCATGGCCATCTCCGGTCCGTGGGAAATTGACCGCATGCTGACGGACGCGAAGTTCGACTGGGGTACGGCGTTACTGCCGGTTCCACAGGAAGGCGCACAGCGGTCGTCGGCCATGGGTGACTACAACTGGGCGATCTTCTCCAGCTCCAAGCACCCGGCGGAAGCCTTCAAGGCACTCGAGTTCTTCGCCTCGAAGGACGATACGATGTATCAGAAGTTCGGTCAGCTTCCTGCCCGTTCCGACATCGCCATCCCGCCGACCGGCAACAAGCTGAAGGACGATGCGCTGAAGACCTTCGTCGAGCAGCTGAAATATGCCCAGCCGCGCGGTCCGTCGCCGGAATGGCCGAAGATCTCCAAGGCGATCCAGGATGCCATCCAGGCCGCTCTCGCCGGCCAGCTGTCGCCTAAGGACGCGCTTGATCAGGCTGCCGAGAAGATCAAGGCCGTCGAGAACTGATGCATCAGGGCAAGCGGAGCGTCGCCAGCCGATTGCTCCGCCTGTCCGACCCCAATGGCGTTCTCGCCATCCCACCGTTTCCTCCCGGCAGGGGCTGTCTTCCGCGCAAGCGCCAGGCAGCCCCGTTCGGAGCTTAAGGGGTATCCATGAAGAGGCTTTTTTCCAGCATCACCGATGGCCGCGGGTTCGACATCACGCTTGTCACCCTGCCGCTCATCTTCCTGTTCGTGCTCGCGGGCCTGCCGCTCGTCTACAACATCGTCATGAGCTTCCAGGAGGTCGACATGTTCAGCCTCGGGACCTTCGTGCGCCCCTTCGTCGGTTTCAAGAACTATGTCGATCTGTTCAAGCAGCCCGAAACGCTGCCGATCATCTATAACACCCTGCTGTTCGTCGTCGGCTCGATTGCCGGCCAGTTCCTGATCGGTTTCGGCCTGGCGCTGTTCTTCTGGGTGAATTTTCCCGGCGCGTCTTGGCTGCGCGGCTTGTTTCTGGTGTCCTGGGTCATGCCCGGCCTCGTCGTCGGCGCCATCTGGAACTGGGTGCTGTCGGGCGATTTCGGCGTTCTCAATTTCATCCTGCGCGAAAGTGGGCTGATCAGCAGCAACATCTTCTGGCGGTCGGACCCCAACTTTTCGCTCTGGGCCGTTGTGATCGCAAACATCTGGCTCGGCACGTCCTTCAACATGATCCTTCTGTCGGTCGGACTGTCATCCATTCCCGGCGATCTCTATGAGGCTGCCGAACTCGACGGTGCCAATGCCTGGCAGCGCTTCTGGACGATCACGCTTCCGATGATGCGCTCAACCATTGGCGCCATCGTCTCGCTCGGTCTGATCTTCACGCTCCAGCAGTTCGACCTGTTCGCGGCGATTACCGATGGCGGGCCAAATAATTCGTCCAACGTCACGCAATACTGGGCCTGGGACCTTTCCTTCAGGCAATATGACTTCGGCAAGGGCGCCACGATCTCCGTCATCATGATCGTCTTCGTGATGTTCGCCTCGATCGTCTACGTCCGGTCGACAAAACATGAGGTGCGCGGATGAGCGAGACCAACCGCAACCGCCTGATGCTTTTCATCGCGATCGTCCTGGCGGCAATCTATCTTTTCCCGCTCTACTGGATGTACATCACGGCGCTGAAAAGCGGCTCCGAGATGTTCGCCAACCCGCCGAGCTTCTGGCCGTCCTCGCCGCAATGGGGAACCTATGCCTATGTCTGGGAAAGCCGGAACATGGGGCGGTATCTCTGGAACTCGGTCGTTATCGCATTCGGCTCCGTCGCGCTGATCACAGTGCTTGGCGTCGGCTGTGCCTACGTGCTGGCGCGATACCGCAATGTGTGGGTGGATATCGGTTTGTTCCTCATCCTGATGCTGCAGGTCCTGCCTGCATCGCTGATGATCACGCCGATCTTCGTGGGCTTCTCGCAGTTCGGTTTGCTCGACTATCCTCGCTTTGCCGTGATCCTGGCGATCGCCGCGAAAAGCATGCCGTTCTTCGTGGTGCTGGTGCGCGCCACCTTCATGGCGGTGCCGATGGAGCTGGAGGAAGCCGCGCTGGTCGACGGCAATTCCCGCTTCGGCGCCTTCTTCAACATCGTGCTGCCGCTTGCCCGCAACGGCATTCTCGTCAGCGCCATCCTGATCTTCATGCAGGCCTTCGGCGAGTTCGTCTATTCCAAATCGATGATCCAGGAAGCCGAGCTTCAGCCGGCGAGCGTCGGTCTCAACTCCTTCATGGGGCCCAACACCAGCGAGTGGAACAACATCATGGCCTACGCCACTATGTATGTGACGCCCGTTCTCGCTATCTTCGTCCTCTTGCAGCGCCGCATCGTGTCCGGCCTCACCTCTGGAGCCCTCAAATGACCAATCAGATCGAGCTCAGCGGCGTCAACAAACATTATGGTGCCTTTCATGCGCTGAAGAACATCAACCTGTCGATCGCCAAGGGCACTTTCGTTGCACTGGTCGGCCCGTCCGGCTGCGGCAAGTCCACGCTGCTTCGCTCGCTCGCCGGCTTGGAAAGCATCTCGGAGGGAGATCTGAAAATCGCCGGCGAGTTGATGAACAACGTGCCGCCGCGCAAGCGCGACGTCGCGATGGTGTTCCAGTCCTACGCGCTCTATCCGCACATGACGGTCGAGGAAAACCTCACCTACAGCCTGCGCATCCGTGGCGTCGCCAAGGCGGAAGCGAAGAAGGCGGCGGCGGAAGTGGCTGCGACCACCGGCCTTTCCGACCTGCTCAAGCGTTACCCGCGCGAGCTCTCGGGCGGCCAACGCCAGCGCGTCGCCATGAGCCGCGCCATCATTCGGCACCCCAAAGCGTTCCTGTTCGACGAGCCGCTGTCGAACCTCGATGCGGCGCTGCGCGTGCACATGCGCAAGGAAATCCGCCTGCTGCACGACCGGCTCGGCGCAACCTCGGTCTATGTGACCCATGACCAGATCGAGGCGATGACCATGGCCGACCACGTGGTCGTCATGCGCGAGGGGATCATCGAGCAGCAAGGCAAGCCGCTCGAGCTTTACGATACGCCCGCCAACAAGTTTGTCGCCGGTTTCATCGGCTCGCCGGCGATGAACTTCATTCCCGGGATTGTCGCCGAAGATGGCAAGAGCCTGCAGATCGATCTCGGCACCGTCAAGCACACGCTCCTGAGTGAGCGCCCGCTGCAGCCCGGCCGCAAGGTGACCGTTGGCACGCGGCCGGAGCATATCGGTGTAACCGGGCCGGGGCAGGGGACGTTTGACGTGCCGGTCGACGTGGTCGAATCCACTGGCTCGGCGACCTTCATCACGGCGGCGACAACGCCGGAACTGACGATCGTCGAGACCGGTCGCGGCACCGCTCGCGGCGGCGAGACGATCGGCCTGAAGATCGATCCGGCGCAACTGCATCTTTTCGACGATGCCAGCGGCGTTCGTATCTGAGCAGCAAGGCAGCCGCCCCAGCAGCGGCTGCCTTCAGCGTTGCCGTCCACGCATGAGTTTGAGGTGCGACCGGTGATTGCGGTCGACGCCAGGGGTAATCGAATGGCTACGGCGCGATGATGTGTGCTGAAAGGATATTTCGCTTTGCGCGACATATGCGGAATAGTCGACGTCGCTAATTAAACGAATATCGTACATTCTATGGTTGCTGGGGCCGCGTTCCGCGGTCGACATTTGGGAGGACTGAATGCCGCATGCTTCTTGGATAGCGCCTGTGACTGTACAATTCCCTCATCAAGATAGACAGACTGTTGTCGGTCCATTCGATGCGATGACCTGCCTCACGGATCGCTGGCCCAACATGAGTGGATTGAAGTTTTTGAAGGCACGCACGGCTTGCAGGGCTGCGCTCGATGGTCGGGTGACAGCGGATGTCGCGCGCAAGGATTTTGTCGACGCGGTTGCCGAGGCTGGTGGCATAGCACACTGATCTAAATCCGTTTCCCGGAACCTTCACCATGCGGGCTAGGCCGACATTTTCGGCACTGCTGAAAGAAGCCGACGCGTATAGGGATGCCGGGGGCTTTCGTAGACGGTCCCTGCGAGCCCCTCTTCGACGATTTCGCCTTGGAACATCACAGCAACGCGATCGCATAGATGCCGGACGACCGACAGGTCGTGCGAAATGAAGATCAGGGAAAGATCGAGTTCGGTTCGCAAGCGTATCAGGAGATTGATGATTTGCGCCTGGATCGACACGTCGAGAGACGCGACGGGCTCGTCACAGATGACGACGTCGGGCTGCATCGCCAGTGCACGGGCGATCGCTATACGTTGGCGCTGCCCCCCTGAAAATTGATGGGGATAGCGATCGGCGAATGACGGGTCGAGGCCCACGGCCGCCAACCATTTCGCTACGTAGTCCCGAGCGCCCGACGACTCTACCAACCCGTGCGCTAACGGCCCTTCGGCGATGGCGTCTCCGACCTTCATGCGGCCGTTGAGGGAAGAAAAAGGGTCCTGGAAAATTGTCTGAACTGCTGTTGTGATCTTGCGCGGAACCTTGCCTTCGCTCATCAGCGCCTTGCCGGCAAGCCGCACCGTGCCTGATGTGGGAACGTAAATTCCCGCGGCCATCCGACCCAAAGTCGACTTTCCGCTGCCAGACTCGCCAACCAGCCCCAGAACCTCACCGCGCTTGAGCCGAAGGCTCACGGATCGAACCGCACGAACCTCCTGCTCCGCGGATGCCAGACCCGACCGGATAGCGATCGATTTGAAGAGGCCATGCTTCTTCTCGAAATGCTTGCTGACATTATCGATCACGAGGAACGGTTCGCCGTGTCCGACTGGATGACCGGTACGCTGGTTGGAAGGCGGTGGCGCGGCATCTATGGCGCCGACGCCACGGGCGAGATACTCTCCCGGCGTCGAGCGGGAAGGCAGGGAGTTCAGCAGTTTTTGGGTGTACGCGTGGCGAGGTGCTTTGAGGACATCGACCGTATCGCCGGCTTCGACGATCTGTCCGGTCTGCATCACAATGACGCGTTGGGAGATCGAGGACACTGTCGCAAGATCATGGCTGATCCAGATCAACGCAGTGCCGAGACGGGATACAAGCTCCTTCATTTCAACGAGGATCTCGGCCTGGATCGACACATCAAGAGCAGTCGTCGGCTCGTCGGCGATGATAAGTTTCGGCTTGTGCAGGATTGCAATTGCAATTGCCACGCGCTGACGCATCCCACCCGAGAGTTGATGGGGGTAGAAATCGACCTTTCGTTCGGGATCGGGAATTCGAACCTGCGCCAGAGCCTCAATGGCCCGTTCGCGTGCGTGCGAAACTGAGACCCTCTCGTGGGCCTTCAAGGCTAACGTGATTTGTGCCCCGATCGTCAGAACGGGATTCAAGGTCATCATGGGGTCTTGGAAAACCATGGAAATTGACTTGCCACGGATTTCACGGAGTTCCTCAGCCGGCAGGCCCACAAGCTCCCGACCTTCGAACTTGATCGACCCTTCAACGATTTTTCCAGGTTCGTCGAGCAGGCCAATTATCGAAAAACCGGTGATGCTTTTTCCGGATCCGGACTCCCCCACAAGGCCAACGATCTCGCCGGCTTTCACGTCGAAGGAAACGCCATCGACCGCTTTGACAAGACGTCGCGTTGTTTCGAACTCTGTCCGCAGGTTCGTTATTTCGAGCATCGGAGCCGTCATCGTTGAAGCCTTGGATTGAGTTGGTCCCGAATCTGGTCGCCCACCAGATTGAGCGAGACGATGAAAATGATCAGGGCAATGCCGGGATAGATGGAAATCCAATAGCGGCCTGACAGCAGGTATTGGAAGCCGTTGGCAATCAGCATACCCAGTGATGGTTCAGTCGGAGGAAGACCGACCCCCAGGAAGGATAGCGTCGCCTCGAGCGAGATCGCACTGGCCACCTGCACGGTCGCGACAACGATGAGCGGCGGCAGGGAGTTGGGAAGGATATGTCTGATGACGACGCGCCAGGAACTCAGCGGTATAGACAGGGCGGCCTCCACATAGTCTTTTTGTCTTTCCGCAGCGGCAGCGCCGTGAGCGGTTCGGGCAAAATATGCATACTGGGCAAAGATGAGAGCGAGGATCAGCTGATATTTTCCTTGACCGAGGACGGCCGCGATCACGAAAGCGAGCAACATGGCGGGGAATGACAGCTGCAGGTCGACGATCCGCATGACCACGCTTTCCAATCGACCGCCGATGTAGGCCGCACCGCACCCTGCGATCGCGCCGATGACCAGAGCAGTTCCGGTCGCTATCACACCCATCTCGAGCGAGATGCGCAACCCGTAGGCAATAGCCGAAAAGAGATCGCGTCCCTGGGCATCCGTTCCGAGCCAATGGCTATAGCCGCCCGTGCCGACGTAGCCTGGAGGTCGCCGGGCATCGCGCAGTACTAGGTGAGAAAGGTCGTAGGGGTTTTGTGGTGTGATCAGAGGTGCAAACACTGCAAGCAAAACAATCAGCAGTACAAGGATCGCGGCTATGACAGACACGCGACTGCCTGAGAAGTCGCGCCAAAAGCGTCGGAGGATGCTGTCGTTCATCAGTTGCGCTCCTTTCTCAGTCTGGGGTCAAGCGCGAGATAGGCGAAATCGACGGCAAGGTTGATAAGTATGAAGAGGAAGGCAACGAACATGAGGTAGGCGACCATCACAGGCCGATCGAGCGATGTGATGCTATCAATGATCAGCTTCCCCAACCCAGGCCAGGAGAAGATCGTCTCCGTTACCACTGCGAACGCAAGCGTCGATGCGAGCTCAAGGCCAAACACGGTCACGAGCGGAATGGCAATAAGACGTAGGACGTGATGGCGTAAGATCACGTATTCGGTCAGGCCCGCTGCTCGGGCGAACTTGATGGTATCGCTCATCATCACCTCCCGCGTTCCTGCGCGGGCCAGCCGGATCATCAGCGAAAACTTGAAGAGGGCGAGATTGAGTGCGGGAAGGGCAAGATGCGATAGCCCATCGAGCGTCAGAAAGCTCCACTGAACCCCAAGGAGATCGATCGTTGCTCCACGCCCTCCAGCGGGCATGCAACCACATTGCACGGCGAACGTCATGATGAGCATCAAGCCAAACCAGAACGTCGGCACCGAGAATCCAAGAATAGAGAGCGCCATTATCGTCTTGGCTGGTTTGCCGTGGGGTCTATACCCGGCATACATCCCAAGCGGGATGCCGACAAAGGTTGCGAAGAGAACCGCAGTGAGGGTGAGTTCCAAGGTTGCGGGTAAGCGGGACGCGATGAGTTGCCCCACAGGCATGTTATACACGAACGAGCTGCCGAAATCGCCATGAAGCAATCGCAGTGCAAAGGCTATGTACTGTTTCCACAGAGGTTGGTCGAAACCGTACTGTGCGATGATTGCCGCCCGAATGTCCTGTGTCACATCCGGCGAGATCAGGACGTCGATTGGATTTCCGATGGCATAGACACCGACGAACACGAGCATCGACATTGCGATGATGACGACCACGGCCTGAAACAGCCTCTGGAAGATGAATCCGATCATTGCCTTACCTCGGCTGCTCGATGGCTCACGCCCAATCGCGTTCGATGAGGGCGCGAGTCTCGTTGACGGCGACATCCCATATCGACAGCATCTCGTCGTCCGAGCGCTGGAACACGCCTTGGAAGTTTCCATCCTCGAGCATCTGGCGCTTCCGGACAGCGTCAACGCGCGCGAGCTTCGCGAAATCGACCTTTGGCTTTGCGTGAGCGGGTTGATCGACGCCCTCAAGCCTGGTCCAAGGGAAATTCTCCATCCACGATGCGTGAGAGGCTTCGGGATCCGTTTCGTGCACCTTCGCCATCGTCTGTGGTGCTCGCCACCAATCGTGCATTTTGACGGAACAATCCGGATGCGAATTCAGCCATTCAGAAATGATCGTCGATGCAGGCGAGTTGCCGCCATGACCGTTGACGACCAGTATTTTTCGAAAGCCGGACCGGTGGATGCTGTCGAGAAGGTCCGTCACCACGCCAATATAGGTGGACAGACGAAGCGATAGTGTCCCGGGAAATGCCGTGAACGACGACGCTAAACCATACGGCAGTACGGGAAAGACCGGGACGCCGAGTGGAGCGGCCGCATCTGCAGCCACCTTCTCCGCCAGGATCATGTCCACGCAAAGGCTCAAATAGGCGTGCTGCTCCACGCTTCCGATCGGCAGGACACATCGGTCGTCGACGGCCGCCCTTGCCTCCACCTGCATCCAGTTCATTTCGGCGATTTTCATTTTTGCCCCTTGGCTAGCAAATTTAGGCACCGTTGTCCGCGTTGAGTGCAACAAAAAACTACTTCCTTGGCGGACATTAGTTATTCGATCCACTTTGCCGAATTCTTCAAGTAATGTTCCATACGGAACTAAAAAAAGAAATTGACAGGCAAAATCTCTATCGTCAAGTTCCATACGGGACGAACTTGTTTTGAGCAAGAAGAGATTGGGATGACGATATGGCTGACAACGATGCGTTTTTTGCGTTGTTGAGAGAGGGCGGTCGGCAGCGCTTCGACAAAGCCAATGTCGACGAACTCGTTGCCGCGAAACTGTGGAACAACCCCTGCTGGTTTTCTTTCAGGATCAACTTCCTTGCTCTGAACTTCAACGTGCCGATCTACCGTTGGATCGAAAAGCAATTCGGTATGCAGCGTGCCGAGTTTGTCGTCATCTACGCGCTCGGCTTGAAGGACGGCCTGACGGCAAGTGCTGTCTGCAGCTCATCCGGATTTCCCAAGAACACGATCAGCCGCGCTATCCAGAAGCTGCTCGACAAGGAAATCGTAAGACGGGAGGTCGATCCAGCCGATCTCAGAAGTTTCGTCCTCTACCTGACGGACGAAGGCAGACGCATCGTTGATGAATGCATGCAGCCGCAGGTCGATAGGGAGCGGGTCATGCTTGCAAACCTGACTGCCGCCGAACAGCTGATGCTTTCCGAATTGCTGGCCAAGGTCGTCGTCGATTCACCAAACTGGTCAACACAAATCACATTAGAGGAACATGAAGAATGAATTTTCAAACCATCACGAAACTATTGGCTGTAACCACGGTTCTGGCAGGCGCAGTTGCTTTGCCTGTGCTTGCGCAAGACCTTACGATCGGCGTCCGCGCGGGACCGCTCTCCATCGACCCGGACTTCACTTCGGCGGGAACCCATGCCGAGGCGATGAAGCATATCTACGACACGCTCATCAAATCGGGTAACAACTTGGAGCTTGAGCCCGGCCTTGCTGAAAGCTGGACAGCCGTCGATGACACGACGTGGGAGTTCAAACTACGCAAGGGGGTCAAATTCCACGATGGTTCCGACTTCACGGCAGAAGACGTGAAATTCTCCATCGAGCGAATCCCCCATGTCGCGGGCCCGAACCCGACGACGATCTACGTCCGCCGCGTCGCCAGCACCGAGATCGTTGATGACTATACCATCCGTGTAAAGACCACTGGCCCGGCGCCAACCCTGCCGAACGATTTCATTCGGCTTTTCATCGTGTCGCACAACGCAGCCAAGGACTTGAATACGCCTGAGGAGGCCTCTGCTGCGTTCAATTCCGGCAAGGCGGCGATCGGAACAGGGCCTTACAAATTCGTTTCCTGGACTCCGAAGGAGGAGCTCGTTCTCCAGCGGTTCGACGGTTATTGGGGCGGGCAGGAGCCTTGGGAAAAGGTTGTCCGCAAGGAACTTCCGAACGATGCCGCACGCGTTGCTCAGCTGAAGGCGGGGCAGGTCGATCTGATCTCGCGTGTCCCGTCGTCCGACGTGCCGACGCTCGAAACGGATTCCAACATCTCGATCGTCAAACAGAACAGCGTTTACCTGTTCAATCTTTCTTTTGACTTCCGCGACAAGCCACCGCAGATCACGGCCAATGACGGCTCGCCGCTTCCGAAGAACCCGTTCCAGGATCCAAAAGTCCGTGAAGCAATCGATCTCTCGATCGATCGTGTTGCCTTGGCCGAAGTCGCCATGGAGGGCTTGGGCACGCCGCAGTCACAGTTGGTGACGCCAAACATCTTCGGATACAATCCGGATATCAAGGTTCCAGAGCCGGATCTTGACAAAGCGAAGGCTCTTCTTGCCGAGGCCGGCTACCCGGATGGATTCAAGGTGACATTCAGCTTCACCAATGACCGCCTTCCAGGCGACAAGGATGTTGGGACGACCATCGTTCAAATGCTGTCCGCGATCAACATCACGGCGGCGGCAAACGCTGTTCCTGGCGCTGTATTCTTCCCTGCCAACACCCGTGGGGACTATTCGTTCACCATGTCGGGATGGGGAACGTTGACGGGAGAATCCAACTACACGCTCTCGTCGCTGGTCCACACATTCGACGCAAAAACGAAACTCGGTGCTTACAACAATCGCGGCTATTCAAACCCCGCCCTCGACAAGTTGATCGAAGCCGCTGGTGTGGAAATGGATGCTGGGAAGCGCGAGCAGCAACTCAAGGACGCCAACGCCTTGGTGGCGTCTGATCGACCCAATCTGGGGATCGCATCGGTGATCACCGCTTGGGGCTTGAGCAAGAAATTGACGATCGTGCCACGTTCCGACGAGGACACGCTCGCCATGAATGTACGTCCAGTCAAGTAACAGATGATTGGGAGATGGTCGTGTTTGCGACCACCTCCCATCATTGTCCTGAGTATGGCGGACAGGGCTTGAGGCCCGACGACCCGCCGGGGGACAGGCGCTTGCGATGGCGGGTCGCCTTTCGGTCTGCGAAAGTGACCTGGCAGGAATGCCGGTTCAAAAATCCCACTACCAACTTCAAACGCGAAACGGCGTGGCGCTCGGTAGGAGTACCACCATTCTTTTTAGAAGCTCACGAAGGTCGGCCGTATGCAGCATCTGTTCGGCGCGTTTCTTCAGCCCGGAGTTCTCTCCTGGAAAGCGCTTCCAGCGCATCGCCGCGGACGGTTGAATGTCGCCATTTCGGGCTCTACCGTGCCGCTCCTTCCGGGTGGCTATGTGAGGGTGGGGCCTTTGTCGTCGCTCCCGACAAAGGCTGTGTCCGGAATATCGTCGAATGAAGCGTAGTTCAGGTCGTAAAGGCGGGCGTAGAGCTTGCGGTTCGCCATCAACTGCTGATGGCTTCCGCTTTCGACCAGTTCGCCGTTCTGCAGAACGATGATGCGGTCCGCTTCGCGAATGGTCGCCAACCGGTGTGCGATGACCAACCCGGTGCGTCCCTCCAGCAGCGTCACAAGAGCCTTTTGAATCAGCATCTCCGTGTAGCTGTCGATGTTGGCCGTCGCTTCGTCGAGCACGAGGATTTTCGCATCAGCGACCAACGCTCTGGCGAACGATAGCAGCTGCCGCTGCCCGAGCGAGAGATTGCCGCCACGCTCCCCCAGCATGCTGTCGTAACCCTCAGGCAGTCGCATGATGAAGTCATGCGCACCGACCGCCTTCGCCGCCTCTATCACCTTTTCGCGCGTCGCTTCCAGCTTGTGATAGCGGATGTTCTCGAACACGGTCCCGGTAAACAGGAAAGGTTCCTGCAAAACCATGGCGATCTGCTCGCCGAGCGAATCCTGTGTCAACGCGCGGACATCGTGGCCGCCGACCAGAACTTGACCCTGCTGCACATCGTAGAAGCGGTGGATCAGCGACATGCAACTCGACTTGCCCGATCCGGTCGGGCCGACGAGCGCAACGGTTTCGCCTGGCTTCACCTTGAAGCTCACCTGCTTGAGCACGGGATGCTGCGGACTGTAGCCGAACACGACGTTGCGGAATTCGACCGAACCGTCCATGTCCTTGGACAAGGCGATAGCATCCGGCGCATCTTGTATATCAACAGGCACGTCGAGCACTTCGGTCAAGCGCTGGCCGGATGCCATGGCGCGCTGCATCACCGAATACTGCAGGGTCAGAGAGCGGATCGGGTCGAAGAAGCGCTGGATGTAGAACAGGAAGGCGACGAGGACGCCGACATCAAGCGCCTGGTTCAGAACGCGCGCGCCGCCGACCACGACCACTAGCGCCATGGCGACGCCAGTCAGGGAATCGACGATCGGCACCATCACTTGCGCGTAGCGCGCCGCCGTCAGATGGGTCAAAAGGTTTGCCTTGGCCTTGTCGTCGTAGAGCGTGAAATTGACACCCTGCCGGTCCATGCTCTGAACCGCGCGGACACCGTGGATCGCTTCGGCGAGAGCGCCGTTGGCGATTGAATTGGTCTCGTGAGCGGCCATGAAGGACTTGCGTGCGAGAGGTAGCCAGAACAGGCGGACGACGAACAGGATAGGCAATACCGACAGCGTCAGCAGTCCAAGCTTCGGGTCAAGATACAGCATCACGCCGACGATGCCGATCAGCAGCGTGATGTCGCCGACCGAAAGAACCGAGGTTTCCAGAAATTCCTGCATCGAATTGACGTCGCCCTGCAAGCGCGACATCAACCGACCGACTTCGGTCTTGTCCATAAAGGACAGCGACACGCGCTGCAGGTGCGAAAACATCTGCCGCCGCATATCAAAAAGCACGTTCTCAGCGACGCCCCCGACCAGGGTTTCCTGGGCGTAGCTGGCGGCATAGTTGATCAGGATGACCACCAGGAAAAGCACGATGGACCAAGTTAGCGCCGCATGGCTGCCCTCGCGCTGCATGCCGTGATCGATGGCGTAGCGAATGATCAGCGGGATCAGCAGTTGCATCAGGGTGAAGGTCAGCACGGCGCAGACGGACAGGACGACTTCACGGCGATAGGGTCGCACGAAGGCCCAGATGCGCTTGACCACATTGCCGTCGAAAGCCTTGCCGAACATCTCCTCTTCGACCCGTTGCGATCCGACTACGGCACGCGGCGGGCGCCGCCCGTCCTCGCGAACATCCGATCGTTCGGTCTCCAGTTCCTCGGCCATGTCTTCCTCCCTATGCACTCAACACGTCGTCACCCGGTCGCACCTGCAGGTCGTACAAGGCCCGATACCGCCCTCCCGCGGCAAGGAGTTGCTCGTGCGTGCCACGTTCGACGATCGCGCTGTCTTCGACGAACAGGATCATGTCCGCATGCATCAGCGAGCTCAGCCGGTGCGCGACGATGATGGTCACGCGGTCGGCGGCATATTTGCGCATCGCGGAACGAATGCGCTGCTCCGTCGCCGCGTCGATCGCCGCCGTCGAGTCGTCGAACACCATGACAGCTGGTTTCAACATCAGTGCGCGCGCGATCGACAGGCGCTGTCGTTGGCCGCCCGAGAGCGAGACGCCGCGCTCGCCGACGATGGTGTCATACCCGGTCGGCAGGCCGAGCACATAGTTATGAAGCTGGGCGCTTTCGCTGGCCCCGGCAATCCGGCCGTCCTTTGCCCAGGGGTCGCCATAGGCGATGTTGTTCTCGATCGATGTCGTGAATAGAAACGAATCCTGCTGAACGATCGAAACGGCGCGCCGCAGCGATTGGAGCGTCGCCTTGCGCACGTCCTGGCCGTCGATGGTGATGCGGCCGCCACTCACGTCGTAAAAGCGCGGAATGAGGTGGGCGAGCGTCGACTTCCCGCTTCCCGGAGGGCCGACGATACCGATCGTTTCCCCGCGTCTTGCCTCGAAGGAGATACCGCGTAGCGCGGGTTGCGATGGCGTGCTCGGATAGCTGAAGCTTACATTGTCGAACCGCAAGGTTCCGTCCGTCACCTTGAGCTCGCTGGCATCCGGCGCGTCGCGTACGGCAATCTCAAGATCGAGAAGTTCAAACAGACGTGTGCCGCAGGTCGAGGCGCGGGCAAAGGCGTTCACCATCAGGCCGAGCTGGCGCACCGGCATCTGCAGGATGGTCATGAAGGTGAGAAACGAAGCCAGCGTGCCGACGGTGATTTCACCCGACATGACCTTTCCGCCGCCGACCCAGAGCACGAGGCCCATGGCGGCGAAGAACGAGAACGTCATGGCGCTGGTGTTGACCACGCGGATGCCGACGCGCTGATGCGCAAGCTCCAGCGCGCTCTGCGAAGCCTTTTCGAATTTCATCATCTCGTAGGCCTGTGCGGCAAAGGCACGGACCACGCGAATGCCGCCGAGATTCTCTTCCATGATCCGCGTCAGCACCGACAGCCGCTCCTGCAGCACGAGCCAGGTGGCACGCAGGCGAAGCTGCGTCACCGACGACCGCCAGCCCACGAAAGGCACGAAGCTCAGCGCCAGGAGGCCGAGCACCACGTCGGTGGACAGAAGCATGTAGGCGCCTATGCCGATCAGCAAAGTGAGCAGGACGGTGCGCACCAGTGCCGTCGAGAAATACATGCGCACACCTTCGAGATCGAGCATGCCAATGGTAATGAGGTCGCCGGAATGCACCCTGTCGTGGAAGCTGAAGGAGAGGCGCTGGATTTTCTCGTAACAGGCAATGCGAAGCTCATAGCCCATGTGGTGGCCGACGCTCTCGCTGTAATAGTTCTGCACCATGGTGAAGACACCACGCAGAACGCTCGCGCCAAGCAGCAGCAATGCCGTGGTCAGCAGGGCATCCTGAGCCGCGAGGCCGGCGGTCCCACCCTCGACCACCGCCTGCGTATGATCGACGGCGCTTCCGAGAAGGCGGGGGATCATCAGCTGAAAAGCCGAAGCAATTAGGGTTGCGCCAATGGCAAGGCCGGACTGCCAGGGATGGCGGAAGGCCATGACGGTAATGCGGACCAAAGTGGAGAGGCCTTTGCCCCATCCTGCTGCCTTTGCCTTCGCCATCGATGCGGAAGGCTTCGTGACACGAGTCAAAGCATCGCTGCTCACTGTTTCATTCCAGAATTGAGGTTTGATCGGCGCAGGCCGAAGGGGCGTGAAAATCCGTGACGGAATTGGTTAGTGCGCTTAGCTTTGACGATTCGAGCGATGCATTCAAGTAAACAATTCACCGGTTGGTTATTTTATGGTGAGGCTTGCCTGCATGGTGCGCTGAAATGAAAATGGCCCGCTTTCGGCGGGCCACTGGGTGCTTGCATGCGCGTGGTCTTCGCGTGTCTCAGGATGCCGGAATCTTCTTTTCGTCCGCCGCCTCGTCATCTGTACGGCTGGAGAAATAGTTGGCGATCAGCGCGCCCGAGATGTTGTGCCAGACGCTGAAGATGGCGCTTGGTACGGCCGCCAGCGGGGAGAAATAGGCCGTCGCGAGAGCCGCGCCCAATCCGCTGTTCTGCATGCCCACTTCGATCGCCAAAGCTTTTCGCTTGTAGAGATTGAGGCCCAGGGCCTTGGCGGCGAAAAAGCCCAGGAGGTAGCCGAGACCATTGTGCAACACGACGACGGCAAAGATCAGGAGGCCGGACTGGGCGATCGCGCCCTTGCTGGCGCCGACAACGGCGGCCACGATGAGTACGATACCGACAACGCTGACCAGCGGCAGGACAGGGATTGTTGCCTGAACCAGGCGCGGCAGCAGTTTCTGAGCGACAAAGCCGAGAGCGAGCGGCAGGATGATGACCTGCAGAATGCTCATGAACATCGCGAAGGCATTGACCGGAAGGTACTGGCTGGCAAACATCCAGACAAGAAACGGTGTGACGATCGGGGCTGCGAGCGTCGTGACGCTGGTGCAGGCGACGCTCAGCGCGACATCGCCCTTGGCGAGATACGTCATGACATTGCTGGATGTGCCGCCGGGGCAGCAGCCGACGAGGATGACGCCGGCGGCGACCTCGGGCGGCATCGGGATAATGCGGGTCAATAGAACGGCCAGCGCCGGCATGATGACGAAATGCGCGACAACGCCAACCGCCACTTCATGCGGGCGGCGACCGAGTTCACGGAAATCATCCATCGAGATCGTCAGTCCCATGCCGAACATGATGATCCCAAGCAAGGTGACGATGTAGGGTACGACATGCTTGAAAACGTCTGGCAGAAAGAATCCCAGGACGGCAAACAGGATGACCCAGATAGCAAATGTTCGGCCAGCGAACGCGGAAAATGATGCAAGTGCTTTCACACTGGCCTCCCAATAAGAAAAAGATACCCCGCGTTTAGGTTCACGGTCATCGCTGTCAAGGTCGGATTGGGTGGGTTTCGTTCGGCAGGCGGCACTCGCAACCGTTTGTCTGTCGAAAACACGCTCCCCTGTTTCAAACGACGATTAAGCAAAGCAGCAGCGTCGCGCAAAACTGCCGACGCTCAAGCGCTTCCGCCCTTCGCCCGCCGTTATACGATGAGCAGCGGAGCCCGAGATGGTGGCTGCATTCCGACGAATGTCGCGGGATCAGTCGTGACGCCTGCGAAGTTCGCTGCGCAGGACATAGACCAGTAGACCGATCATCATGGCCGCGAGAACGAACCAGGTGATCGCGTAGGAAAGGTGGCTGTTGGGAAACTTTACCTGCGTCAGGCCACCCTTCGGCCAGCCACCGGCGTTCGGCGTCGCATCCGCGTCGATGAAGTACGGCGCGATATCCAAAACGCCGTGCTTGCTTGCCATCGCCATGACATCGCGCGAATACCAGCGGTCTTCTTCCGGGACATTGGAGCGGATGAACGTCCCGCCCGGCTCGTTAAGTCGCAGCAGACCGGTAATTTTCACCGGGCCGGAGGTCTGTGCTTCGGAGCGGGTCTTCGGGTCGCGTTTCTCGGATGCAACAAGCCCGCGATTGATCATCACCGACGTGCCGTCCGCCAGCTTCAGCGGCGTCAGTACCCAGTAGCCGGGGCCAATCTCGGTGGACGCGTAAACGAAGCTTTCCTTGTCGTTTTGCAGCGTCCCCTCGGCCGTGACGCGAAGATACTCGTCATCGGCGCGGTTGATGCTGCCCCATTGGGCGCGAGCCGGCGCGGAAACGGGCTCGGCGTGAACGCGCTGATCGACGCGGGCGATCAGGTCGCGCTTCCATGAAAGGCGTTCGACCTGCCAGATGCCGAGTGACAGCACGAGGCCGATCATCACAACGATAAAACCACAGAAAATGACCAGCGCGGTTGTGGAGCGTCGGCGTGGTGCTTTGTCAGAAATGGGCGTGCTCAAAGTACAAAACCATAACGGGCGGCGTTTCCGCCGCCCGTCCGTTGTGCCGGTTAAGGCATGTTTTTCATCATTTCCGGGTTCATCGGCATCATGTTGGTATTCAGATGATGCATGACCCAGAGCGAACCTGACAGGGCTATCACTACGAGAAGGATCGTGAAGATCAGCGCCATCATCGTCCAGCCTCCTTCGGAGCGCGGGTTCATGTGCAGGAAGAAGATCATGTGAACCACGATCTGCACTGCGCCCAGACCCATGATCCAGGCGGCGGTGACGGCTTTGCTGTCGAAGACGTCGCCCATGACAAGCCAGAATGGAATGGCTGTCAGGATGACCGACAGGACAAAGCCGATCATGTAGCTCTTGAAGGAGCCGTGAGCTGCCTCATGGCCGTGGCTGTGACCATGATGAGCTTCGTGAGCATCCTCATGTGCGGGTGCGTGCGAACTCATCCGAGTACTCCCATAAGATAGACGATGGAGAAGACGCCGATCCAGACGACGTCGAGGAAGTGCCAGAACATGGACAGGCACATCAGGCGGCGCTTGTTTTCCGGAATGAGGCCGTGCATCGAGACCTGCGTCATCAGCGTGACAAGCCAGATGATGCCGAAGGTGACGTGCAGACCGTGGGTGCCGACGAGCGTGAAGAACGCCGACAGGAACGCGCTGCGGCTCGGACCGGCGCCTTCATGGATCAGATGCACGAACTCATAGAGTTCGAGCGCAATGAAGACGGCGCCGAACAGGCCGGTGATCCCAAGCCAGAACAGCGTTTCGGCTTTCTTCGCCCGCTCCATCTGCAGCATCGCAAAGCCATAGGTGATGGACGAGAGCAGCAGCATGGAGGTGTTGATCGCCACCAGCGGCAGATCGAACAGATCTGCCGGCGATGGGCCGGCCGCATAGTTGCGGCCGAGAACGGCGTAGGTGGCGAACAGGATCGCGAAGATCAGGCAGTCGCTCATCAGGTATAGCCAGAAACCCAGCATCGTGCTGCTTTCCGGGTGATGCTCTTCCGTCAGATAAAATTCAGGCTTTTCGGCCGTGTCGATTGCAGTCTTGCTCATGGTCTTACACCTGCCCGGCAAGCAGCTTGGTGCGCTTGTCTTCAGTTTCCACGACTTCTTCCACAGGGATGTAGAAGTCACGCTTGTAGTTGAACGTATGGCCGATCGTGACAACGAGCATGGCAACCGCGGAGACCACCACGAGCCACCAGATGTACCAGATCATCGCAAAGCCGAAGATCACGCTCAGGAGACCGAGGATGACACCGGTGCCGGTATTCTTCGGCATGTGGATCGGCTTGAAACCTTCCACCGGACGAACGTGGCCGCGGCCCTTCATGTCGTACCAGGAGTCATGGTCGTACACGATCGGCGTCATGGCGAAGTTGTAGGCCGGCGGTGGCGACGAGGTCGACCACTCGAGCGTACGGGCATTCCACGGATCGCCCGTGTGGTCCCACAGCTCTTCGCGCTTGAGGTAGCTGACGACAAGCTGGATCAGGAACGAGCCGATGCCGAGTGCGATCAGGAACGCACCGAAGGCAGCGATGATGAACCAGATCTGCAGGGATGGATCTTCGAACTGCGACATGCGGCGGGTCACGCCCATCAGGCCGAGAACGTAGAGCGGCATGAAGGCGAGGTAGAAGCCGATCAGCCAGAACCAGAAGGACATCTTGCCCCAGAATGGATCCAGCTTGTAGCCAAAGGCCTTCGGAAACCAGTAGGTCACGCCAGCCATCAGGCCGAACACCACGCCGCCGATGATGACGTTGTGGAAGTGGGCGATCAGGAACAGCGAGTTGTGGAGCACGAAGTCGGCTGGCGGAATAGCGAGCATCACGCCGGTCATGCCACCGATGACGAAAGTCACCATGAAGCCAAGGGTCCAGAGCATCGGAACTTCGTAGCGGATACGGCCGCGATACATCGTGAACAGCCAGTTGAATATCTTCGCCCCTGTCGGGATGGAGATGATCATCGTGGTGATGCCGAAAAACGAGTTGACGCTGGCGCCCGAACCCATGGTGAAGAAGTGGTGCAGCCAGACGAGGTAAGACAGGATGGTGATGACGACGGTGGCGTAAACCATCGAGGCATAACCAAACAGGCGCTTGCCGGAGAACGTTGCGACCACTTCGGAGAAGATGCCGAATGCAGGCAGAACGAGAATGTAGACTTCCGGGTGACCCCAGATCCAGATGAGGTTCACATACATCATCGGATTTCCACCAAGGTCGTTGGTGAAGAAGTTCGTTCCTGCGTAGCGGTCCAGCGACAGCAGCGCGAGCGTTGCCGTCAGGATCGGGAAGCTGGCGACGATCAGTACGTTGGTGCAGAGGGAGGTCCAGGTGAAGACAGGCATCTTCATCATGGTCATGCCAGGTGCGCGCATCTTCACGATCGTCGCGATCAGGTTGATGCCCGACAGCGTCGTTCCGATACCGGCGACCTGAAGGCCCCAGATGTAATAGTCGACGCCGACACCGGGGCTATACTCGACGCCAGAGAGCGGCGGATAGGCCAGCCAGCCCGTGCGAGCGAATTCACCCACGAACAGCGACATCATGATCAGGATCGCACCCGCGGTCGTCATCCAGAACGAGAAGTTGTTCAGGAAGGGGAACGATACGTCTCGTGCGCCGATCTGCAAGGGAACCACGAGGTTCATCAGGCCGGTCACGAACGGCATGGCCATGAAGAAGATCATGATGACGCCGTGGGCCGTGAAGACCTGGTCGTAGTGGTGCGGCGGGAAGATGCCGGGATTGCCGTTGAAGGCCATCGCCTGTTGGGTACGCATCATCAGCGCGTCGGCAAAGCCGCGCAGAAGCATGACCAGGGCAAGAATGACATACATGATGCCGATCTTCTTGTGGTCGACGCTGGTGAACCACTCTGTCCAGAGATAGGTCCAGAGTTTGAAGTAGGTGATGAGACCGAGAACGGCGATCCCGCCGATAACGACCGCGGCAAATGTCGCGACGAGAATCGGCTCGTGATAGGGGATGGCCTCGATCGTCAACCGGCCGAAGATCAACTTCAGAAGGTCAGGATTGGAAAACATGGATTAACCCGTTCATTGATGTCTTTTAGACGCAAAGCGCCAGGTTGAATTATTTGGTCGCTGCAGGCGTGCTTGTGTCGGACGACGGCATGGTGTGACCATCATGCTGCATGGTCATTCCGGGCGTGGTTTCCATGCCGGGCATGTTGTCCATGCTGTTGTCGGCGCCATGGGCCGGTGCATCGCCTGCGGCAGCTGGTTCCGGGAGGTGAATGCCATCAATTGGCTCACCTTCGAACTTCAGCTTGTCATGGTTCTCGTGGCTTTCCTTGCCTGCGCCGCCCATCATGTCGATGTGCATCATTTCGTTCATGCACATCTTGCCGGGGCTGGCGCACATGTTCAGGATCGCGTTGAAGAGATCCTTGTCGGCGGTGGCGAAGTAGCGAACCGGTTCGCGCTCGCTCGGACGCTCAAGCTTGAGATAGGCGTCGCGGTTAAGCGCGGTGCCCTGGTTTTTAACTTGGGCCACCCAGCCGTCGAAACCTTGCTGGTTCATGCCGTGGAACTTGAAGCGCATGTGGGAGAAGCCTGCGCCGCTGTAGTTCGCCGAGAAGCCGTCGAAGACGCCTTCCTTGTTGATGACGGCGTGCAGCTTGGTCTGCATTCCGGGCATCGCGTAGATCTGGCCGGCAAGTGCGGGGACGTAGAACGAGTTCATCACCGACGAAGCTGTGATCTCGAAGTTGATCGGAACATCGACGGGCGCCGCGAGCTCGTTGACCGTCGCGATGCCGAGTTCCGGATAGAAGAACAGCCACTTCCAGTCGAGCGCGACCACCTGGACCGTCAGGGGCTTGACGTCGGCGGGAATGGTGCGCTCCGCATCGATGCGGTCAAGCGGACGATAAGGGTCGAGCTTGTGCGTGGTGATCCAGGTGATCGCCCCGAGGACGATGATGATCGCGAGCGGAGCAGACCAGATGACCACTTCGAGACGCGTGGAATGATGCCATTCCGGATCGTAGGTTGCCGCTGTATTCGACTGGCGGTATCGCCAAGCGAAAAACAGCGTCAGACAAATCACCGGGATGATGATCAACAGCATCAGCAGGACCGATACGATAATAAGGTCGCGCTGTTGAACGGCGATATCGCCCGAAGGCGACATGACCACCAGGTTACATCCTGCGAGCATTAAAAATAGCGGCAGAATGACGAGATGGCGGGAAAACTTTGACAGCTTTTGCACGTCTTTATTGCTCTTGTTGTTTCGTCCCATCTGCGACTAAAGCACGGTAACCGGCAGAAACATGAGGTGTTTGGTCGCAGCGCAGCAGAATTGCGGCATTGCGGGATACGACGCCCGGAGCACGATGTCAAAATCTCGAAGCAGCGATAAAGGCTTTTTCTTGTCGTCGCAGCTTTCGAGCAACTCATATAGCCCTGAGATGCTCTTAGACCACCTTCGCAGGCATTATTTTAGCTGATGCGCAGGCCTTTTTTCAAAATTGTCTAATTTTCGCGTTTGAAATGAACTATTTGCGGTCGGTGGACTTGATAAGCGTGGCAGTTCGTTCAAAATCTCCATGAGGCGCTTTGCCGCAGGCGCCTTAACGAGGGAGGCGTTTTGAATTATGGCTAATGTGTCCAACTATGGTCCTTCGTCCACGTCTATGGAACGGGACGCGAGACAAATTCATGCTGACAAGCCGGTTTCGCCCGGCAGCATCGCAATAGGCGTCGTCATTGGGCGCACGTCTGAATTTTTCGATTTCTTTGTATACGGGCTGGCGTCCGTTTTGGTGTTCCCGCAACTGGTGTTTCCGTTTGCGCCGGATCGTCTGACGGCAACGCTCTATTCGTTCGCGATTTTCTCGCTGGCGTTTCTGGCAAGGCCTGTCGGTTCTGTTGTCTTCATGACGATCGACCGGCTCTACGGCCGGGGCACCAAGCTGACGATCGCGCTGTTCCTGCTGGGCGGGTCGACCGCGTCGATCGCCTTCTTGCCCGGCTACAACGAGATCGGCGTCTGGTCGATCGCGTTGCTGGCATTGTTCCGTCTGGGGCAGGGCTTTGCCCTTGGCGGAGCTTGGGACGGGTTGGCGTCGCTGCTCGCACTCAACGCGCCGAGCAATCGCCGAGGCTGGTACGCGATGATACCGCAGCTTGGCGCGCCCATCGGGTTCGCGCTGGCAAGCTTGCTGTTCGGCTATTTCGTCGCGAATCTTTCGTCCGAGGACTTCATCAGCTGGGGCTGGCGCTATCCGTTCTTCGTCGCGTTCGCGATCAATGTCGTGGCACTCTTCGCCCGTCTTCGCCTAGTGATGACGACCGAGTTTGGCACAGCATTGGAGCAGCATGAACTCGAGGCTGCGCCAATCCGAGATGTGCTGCGTGTTCACGGTCGCGATATCCTGATTGGCGCGTTCGTGCCGCTTGCGAGCTTCGCGATGTTCCACTTGGTCACGATCTTCCCGCTTGGCTGGATGAGCCTCTACGGTGACCAGCCGATCGGTGCATTCATGCTCGTCCAAACTGTCGGAGCGATGGTGGGGATCTGCACGATCATCGCGTCGGGCTTGATGGCCGATCGTATCGGTCGGCGTGGACAACTCGCAGTGTGCGCGGTGCTGATCGCGATCTTCAGCTTCATCGGACCGATCATGCTCGGCTCCGGATCCAACGGGCACGACGCCTTCGTGATCATCGGCTTCGGTGTTCTCGGCCTCTCGTTCGGCCAGGCGACCGGCTCGATCTCATCGCGCTTTGGCCGAGGCTACCGCTATACCGGTGCGGCATTCACGTCTGATCTTGCCTGGCTTGTTGGTGCCGGCTTCGCGCCGCTGGTCGCGCTCAGCCTGTCCAGCCGCTTCGGCTTGACATTTGTCGGCTATTACCTGCTGTCCGGCGCAATCTGTACGCTGGCCGCTCTGGCCTTCAGCAGGGCACTCGAGCAACGCGATTGAGCTTGAGCAGAATGTAAAAAAAACCGGCGGGGTCCTCTCCGCCGGTTTTTGCTTGTTCAGAGAAGGCAGCTTCACATCATACCGGCTGCGGCTTCTTGGCGGCGCGCGCAGCAGTAAGTTCGGCAGTCGTGTGGTTGAGGCGATCGGCGAGCACGCGCATGATCTCCACGGCCATCTCGGGAAAATCGCTCAAAAGCTTGAGGAAATGTTCCTTGCTGATCCGAAGCACTTCGAGCGCTGACGTCGCTCTTACCGTCGCCGTACGCGAAACATCACAGAGAATCGCGATTTCACCAACGATGGAATTGGGTTCGACATCGGCCACTTTTATGTCGCCGGCAGGCGAGCGGACGAGAATGTCAGCAGTACCCGAAAGCACGACGTAGGCCGCGTCTCCCGGATCGCCCTGACGAAACAGGTCTTGGCCCGCAGTGTAGGTCATGCGGTCGGAGGTGAATGCCAAAAGCTTCAGCTTCGCCGGCGCGATCCTCGAGAAGATCGGCACGCGCCGCAGCATTTCGACTTCGTCTCTCAGCAGCATGAGCCTATTGCCTCCTGCGCACCAGCCATGCGCTCGCTAGAATTGTGCGCGTCCTTTTTCGGGACGCCGTTTTGTAGCCGCCCTACGATATTACGATAACAGTTCCTTGAACATACCGTTCTGTTCGGAAAGTTCCGGAAAGTTCCCCGCCTCGACAAGGCTTCCACGGTCGAACAGCAGGATCCGGTCGAACAGCGCGGCCAACCTCGCATTCGACAGCACCCAGACGATCGCCGGGCGTTCGCCTTCGTGATGCAGCCCATTGACGATGTTGTCGGTGATCTGATCCTGAACGCGCTGGTCGAGAGCCGACAGGGGTCGGTTGAATACGATGTAGTCGGAACGACGCAGCAGCGCGCGTGCCATGTTCAGCTTCTGGCGCTGAACCATCGTTAGGCGCTTGCCTCCCGAACCGACGTCGAATTCCAGCCCGATCGACAGAACGTCGTCAAACAGATCCAGCGTATCGAACAGATCGCCCATGATCGATCGGATGCTCTCCGAGGCATCAGCGCGCTGGTAGGCGATGCGACCGAAGAGAACGTTGTCCATCAGGCTGGCCGACGAGATGAAATGTTCCGGATCATAGCGTTCGATCACAGCTGACAGGTCCGCCGGAATGTTCTCGTGGAACTGCTTGCGCGCATTGACGATCTTCGCGGTCAGTTCGTCCGTCAGAAGGCCGAAACGATGCCGTGGCTCGATATAGGCGAAGCTCAGGCGGATGATCGCCGAGCGCTCTTCTTGTGTGGCGTCATCGAACTTGCGGCTGCTGAGCTTCTGCAACAGCGCCTGATAGGTCGGGATGTCGTCCGCCGTCATGAAGGTCAGCTGCTGGAAGAAGGGGTGGTCCGGCGGCAGGTCGTGGAAGAGTTCGACGGCGTTTTCGGCAATTTCGAGGCCCATGGCATAGAGGTCATTGCTCAGTCCGGTTTCGCGGAACAGCGCCTGGAAGTAGGGATGCGCCGCCAATCGGCGGTTATTCATCACCGGGCGCTTCATCGAGCCGAACAGCAGGTTTTCACCTACCGTTGCTTGCGCGTTGTAGGCATCGAAATCGAAGGGCACAACGATATTGCCAAGATCAGACTGCTGCATCTTCTCGCGCAACGCCGCGCGCAGGTCGACGATGTGTTCGGCAAGCTTGAGATGAACGCTGGTATCGACCGTCGAGCGAAGCGCGAGGTCAAGGATATCCTGTGAAATCATCACCGCATCCAATACCGGTCGGATCGTCGTCAGAAGATCCGCCGGTCCGCTTGCGCCAGCTGCCTGATAATCGACCCAGTCACTGTTGGGATCGAGCGTTGGATTGCCAGCCTTGAGCGCCTCTTCAGCATGCCACTTCGCCTCTAGCGCCGTCTGCTCGTCATAGTCGGGCGGACTGAGAGGCGCATGCTTCAAGCCGTACAGGAGATTGTCTCGAAGCGTCCCTTGGAAGAAGTAGAGGTCCGACGAGGCGTAGGAAATCCGCCGGCCGGACACGGCCTCGGGGAGATCGAGCAAGTCCTTGCCATCAATGGTGATGCGACCCGAATCTGGCCACACCACCCGCCCGAGGGCTTCCGCGAAGGCCTCGGCGCCGCTCGAATTCGGTCCGACGATGGCCACCGTTTCGTTCGGCTGGATTTCGACAGAAACGTGATCCATCAGCTTTGCGCCGCTGTCGTCGCTGATTGAAAGGCTAGTAATCACGATTGGCGCCGCCAACCGGGCCACGTCTCCGACCGCGACCTCCTGGATACGGTCTTCAATCAGCGGCTCGACGTTGAACTGTTCGTAGACCTGCTGATACTTGACCTGCACGTCCTGACGCATCTGGTCCCAGTCAATCAATTCCTTCAGCGGCCCGGGCAGATCCTTGTAGGCGCTGATGACGGCAACCAGCTGGCCGATATCGAGACGACCCTGTAGCGCGAGGTAGCCGCCGATCGCGTAGAAGAGAAAGGGCGTGACCTGGGCGAGGAAATTGTTGATGAACTTGACCAGGAACTTCCACTGATAGAGGTCATAGCGGATCGAGAAGATCAGGCCGAGCCGCGCGGCAATATCGGCGCGCTCGAGGTTCGACGTATCGTTGCCGTGGATCGTGCCGATGCCGTCGACGATCTCGCCGACTCGCCCGGATAGTTCGCGTGCGGTCAACTGGCGCTGGCGGCCCAGTTCGAGCAGGCGCTTTCGCATGCGCGGGATCACGACTGCCTGCACACCGACAATGCCGGCTGCGATCATTCCAAGCCAGAAGTTCTGAACGATGATGAAGGCGAGAGCCGTCAGTGCCTGACCGCCGAGCAGCGCAGGAGACACGAAGGCGTCGCCGGTAAAGCCACCCATCGGCTCAACCTCGTCCTTGATCATCGTGGCGATTTCAGCCGATTTCACCCGCTTGAACTGGCTGGGCGGGAAACGCAAAACGCGGTCAATCAACTGAAAACGGATGCGTCGCAGCATTCGTTCGCCGAGCCGGCCCTTATAGGTGTTGATGTAGAATTTGAAGAGGCCATTCAAAACCACAAGCGCCAGGAACACCAGGCTGAGCGCCATCAGCATCTGCTCGCGGCCGAGATGGATGCCTTCAAAGAACTCGACCTTGCCGATCAACGGAAAGGTATAGGACAGATGCATGAAGACCTGTGTGGCGCCTTCGCCCTCGAAGCCGGACCCTTGTATCGGTCCGTTGACGATCTGCTTCGGCAGGTCGAAGGACAGGAAGTACGGCACCATCGAGAAGGCGACGACGGTCAGAATCCAAAGCTGCTGCAGCCGCGTGTTCGACCAGATATAGCGCGCGAGGCTTTTTTCCATTGCTAACCGTCAATTGTCCGGAAAATTTGAGACATCGATCCTGAACGAGAGGTGATGATGACCGAAAGCAGGACCATGCTGCCGGATGGCATAGTAACAATAATACGACGGAATCTCATCGTTGGATGCCGATTCCTGCAAATTCTATATCATAGGAATTTCATAATGGGCGAGTGTTTCAGCTCAGGATCGACCGAATGATACGGGCCGTCTTGCGTGCTCCATCAAGATCGAGACTGGCTGTGGCATTTGCTGTTGCCGTCAGTGCTGTGTTGACGGCGGTTCCCACCAGATCGCCGGTCAGTCCGTCCTCAGGCAGCAGATCAGCAAGGCCAAGCTTGACCATACGCTCGGCCCTTACTGTTTGCTCAGTTTCGCCTCCGGCGACGAAGGGGATAAGGATCGGACGGCAGTTCGTCTGCAAGAGGTCGCCGACAGTGTTGTAGCCTGCCTGCGAGATGGAGACCCTCGCACCGCGCAAGAGGGATGGAAAGTCTTTCCGAAATCGCACAAGTTGCACGTTTGCGGGTATTGCGTCGGTGAGTGCGGTGAAATTCGGTTCCGGGAGATTCGGGCCGCTGATCAGCAGCCAACGTAGTTCGGCTGGCAGAATCTTGGCGGCTTCGGCAGCGGCCATCAGAAGATCCATGCCGACGGCACCGCCGCCAGCCGATGCAATGATGTCATAGACCTCGTCAGGCTCGGCCGGTACCGGTGGCGCCACGATGCCGGTGTAGACGATCTTGTCAGATATTTCCGACGTGAGCGGGAAGGTATCCTCGAGCCTGATAAAGTCGGGATCGCCATGCACCAGAACGCAGTCGAAATGCGCCTGCACCAGCGCGGCGGTCTCAGCGTCGCGCCCGGGCTTCCTGTTTTCCTGCAGAATGTCGCGCACGGAGCTCATAAGCTTCGGTCGCGGCTGCGATGTCTCGATCGCCTCCATCAGCGGTAGAAGCTCGAAGCGCATCTGCCTGCGCCCGAAAGGAAAGGCTTCGATGATCACGACATCCGGCTTCGCTTCCCGGAACGCGGCCAGCAGGAGATCTCGGCGCCGGTGGAGAAACGCCTCGTCGACGGCCAAGCCATGTTCATCGGCGAGGCCCGAGAAGCCGGCGTTGCTGGCAACGACTGGCGGTAACGCCACCGTCTTCAGGCCGGAGGGCGGAAAGCCCGCTACGGGCAGCCCACCGGTCACGATGGTGATGTCGAAGCCGTCGTCCTGCAACGCGCTGGCGATGCGGCTGGCGCGGGCGATATGCCCGATGCCCAGCAGGTGCTGAACGTAAAAAAAGACCCGCGGCGCGCTCATGACGCCTTCTGCCATTCGTCTTCGAAGAGTTGGCTCAGCTGGGTGATGCTTGCGTTATAGTCGAAATGTCCGCGCACGCGCAACTCTGCGGCGTCGCCCAACCGCTGCCGCAAGGCGGGATTGCGGATCGCCATCTCTAGGGCGTTGGCAAGGCCGGCCGGATCGTCCGGCGACACCAGAAGTCCGTTTTCACCATCGACCAGCAGTTCCGGCACGCCGGAAACGGACGTGGATATGCAGGGCAATCTCTGGCTCGATGCCTCGACCAAGACATTCGGCAATCCGTCGCGGTCGCCGTTGGCGGCGATACGGCAGGCCAACGCGAAGATATCGGCCCGGCGGTAGTGCTCGAGCACTTCCTCCTGCGCCAGTGCACCTTTCCAGGCGATCCGGTCGGAGAGACCGAGCTCAGTCGCGAGAACCTTCAGCTTCGACAGTTCGTCGCCGCCGCCAATATGCTCGAACCGCCAGTTCAGCTCGCTTGGAAGAAGTGCCAGCGCCCTTAGCAGCGTATCGTAGCCCTTCTTCTCCACCGCGCGCCCGACGCTGAGCAGGGAAACCGGAGCGCTGGCGTCGCTTCCATCGCGGCCGGAACGTTCACCGGAAAAGTGTCCGAAGCGGGCGAGGTCGAGGCCATGGTAGCTCAGATGGACCGCATCCTTGCGTGCTGTCAGCGTGCGCATATGCTCGTAGCCGTTGCGCGTGCAGGTGACGGCCCATCTGGCGCTTGTCAGCTTTTCGCTGAGCTCCCAATCCGGGGATGTCCAGATGTCCTTGGCATGTGCGGAACAGGTCCACGGCACGCCGGTCAGAATGCTTGTGTATTCGGTCACGGACGCTGGCGTGTGGATGAAATGCGCATGAAGCCACTCGCCGTTGTCGGGCCATTCGCGCGCAAGAACCATTGCCTGACCCAAGCGACGGAAGCGGTTGCGCGAGATATCGCGGGGCAGATCCTTGAAAAAACGGCCCAGAAGAGCGCTGAACCCTGGCCTGCGCAAGGCAGAGAAGAGCCCCTTCAGGACCCGTAGGGGCTCTTCATGAAGATATTCAGGGAGATACACGACACGCGCCTTGATCTCGTCATGCACAGGATGCCGCTTCTTGTCGGTCGGCCTGCGCATTGAAATCAGAGTCAGGTCGAAGCCTGCCTTCTCCAGCCCCAGCAGTTCCTGCGCGATGAATGTCTCTGACAGCCTGGGATAGCCCTTCAGCACGACCAGTAACTTCCGGCGTTGCGGCAATGGATCTTCTCTCACTCTGCGCCGACAACGGACAGGTGGCTGCCGCGATTGTCGAGCCAACTGCCGACAGTCTCGGAAATATGATTGAGCCCCTCGAGTCGCATGTTGGAGCCGCTCATCGATGGCGGCTGGCGATGCGGCAGTCGCTTCAGGGCGTCAGCCATGATCGCGGCGTCGGCGGAGGCATCGGGCAGCAGCATCTCGACCAGGCCGAGCTCGCTGGCGCGCTGAGCCCGCAACAGCTGTTCTTCCCGCGGCTTGACGCGCGGCACGATCAGGGCCGGCTTGTCGAAGGACAGGATTTCGCAATAGGTGTTGTACCCGCCCATGGCCACGACGCCGGTTGCTCCGGCGATCAGTTCCTCCATGTTGTTATCGAATTCGATAACCTCAACATAGGGAATTTTCGTGCCCTTCTGGACGAGTTTTATGCGCTCGGCGGACGGCATGTACGGCCCGAGGACGATCAGCGCCTTCTGCTGCAATGTCGGGTCCTGTTCGTAGGCGTTCATGACGTCGTGAACGAGGTCCGATCCATCGCCGCCGCCGCCCGTGGTCACCAGGATATAGTTGTCGCTGCGGGCATTGACTGATGTCTTGTTGGCCGAGACGCTGCGCTGCAGGAAGCCGACGAAGTCCATCTTTCGGCGGACGCTGGCTGGCACATCGAGACCCACCAGGGGATCGTAGAAGTCCGGCGGACCATAGACCCAAATCGAATCGTAATACTGATCGATCTTCTGCATGATGCCGTTCTTCTTCCATTCGGCATCGAGCAAATGCGGCGCATCCATGATTTCGCGCAGGCCGAGCACTAAGGTCGTGCCGCGGGACTTCAGATAGGCAAGCGTTTCCTCGACCTCGCCCTTCAGCCCCATCGGCTCCTTGTCGACGATGAAGATATCGGGCTGGAACGTCTCGGCCGTATGGCGAATGATGGATTCGCGCATCTTCAGCGTGTCCTGAAGGTCGATATGGCTGGCGAGCGAGGTGTATTCGCCGTTGCGCAGCTTGATGACGCTCGGCACCTTCACGAAATCCACACGTGCTCGGTAATCGAATGCGCCGGCAATCGTTGCGCCCGATACGATCAGGATGTTGAGGCCGCGATAGTCCTCGACCAGCGCGTGGGCAATCGTGCGACAGCGGCGCAAATGCCCGAGCCCGAACGTGTCGTGGCTGTACATCAGGATCCGCGCATCTTCCAGGCGCCGCGCCATGGACATTCCTTCCGGGCTATACATCATCTAGCACCGCCGCTTTCAACGACGCGTGGGAGGGCTCGTCCGAGACCAACCGTTGGCCGTTATTTGTAGGGATCTGCCGCATCGCGCAAGCCATCTCCCAGAAAGTTGAACGCCAATATCACAAAGACCACCGGTATAATCGGGAAAAGCAACCAAGGATAGAAGGCGATCACGCTTACGCTCTTTGCCTCCGTGAGCAAGATGCCCCAGCTGGTGATCGGCGGACGAAGACCGAGGCCAAGGAAGCTCAAGGCCGTCTCGCCGAGAATCATGCTGGGAATAGAGATGGTCGCCGAAGCGATCAGGTGCGACATGAATCCCGGTACGAGATGCCTGCCAATCACTCGCGACGTGCTGGCGCCCATCAGCTGAGCAGCCTGTACATAGTCTTCCTCGCGCAGTGCCAGGAGCTTGGAGCGGACCGCGCGCGCCAGTCCCGTCCAGTCGATGATGCCGAGGATCACGGTGATGCCGAAATAGATGACCAGCGGGCTCCACGTCACCGGCATGATCGCCGCCAGTGCCATCCATAGCGGCAGGCTAGGCAGCGACTGAAGCACCTCGATGAGCCGCTGAACGACAAGATCGAACACGCCGCCGCGATAGCCGGCGAGGCCGCCGATGACGATCCCCAGGCAGAAGCTGATGGAAATGCCGATCAGGCCGATGGTCAGCGAGATGCGGGCGCCGTAGAGGATGCGTGACAGCACGTCGCGTCCCAGCCGGTCCGTTCCAAGCAGGAACATCTGGCCACCGACCGCCGGGCACACCAGATGCAGGTTCGAATCGACCAGCCCCCAGAACTTGTAGGCATCGCCACGGCAGAGGAAACGGATCGGCTGCACGTCGTCCGGCTTGTCGGTGTAGAGCCGGTGGAGGGTGTTCATATCAAGCGACATGCTGCGGCCATATACGAACGGCCCGACGAAATTGCCCTCATGGAACAGGTGGACACGCTGTGGGGGCGAATGGATGAAATCGACGTTCTTCGTGTGCAGGCCGTAGGGAGCCACGAACTCGACCACGGTAATCATAAGATAGGTGAAGATCAGGAACACGCCTGAAATCAGCGCCAGCCGGTGCTGCTTGAATTTCCACCACATCAGCTGTTTTTGCGAGGCGAGGTGAATGCGCGACTGCGCCGATGTCATCGTTTCCGTTGCCATCGGGTCGAACGGGGCGGTCGAGATATAGTGGGGCAGCGGTGCGCCGGGTGGGGGCAAGGGCGACATTATTTGGTGCTCCTGCCTTGCAGGCGAATACGCGGGTCAAGGAAGCCGAGTGCGATGTCGGAGATCAGCACGCCAATGACATTGAGGAATGCCAGGAACATCAGGAATGAGCCGGCAAGATACATGTCCTGGCTTTGTAGCGCCTTGATCAGCATCGGCCCGGTGGTTTCGAGCGACAGGACGATGGCGACGATCTCAGCGCCTGAGATGATCGATGGCAGTATCGAGCCGATGTCGGCCACGAAAAAGTTGAGCGCCATGCGCAGCGGATACTTCAGCAGCGCGCGCAGCGGATGCAGGCCCTTTGCGCGGGCGGTCACCACATACTGCTTCTGCATCTCGTCGAGCAGGTTGGCGCGAAGTCGGCGGATCATCCCGGCGGTGCCCGCCGTTCCGACGATGATGACGGGTATCCACAGATGCGACAGGATCGATCGCGCCTTCTCCCAGCTCATCGGTTCGGCGAGATATTGCTGATCCATGAGGTGGCCGATCGAAACACCAAACCAAATGTTTGCGAAATACATCAGGATCAGCGCCAGCATGAAGTTCGGGATGGCGATGCCGAGCAGGCCGAACAGCGTCAGGCCATAATCGCCCCAGCTGTATTGATGGGTTGCGGAATAGATCCCGATCGGAAATGCGATCAGCCATGTCAGCAGGATTGTCGTGAACGATACGAGGATCGTCAGCCACAGCCTGTCGCCGACCACTTCGGAGACCGGCAGCTGATATTCGAAGGAGTATCCGAAATCGCCGTGCAGCATGCCGCCGACCCAGTAGAAATAGCGAACGACGGCTGGCTTATCGAAGCCGTACTGCTTGCGCAGTTCCTCGATCTCCTGGAGGTTGGCGGTTTCTCCCTGCGCGCGCAGTTCAGCGATCTGGCTTTCGAAGAAGTCGCCCGGCGGCAATTCGATGATCGTGAAGACAAGAGCCGAAATCACGATCAGCGTCGGCACCATGGCGGCGATCCGCCAGAGAATATATCTCAGCATCGATCAGGCCTCCTTGAACCAGAAGCTATCGGGCATGTAGATGCCGAGATAGGAGGTCGGATCGAAGCCATAGAGTCCTTGCTCCGGGACATTTTGCAGCTTTGCCGATTTGAGAATGGGCTGCAACGTGCTGTTGATGAGGCCGATCGAAAACACCTGCTGCGTATAAAGCGACAGCATCTGGTGCCACACGGCCTCGCGCTCGGCGAATTGTGCAGTGGCTCCCCATTCGCCGAGCAGTGCAACCAGCTTCTGGGCTTCCGGCAGGTCAGGCGCCGTTCCTCCCTGTCCGGCGGACAGGTAGTACATGCCCCAGAGCGGCCATTGCAGCTGATCGTCGACCGTTGGAGCGAGCTGGCTCGGCGACATGTCGGCTGTGGCCACGCCGTTGTCGATGCCGAACCAGATCGACATCATGATCCGCCCGCTCATGGCGCGGTCGCGGAACACGTCTCGTTGCGAGGTACGGGTGTAGAGCGCAAGACCGACCGCGCGCCAGTGATCGCGCACGAGTTCGAGCACGTCTGTATCGAGATTGCTCTCGCCCGCCGTCTCGATTGTGATTTCCGCCCGCCGCCCGTCCGGGAGCAGGCGAATATCTTCGCTGTCGCGTTCGGTCAGTCCGAGCTCATCGAGCAGCCTGTTTGCCTCGTCTGGATCGTGGTCAATGAAGGCGTCGGCATATTCCTGTCGGAACAGGGGGCTATCAGGAAGCACCGTATCTGCGCTCGGCTTGCCGAGGCCATAGAAGGCGACCATGTTGATCTCATGCCGATCGACGGCCAGCGAGAGCGCGCGCCGGAAGCGGGTTTCCCGAAAAAGCTTGCGCCAGACGTCGTCGGCACAGTTGAGATTCGGCAGCAACGCGACGCGCGAGCCGCGCACCTGCTTCCAAAGGTTGACCTTCACCGGAAAGCGCTTCTCGGCATCCTTCAAATAGGTGTAGTCGTTGAAATCGACGCCGGTCGCCTGCAGATCGGATTCACCGGCTCCTGCCTTGGCGGCGATGATTGACGACGAACTGACATTCATGATGAAGCGGTCGATGTAGGGCAGCTGCACGCCGTTCTCGTCGATCCGGTGGAAAAACGGATTGCGGACGAAAACGAACTGTTCGGCTGGCGGCGCTGTGGTGTTGACCCAGGGATCGAGCGAGGGCAGGTCTGGATTTTCAGGGCGCGACGCGCGCGACATCTTGATGTGCAGGTCGACCCACTTTTTGACCCTGTTCTGCTTCATCAGCGCCGAGAGTCGGAAGTCGTCCTGGTAGGTCTTGTGGAACTGTTTCAGGTAGTGCCCGGGTCCGAAGATCATCAGCGGCAGCGGGCCTGCGAGCGCCGGCATGAAATTCGGGTTCGGTCGATCCCAGGTGTAGCGTACGGTCTGCGCGTCCAGTACCTCGAAACGCGGCAGGCTGCCGTGTGGCCTCAGCTCCAGCGCACCGCCGCCTGGTGTCAGCTCCTTGTTGAGAATGACGTCTTCCCACCAGTACCGGAAGTCATCGGCGGTGAACGGCGTGCCGTCCGACCAGCGATGTCCTTCGCGCAGGTGAAAGGTGAAGACTGCATCGTTTTCAGAGGTGAAGCCGATCAGGATATCGGGCTGAAGCTGCAGCTTGGTGTCATAGCCGACAAGCCTGGAATAGCCGTAGACGGTCATGTAACGGATGTCTTTTGCGCTGCCGATGATGGTGCGCACGGTGCCGCCATAGACACCGGGCTGCATGCCCATGTCCTTCATGTTGATGATGCGCGGGTGGGTCGGCAGGCGTTCCACCATCGGCGGAATGCGGGCCGCGCGCAGCCAGTCACGCAGGAATTCGGGTTCGATATCGCGGTCTGCTGCCGCCGTCGCGAGGGACGGTGCGATCGCCGCGCCGACCAGTCCACCCATGAAGGTGCGTCGCGTTACCATGCGCGTAGCTCCTTGGTATCGGCGCCCTTGCGTGCACGCACAAAATGGCCGTTGCCGAGATCGGCATAGTCGAGTTCGGATGCGTCGTCGTGCTCGGCTGTAAAGGTCACGCCCCAGTTCTGCTTGTCGGCTGCGCCATTCTTGCGCAGCGCCTCGAAATCGAGCGGACGGTCGAGGTCGGGGAAGGGGACAGCAGCCAGCAGCGATTTGGTATAGGGGTGCACCGGGTCTCGAAGAATGATTTCGCGCGGCGCGATCTCGACGATGCGGCCCTTGCACATCACGGCGATGCGGTCAGCCATGTAATCCACGACGGCGAGATTGTGGGAGATGAACAGGTAGGTCAGCCCAAGCTCTTTCTGCAGGTCCTTCAACAGGTTCAGGATCTGCGCCTGAACCGAAACGTCGAGTGCGGACACAGGCTCGTCGAGAATGATCAGTTTCGGATTGAGGGCCAGAGCGCGTGCGATACCGATGCGCTGTCGCTGGCCGCCGGAGAAACTGTGAGGATAGCGATTGAGGTAGCGCCGATCCAACCCGATGGCGCCCATCAGGGCCTCCACTTTGCGGTTGCGTTCCGCACTGTTTCCGCGGTCGTGGATTTCCAGCGGCTCGCTGAGGATGTTGCGCACGGTCATGCGTGGCGACAGGGACGAGACCGGATCCTGGAACACCATCTGGATATTGGTGCGCAGCTTTTGCAGGTCATCGCCGGTCACCGACAGCACATCGACGACCTCCTTGCCGTCGTTGAAGATCACAGAGCCGCCATCTGGCGCCATGGCGCGCATGAGAATCTTGCTGACCGTCGTCTTGCCGCAACCGGATTCGCCGACCAGTCCGAGACATTCGCCACGGCGGATATCGAAGCTGACGTCATCGACCGCGCGCACGCCATCGGGTTCGCGGGTGCCGAACAGGCTGCGGTTGCGGGTTTTGAAGGTCTTCGTCAGGTTGTTGACCGACAGTAGCACCTTGGGCGCTTCCGGCTTGGCTATATCCTTGACGGTCTGCTTTCCGACCAGCGATTCCAAATTGACCGGCACATCACGCAGTGCCTTCAGACGCTCACCGGGCTTCATGTCGAAATGCGGTACCGCGGCCATCAGTCCCTTGAGATAGGGATGCTGCGGATTGCCGAAGATCGATTTGACCGGGCCGGCTTCCATGATCTCGCCGTGGTAGATCACCACCACCTCATCGGCCATGTTGGCCACCACGCCGAGATCGTGGGTGATCAGCAGCATGGCCATGCCGAGCTTGTGCTGGAGGTCACGCAGCAGTTCCAGAATTTGTGCCTGGATGGTCACGTCAAGTGCGGTCGTCGGCTCGTCGGCGATCAGAAGGGCGGGCTTGCAGATCAGCGCCATTGCGATCATGGCGCGCTGGCGCATGCCACCGGACAATTCGAAGGAGTACATGTCGAATGTGCGCTTCGGATTGGCGAAACCAACCAAGCCGAGCATCTCTTCCGTCTGCTGCCGTGCTTCCTTCTTGGTGGCATTCGTGTGAATTAGCAAAGACTCGCTGATCTGGTTGCCCACAGTGTGCAGCGGCGACAGGGAGGTCATCGGTTCCTGGAAGATCGTCGCCATGCGCCGGCCGCGCAAATCGCGCATCTCGGCGCTGTCGCGCGAATATTGCAGGATGTCGGTGGTCTTGCCGTCCAGCGGGTCGGTGAACAGAATGCGGCCAGACGCCTGTGCCGGGTTCGGCAGGATGCCCATGATGCTCTGGCTGATGACAGATTTTCCGGAGCCGGACTCGCCCACCAGCGCAGTCACCTTGCCAGGCAAAATGCGCAGATTCGCATTCTTTACGACACCCAGTCTGTCGCCGAAAACCGAGAAGGAAATATCAAGATTTTCGATGCGCAGGAGATCGGACGCGGACGCCATACCAATGAATTTCCCCAGTTTTCTTAGTTCCCGAAACAAGGACACTAGCCTACGGCAATCAGGGTGTCCAGTTGATGACGGAGACGTTGATTTCTGGGGTATTTCAGCGAATTTCGCAGCGACAGCAGGGCTTCCTGTCGCTCGGCATTCTACTGCATGAACTTATCCACAGCCGGCGGCTTGGCCTGCTTGCGCGCATCGCGGTGCAACAAAATAACCTGCTCGGCTTCCGAGAGAGCCTCCTGCGGGCCGTCGTGGAAGTTTTGCCCGACCTCGAGCGACGGCGCCGGCGCGTGTGGCTGCAACACCGTGATCTTCTGGCGGACACCGCGCAGCTTTTCTTCGCCGAGCGTTGTCCACTCGCCGCCGCAGTAGCCAGCAAAGGCCTGGCTGGCCACAACCTCGCGATTATACTTCTTGGTCAGCGATTGCAGCCGCTGAACTTCATTCACCGCTGAACCGAAGGCCGAAAAGGTCAGCCTATCCTTCAGTCCCACATTGCCGAACATGACATTGCCGACGTGCAGGCCGATACCATAGGAGATTTTGCTGAGGTTGTTCGACTGGCGCTCCCGATTGAGCTCGGCAACACGCGACTGCGCCTGATGGACGGCCGAGAGAGCTGCCTGGCATGCGATTTTCGACGGATCCTTGTGGCGGCCGCAAGGATAGACGGCCAGAAAGCCATCGCCGATGAAGCTCAATATCTCGCCGCCATTCCGGTTGAACGGCGCGGCGATCGCGTCGAAGAACTGGTTCAGCGTATCGATATAGTTCTGGCGGCCTTCTTTTTCGGCGTAGACCGTCGATTGCCGCATGTCGCCCATCACCAGCGCCGCACGGATCGTTTCGCCATCGCCGCGGCGGATCTGGCCGTTGAGCACGCGCTTTCCGGCGTCGCCGCCGAGATAGGTCGTCAGCATGTTGTTGGCGAGCTTGCCGAGAACGGCCATCTTGGCGGCAACCGCCAGATGGTTCTGCATGCGCAGCAGCGCGTCGATCATGTCGTCGGAGAAGCCCGCATGGCTGTCCGTCGACCACGAACCCATCATACCCTGCACCGATCCGTCGCCGAAGGGCTGCACGAAAGCAAGGTAATCAGTGATCCGCTCTTGACGCAGGTCGGCAAAGACCGGGAATTCGGCCGGCCCGTCGGCCGGAATCTGTCGGCGAATATGCTGCAGGTTGTTGTCGAGGAGATAGTAATAGGGGCTCTGCAGAAACCTGTCCGGCTTCTGCCCGGCCGCATGGCGATAGCCCTCGATGGTGACGCCGCTTGCGCGCCGCCAGGTGAAGCTCAAAGCGTCGTAGAGCGGATGCAGCATCGAAAAGGTCAGATGGACGCGTGCTATCGGCAGTCCTGCCGCCGCAATCCGCTCGCAAAAACCGCGAACGATGTTCTCGAGATCGTCACCGGCCAACGACGAGTTCGTCAGCCATTCAGCGACTCGGTCCAGCAAGATCGATGAAACCCGGGAATCTGTCGCGCCCATGCCTGCCAGTATCCTCATCAGGCGCGTCATCCCCTGAAAGCATCGGATAGCCCCCCGTTGCACAATGGTGCGTCAGGTAGACGTCGAGGATGGACGAGCAGTGTTATTGTGTCAACAAATCCGCCGGAAGCCCTGCGGCGGCCTCTTCCAAGCCGCAGTTTCCGGCTCGTAAGCGACCCTTTAAAAGTGGTGTATTGCGTGCTCTAGATAGGCCCGCCGTTGTTGCCGGACAATGCACAAAAGGGAATTTTCGGTCGCCGATACAATCTCTCTGTTCATCCGAGTCATTTCCGCAACACCGTTGCGCAGCGCCCGACCGCACCAAGCCGAAGCATTCACGATCGCGTCAGTTGTCCATTATCCCGCTTGGCGGGTTTAATTCGAGGCGGTCTTGCACTAGATCAGGGTTCCCTTCGGTTTTAGACGAGACCTGCTTTGACCACCTCCCCCATATTCGGCGCACTTTCCGAGAAGATCGCCAACCGCACCGCCCGCGCTGGCATCATCGGTCTCGGCTATGTCGGCTTGCCGCTGGCCATGGCGATTGCCCGCAGCGGCTTCCCGGTCACAGGATTCGACGTCGATCCCAAGAAGATCGTCGCCATTGAGGCGCGTCGCTCCTACATCGACGCCGTCACCAGCGCTGATATGCAGACCGAAATCGACGCCGGGCGCTTCGCCGCAACGAGCGAATTCGCCAGCCTTGCCGATTGCGATGTGATCGTCATCTGCGTCCCGACGCCGTTGACCAAGCACCGTGACCCCGACCTGTCATTTGTAGAGGCGACATCGCGCTCGATCGCGCAGCATCTGCGCGAGGGCCAGCTGATCGCACTGGAATCGACGACTTATCCCGGCACCACCGACGACGTGGTCAAAGTCATCCTCGAAAAGACCGGCATGACATCGGGCAAGGACTTCTTTGTCGGCTTCTCGCCAGAGCGAGAGGACCCTGGTAACCAGCATTATCACACTGCCACCATCCCGAAGGTCGTGGCGGGCGATGGCGCTGAGGCTCTGGAACTGATGAAAAGCTTTTATGGCGCCGCCGTGAAAACCGTCGTGCCGGTTTCGTCGAACGCCACGGCCGAGGCCGTCAAGCTGACGGAAAACATCTTCCGGTCAGTGAATATCGCGCTCGTCAACGAGCTGAAGACCGTCTATGCGGCCATGGGCATCGATGTCTGGGAAGTGATCGATGCCGCCAAGACAAAGCCCTTCGGTTATATGCCTTTCTATCCGGGTCCGGGCCTTGGCGGCCACTGCATCCCGATCGATCCCTTCTATCTCACCTGGAAATCACGCGAGTACGAATTGCCGACACGTTTCATCGAGCTCGCGGGCGAGATCAACTCCGCCATGCCGCGCTATGTCGTCGGCAAGCTTGCCGAAGCGCTGGATATCCGGGCTGGCAAGGCTCTTAGCCGCTCGCGTGTCCTGCTGATCGGGCTGGCCTACAAGAAGAATGTCGCGGATATCAGGGAAAGCCCCTCCCTGCGCTTGATCGAGATCATCGAGGAGCGTGGCGGCCGGGCCGATTACCACGATACCTTCGTGCCCGAGATTCCGGCGACGCGCGAATACCAGGCGTTGAAGGGCCGTCAATCGGTGGCGCTGACCGATGAAGCATTGGCAGGCTACGATGCGATCCTGATCTCCACCGATCACGACGATGTCGATTACCGGCGTCTGGCGGAAAGCGGTGCGTTGATCGTCGATACCCGCAACGTTTTTGCCCGTCTCGGCATTATCGATGACAACATCCTCAAGGCGTGACCTCGCCGATCGATAGCGTCTTGCCCGATATCTGGCTGGCGGCAACTGCATAGCCGCCATTGGCGCCGTCGATGAAGTGCATGTGGTCACGCGATAGCGGCGTCAGCACGAAACATGTCATGAGCGCCGAAGTCTGGCTGTGCAGTCCGTAGCGGGCAATGCCGTCAAGCTGCGCTTGTTCCAGAAGCGCGCGGATTTGGGCAAGACGGTCACCGTCGATGTCGACCGTCATTTTCAGCCCATCATCGAACTTGCGGAAGTCGGAGTTGTCGGCGACGTCCTGCTTGTAGCGGCGGGCATCGAAGTTGCCAAATTTCAGGTTGAATGTGTGCAGAAACACGGTCAGGCCGATCTGCAGGATGATCGACAGACGCTGCCGCAGCTGGCCGCCGACGGGGGCCGTGGCGCGGGCTTCGCGATTGATGCCCTTGAGAGAAAAAGCCAGCGCTGGCCCGTCCGCCGGCACCGGGTGCGCGTCGCGATTTTGCTCGGCGGACAGGGCCACCACGTCGTTCACCAGCTTGCGAAACTCCGGCGTGACACCGCGCTCGCCGGGAACGGCGATGATCGAGACGATCTCGCCATTGCGGGCTTCGATGGGGTTCCAGCGACAGGACAGCCCCGTGAGATCGGGGCGCGCTCCTGCCGGAGCAGGATCGACACCATAGCGGCCATCCTTCATCTGCCGCTCGGCCCAGCTGGTGCCACCACCCGCAAACATTGCGTAGGACACGAAGGGGCTCGCCGAGTAGCGGGCGACGCGGACGTCCAAGCCCTCAAGCCTGACGTCGCTGACCGGCACCAACGCAATGCGCAGCGTCAGGTTCAAATCTTCTTCGGCCCAGCGTTGAGCCGCCGCCAGAGCGCTGCGGGCGGCAGGCGCCAACGCGCCCGGCAAGGCCACAAGAGCGCCATCGCCACCGAAGACGAAGGGATAGTCGCCTTTCCCAAGCGCATTGAGCACGGCCGAGATGACGCTAGCGCCAGCCATGTTCACATCCTTGTAGCGACCATCCATGATGGCCTTCGTGGAGCCGACGATATCGGCGACCGCCAATACCCAGTCATCGGGCAGGCGGCGGTAGTTACTTGTATCGGTCACGCCCTCGAATTGGTCGAAGACAGGCACGGTTGCGAAGAAAGGGTCGTTTGGAATGTCGTTCATGAGAAAACTTAGAACAGACCGGCAGGAGCATCGCAACGCCATTTTGCGGCAATTGGCAGCGAGCGGAGCGGTCACCTTGGCGTGAGCCGATCAAAGCCCCGCAAATGTCGGCTTGCAAGCCCAAAGCTTTGCCGCTAGCTCTACCGCCAGCGCCGCTCTTTTGCCGACGGCGCGATCAGGCATGTCGACTGAAGGTTGCGCTGTTCCAGCTTGCACCAGATGCGGCCATCTCAAGCGCGATGCGCCCGCATCCGCATTCAAGCGAAGTGAACGGACACAGATATCAATGAGCCGCCTCGACAGCTTCATCCGCCGTTTGACGGCCCAACGTGACATTCTCAATTCGATCGTCGAGCTGGTGGGCAAGACCGAAGGCCCGGTTCTCGAGTTTGGCCTCGGCAACGGCCGAACCTACGATCATCTTCGAGAGCATTTTCCGGATCGCCGTATCATCGCCTTCGACCGGGATGTACGCTCCTATTCGTCCTCGACGCCGCCGGCCGAGAATATGGTGACCGGGGAAATTCGCGAGTCCGGCCAGGCTTTCCTCGGCATCGGCGCGGCCCTCGCGCACGCCGACATCGGCACCGGCCATGACGAGATCGATGCGATCACTCTGACCTGGCTGCCGCAACTGATGGTCGGCGTGCTGACGCCGGGCGGGATCGCCGTGAGTGGACTGCCGATCGACCGGCCGGAACTCGAGCCTCTACCATTGCCTGCGGGCATCAAGGAAGGTCGCTATTTCCTGTATCGTCGCCGCTGATCAGGGCAGAAACAGGACATCGTACTGGTCGATGTCGTCGGGCAGGTCGGCCACCTTCATTTCCTTTTCGTGATCTTCGAAGAAGACCAAGCAAGCGTCGTAGAAACCGGACAGCATTGTGATGAAGTCGCGCGTCTGCCGGGGGCCGTAGAAGCTGGGCGTGAACTCCATGTAGAGCGGCACGCGGCGTTGCAGCAAGGGCACCATCGAGCGGCAGGCGACAGGCTCGTAGCCTTCGATGTCCATCCAAACGAGGCCGATGGCGGCAGGATCGATCGACAGGTCCGAGAGGATCTCGGTGACCGGTTTCACCGGAACGCTGATCTTCGTGTCGCTTGCACTTTGCCGTATGGCGCTGCTCTTGCCGTGGTTGTTGGCATTCATGAAGAAGTCGATCTCGCCACTCGCATCGCCTGCGGCGCAGTTGACGGTCGTTACGGTCGCTTCGAGACTGTTCTGGCGGATATTCAGCTCTAGCAGCGGATAGTTTCTCGGGTCGGGCTCTATGCTGACGATATGCGCATAGGCGCCGCTCAGCGCGAAGTAAACCGTCTGCGTGCCGATATTGCCGCCGATCTCCAGCAGTTGGCTGCCCTTCTTCATCATGCCGCGCTGCCGCAGGATAGCGATCAGCCGATCGACGTGATCGCGCTCGAAATGGCCTTTGCGAAAGACCTTGCGGCCGATGTAGTCGGAGGGCGAAAAGCTCATCAGGTGATCGCCGGCATCGACGGTCATCGAGACCACGCGCGGCCCGATGCTCTCGATCAGCATGCGGCGGCCAGTGCGGGTATCGAAAAGCTTGCGGGCGACGGTGTTGCGAACCTTGCGCCAACGCTTCATCCAGTATTTGGCGGTCAATCGCGTCTGAGCCGGCATCAGTCTTTCCCTTCGAGCAGTTCGATCGCCTTGTCTCGCGGAATGACGTAGACTTTCAAGGGCAAAGCCCGGCCGCGCACGTTGATTTCCCGGCTTTCTATACCGCCCATCTCCGCGCTCGCCCGCATCGCAACCGGCTCGGAGACGACCAGCGCAACGTCGAACTCCTTTGCGGCCGCCTCCAGGCGGCTGGCGACGTTGACCATGTCGCCGATCGCCGTCGTGCTTCGAACGCGCCCGTAGCCGAGCGTGCCGACCACCGCGGGGCCGGTATGGATGCCGATCGCGATCCGTAGCGGCAGGGACAGCTCGTCCGACAGTTCCCGACCGAGCGCCTCGATGTCGCGGGTGATGGCAGCCGCCGCTACGAGGGCCTGGCGACAGGCCTCCTCCGGTGAGGTGCCGATCCCAAACAGTGCCATCGCTCCGTCGCCGATGAACTTGTCGATGCGGCCGCCTGCTTTTTCGACGGCGCTCCCGACCAAGGCAAAGTACCGGTTCAGCAGGAACACGATGTCGAAGGGCAGGCGTTCCTCCGTGAGCGTCGTGAAGTTGCGGATATCGCAGAAGAGCACGGCAATCTCGCGCTCGCGACCGGGGCTTGTTTCCTGGGTGTTGGCCGGGACCGCAGCCTCCGTGGCCGCCGGTAGCAGCAATGGAACCACCGTCAGATCATGGGTCGGCCGCAGCTGACAGGCGAGGCGGACATCGGGGGCCGCATTGATCCGTTTGAGCGTCGATTGCTCCAGCTTGTCGGGCGGTGGCAGGTTTTCGAAACTGCTGAGAACCTGCACGCGACAGGTGGAACACTGGCCCTTGCCGCCACACACTGCATAGTGCGGAATGCCACCCAGCCGGCTCGCCTCGAGCACGGTAAATCCACGCGGCACGTTTACGACCTCGCCGCCCTGATAACGTATCGCGATCTGGTTTACCCGCTCTCTCCACCGGCGATGAGTTCGCGCCGCAACCACGAGGAACAGGGCTCCCGCGAATGAGCCATAAAGCCCGGTGCGGATCATGGCGACCTCCGCCCTTGCCTGCGGATCGGTGGCGTAGCGGGCATTGAGATTGGCCTCGTACCGGCCGGTGTCGACGATGCCTTCATAGGCGGGTTCGGCGATCGTGCGGCCCATTTCGATGAAGCCGAGAATAGCCAATACCGGGACGAGAATGGCGACCGCAAGCAGCGGCGCCGCCACATCTATGTACCATGTGCGATAGCGCAGCCAGTAGTGCAGCCCGATGCAGCCGTGAAACCACACGATAATCAGCGCGAAGATCTGTCGAAGGCCGTTGCCCGGCGCGGTGATCCACAGCGTCCGCATGATGGTTTCGTAGTTGTCGCGATAGCCGTAGAGACTGTGGACAATGCGCGTTCCGATCACGTGGTCAATCAGCAGCAGCGGTATGGCAAGGCCGAGCACGATCTGCGCCAATTCTCCCTTGGGCATGATGAGGCTGCGACGGATGTAGATACCGCGGAGAACCAGACCGATATGCGTCAGGATCGAGCCGTAAAGAACGAGCGTTCCGACCGGATTTCGCCACAGGGCGGTGAAAAACCGTCGGCCGTCCTCCGCCGCGGAGACGGAGATAAGACCGAGGGCATGATTGGAAAAGTGCAGCAGGGCGAAGGCGAACATGACAAGGCCGGATCCCAGCCGGGCACGTCTGATCGACCGCTCCGAAAAAATGCTGCTGGCTGCGACGATCGCCATTCAATCCCGTTCTTGAAACCCAAATCACATATGCCTTATTGATAAGGCAATTGAGGTTTTATTGCCGTCTTTCAACCGCGTGTGTACGTCACATGTTCGTCAGCGAGCCGTAAGGACACGAGCACCATAGCAAACTTTTCATCGACACGCCCAGCGGACGGTTGTGAACACTCCGTTTCGGCGGATCAGCCTTGATGCGCATCGCATTCTACGCGCCGCTCAAGTCGCCCCACCATCCTGTGCCGTCGGGCGACAGGCTGATGGCGCGGTTGCTGATCCGCGCACTAGAATTGGCCGGCCATGTGGTCGAGGTCGCCTCGGAATTTCGCAGCTTCGCCGGAACGCCCGGAGTGGCAGCCGAAGTCGCGGCCGGCTCCGCGTCCGAGTTGCAGCGGCTGCGAGAATCTTGGTCGGATAAGGAAAAGCCGCAGCTCTGGTTTTGTTACCATCCCTATTACAAGTCGGTGGATCCGTTCGGGCCGACGTTGTGTGCCGAGTTCGACATACCCCATGTGACCGCCGAGGCCTCCTATTCTCCGAAACGGGATCAGAGCGATTGGGCGCCGTTTCAGGCGCAGGTCGGAGCGTTGGTCCAAAATGCCGCCGTCAACATTGCCTTCACGCAGCGCGACCGGCTGGGCCTGGAACGCGCTTTCCCGCAGGCACGCGTCGCACCGCTCGCGCCGTTTATCGATACGGCGTTGTTTGAAGGGGCTCTTTCAAAGCCGCAACCAACCCGATTGATCACTGTCGCGATGATGCGCGCTGGCGATAAGATGCAAAGCTACAGGATGCTGGCCGCCGCGCTTGCTGAGATCAGCGATAAGCCATGGACGTTGGCGATCGTCGGCGATGGTCCGATGCGCTCGGAGGTCGAACAGCTTTTCTCGCCGTTCGACCCGCACAGGATCGAGTGGCTTGGCGAACGCAACGCCACCGGAATCGCTGACGCGCTCGGAAATGCCGGCATCTATGCCTGGCCGGGCTGCGGCGAAGCGTATGGTCTTGCTTATCTTGAGGCTCAGGCAGCGGGCCTACCTGTTGTCGCCCAACATACGGCCGGCGTGCCGGAGGTGGTGCCGTCGGGTATCACAGGATATCTCACGCCGGATGGCGATGTCGCCGCCTATGCCGCGGCGCTCGCAACCCTGCTCGACGATCCGTCCAAGCGCCAGGCCATGGGCGACGCGGCGCGTCACTTCGTGCTTTCCGAGCGGTCGCTGACGGTTGCCGCGGGGACGCTCGACGAAATTCTAACGAAATACGCAGGAGCGAATGAATGACGGTCGATGAAATCTGGGCGCCGTTGCGCGTTGAACTCGACCGCTGGCACGATGCTGGCCGCATCGCGCGGCTGTGGCTTCGTGACGATGACGCCGCGGAACCGACGCCGGCACTAGGTCGGCTTCTCGAGCTGACGCGCACGGCACGCGTGCCGCTGACGCTGGCCGCCATTCCCGCGACCTCCGGCGAACCACTCGCCAACCGACTGCGCGTGGAAGCCCATGTGCTGGTGGCGTTGCACGGATGGGCGCACACCAATCACGCGGGAACCGACGAGAAGAAACAGGAGCTTGGCGCGCATCGCCCCATGGATACGGTGCTTGGCGAATTGCGCGACGGGCTGGCCATTTTGCTGCGGCTGTTTCCGCAGCAGCTCGTGCCAATGCTTGTGCCGCCGTGGAACCGGATCAGCAAGGTACTGATTCCCGAATTGTCCGGGCTTGGGCTTGAGGCGTTATCGACTTACGGTAGGGCGCAGGCCGGTGGGCCGATCCCGCTGCTCAATACACATGTCGACATCATGAACTGGCACGGTGTTCGCGGTGGCCGGCCGCATGCCGAGCTGATCGCCGAGCTTGTGGGGGAATTGCGGGCGCGCTTTCATGATGACGCCGAGCCGATCGGCATTCTCACCCATCACCTTGTGCATGACGCGACGGCCTGGGATTTCCTTGCGCGACTTTTTGCCCACACGACGGACCATCCGGCTGTCGCCTGGAAATCCGCCCGGGTGCTGCTGTCCTAAAGTTCGAGTACCTGGTTGTCGCGGGCTGCAAACGCATTGGGGAAGGCGGCCTGTGCGTCCTTCTCCATCGCTTCCAGCTGCGTATCGGTACGCGATGGCGCGTGGTGGAAAAGCGCAAACTGTTTGGTGCCGGCCATCTTGGCTAACTCGACGCCATGCTGCCAGGTCGAATGGCCAAAGCCCTTGAAGCGCTGCATCTCGTCTTCATTGTAGGTGCAGTCGTAGACTGCGAGATCGGCATCCGCCATCATTTCCAGCACTATCGGATCGTGCGTGCCGGGGATGTGCTCCACGTCATAGACGAGCGCCAACGAGCGGCCCTCGTATTCTATCCGGTATCCGATAGCGCCGCCTGGATGGTTGAGCATGAACGTCCTGATCTTGACGCCGGGATGCGGCTCCAATGTCTGACCGGCGCGAAAATCGCGGAAGCTCATCGTCGCCTGACAGATATCAGTCTTCACCGGAAACCACGGTGGGCTGATGAACTGCTCAATCATCTCGCGCGTGCTCATCCTGCCGTCCAAGTGACCCGACCAGATGCGCAGATCGATCGAGGGATAGTAGATGGCCTTGAAGAACGGCAACCCGATAATGTGGTCATAGTGGCAGTGGGTGAAGAACAGGTCGACGTCGTGGACTTGGTCATTGAGCATGCAAAGCCCTGCTTCGCGCGCGCCGGAGCCAGCGTCGAAGATCATTCGGTGTTCACCGCAGCGGATTTCGATGCAGGAGGTGTTGCCTCCATAGCGATCGAATTCAGGCCCGGAGACCGGAATACTGCCGCGAACGCCCCAGAACTTTACTTGAAAGAGATCTTTACTCATCGCTTTTTCAAAATGGGCCAACCCTGCCACGTCACGCAATCACCGTTCAAGCCTGACACGAAATGTGGATTTCCGAAGGCTTCTCCGTCCACAGTACCACATCCAACACTATCATCTGATGTGGTTGGATTTCTTAAGCAACCGGGTTTTGTCGCGGAAAGCAACTGCTTATGGTTCGATTTTGGTAAATAGCAGTGGCAGTTGGACAATTCCGGACGCCAGAATCCTGTTTTCCTGGGAAATAGATGGGAATTCGGATGCCCAAATGCAAATGCCGGTGCGTTCGACCAAAGTTGAAGTGAGACCGTGCAGGGGCCGTGCTTCAGGTGCTGCGAGCATCGTGGGAGGCATAGTCGATGAATGCGCGGATCACGGCGGTCATTGCTTCTGGCTGTTCGACGCAAGGCAGGTGGCCGGCATCCCGGATTAGTTCGTACCGGGCATCGGGAATAAGGCGGGCCATCGACTTGACGAGATCCGGTGGTGTCGATCCATCCTGATCACCGACGATGCAGATGGTCGGAACAGCGATCGTTTTTGCTGCCTCCGTGTAATCGGCATCGCGTATGGCGGCGCAAGTAGATACGTATCCCTCAACCGGCTGGCGGACCAACATGTTGGCGTATCCATCGTACGCAGTGTTCTCGGGGCGGCGGAACGGCGGCGTGAACCAGAGCTCCATGATCCGATCGACGACGCTCGCAAGGCCCGCTCTTTCGACGGATTCGATACGCGCGTTCCAGCTTTCCGGTGTGCCGATCTTGTGGGCAGTGTCGCAAAGGATAAGTCCCTGCACCAGATCTGGGCGCTGGTGATACACCGCCTGCGCGATCATTCCGCCAACCGAAAGACCGCAGAGAAACGCGTTCCTCACGGCAAGCAAATCGAGCAGGCCGACGAGGTCGGACGCGTGATCGTCGATCGAGTAGGGCATCTGGCCGATGGACGACAATCCGTGACCACGCTTGTCGTAGAGCACGATCGCATAGTCACCGGCCAATCTGACGACAACATCGCGCCAGATCCTGAAGTCGGTTCCGAGCGCGTTGGCGAAGACGATAACCGGCTTGTCGGCAGGCCCACCGATCAACTGGTAATGGATCGTTGTATCGTTGATGCGGGTGAACTGCATTGTGTCTTCCTTCACTGCTGATGGCCGCGACGTACCTGCGGCAACGCGCCAGGCGCGCGTGTCCGCGCCACGCTGTCCGGGGTGCCCAGATAGGCGGCTTGCCAGCGCTGAGATAAGGCGGAAGCCTTACGGGCGTCGGCTGGCTTGCCTTGTTCTCCCGTGCTATGTAACCGCGCATACAAATCACGTCGAGACTGCCTTTCGCATATCCTGCCGTATGGGTGGATTCGCGTGCATGGGTTTTCATCATGCAAACCCGAGATGTTGCATGTGGCTAGCGACGCCCACGGCATCGCGCCAGCCAATCCGCATTCAGTAAAGAGGTGCAGTGTGGCAGGTGATGCAAATCATGGTTCTACCGCAAGAAAGAACGGCTACTTCATTGCGTTTTTGGTCGCTGTGATGCTGGCCGGCCTGCCGGTCGCCGTGTGGCTGGATGTCAGTAGCCTGTCGCAGGCTGCGCTGAAACGGCAGGCGCAGGATATGAGCTCGCTGATCACCAGCATCCGGTCGTACTACGCCAGCAATGTCGTCGGTAGAATTCTTGCAGCCCATGCGGCTGGTGTCGATACGGGTACGACTGTCACCCACCAATACGCCACCATCCCGGGCGCTATTCCCATCCCGGCGACGTTGTCTCTCGAACTTGGCGATGTGATCAAGCAGCAGCAAGCCAACATCACCTATCGCTTTGTCTCCGACCTGCCATTCAAGAAGCGCGCGCCGCACGATCTCGACAGGTTCGAAGCCGCCTCTCTTGAAGCCCTGCGCGCCGATCCCAAGCAGTCGCTGACCGAGATCAGTCGCGACGGTTTCACCAACACGTTTCGGCTGGTGACCCCCGTCCTCATGGCGCAGGCCTGCGTCGCCTGCCACAACACCCATCCCGAAAGTCCGAGAAAAGACTGGAAGGTCGGCGATGTTCGCGGCATTCAGGAGGTCATCATTCGGCAGCCGTTTGTCAGCGATGTGTTCGCCTTCAAATACCTGTTGATCTATTTTCTCTGTTTTGCCGGTCTTGGAATTGCGCTTGTTGCCCTGCAGCAGCGCCAAGCATCCCTGATCCAGGGCTTCAACCGCGATCTGGAATCCACCAACGAATTCCTGGCCAGCATCTCGATGAAGATATCCCGGTACCTCTCGCCGCAGATTTACAAGGGCATCTTCAGTGGCCAGAAGGATGTCGTGGTTCATACCGAACGCAAACGGCTGACAATCTTTTTCTCCGACATCAAGGATTTCACAGCGACAACAGAGCGGTTGCAGCCCGAAGCACTGACGGAAATGCTCAACGAATATCTGACGGAGATGTCCGCGATTGCCTTGAAACATGGCGGCACGCTCGACAAGTTCATCGGCGACGCCGTGCTCGTCTTCTTCGGTGACCCCGAAACCAATGGCGCAGCCGAAGACGCCAAGGCCTGCCTGAAAATGGCGATCGACATGCAGCGCCGGCTAGGCGAACTGAAGGCCAAGTGGCGCAGCGACGGCACCGAGGAACCATTCGTGGTCCGAATGGGAATCAATAGCGGCTATTGCAACGTCGGCAATTTCGGCAGCAACGATCGGATGGACTATACGATCATCGGTGCGGAAGCCAATTTGGCTGCTCGGCTCCAGTCGATCGCCGAGGGCGGAAAGATCGTCATCAGTTATGAAACCTATGCGCTGGTAAAGGACATCGTCGACGCAACGCCGCTACCGCCAATCACGATGAAGGGCATCCAGCGCGAGGTCGTTCCCTATGCCGTAAACGGATTGTTGCTCGGTGAAGACCACGCCATCCGCGTCATGAGCGAGCACTTCTCCGGTCTCGACCTGCATCTCGATCTCGGCCAACTTGACCCAGCGGAAAAAGCACGAGTGCGCGCGGCGCTCGCGGAGGCAATCGCCGCACTTGACGAAAAAGCCTACACTTGATCCGCGACGACTTCGCTCGCCGCCACCGAGCAATTTTTCTCGCTATTCCGATAGTTGGGCGCCCGAAGCCTATCCGTTCGACGCGTGTGATCCGCTTGAAAGAGCTATCAAGCGGAGGGTACGAACACCGCCACGCTTTCGCGCTGGATGGTCAGCGGCTCTTTGGGCTTGATCGTTTCGAAAGGGTCGTCGGCGCCGGTGTCGAGCACACGCTGCCACTGGTGGATGTCGTTCACCTCCGGCAAGTCGATCTCACAGTCGCCGCCAGCATTGAGAGCGATAATTAGCCCAGCGGATTTTTCCGCGTCCGGGATAGCGGCGCTGTAGGAGACGTATACGGTCAACAGACGAAGCTCCGGATCGCTCCAGTCGTCCTCCTCCATAACGTTGCCGTCCGGCTTGTACCAGGCGATCTCGGTGCGACCATCTTCGCTGACGGCTCCCGTCAAGAAGCGTTCCTGGCGCAGTTCGGGATGATCTTTGCGCAGTGCGATCATCTTCTGGCAGAACGTCACGAAGGGATCGTCGAGGCCCGACCAGTCTACCCAGCCGATCTCGTTGTCCTGGCAATAGGCGTTGTTGTTGCCGCCCTGACTGTTGCCGACTTCGTCACCCGCGACGATCATCGGAACGCCTTGGCTCAGGAGCAGGGTCGCCATCATATTGCGGCGGCGGCGGCTGCGCGCGTCGCGTATGCCGGCGTCATCTGTTGCGCCTTCAGCGCCCATGTTGTCGGAATGATTGTCCGAATGGCCGTCCCGGTTGTCCTCGCCATTGGCTTCGTTGTGCTTGTCGTTGAAGGAAACCGTATCCATCAGCGTGAAGCCGTCATGGGCGGACAGCAGGTTCACGGAGGAGGTGGCGCCGCGGTCGGAATGGTTGAACTGCAACTGCGATCCCGTCAGGCGTGAGGCGATATCCGGCGCCAATCCGCCGTCGCCCTTCCAGAAGCGCCGGACATCGTCACGGAACTTGTCGTTCCATTCGCGAAACGGATGCGGGAAACCACCGACCTGATAACCGCCCGCGCCGACGTCCCACGGTTCAGCGATCAGCTTGACGCCGGACAGGATGGGGTCCTGCCTGATGGCACCGAAGAAGGTGCCCTGTCTTTCGAATTCCAGATCCTGGCGACCAAGTGTGCTTGCGAGATCGAAGCGGAAGCCATCCACATGCATGACGCCGACCCAATAACGCAGGCTGTCCAACACCATGCGCATGACCATGGGATGTGCGACGTTCAGCGTGTTACCAGTTCCTGTCGTGTCGAAGGTGTGGCGCGGATCATCCGGCGACAGGATGTAGTAGCTCGCATTATCGAGGCCGCGGAAAGACAGTGTCGGCCCGCGCTCGCTGCCTTCGGCCGTGTGATTGTAGACAACGTCCATGATCACCTCGATGCCAGCGGCGTGAAACGCCCTCACCATCGTCTTGAACTCGGTGATTTTCTTGCCGGAGAGGTAGCGCGGCTGCGGCGCGAAGAAGCCGAGCGTCTGGTAGCCCCAGTAGTTAGTCAGATCCTTCTCCAGCAGGTAACGGTCATTCGGAAAATGCTGGATCGGCAGCAGTTCGATCGCCGAAATGCCGAGCTTGGTGAGATGGTCGATGATCGGCTCGCTGCACATGCCCAGAAAGGTGCCGCGCAGTTCGTCGGGAACGTCGGGGTGGGTCATCGTCATGCCACGCACATGCGCTTCATAAATGATCGTATCCGTCCATGTGCGGCGGATCGCCTGATCGCCATCCCAATCGAAGTCCGGATCCTGCACTATGCCCTTGGTCATATAAGGCGCGCTGTCCCGGTCGTCGAAGGAGAGGTCGCCGTCGTCGGCGCCAATCGTGTAGCCGTAGAGCGCATCATCCCACTTGAGGTCGCCGAGAACCTGCTTGGCATAGGGGTCCAGCAGCAACTTGTTGGGGTTGAACCGATGGCCTGCCTTGGGGTCGTAGGGGCCGTGAGCGCGATAGCCATAGACGGTGCCCGGACCGACGCCAGCGATATAGCCCGACCAGATATCGCCCTCGCGTTTCGGCAGGGCCATCCGGGCGACTTCCTCCTTGCCATCGGGGGAAAACAGACAAAGTTCCATCTGCTCCGCATGTGCGGAGAACACGGCGAAATGCGTGCCCTGACCGGTATATTCGGCACCGAGTTCCGGCTTGAGAAAATCGAGTTCGGAAAAGGAAAAACTCATGGATCGCGCCCCGCGTGTTGGATTGGCATGCAGGGAACGTTGTTGCAGTGCAAAAGTTCCCTGGCCCGTTCAAGGCGGAGAATGATTGATACCAAGCAAACTCAGGGCATCAACTGCCCGCCGTTGACCTCGATAATCTGCCCGGTGACGTAGCCCGATAGCGTTGGCGAGGCGAGGAACAGATAGGCGCCGACGCAATCCTCCGGCGTGCCGACGAAACCCATCGGGATGGATTTGCGCTGCAGCTCCATCTGCTCGTCGTTGGTATAGCGTTCATGAAACGGCGTGGCGATGACTCCAGGCGCCACAGCGTTGACGCGGATGCGATCAGGCACGAACTCCTTGGCGTGCCCACGGGTAATCGTCGAGACGAACCCCTTCGACGCGGCATAGAGAATTGCGCCGCCACCACCGCCGTTGCGGGCAGCGATAGACGTCGTATTGATGATGAAGCCGCCCTGTTTCTTCAGCCACGGATGCGCCGCGCGCGTAGCCGCCAATACCGAGCGAGCATTGAGGTCCATGACCTTCTCGTAGTGTTCGTCGGTGTATTCGGATGTCGGCTTGCGGCCGAGCATGCCGCCGGCGTTGTTCACCAGACCGTCGAGATGCCCAAAGGTCCGGGCAGTCTCTTCGACCACTCTCTCGGTCTCGCCCTCTTTCGAGACGTCGCCGTGAACGAGATGGACGGTGCCGCCGGCGGCCTTGATTTCATCAGCCAGCGATTCCGCCTGCTCGCGGCTTGAGTTGTAGTGGATCCCGACCTTCATCTGCTGTGCCGCCAGCGCACGGGCAAGAGCGGCGCCAATGCCAGTCGATGCACCGGTGATCAGCACCGCCTTTCCCGCGAGATCGGGGATTTTGATCGAGGCAAGGGATTGAGCAAGGTGAGCCATGGCGGCAAGATCTCCCGTTGTTGAATGACGACAATTCCATTGCCTATGCTTGCGGGCAATGCTTTGGGTCTAGGCGGCGACGTCGATTTCCGGGTAATGCCGAAAGATTCCGTCCTCGTTGAACGCCAGTCGGCGCGGAGAGGCGAGATAGGCGGAAATTCTGGGGCGGCGTCGCACTGATGCATTGAGGGCCGCCAAGGCGCTATAGCGGTCGGCATAGCCTTTCATCGCCATCGGGAACGCATAATTCAAACCCTCGATGACCTGGAAAAGCGACAGATCGACGTAAGAGAGATCCCGCCCGACTGCGTGCTCTGAACCACCAGGGTTTTGTTGCAGAACGCGCTCGAAATATCCCAGATACTTTGGAATGCGATCCTTGATGAAGGCGGTCGAACGAGCCTTCGCTTCCGGTATCTGATCCTCGTAGTAGAGCGCTGTCGAGATCGGGTGATGGGTATCGTGCACCTCACAAACGAAGTCGGTGATCGTCAACTGCAACCCGTTTGCCACGTGGCGCAAGCCGTCATCATCGGGTGCAAGGCCGATCCTCGGGCCGAGATAGGAGAGAATGTTGGCGACATGCGATACGACCAGATCGCCATCCTTGAGAAAGGGCGGCGCGAAGGGAATGTTCGGTCCGTCACCGCCCATGAAATCAAGCATGGCTTCGGTTCCCATGCCCGTGCCTTCATGGCGTGTGATGTCAATGTAGTCCGCGCCGGCTTGCTCCAGCGCTAGCCGCACGAACTCGCCACGGCCCTGTATGCCGTTCCAGTAGTAAAGCTTATAGGGCATCTGCGCCTCCTTGCAGGCGCCCGCGATAGGATCTCATAGAGACGCCACTGTTTCTAACAGTATTTTGAAATATCGGGTTTGTCGCCCATCATCATTTAAGTTGGAAAACGCCACCTTATGCGCGGAACACCACTATTTGCGCACCGTCCAACGCGAGGCCGCAAGGATTTTATCGAATGCCGATCGGCGCACGGCAATCGTCGCCCGCTTCTCACGGAAAAACAACGCGACGAGGTTGTCGATGACAACCACGAGAAACATGGCAAGCGCAAGATAGGCCGTTGCGGCGAAAACGAGGGTCGGCATGGGATCTCACATGGGAGCGATGAACAGGTAGCAACTTGCTACGAAGATGGACACGAGAATGACGTCGAAATAGCCGCGGTTCATGACTGCCCTCCGAGTTTGTTGAAAAACCGCCGACGGTCATTTTTGTTCCGTTCAGTGCCCTCTGTGACGCGATTTTCCCGAGTTGCAGCATCGGCGTCGTCATCGCTGCATGATCATATCTATGCACTACGCCTAAATTAATTCACCCGTATGACTGAACGAATCAGGGCGCCCGTGAGGCGCCCATTCGAAGAAATAAGTATTGGAATTGTCAGGCCGATTTCCGCGCCGTCGTTTTCTTTGGAGCCGCCTTTGCAGCGCCGTTTGCCTTGACGTCGATAGCAGGGCGCTTCGTTCTGGTTTTTACTTCTTTGCCATCGCTTGATGCAGCCGATCCTTCGAGCGCTGCGCGCTCCTTCATCGCCTGTTCCCAATGCGCATGATCTCGCCCAGCCGGGCGCCCTTCCTCTTCCCAAAGCGCATAAGCGCGCTTCGCAATCCACTCTTGCTGAGTTTCCGTCATCGCCGATCTCCAGTGCTGGGATGCCATCGTTCAAACGCGATACTGAAAGGAGAGTTCCAGACGAATCGCCTTGTTTCAAGGAATTTCTGACACAGTGCAAAAATAGATACGGCGCTGCACCATGAGGGGTGGGGCAGCCGGCAATTGTGCTCAAAAGACATGCAGATCGGACCGTTCCAGAGCAAGCAACAGGATGACTGGAAAGAACTGATCCGGCTTCACGCGGGGCAATTGAACAAAGGTGCATGACCGCTATATCTTGGCGGAATGTTTTATCTCATATCGACCTACTGGCCGCATATCCTGTTTGCTATTTCGTTGGTCATGGGAGCGGCCGCGGCCATCCACGCGACGATGACGAAGGAAGAGGTGCGCGCGGCGATCGGATGGGTCGGCGTGATCGTGCTGTCGCCGATTGTCGGTGCCGTTCTCTACACTATCGCTGGTATCAACCGAATCCGGCGGGCGTCGCTGAGCCTGAGGCGCGATGCGTTGATCTCGCAGGCCGATCTCGACGAACTCGAGAGCTTCGATGCGGATGCCGACCTGATCATCAGCGGTTTCGGACGCCGATTTGCCGCGCTGCAGACGCTCGGCGATCGGGTGGCCCGCAGCCCGATTTCCACAGGCAACACCATCGATATGCTCGAGACGGGCGACGACTGCTACGCGGCGATGAAAGCGTCGATCGACAATGCCGAGCGCAGCGTGTTGCTCGAAACATACATCTTCGATCGCGATCCGATCGGCCTCAGGATCGCCGATGCATTGATCGCTGCCGCCAAACGGGGTGTGGCTGTGCGTGTGCTGATCGATGCCGTCGGCGCACGCTATTCGGTCCCCAGCATTCTCGGCTATCTCGAAGAGGGTGGCGTTACCGTTTCTGTCTTCAATGGCAATGTCATTATCGGCCTGCGTCTGCCCTACGCCAATCTGCGCACTCACAGAAAGATTGTCGTCGTCGATGGGCGGATGGCGCTGACGGGCGGCATGAATATCCGCGCCGGATTCACCCGCGAGATCGCCGGTGACAATTTCGCCCGCGACACGCATTTCATGATCACTGGCCCTGTTGTCGCAGACCTCTTCGACATAGCCGCCGAGGATTGGCGCTTTACGACCGGCGAAGTGTTGAATGGAGACGAATGGCGCATTGCCGCGCCGGAGCGAGATCCCGGCGATCCGGTGTTCATGCGTGTCGTGGCGTCAGGCCCAGACCGGCGGGTCGAGACCAATCACAAGGTGCTGATGGGGGCCTTCTCCGTCGCCCGCAAGTCGATCAAAATCATGTCTCCCTATTTCCTGCCTGACCGCGAATTGATCAGCGCGCTGGCGACGGCGGCGCGTCGTGGCGTCGAAGTCGATATCGTCGTGCCTGCTGCCAACAATCTCGTGCTTGTCGATCGCGCCATGACGGCCCAGTTTGACCAGATCGTCAGCAACTACTGCCGCATCTGGCGCGCTAGCGGCGCATTCAGTCATTCCAAGCTGTTGTCGATCGATGGCGTCTGGTCCTACGTTGGCTCGTCCAATCTCGATCCGCGATCGCTGCGCCTCAATTTTGAGATCGATCTCGAAGTGTTGAACGAAGGCTTTGCCACCGAGATCGACGAACACCTCGACGAGGCAATCCGGTCGGCATCGCCGGTGACACTCCAGGGACTGCGGGCCAAGCCCTTTGCGGTGCGACTGTTGAACAAGGTGCTGTGGCTTGGGTCGCCGTACTTGTGAGTGCTTTTTACCGGTGTCGGCATGGTAAGTTGCGCGGGACCGCCTATACTTGAAGCAACAGCACATTCCTTCAACGGAGCGCCGGCAAACAGCGATGCATGCCAGAAAAGACAATCTCCCCGCCAGCATTCTCGCATCCATAAGAAACCGCAAAAAACGCGTGGATGCGCCGCATGTCGGGCCGTTGTCGCGGCCGGAAGGGACGTTGATCGCTTCCTACAATGTCCATAAATGCGTTGGCAACGACAGGCGTTTCGATCCAGAGCGCACCAGCAAGGTGATCCATGAGATCGATGCCGACGTCATAGCACTTCAGGAGGCTGATACCCGGTTTGGCGAGCGTACCGGGATACTTGACATGGCGAGACTGGAGCGCGAGACGGGACTGGTGCCGGTACCCGTAAGTGGCATGGCAAAGGCGCATGGCTGGCATGGCAATGTCGTGCTTTTCAAGAAAGGCCTAGTGCGTGACGTTCACCAGATCAAGCTGCCGGGTCTGGAACCGCGCGGGGCGCTGGTAGCGGAACTTGAGCTCGAGTTGGGAGGGGCGTTGCGCATCATCGCTGCGCATTTCGGCCTTCTCCGGCATTCGCGTTCGCAGCAGGCAAGAGTGCTGCTGGAGTTGATGGCCGACACGTCAGATACGCCCACGATCCTGCTTGGCGATCTCAACGAGTGGCGCCTGGGCGACCGTTCGTCCCTGCATTCGTTCCAGTCGATCTTCGGTCCGCAGCCGCTTGCCGTGCCAAGCTTTCCCGCCCGGCTCCCGGTGCTCGCGCTCGATCGGATCATGGCAAACCGCAAGGGCGTGGTGACGACCGTCGAGGCTCATGATACCCCGCTCTCGCGCATGGCCTCCGATCATTTGCCGATCAAGGCGCTCGTGAATCTCCGAAAAGCCGTGGAGGCCTGAGCGCCGTTCGCGCGGCCAAGGCTTTTTTGCTTTCGCGCGGCTCGGAGCCGAGCCTTGACTCTCGTCGCAAGCGTGGCAGTTTCGGCGCCGATGTTGATACTCGTCAAATATTGAGGGTCCAGAGATGCGCGGCGTGCATGATATGCCATCGCTGAAAGCAGTCGTGTCGGCGATCGGCCGCCGCGCCTTAGCCACCGCAGTCGCGATTTGCCTCTCTGGCCCCTGCGGCCTGTCGCTCGCGCTGGCAGCCGAGCAGACCGTGCAAGCCGAAGCAAGCCAGAGCGAAGCCTCAAAGCAGCAAGTGGAAAAACTGCTTGGGGTCTGGACGGAACACTATTCCAAAGCGGTGACGCTTGCAGAAAAGAGAGCTGCATTCAAGCAGTTGATGCGCCAGACGCCCGGGCCATCGCGTGTCCAGATTAGGCAGGTCGACGCCGGCGGAGTGGATGCCGAGTTGATCTGGCCGGCGCGGCTCCATTATCCGATCGGCAAGCGCGCCATTCTCTATGTTCATGGCGGTGGCTTTTTCAGCGGTTCGTCGGATACACACCGCGCAGCGGCGGCGTCTCTTTCCAAGGCGGCATCTGCCGACGTGCTGCTGATCGACTATCGGCTTGCACCAGAATCACCCTATCCTGCACAGATCGACGATACGCTGACGGCCTATCTATGGCTGCTCGATTCCGGTTACGACCCTGGCAACATCGTTATGCTTGGAGATTGCGCCGGTGGGAATCTGGCGATCGAGGCGACGTTGAGGCAAATCAGGTTGAAGGGGCCGCTCCCCGCAGCAGTCATTGCCATCAGCCCGATCACTGACCTCGCCGCGACAGGGGCGTCGATCGAGACCAACGCGGACAGTGATCCTTATGGCAATCTGCTGCGGATCGAGGACGCCCGCAAAGCCTATCTCGGAGATCGTCTGCCGACGGATCCGAGAGTTTCACCGCTTTATGCCGACATGAAAGGTTTTCCGCCGCTGTTCATGCAGGTGGGCTCGCGGGAGGTTTCGCTCGACGATACTCTGCGACTGGCCGACAAGGCGCGACAGTCTGGTGTCGATGTCACGGCAGAAGTGGTTCCGGGCATGGTTCACCAATGGCAGCTGTTTCCGTTCTGGCTGGACGATGCGCGCCGCTCGAACCAGCGCGCGGCAGAGTTCGCCATACGGCATTTCGCCGAAAAGCCTCGCGATTAGGCTTGTCCTTGGCGGGGCGACTGGCGATCAGATTGCTGCAGATGTATTTGCCTGCTGAGCCGACGTGATGGCCTTGCGGCTGGCATGGTGCTCCCGCTTATGCTCGTACATGGCCAGATCGGCACGGCGCACCATCGACTCCATCGTTTCGCCCGGCTCGCTTGTGGCGAGCCCGACCGAAAGGCTGAGCGGTGCGTTCGAATAGAATTGGTTATTGATCTTTACGAGTTCGTTGATCGTGTCGAGCGTGGCGATGGCGGCGTGGCGATCGGCGCCCGGCATCAGCACCGCGAACTCGTCGCCGCCAACGCGTGCAGCGTGGTTGGGCACGGAGATGGCGCCGTTCAGGACCTCGCCGAGCCTGCGCAGCAATGCATCACCCGCGTCATGGCCAAGCTGATCATTGGTTTCTTTCAGCCCATTGAGGTCGATGATCATGGCAGAGACCGGCCGCAGGGACTTGCGCTGCAGCCGGTTTAGTTCCTCCGAATAAAAGGCGCGGTTGTGCAGTTTGGTCAGGACATCATATTTGCCGAGATATTCGAGATAGGCTTCGGCCTTCTTGCGGGCAGTGATGTCGGTCAGTGCGATCTGGACCCGCGACCAATCCTTCTCGTAGCCTGGAAATACCGAGAACTGCAGCAGCACATGGCGCTCCGAGCCATCCAGCGCATAGTTCACGACTTCGCGCTGGTGAAACAGGTTTCCGTTCCATAGCTCGATGAGTTGTTCTCGAAACGTCTTGGTCATGTCGTCGCGGAAAATCTCCGCGAGACGATGCAGCAGCGTGGTGCGGTCAGGTGCTCCGAAAAGATCTAGCGTCGCCTTGTTTATCTCGATGACGCTGATCTCGCTCATGCATTGAACGACGAATTCCGGGTGTACATCAGTGAATACCCGGAAGTCCCCAATGCCGCGCTGCCGGACATCCTCGATCAGAACCTTGATGCGGCTGAAATCTTCGATCCACAGCGACACCGGCGAATGCTCGAAAATCCCTTCAGCATATTGCCGCTGCTGTTCCTCTTTGCGTCTGGCATCCTCGCGCGGTGTCACGTCCTCGGTCGTCAACAGCAACCTTGCAAGTGTTTGCTCGTGACCGGGCAGAACCGTTCCGCGCAACTGGATGTCGAGTCGGCGTCCGGAAAGCGTGTAGTTCACCGCGCTGCCGTTAAACTCAGTTTTGCCATCCCAGAGTGCCGCCAGTTCGTTGACATGGCTATCCAGCATCTCGTCGCGGAACACCATCGAAAGATTGTCCGTGAGATGATCAAGGTCCGCTGCTTCGAACAGTTCGAGCGTTTTGCCGTTGACACGCAGGATACGAATACGGCTCGAACATTCGGCGACCCATGCCGGATCTTCCTTCAGAAACGTTCTGATGTCGCCAACGCCCTCCTGCCGCCACTGATCGAACAGCGCCTTCACGCCACTAAAATCTTCGATCCACATGGCAATCGGTGCCAGATCAAAAATCTCGAAGTCGGAGGAAATATCGGGCATGGGGTATGGTCTTTCGATGCGTTTTGCGTGCGATGGACGCGCACACGCGAAGGTTGGCCAACCCAGCCTTAAGACGGATTGGTAAACCCGATCTTGACGCCATCGACATTGATGCCGCTCAACCGGAAATTTGTCGCAGCATTGTTGAGATGGCACCGGTTCTGGCCGATCTTGTGGCAGCCACAACGGTCAGATCGAGAAAGACGGCGCCGCATTGCGCGAAGCCGTCTTTCGTTATGCGACGATAACAGTGCGATGGTATCAAGCCGATCGAAACAGCTTCCAACGCGTCGGACGAAATGCAATCCGGCTGCGATCAAGATTGCCGGCCGCTGCCGGTGGCAATTCAAGTTCGACCGGCGGATGACCATTACCGATGTCGATTTCCACGTGCCGCGTTCCGGCAACCCGCCGGCTGCTGGTCAGCAGGCCTGCGATGCAGCCGCCACATCCATCTCGGATTTCGATGTCATGCGGACGGAAGTAGAGGCTTGCTTCGCCATCCGGCTCTCCCTCTGCCGTCAGGCCGAGCGGGCGGTCCTCGAACCATATCTCGCCGCCGGAAAGGCGCACCTTGAGACAGTTCGACTGGCCAACGAAGCCGAACACGAAAGGCGAGTTCGGATTGTCGTAGACCTCGTCTGGCGTGCCGACCTGTTCGATCGCACCCTGGCTCATGACGACGACGCGGTCGGCCAGCTCCATCGCCTCGTCCTGGTCGTGGGTGACGAAGACAGTGGTGTGGCCGGTGCGATCGTGGATCTCGCGCAGCCATTTGCGCAGATCCTTGCGCACCTGAGCGTCGAGCGCCCCGAAGGGTTCGTCGAGCAACAGAACGTTTGGTTCAACAGCCATCGCCCGTGCGAGTGCCACGCGCTGCCGCTGGCCGCCCGAAAGCTGCGCGGGATAGCGTTTTTCGAGGCCCGGCAACTGCACCAGTTCGAGGAGCTCCAGCGCACGACGGCGGATTTCGTCACGCGGAGGGCGGCGTGAGGAATGGCGGACCTTGAGGCCAAACGCCACGTTATCGAGAACCGTCATATGTCGAAACAGCGCGTAATGCTGAAATACGAAGCCGATATTGCGCTCCTGCACCGTCTTCTTCGACGCGTCCTCGTCACCGAAGTAGATCAGGCCCTCAGTGGGGCTTTCCAGCCCGGCGATCAGGCGCAGCAAGGTGGTCTTGCCGGATCCCGATGGGCCGAGCAGGGCGATCAGCTCACCGGAATGAATGTCGAGCGACACGTCATGCAGAGCCGGGAACCGATCGAATTCCTTGCGTAGATTTTGAACACGAACTTCCATTCTAATTCCTCAGTGCCGCCGGCTCGCGGCGATTTCGTCGCTGTATCGCATTTCCAGCAATGTCTTCAAAACAAGGGTGACCAGTGCCAACAGCGCCAGCAGCGTGGCAACGGCGAAGGCTCCGGTGAAGTTATACTCGTTGTAGAGAATCTCCACCTGCAGCGGCATGGTATTGGTCTGCCCGCGGATATGGCCCGAGACGACAGACACGGCACCGAACTCACCCATCGCACGGGCATTACAGAGCAGAACCCCGTAAAGCAGTCCCCATTTGATGTTGGGCAGCGTCACGTGCCAGAACGTCTGCCAACCGCTGGCCCCAAGCGAAATCGCGGCCTCCTCGTCACCAGTGCCCTGTTCCTGCATCAGCGGGATCAATTCGCGGGCCACGAAGGGGAAGGTGACGAACATCGTCGCCAGGATCAGACCCGGCACCGCGAATAGCACCTTGATATCGTGGGCACTCAGCCACTGGCCGAGATAGGTGTTGGCGCCGAGCAACAATACGAAGACCAGACCCGATATGACGGGTGAAACCGAAAACGGAAGGTCGATCAGCGTGGTCAGGAACGCCTTGCCCTTGAACTCGAACTTGGCGATCGCCCAGGCGGCGGCGACGCCGAAGACGACGTTCAGCGGCACGCTGATCCCGGCGACGATCAGCGTCAGCCGGATTGCCGAGAAGGTCTCGGCATCCTGCAGCGCCGTGAAGAACGCACCGGCGCCCTTGCGGAATGCCTCGACGAACACCGCAGCCATCGGCAGCAGCAAGATCAGGGTCAGAAAAACCAGCGAGATGGCGATCAATGTCCAACGTGCCCATCGACGCTCGGTGACGACGGAACGGACCTTTGGCGAACCGGTGATGGTCTCAAGCGCCATAGCCGTACCTCCGTCTGCTCCAGCTCTGGATAAGATTGATGACGAGTAGCATGATGAAGGAGATAATCAGCATGACAGCAGCGATACCGGTCGCCGCGGCATAATTGTATTCCTCAAGCTTGATGACGATTAGAAGCGGCGCGATCTCGGATTTGAACGGCAGATTGCCGGCGATAAAGATCACCGAGCCGTATTCGCCGACGCCGCGGGCAAAGGCCAACGCGAAGCCGGTGAGAACGGCGGGCGCAAGGCCTGGCAACAGCACACGCGAGATCGTCTGAAAGCGATTGGCACCAAGCGTCGCGGCCGCTTCCTCCACTTCCTTGTCGATCTCCTCCATGACGGGCTGAACGGTTCGCACCACAAACGGCAGCCCAACGAAGATAAGGGCGACGACGATACCGACCGGCGTAAAGGCGATCCTGATTCCCAAAGGCGTCAGAAACTGGCCGATCCAGCCATTGGGTGCGTAGAGCGTTGCGAGTGCGATACCGGCAACAGCGGTCGGCAAGGCAAACGGAAGATCGACCATGGCGTCGATGATCCGCTTGCCGGGAAAGCGGTAGCGCACCAGCACCCAGGCAAGCACGATGCCGAACACGGCGTTGACACAGGCCGCGGCAAAAGCGGTGCCGAAGCTGATGCGCAGAGCGTTCACCGTCCGTGCATCAAACGCGATCGACCAGAATTTCTCCCAGCCAAGTTCGCTCGACCGCCAGGCAAGGCCAGAGAGGGGGATGAGGATGAGGAGGGTTAGCCAGATCAAGGTAAAGCCGAGCGCCATTCCGAAACCCGGAATGACACTCGGCCGCCTGAACCGCCACCGTGTGGGGCTATGTGCTTTCATGCGGCGTATTATTGTGCCGGCTTGTAGATTTGGTCAAATACGCCGCCATCTCCGAAGAATTTTGGCTGCGCTTCTTTCCAGCCGCCGAAGTCGTCAATCGTTGCCAGCGTCAGCTTTGGAAAGCGGGCGATGTCTTTCGCATCGGCCGATTCAGGCTTGATCGGGCGATAGTAGTGCTTGGCAGCGATCTTCTGGCCCTCGTCGGAATAGAGGTAGTTCAGATAGGCCTCTGCCACCTTGCGGGTGCCCTTCTTGTCGACGTTGCCATCGACAATGGCGACCGGCGGATCCGCGCGGATCGAGAAGTTCGGAGTCACGATTTCGAACTGGTCGGGACCAAGCTCTTCCAGTGACAGATAGGCTTCGTTTTCCCACGCCAGCAGAACGTCGCCCAAGCCACGCTGTACGAAGGTCGTCGTTGCACCGCGCGCGCCTGTGTCGAGAACCGGAACGTGCTGCAGCAGCTTGGAGACGTATTCCTGAGCCTTGGCTTCGTCGCCGCCGTTTGCCTGCTTCGCCCAGGCCCAGGCCGCAAGGAAGTTCCAGCGTGCGCCGCCCGATGTCTTGGGGTTCGGGGTGATGACCTGAACATCATCCTTCACCAGATCGGCCCAATCCTTGATGCCCTTCGGGTTGCCCTTGCGGACAAGGAAGACGATCGTCGATGTATAAGGCGTCGAGTTGTTGGGGAACTTCGTCTTCCAGTCGGCGGGGATCTTGCCGGTCTTCTTCGCAATCGCGTCGATGTCGCCTTCCAGCGCCAAGGTGACGACATCAGCATCAAGCCCGTCGATCACGGATCGCGCCTGTGCGCCGGAACCGCCATGCGATGCCTGGATCGTGACAGTTTCACCCGTGTCCTTCTGCCATTTCTGCGCGAAAGCCGCGTTGAAATCCTTGTAGAGTTCCCGAGTCGGATCGTAGGAGACGTTGAGAAGCGTCTGGTCGGCAAAGGCTGGGGCAACAGCGCCGATGGCGAAGCTGCCAGCCAGAACGGCGGCTGTTAGAAGCCGGGTAATCCGGTGTGAATGCATGGGAACCTCTCCTTCGTTGTGACTCAAACACTACCAAGCTGGTCGTATAATGAAACGAAGATTGTTTCTGTTCCATAGTCGAGTTCCGGAATGCTGTGCCATTTCGCCGGCGGATTTGAAATGAATCTGCTTAGGCCGCCCGCAACCGTTTGTTGGAAATACTCCGCTGAAACCTGCACGAGATATCGAACGGCGCAACACCTCGTGGAACCGGCTTGGGCATACCATCACTTGCTGGGCAAATGCATCGCAAATCGAATTGAAATTCTGGGGCTTCGGGTTCTATAGTCCGGCCGACGCTGCGCTCGATTCAGCGAGCGGGGAGGCGATATGGAAGGAACCGACAATGACCAAGGTGCGTGCATTGGTGCTCGAACGCCAGCATGAACTCGCAATTCGCGATATCGATCTGCCGATGGAAACAGGACCTGGGCAGGTAAAGATCAAGATCCACACCGTGGGTGTCTGCGGCTCCGACGTGCACTATTACACACACGGCAAGATCGGTCCGTTCGTGGTCAACGAGCCTATGGTGCTGGGACACGAGGCCGCCGGAACGGTCGTGGAGGTCGGTGCGGGGGTGACCCATCTGAAGGTCGGCGACCGTGTCTGCATGGAGCCCGGCATTCCGGACCCTAATTCCAAGGCAAGCCGTCTCGGCATGTATAATGTCGATCCTGCCGTCAGCTTCTGGGCGACGCCGCCTGTGCATGGCGTGCTGACGCCGGAGGTGGTGCATCCGGCGAACTATACGTTCAAGCTGCCCGATAATGTCAGCTTTGCGGAAGGCGCCATGGTCGAGCCCTTCGCCGTCGGCATGCAGGCGGCGACCAAGGCGAAAATTGCGCCGGGCGACACAGCCGTGGTGCTGGGTGCCGGACCGATCGGCACGATGGTGGCAATTGCGGCGCTCGCTGGCGGATGCGCGCGTGCAGTCGTCGCCGACCTTGCCCAGCCGAAGCTCGATATCGCCGCCCAATACCAAGGGGTCATTCCCGTCAACATCCGCGAGCAGAACCTTGTGGATGAGGTGTCGCGGCTGACGGACGGATGGGGTGCGGATGTGATCTTCGAATGCTCGGGTTCTCCGCGCGCATGGGAGACGATCATGGATCTGGCCCGTCCGGGCGGCGTGATCGTCGCCGTCGGCCTGCCGGTCGATCCGATCGGCTTCGACGTATCGACAGCCTCCACCAAGGAGATCCGTATCGAGACGGTGTTCCGCTATGCCCATCAATACGAGCGTTCGATCGCGCTATTGGGGTCCGGGCGCGTCGATCTGAAGCCGCTGATCTCCGAGACATTCGCTTTCGAGGAGTCGATCAAGGCCTTTGATCGCGCCGTCGAAGCGCGGCCGAGCGATGTAAAGCTGCAGATCGTGATGGAATAGACCCAAGCCTATGGCCCGGCGACACCGAACCGCACCCGACGAAACGCAAGAGCTGCAACGGCTATCGCCGCTGCAGCCCCGAGCGCGATAAGCAGGTGATGGTGAAGCGGGAGCTTGCCCATCACCTGCTCAATCCCGTGCCCAAAAAGATAGCCGAGCGCGGTGAACAACTGGCCCCATATGAATGCCGCTACGGCATTCAGCGCGACGAATTTCGCGGTCGATATCCGCGTGGTTCCGATCACGATCGGACTTATCGTACGTAGCCCGACGAGAAACCGGAAGGCGAGTATGAAGCCGGTCGGATAGCGTTCCAGAAGCGCTGCCACCCGCGAGAGCGCCGGTGTTTCCATCACACGCCGGACCATCTTCCAGCGCGCCGCATACCGGCCTGCGAAAAACCACATCTGGTCGCCGGCAAATGAGCCGGCGCATGCCGCGAGCGAGGCAGCCCACCAAGGCAGCAGCCCGCGATGTGCGATCACGCCGCCAAGGAAGGCAGCCGTTTCCCCTTCGAATGCGGTGCCGAGAAAGATCGCAAGCAGACCGTAGTGCTCAATGAGATGTTCGATGGACACGGCTTTCTCCGTCGGTTCAGCGAGCCTAAACGGCCTTAAGGTCGCCGAGCAAGGTCGGAATCAGTTCTGAGACGGTCGGGTGTATCGGCACCGCCCATTTCAGGACAGGATAAGGCGTCTTGGCATTCATCGCGTCGATGAAACCATGAATGGCCTCGTCGCCTTCGATACCGAGTATCGCGGCCCCGAGGATCTGCTGGGTTGAGGCGTCGGCGATCACTTTCATGAAGCCCTTGGTCTCGCCGCGCTCATTGGCGCGACCGACCCGGCTCATGGGCCGGGTGGAGATCATCAGGTCATGTCCGGAGGTGCGCGCTTCCTTTTCGGACATGCCGACCCGGCCAAGCGGAGGGTCGATGTAGAGCGCATAGGCGAGGATACGGTCGCTCAGTTTGCGGTCCTCGCCGTCGAGCAGATTGGCGGCGACGATTTCGAAGTCGTTGTAGGAGGTATGTGTAAAGGCGCCGTGGCCGTTGCAATCGCCTAGAGCCCAGATACCGTCGACATTGGTTGCCAGTTTGTCATCGACAGCGATGTAGCCTCGTTTGTCGACGGTAACGCCGGCTATGTCGAGACCGAGATCATCGGTGTTGGGTATTCGTCCCGTCGCTATCAGCACATGGCTGGCCGCGATATCCGCGACGCCATCCGCGACGCTGACGGAGATGTCGTCGCCGGCTCTGGCAAAGGCGATACGGTTGGCGCTGGTGTGGATGGTGATGCCTTCGGATCGCAGGATATCGGCAATCGCATCCGAGATATCCGCATCTTCGCGCGAAGCCAGTTTCGGTCCCCGCTCGATCACGGTGACCTCGGCGCCGAAGCGGCGATACATCTGCGCGAACTCCAGGCCGATATAGCTGCCGCCGACCACCACCAGATGGCGCGGCAGGCTGTCGAGTCCTATGATGGAGGTGCTGGTGAGATAACCGATATCGTCAATCCCGGGCATGTCGGGGATGGCGGGCCGGGCGCCGACATTGACGAAAATGCGGGGCGCCGTCAGCGTCTCGCCATTGACGGAGATCGTCTTCGGGTCTTCGAAGCGGGCATGGCCATAGATCACGGTCACACCGCTCATCCCGTCAAACCAACTGATCAGGCCGTTTCTGGCATCCATGGTGATTTTCTGCGCACGGCTACGAACCGTCTTCATGTCGATGCCGACCTCGCCGGGGATCGTTACCCCGTAAGCGGCGGCCGATCGCGCCACGTGGGCGGCGCGTGCGCTGGCGACCAGTGTCTTGGTTGGCATGCAGCCGGCGTTGACACATGTTCCGCCGAGGAATTTTCGCTCGATCAGCGCCACCGTCATCCCCTTGGCAGCCATGCGGGCGGCAAGGAAAGGACCGGCCTGGCCCGCACCGACAACGATGGCGTCAAACGCGCGCATCAGACCGACGCGACTATCAGGATTGCACCAAAGATCGCCACCGCGTCCTCGATGAGGGCCGCGGGTGGGTCCTTGCCGAAAATCGAGGCGAGCTTGCCACGTGCGGCGGCACCTCCAAGCGTGCCCGCCACGGCGCCGACGATGCCTGCAATCAGCCCCCCGACCAGCGAGCCACCTGCTGCGCCGATCGTGGCGCCAGCAAGCGCCCCCATGATCAGTCGGGCACCGAACTGCATCGGCACCTTGCGTGATGGTGTAGACGGCAGCTGGTCCGTCACCAGTTCGACGAGTGCCAGCAGCGTGAAGATCCAGGGCGTCCACCGATAGCCCATGAAGGCGAGAGGTGTCTGCGAAACATCAAACCATCCAAGTGCCGCTGCCCAGGCGACGGCTGCCGGTGCCGTCAGGGCCCGCAGGCCTGCAATAATACCGATCAAAAATGCGAGAAACAGAAGCATGTGCAATTCCCCTTCGCAACACGGATCCCCTCCGCCGTCCCGCAGGCTTGCACATTGTCCGTCTGGTTGCAATTTGGCTTTGCGAGACTGGCAACACAATTCAGCAGGAAGCTGTGGTCTGCGCCGATGGCGAAAGACAAAGCAGGTTGACGACCGATGTCTGTGCTATGGCAGGCGAACGTTAAGACCGCCGACCCATGTCGCCGCGATATTCGGTTTCGACGCCGTGTTGATGACTTTCTGCAAAATCTGCTCGCCGCTATCGAACTCGTCGAACAGCCGAACGGAACCTTTTTCGGCTTTCGTATCGATGACGATGGCATCGAACTGGTAACCGGGCTGGAACTGGCCAACGGGAAGGTCCAACGCCACACCGCCGCCTGCTGTGGCGATATAGAACGCATCGCGAAAATCGATCTGTGCGGGACCGAATGTTGCACGTGCCGCTGGATCGAGTGTGGGATCGACGCCGCTCTCCAACGTCCGCGACATCAGAATGGCGCCACGGCAGTTCTCCAGCATGGACGCGCTCGGGCCACCGGATATGTCGGTCCCAAGGCCGACGTGCACACCCTTGTCGAGCGCGGCGCGCAATGGGAACACCGCGTTGGCGAAGTAGACATTGGAGAGCGGGCAGTGCGCAACGGCGGCCTTGCGCTCATGCACGCGGTTCATATCGGCCGCCGTCAGGAAATTGCCATGCGCCAACACCGTGCGGCGGCCGAGCAGGCCGAAGCGATCGAGCGCCTCGGTGTCGGTTACGCCATACCGTGACAGCACATATCCATGCGCCCAGCCGCTTTCCGAACAGTGCGTCTGCACATGGCAGCCGCATTCCTTGGCCAGCTCGCCCAATCCCTCAAGTGTGGCATCGGTACAGGAGGGAACGAAGCGCGGCGTGATGACCGGGAGCACGCGCGCATCGCTGTTTTCGGGATGCGCCCTGACGTAGTCGATCAGTGCCCGCGTCCCTCCAATGGCGGCTTCCGGCGAGGAGTCGCGATAATAGTCCGGGCACTCGTCGGCATTGTCCATCGCGACCTTGCCGATCAGCGCGCGTTGACCTTTTTCGATGCAGGTATCGACCAGAGTGCGCGTGGCATCCTGGTGCACGGTGGCGAAATAGAGCGCCGTCGTCGTGCCATTCGCTAAAAGGTCGTCGACGAGCAGTCCATAGCTGCGCCTTGCGAAAGCGAGATCCTCGTAGCGCGCCTCCAGCGGAAACGTGTACTTCTGCAGCCAAACTTCCAGCGGTACATCCAGCGCGCTGCCGAGCTGTGGATATTGCGGTGCATGCACGTGAAGATCGACAAAGCCGGGCAACAGATACGAACCGGAAGGCAGAGTCACCAGTTCGCCGGTCTCTTCGCGGGCATCCCGGATGGTACGGTAGTTCGGATCGCTCGGACGGTGGATCGCGCTGATCGTGCCATCGGCGCCGATATCGATCAGGACGTCGTCGAGAATATCGATCTTTCCGCGTTCCGGTGCGTGAAAGCCGGATGCGCAGAGCGTCTTGTTACGCAAGTCCAATGCTATGTTCCTAAATTCAATCGGTATTTCAGCGGTGTCGAGTAAATGCAAAACCCGAGATCTATGGCACCTTTCCACGGAGTCCATGGTGAAAGCCGTGCGTTTTCATAGAGTCAGCCGTGCATTAATGGGATCCGCGATTTCCCGTATTCCGTCGTTCAGGGAAGAAAAATAGCGCCCGTTTGCCGGGGCTTGAAAGCTTTTCCACGCTCGCAAGATCCAGTATACCCATTCGAATGCAATAGGCGCCCTCTATCGAAATTTTTTTATTTATCTATTTCATTTATCGCCGGCTTCTCTTTATGTTGCGTCGCGAAAGCGGTATTTCGCTTCGCAGCAATTCCACAGGAGCCTCCATGTCCCTTATCAACACATCCATTAAGCCCTTCAAGGCGCAGGCCTTCAAGCAGGGCAAATTCATTGAAGTGACCGACGCCGACACCAAGGGCAAGTGGGCGGTATTCTTCTTCTACCCTGCCGACTTCACCTTCGTCTGCCCGACGGAACTCGGCGACGTTGCCGACCACTATGCCGAACTGCAGCGCCTCGACGTCGAAGTCTACTCGGTCTCGACCGATACCCACTTCACGCACAAGGCATGGCACGACAGCTCCGAGACGATCGGCAAGATCGACTACACCATGATCGGCGACCCGACGGGCACCATCAGCCGCAACTTCGAAGTCATGCGCGAAGCCGAAGGCCTTGCCGACCGCGGCACGTTCGTCGTCGATCCTGACGGCGTCATCCAGGCGATGGAAGTCACGGCAGAAGGCGTTGGCCGCAATGCAGCCGACCTGCTGCGTCGCATCAAGGCCGCCCAGTACGTCCGTGCCCATCCAGGCGAAGTTTGCCCGGCCAAGTGGGAAGAAGGCGAAAAGACGCTTGCTCCTTCGCTGCACCTCGTCGGCAAGATCTGATTTTAAAATGATGAAGCTGCCTTCCAGCTTGTGCTGGAAGGCAGTCCCAAACCGCCATATTCAGCACCTGAAACGGCTGCTGTCATCCATTTTTAGCGGAGTGTCCCATGCTCGACGATAATTTGAAGTCCCAGCTCAAGGCCTATCTGGAGCGGGTTGTCCGCCCGATCGCGATCACCGCCTCTGTCAACGACAGCGCCAAGTCGAAAGAGATGTCGGAGCTTCTCGCCGAACTCGTCAAGCTTTCGGACAAGATTTCCGTCGTCGAGACACGTGACGGTGGCGAGCGTGCACCATCTTTCGCGCTGACCAGTCCTGGTCATGATATCAACCTGCGCTTTGCCGGCATTCCCATGGGTCACGAGTTCACCTCGCTGGTATTGGCACTGCTGCAGGTCGGCGGCCACCCGCCCCGCACCGAGCAGGCGATCATCGACCAGATCAAGGATCTGGACGGCGATTTCGTGTTCGAGACCTACTTCTCGCTGACATGCCAGAATTGCCCTGACGTGGTGCAAGCGCTGAACCTGATGGCGGTGCTCAACCCGCGCGTCAAGCATGTCGCCATCGACGGCGGCGTGTTCCCGGCGGAGGTCCAGAGCCGGCAGGTCATGTCGGTGCCGACAGTCTATCTGAACGGCCAGCTTTTCGGCCAGGGCCGCATGGAAGTCGAGGAGATCGTCGCCAAGCTCGATACCAATTCGGCGGCACGGGCGGCGGAGCGGCTGAACAAGCGCGAAGCCTATGACGTCCTCGTCATCGGTGGTGGACCGGCCGGTGCGGCTGCGGCGATTTATGCTGCCCGCAAGGGCATCCGCACGGGCGTTGCCGCCGAGCGTTTCGGCGGCCAGGTGCTGGATACGATGGCGATCGAGAACTTCATTTCTGTTCGCCACACAGAAGGCCCGCAATTTGCGGCCTCGCTCGAGGAGCATGTGAAGGAATACGACGTTGATGTCATGAATCTGCAGCGTGCCGAAAAGCTGGTGCGCGGGACCGACATGATTTCGATCGAACTGGCCAACGGCGCAACGCTGCGGTCGAAGACCGTCATCCTGTCCACCGGCGCCCGCTGGCGCCAGATGGGCGTTCCCGGTGAAGACCAGTATCGCAACAAGGGCGTGGCCTATTGCCCACATTGCGACGGCCCGCTGTTCAAGGGCAAGCGTGTTGCGGTCATCGGCGGCGGCAACTCTGGCGTCGAGGCTGCGATCGATCTCGCCAATATCGTCAGCCATGTCACCTTGGTCGAATTCGACAACAAGCTGCGTGCCGACGACGTGTTGCAGCGCAAGCTGCGCAGCCTTCCGAATGTCGAGATCCTGTTGTCCGCCAAGACGACGGAAGTGCTGGGGGACGGCCAGAAAGTGACCGGCTTGGTTTACGAAAACCGCGTCGCCGGCCAGCGTCATACCCTCGCCCTCGAGGGCATCTTCGTGCAGATCGGTCTTCTGCCGAACACCGAGTGGCTGAAGGGCGCCGTCGAGCTTTCGCCGCGTGGCGAAATCGTCGTCGATCATCACGGCCAGACCTCGGTTCCCGGCGTGTTTGCTGCCGGTGATTGCACCACTGTGCCTTACAAGCAGATCGTCATTGCGCTCGGCGAGGGTGCAAAGGCCTCGCTGGCGGCATTCGATCACCTGATCCGCACGTCGGCGCCGGACGCCGATGCCGTGAAGGCGGCGTGAGACACGTTCGCGTGCTGAGACGATGACGCTTCGCGAGTTGGAGTACCTGATAGCCTTGGCGGACCACCGGCATTTCGGCCGGGCCGCCGGGGCGTGTTCCGTGAGCCAGCCGACGCTTTCCATGCAGATCCGAAAACTCGAGGAGTTTCTCGGGTCTCCTTTGATCGAGCGCACGCCGCGCTCGGTGATGCTGACGCCGTTCGGTGAAGATACCGTCGAGCGGGCACGCCGGATCATGGCCGAGATCGAGGAGATCAGGTCATCTGCGCTACACAGTCAGAATCCCGAAGTCGGCACCCTGCGCCTCGGCATATTCCCCACGCTGGGCCCCTATTTCCTGCCGCATGCGGTGCCGCGCCTCCACAAGCAGTATCCGCGGCTGGAGACATTGCTGATCGAGGAGAAAAGCGACGCCTTGTTGGCCCGTTTGAAAAGCGGCAATCTCGATGCCGCCATTCTGGCGCTGCCCGTCAACGACGATCACCTGAGAACGGAATTCCTCTTCGACGAAGATTTTCTACTGGCGGTTCCGGCCGCTCACGGGCTTGCCAACCGGCATTCACTGACGCTTGCCGATCTCGACCGGTATGATCTGATGCTGCTGGAAGAGGGGCACTGCCTGCGCGATCAAGCGCTCGACGTCTGCCGCATGTCGGGCGCCAGCGAGCGCACATCGTTCCGCGCCACTAGTCTGGAGACGCTGCGGCAGATGGTGGGCGCCGAGGTCGGCATCACCCTGCTGCCGGAGCTCGCGGCGATTCAGCCTGCGTCGAGCAATGTGCGGCTGCTGCGTTTCGAAGGCTCGGCGCCGAACCGGCAGATCGGTATCTGCTGGCGCAAGGGATCCGCAATGGGGGCCTTTCTCAAAAGCGTTTCGGAGCTGCTGCGCGATGTTGCGGGCGAATTGCTCGCCGACGCATCCAAATCCTCAAGCTGATCACCCCACCTTGCAAGGTGAGCCTACTTCCACTCCCAGAGGATCTTGGACGCGAAAGGTCTGGCGTCGATCAACAGTGCAGGGTGTGCAAGCCGCGCTTCATACGCAGCTGCATCCGCATCGCCGTTCAGGCCGATGAATAGCATTTTCATCGACGTGGCGCGCGGCTGCCCCTTTTTGCGGTAGGAGAACTGCACGGCGCATGTCGGGTATGTCCAGTCTGCTGTCAGCGTCTCCGCGAACTGCTCTTCGCCCAGCCCCTCGGCGCGTCCGGAGGATGCGAGAAACTGGCCCAGTCCGAAAAACCCGTTGAAAACGCCATAGGCGGCCTGTTGCGGCATCTGAGCGCGCTGGCCGGTCGATGTATCCCGGCGATAGAACAGACTGTCGGTCTGCCCGCGCTGCCGCTTCATCGCGTAGCTGACGAGGTTTTTCTGCGCCAGCAGCTCCATCGTCAGCTCGTAGGTCTGATAGGCTGCAGTGTCGGCATGGAGATCATCCATGCGTGCCTTCAGGTCGGCGATGTAGTCAAGGTAAAATGCGGCGCTCATCTGCGTTTCCTCTTCACTTTCGGCGGCGTCGTAGCAGAAAATGGCGCAAGGCCAAAGAGGATCGGTCGAGCTGTGTTGAAATCGATAACTGGCGCAAATCCGCAACAGTAGCCGCGCGTTAAGCGCATGGCGCATAGCTGTTCTGCAAAAATGTGCCTATCATTTGGGCGTACTTACTGTATGTTCAAGTCATCGAAGTGATGCACCTCCTCCCGCAGAGCTTCGAGTTTGCAGGCGACCTTATCCTCCTCCCAAGGGCGCTTGCGGGAATGGCAGCACTCCTCCTCCCAGCTGTCGTTCGGTTATTTTCGAAAAGCCTGCCGCACCTCCTCCCGCGGTAGGCTTTTTCGATTCTAGGGTGTTGCGTGGTTTCCACGCGCTTGCAAACGCGAGCCGCACATTATCGCTTCGCATTGGCTAAACCGCGCCCGCTATCGCGATGACCTTATAAGCCTGCACAGGCCGACGTGGATCAGACGAACTTCGTGCGCGCAGGCTTGCGAGATAATCGTCCTCTCAATCAGCCTATGCCGCCGAGGCAAACATATTTGATCTCGGTGAACTCCTCGATACCGTAGCGCGATCCCTCGCGCCCAAGGCCGGAAAGCTTGACGCCGCCGAACGGTGCTTCGGCCGTTGAGATCAGACCGGTGTTTACGCCAACCATACCGTACTCCAGCGCCTCGGCGACCCGGAACACCCGAGCGAGGTCCTTGGCGTAGAAATAGGAGGCGAGGCCGAATTCGGTGTCGTTGGCCTGCCCGATCACATCTGCCTCGTCGGCAAAGCGAAACAGCGGCGCGACGGGGCCGAATGTCTCCTCGCGGGCGACTGCCATGTCCTTGGTGACATTGGCCAGAACCGTTGCCTCGTAAAAAGTGCCGCCAAGCGCATGCGGCTTGCCGCCCTGGATGACGCTCGCACCCTTGGCGAGCGCATCCGCAATATGCTCCTCGACCTTCTCCAGCGCTGGCTTGTCGATCAATGGCCCCAGTATGACGCCCTCGTCGAAGCCGTTACCTGTCTTCAGCTTGCCGACGGCAGCGGCGAGTTTGCGGGAAAAGGCATCATAAACGCCGTCCTGCACATAGAGCCGGTTGGCGCAGACGCAAGTCTGGCCGTTATTGCGGAACTTGGCGATCAATGCGCCTTCGACGGCGGCGTCAAGATCCGCGTCGTCAAAGACAATGAAGGGGGCATTGCCGCCCAGCTCCAGGCCGAGTTTCTTAATGGTCGGTGCGCTCTGCTTGTAAAGTTCCGCGCCGACCTCTGTGGAGCCGGTAAAGGTCAGTTTGCGCACGGTCGGGTTGGCGGTCATCTCGGCGCCAATCGCGGCGGCTGAGCCGGTGATGACGGAAAACAACCCCTGCGGAATGCCGGCGCGCTCGGCAAGAATGGCGATGGCGATGGCCGAGAACGGTGTCTGCGACGCCGGCTTCAACACCATGGCGCATCCTGCGGCGAACGCCGGTCCGGCCTTGCGCGTGATCATCGCGTTCGGGAAATTCCAAGGCGTGATCGCCGCCACCACGCCGATCGGCTGCTTCATCACCATGATCCGCTTGTCCGGCTGGTGGCCGGGGATCAGGTCGCCGTAGACGCGGCGCGCTTCTTCCGCGAACCATTCGATGAAGCTGGCGCCGTAGACGATCTCGCCCGTTGCTTCCGCCAGCGGCTTGCCTTGCTCGAGCGTAAGGATGTGGCCGAGATCGTCCTTGTTCTCGATCATCAGTTCGAACCACTTGCGCAGGATGCCGGCGCGTTCCTTGGCCGTCCGCGCAGCCCAACCTTTTTGCGCGACGCGCGCGGCCTCGATCGCTGTCCTCGTCTCAACGGCACCAAGCTTCGGCACATGGCCGATGATTTCGCCGCTCGCCGGATTGTTCACCGCAATCGCGTTGGCCGGGTCGGCTTCTATCCAGCTGCCTCCGACAAGTGCTGACTGGCGAAAAAGGGAAGGGTCTTTGAGCTTCATCGGGTCCATCCTCCACGGGTGCCGGCTCTGGCCTTTCGACCGCGCCGGCTTTGGCGTCACCGACAAACCTGTGTCTCGCCAGCCAAGTCAAACTGGCCGAATTGGCGGCGAACCGCAACAGGCGGCGCCGCTTCCGGCTGTGGACATATCGGCGCGGACGATTGTCCGCGCCTTCGATTGCTCAACCTGAGGCTCAAGCCTTCTTGGCCGGTCGGCCGTGAAGTGGCTCGGCGCGATGCCAGTTTTCCAGGATGCGGCCATCCGTGTGCGTTTGTTTCGCCCAGCGAATACCGTTGGAAATGACCTTATGAATGGTCGTGTCATGGTAGATCGGATAGGTTTCGTGGCCCGGGCTGAAGAAGAAGATGCGTCCGCGACCGCGTTGGAAGGTGCAGCCGCTCCGGAACACTTCGCCTCCGGAATACCAGGAGATGAACACCAGTTCGTCCGGCTGCGGGATGTCGAAGGGCTCGCCATACATCTCCGAGGCGTTCACCTCGAAATAGGGTGGAAGTCCTTCGGCGATCGGGTGCGAAGGATTGACGACCCAGACACGTTCAAGATCGCCCTCCGGTGTTTCCCGCCAGGAAAGATTGGCATTGGTGCCCATCAGGCGGCGGAAAAGCTTCGAGTGATGGCCGGAATGGAGCACCAGCAGGCCCATCCCCTTCAGCACGCGCTGCTGCACGCGGTCGATCAAGCCGTCGCTGACGTCTTCATGCGCCATGTGACCCCACCAGAGCAGCACGTCGGTATCGTTGAGCACGGAGTCAGGCAATCCCTCGTCGGGATCATCAAGCGTGCCACGGCGGATCTCGAAATCCGAATGGGCGATCCCGGCTGCGATGGCGCCGTCGATGCGATCGGGATAGATCTCCTGCACTTCCTTGTGCAGTTGCTCGTGGCGTCCTTCGTTCCAGATGGTGACCTTGATTGTCATGATGTCCTCGATGTTTTGAACGTGATTATGAAGCGCGGGCCGAGCGGATCACCCGCCCAGTGGAATCGAACAGATGGCAGGCCGAGATATCGGCCGTGAGCGAGACGCGATCGCCGGGCCTGACGGCCACGTCACCCTCGGCGCGCACGACGATTGGCTGCTCCTGCGAGCCGACAGTCAGGTAGGTCTCGACGCCGAGGCGCTCGACGATCACGACGTCGGCGGTGAAATTTCCCTGTCCCTCGGCCGCGATCTTGAAATGCTCGGGCCGGATGCCGAGCGTGGCGTCGCCCCGCGGCACGGTCTCGTCGGCATCCGTAAAATCGAGCGTCAAGCCAAGTGGGCTCTGCGCGCGTATGGAGCCGGCTTGCGGCCGGGTGATTATCACTGGAATCGTGTTCATCCGCGGCGATCCGATGAATGTGGCGACAAACTCGTTGTCGGGCTTGTGGTAGAGGTCCATCGGCGCGCCTTGCTGGGCAACCAGTCCCTTGTTCAGCACCACGATGCGGTCGGCCATGGTCATGGCTTCAACCTGATCGTGGGTGACGTAGACGACGGTGGCCTTCAGTTCGCGATGCAGGCGCTGCAATTCGGCACGCATCTGCACGCGGAGCGCCGAATCGAGATTGGAGAGCGGTTCGTCGAACAGGATCAGCGACGGCTTCTTGATGATGGCGCGACCGATCGCGACGCGTTGACGCTGTCCGCCGGAAAGGGCAGCCGGTCGTCGATCGAGATAGTCCGTAAGCTGCAGGATCTCGGCCACGCCCTCGACCTGCTTGCGGATTTCCGCCTCCGGCACCTTCTTCAGGCTCAGCGAAAAGCCGATATTCTGCGCGACCGTCATGTGCGGATAAAGCGCATAGGACTGGAACACCATGGCAATACCGCGCTTGTCGGGTGGCACCTCGTTGATGCGCTTGCCGTTGAGGATCAGGTCGCCGTCATCGATGCCCTCGAGTCCGGCGATCATTCGCAGCAAAGTCGATTTTCCGCAGCCGGATGGGCCGACGAAGACGGCGAACTCGCCATCCTCGACGGTGATATCGACGCCCTTGATGACCTCCAGGGCGCCGTAGAATTTGCGAACATTGTTGAGTTTGATCATCGGTGAAGCTCTTTCTGGAAATCAGCCTTTGACGCCGCCCGCGAAGGTCTGGACGAGGAAGCGCCGCGCGAACCCGAAGGCGATCACAGCCGGCAGGAGGTAGATGAAGGCCAGTGCCGCCAAAAGGCCGTAGTCGATCTCGTTGATCCGCAGGAAGGCGCGGAAGAGGCCGAGCGGCAGCGTCTGCAGTTCCGGCGACGACAGGAAGATCAGCGGCAGCAGGAAGTCGCCCCAGGCTGACATGAAGGCAAAAAGCCCGGCCGCCGCTAGCCCCGGCAGGGCCAGCGGGATCAGCACGCGGCGAATGCGCTGCATCAGCGTCGCACCATCCATAAGGGCGGCCTCTTCGTAATCGCGCGGAAGACCGTCGAAGAAGGTCTTCATGATCCACAAGGCGAGCGGCAACTGCATTGTCGCCAGCACCAGGATCAGCCCGAGATAACCGTCGATGAAGCCGGTCCAGCGCATGATCGAGCGCGCATATTCGCCGAAGATCGGTCGAAGGATGGCGCCCTCGGCATTGTTCAGCGTCAGCAGGAATTTGTAGAGCGGCACGACGAGGGCCGTCGGCGGCAGCACGCGGATAAGCAGGATCGCGTAGAGGAACGGCAGCTTCCACCATGCGCGCGTGCGCGAGAGGGCATAACCGCCGAGCCCAGCGAGAACCATGACCAGAAAGGTCGCGCTGCCGACGACGAAGAGCGAATTGAACAGCCACTTCGCCCCGTCCTCCTTGGTGAAGACGCGCAGATAATTGTCGATCGTCCATTGCTCCGGCCAGCGCAGGAACAGCTGCGCATTGCCGTCGAGCGAGGCGAGCAGCACCCAGAAGAATGGCACCGCGCAGAAGATCGAGATCAGCGACAGGCTGGCATAGGCCAGCATGTCCGAGCGGGTCTTGTTGGCGTTTTCAGTGGGAGAGAGCGCAGCCATGTCAGACCTCCACCTTCATGGCGCGCACATAAGCGATGCCGAGGACCAGCGAGATCACCAGCGTGACCACCGCGACCGCTGCGCCATAGCCGAGCTGGAACGCCGTGAAGGACTGGTTGTAGATGTAGATGCTGATGACTTCGGTGGCGCCACCGGGTCCGCCGCGTGTCAGCGCGTAAACGAGTCCGAAGACGGCGATGGTAGAGACAGCCGAGATCAGCATGTAGAGCAGAATCGTCGGCATCATCAAAGGGAGGGTGATACGCCGGAACATCTGCGACGGCGTCGCGCCATCCATCCGCGCGGCTTCGTAGATCTCGCCCGGAATCGTGCTGAGGCCGGCGGTCAACAGGATCATCGCGGTAGCGATGCCGCGCCAGGTGTTGACGACAATGATCATCGTCAGAGGGAAGACCTGCAGCCAGTCGGCAGGTGTGACGCCGAAGAAGCTGACGATACGGCTGAGCGTCGCGTGTTCGCCACCCGCCAGCATCGAGATCCACATGAAGCCGGCAACGACCTCGGGTGCGGCGTTCGGCAGCAGAATCATCGACGAGAAAATCCGCCGGAAATGAATCTGTCGGCGCAGGGCGATTGCCGAGACGAGGCCGAGAACAAACTGTCCAATGACGGCCGAACCGATGACGAAGAAGAAGGTGACGAGCAGGGCATTCCAGAACTTCGCATCGTTCAGCAGCCGGGCGTAATTGCGGATGCCGACGAAGCGCGGGCGTAGCGCCGCCGCCCCGGTCAGGGCTTCGTTGGTGAAGCTGAGATAGACGGAATAGATCGCCGGATAGATCACGAAGGCCAGCAGCAGCACCAGCGATGGCAGCAGGATCACGAGGAGCTGCCGCTCGACGCGTCGTTCGTGGGAATTGAGGACCATGAAGCTCGCAACCTTGTCGAATTGCCGGAGACGCGGCCAAAGCGCCGCGCCTCCGTCTTGGGCGGAAGTTGAAAAGCCTGAGGCCTATTTCACCACGTCGTCGCCGAGCGTTTCCTTGACGTAGTCGACGAGGATCTTCTGTGCGCCGGCGGCGTCGGTTTCCTTGCGCAGCAGGGCTTCCGTCGCGCGCGCCACGCCTTCGGCGATGGTGCCGAAGCCGGAAGCCTGCTTGAGGAACACGCCGTTGCCGGCAGCCGCATGGATCGGAACAAGCTCGGTCAGCTTCTGGAACTCGGTGTTCTTCGCCGCATCCTTGCTGGCTGGAATGTTGCCGATGCGCGCAGCGTAGGAGACCTGCGTGTCGACCGAGCCGATCTCCAGCAAGGCCTTCGTGGCAAGCTCGACATTGGCGGACTTCGAATTGACCGCCCATGGGGCTGCCAGATTGGCGAGCACATACTGACCGCCAATCTGTCCAGGAATTGTCCAGGTGCCGACGATCTTGGTCACATCGGGTATCGGGTTCTTGCTCTCGCGACCCCAGTCGAAGATGTAGCACCAGGAACCGCAGGTGGTCGCAGCCAGCTTGCCCTCAGGGAACATCTGGTACTTCGGAACCACCCAAGGTTCGGGCCCAAGCAGCGGCTGTGTCGGCATCAGGTCCTTGTCGATGAGCTCCTTGTAGACCCCGAAGACATCCTTTACGCCTTCGCCGTTGAGATCGAGCTTGCCGTCGGCATCGACGATCTGTGGCGTTTTGGAGCCGACGATCAGGTGCTGAAAGCCCTCGTCGAAAGCGCCTGTGCCCCAGGAGACGCCGGCAGGGAACAATAGGCCGTAAGCGCCGGTCTTTGCCTTCACTTCGGATGCGCGATCAAGAAGGTCCTTCCAGCTTTTGGGCTGCTCGGTCGAGATGCCCGCTTTTTCCAGCACGTCCTTGCGGAAGTAGATTTCCTGGATGCCGAGCATGAACGGCATGACATAGGTTTCGCCATCCGGGCTGATCGCCAGTTGTTTGGCGACGTCATAGAAATTGGCGTAACCGTCCCAGGCCGTGATCTCCTTGGTGATCGGCGCGAGATATCCGGCGGCGACCATGTCGGCCACGGCTGCGGTCGTCGGTATGGAGAAAAGATCCGGGCCGTTGCCGGCGCCAAGTTCGGTCAGCAGCTTCGTCAGATAATCCTTGTCGGGCGCCGGATATTCGACGACCTCGACGGTCACGCCGTATTTCTTCTCGATCGCCGCGACCGTCGACTTCATCGCGTCGATGCCGGCCTGACCGTGATTTGCAATTCGGATTGTTTCGGCATGCGCCAGCGTCGAAACCGCGGTGAGCAGTATGGCGCACAGGCCACCAATGACCGTCTTCTTCAACGGAAGTCCTCCCTTTTTGTTTGGCGGCGCCCTCCAGCACCGTGATAAAAATGTACACGCAATCGTCATTGAGGCAAGCGCGTTTTTATGGTCTGATATGATATAAGATCAAGCTATTGATTTAACTTCATTTAATAGAGCTTGCCTTGGCTTTTAGGTTTGTGTAACCGTATACACAATGCATTCGGGAGGAGTTTTCATGTCACGGAAATTGCGGCTTGGCGTCATCGGCGCCGGCCTGAAGGCGGCCGAGTATGCCGCAAGCTGGGCGACGATGCCGGAGATCGAATTTGTCGCGCTCGCCGATACCACCGCAGCCTCGCGCCAACGCTTGATCGACGTCTGTGTCGCAGCCGGCGCCAATGCCCCCAAGAGTTTCGAGGACTACCGCGAGATGCTCGCCGAATGCCGCGCCGATCTCGATATTGTCTACGTCTCTACCCCGCACGCCTTCCATGGCGAGCAGGCAACTGCGGTGGCCGATGCTGGTCTCGATCTCTTTCTGGAAAAACCAATGGTCACTACCGTGGCCGAGGCCGAAACGCTGATCGCCGCGCAGAAGAAAAGTGGCGTCGCCGTCGTCACCGCGTTCCAGGGCGGCCTCTCGCCGCTGGTGATCGATACACGTACGCGGGCACTTTCAGGCGAGTTCGGCGATCTGATCGCTATTTCGGGCATGATCTGGGAGAGTTGGGCGGAAAATTACGCCGGCCACTGGAAGCAGCAGCCGGAGATTTCGGGCGGCGGCTTCATGTTCGATACCGGCGCGCATATGATGAATACCGTCTGCCTGCTGGCGAACTCCGATTTCGACAGCGTTTCGGCCTACATGAACAATCACGGCAGTAAGGTCGATATCGCGACCGCCGTTTCCGCCCGGCTGAAAAACGGCGCTCTCGTTACGCTGACGGCCGCAGGCGAGGGTCCTCCCGGCTGCGCGTCCCACATCACCTTCTTCTATTCGGAGGCGATCGTGCGGATCGATGCCTGGGGCGGCTGGCGCGAAATCAACGTCGGTGGTGTCAACGAACCCCGTGAAGAAGCCGAGATCCTCGGCAATCCGATGAAGAATTTCCTCGCCATCCGCGCAGGGACGATGGAAAATACCGGCTCCGTTGAAATGGGCCTGCGTTTCGCTAGGCTGTGGGACGCAATCAAGGAATCGGCAGCGGCCGACGGTGTGCCCGTCAGACCTGCGGCATAGGCGCATCGGATACAGGCATGAACAAGCGGCGGATCACCTCGAAGGAACTGGCAAAGCTTGCCGGGGTCTCTTCCGCCACCATTTCGCGCGCGTTTTCGCCAGATTCGCGGATCGGCAGCGCGACCCGGGACCGGATCCTTTCGGTGGCACGCGAACATGGCTATCAGCCGAATGCGATCGCCCGTTCACTGAACAACCAGCGTTCCCGGCTGGTCGCCCTCGTCGTCAATGCGATCGGCAACCCGTGTGAGGCGGAGGAGCAGCAGCTGCTTGTCCATCGCCTTCAGGCACGACAACTCTTGCCGATCATTCTCTGCTGCGCCGATCACGACGACCGCCTGCAATTGATGCGGCTCGCATCGACCTATCAAGTCGATCATGTCGTCGTGTTTTCCGACATGGTGTCGATGCAGGATGCGGTCGATATCTTCCATACGACAAAGCCGATCATCGTGTCGTTCGAACCGCTCGATAATGAGAACGTCTCGAATATCAGCATTGACGGCTCCGCGGCTGCCGATGAGATCATCGACAAGATCGTGCGCGACGGCAAGACGCGGTTCGCTTATCTCTCCGGCACCAAGTCGAGTTGGATCGACAAGCTCAGACGCAAGTGGTTTGCCGATGCTCTGGCCAAGCGTGACCTTGCGATCGAGGCCGAAGCCTTTGGCGATTTCAGTTACGATTCCGGCTTCAAGGAGGCGGTTCTGCTGCTGCATCGCTCCAAGGTCGATGCGATCATTTGCGGAAACGACGTAATGGCGATTGGCGCTCGCGATGCGGCGCGACGCATCCTCGGCAAGAACACGCCTGGTGATATCGCCATCGTCGGCCAGGACGGCATCGCCATGGCCGCATGGGATTGCAACGATCTGACCACGCTCAGCCTAGACCACACCGCCTTCATCGACGCGGTGGTCGATCTGATCGAGCGCCACGACGCCGATCTTCCGGGACCGCACAGCATAACGCTGAACTGTACCGCCCGCTGGGGCTCGACCGCCTGACTTAAGCGCAAGCGCTCGAAGAGAGATCACAGCGTCCTTGAGCAACGGCTTGACTGCGAGACGTAAACCGATTGGTATGGCGGCGTCGCAAACCAATGGCACCGCCGAGGCCAGATGATCGCAGTCGGACGCAAGCTCAGTCTTCTGGTGGCCGGACTTTCGTTCTTGGCGCCATTCCTGACGCTGGATGTTCCTGCGTTTGCGACCGAGCCTCCTCCGTCAACGACAGAAGCTGCCTGCCTTTACACACGCTCGATTGCGGGTACTGCCGAAACGCAGTGCATTCGCAAGGATAGCTTCAATCTCGACCTCTGCAGCGCCATCGAACGCACGGCTGCAGATCACGATCTGCCGCCAGATTACTTCGCGCGGTTAATCTGGCGGGAGAGCCGCTTTCGTCCGGATGCCCTCAGCTACAAAGGCGCGCAGGGGATCGCGCAGTTCATGCCGGGCACCGCCAAGCTGCGTGGGCTGCAGGATAGCTATGATGTGCTGGAAGCGCTTCAAAAGTCGGCGGAATACCTCGACGAGTTGCGCGACCGCTTCGGAAACCTCGGCTTGGCCGCGGCCGCCTACAATGCCGGCGAAAACGGGCTCTCCAATTTCCTCGGCGGCGGCCGTTTGCCATCGGAGACGCGCAGCTATGTGATGGCGATCACGGCCCATACCGTCGAAGAATGGAAGGCCGATACGCCGGGCGAGTCGGCCTATGCGCTGGCCAAGGATACTCCCTTCCTCGACAGTTGCGTTGCCTTGGCCAACCGCCGCAAGATTTCGGAACCGGTCTGGCAGCCGGAGGGCAATTGGGCGCCGTGGGGCGTGCAGATTGCCGCCAACGCCAACGCAGACGTGGCCCGGCGGCTGTTTTTTGAGGCCGTTCAACAACTGCCGGCGCCGCTCAATCAGGAGCAGCCCCTTATCATTCGCCAACGGGACAGAAGCTTCGGCTTCCGGCCTCGCTATGTCTCGCGCATTGCCCGGCAGACACGGGCGGAGGCAAACGATGTCTGCGCGCAGATGCGAAAAAGCAACCGGACCTGCTTCGTTTTCAAGAACTGACGAGGCCTCTCGCGTTCGCTTCCCGTTTCCTACTCTCAGGTTTGATGCACGGGTGTGCAAAAATTCGTCCTGCGACCGTTTTTGTCATGTCGCTGTTACGCGCCGGCAGTAGCAAGCCTACAGACCATGAGGGCGCGGGCCCCGAACCGAACGGAGACGGATATGAATAGACGCGAGTTTCTTGTCACATCATCGGCCGCAGCAGGCCTGCTGGCTCTGCCGCGTTTCGCATCGGCCGCAGACGCGACCATCAACCTTTACAGCGGCTCAGACGCCAACATCATCGACTTCTGGAACAATACCGTGCGCCCGGCCTTCGAAAAAGCCAATCCTGGCGTTGCCCTGAAGGTCACCGACGGCGGCGACAACACCGGCTTGCGTGCGATTGCAGACCGCGCGCTTGCTGCGCTGAAATCCAAGGCCGATCCGCAGTCAGATCTGTTCGAAGCTTTCAATCCGCGCCTTCCAACCGGCGGCATCGATGCCGGCCTTTGGGTGGAGTTTTCGGCTGACAACATCGAAGGGTTTGGCAACGTCAACCCGCTGAGCGTCGACAGCCCTTACTCGCTTCCTTATCGCGGCTCGCAGGTGCTTCTCGCTTACGACAAGACCAAGCTTGATCCGAAGGATGCGCCGAAGACCTGGGAACAGCTGACCGCCTGGATCAAGGCCAACCCCGGCCAGTTCATCTATAATCGTCCCGACAAGGGCGGTTCGGGCGGCAATTTTGTTCGCCGCGCGATCCACGAGGCCAACGGTCGCGATCCGAAAAAGTTCAAGATCGACAATTTCACCGCCGATTTCGCCAACCAAGCGCTGACGCCAGCCTGGGCGATTCTCAATGATCTCGCACCTTCGCTCTATGAAAAGGGTGCCTACACCGCCGGCAACACGCAGTCGATCCAGTTGCTTGCGCAGGGTGTCGTAACCATGACGCCCGTATGGTCGGACCAGGTACTGCAGGCCCTGTCGCAGGGCGTTCTGCCGGAGACCACGGGCCTCGTGCAGCTCAGTGATCTCGCACTTTGCGGCGACTTCTCGCGCATCACGGTGTTTTCGAATGGCGCCAACAAGGATGCTGCCTTGAAGCTTGCGGCGTTCATGCTGACCAAGGAAATCCAGGAAGCGATCATCACAGAACTCGGCGGGTTCCCCGCTGTTTCGTGGGATCACATCTCAGACGAACTGCGTCAGAAGTATGCCGACGTCATCCCGACGACGATCCCGACCTTCCCAAGCGGCGATTGGGAGCCAGCGATCAACGACGGTTGGTATCGCACCGTCGCCCCGAGCATCAGCCGCACCTGATGCGAAAAGGCATGACATTGCCGCTGTCGGCGCGAGCAGTCGCGCCGACAAAAGCACAGCGTCCCGTGGGGCTTCTTCTGGTTGCCCTGCCGGTGCTTCTGCTGGCGTGGCTGATCGTCTATCCGATCCTTGCGGCTGTCGTCACGACCGTGTTCGTTCGGCAGCCGGACGGAAGCTCGGCGGTTTCGCTCGCGTCCTACGCGTTCTTCTTCAGCGATTCCTACAGCCTGGCCAATCTTTGGGTAACGCTGTGGACGACGTTCGTCTGCGGCGTGCTGCTGCTCGCCATCGGCCTGCCGATCGCGCTTTACCTGCGCTTCTCGCAGGGCCGCTTGCCGGCCTATGTGCAGGGTCTGGCGATCTTCCCGATGTTCGTGCCGTCGATCATCCTGTCCTACGCGCTGATCCGCACCATCGGCCCCAACGGTACGGTCGATATCCTGCTGAATGCGATCGGCCTGCCGAAAATACCCTCTCCCTATCTGACGCCATGGGGACCCGTCATCGGACTGGTCTGGGACAACTTGCCTTTGACGGTACTGATGCTGACGACCGGGCTTGGCACCATTCCGAAAAGCTCGGTAGAAGCCGCGCGCGACGTCGGTGCTTCGCCGCTGCGCGTGTTCATCTCGATCATCCTGCCGCGCATGGGCAATTCTCTGCTGGTCACTGCGTCCTTCGCGATCCTTGGCATATTCTCCTCCTTCACCTTGCCCTATGTGCTCGGGCCGGCGTCGCCGGAGATGATGGGACCGTTCATGCAGCGCACCTTTTCCGATCTCAACGATCCCCTTAACGCCTTGACGCAAGCGGTGATCTCCTTCGGCTTCTGCCTCGTCTTCGGCATCTTTTATGTGCGCTCGATCGCGAGGAACAGGGAGGTCGCGAAATGAAGATCGGCAACACAGCCATCAGCACACGGCCTGATTGGGCCGGTATCGTCTTCGCCGTCCTGTTGACGCTTTTCATCGCGTTGCCATTGATCGTGGTCGGCACATGGGCGTTTACGGAGGTCTGGCGCTACCCATCGGTGATCCCGCAGCAGTTCGGTCTGCGCTTCTGGTCGCAAACGCTGTCGCGCTCGGATGTGTGGGAAGCGCTATTTCTGAGCCTGAGACTGACGGCAACCGTGACCGTTCTATCGGCGATCATCTGCCTGCCGGCGGCTTACGCCTTCGCGCGGATGTCGTTTCCCGGCAAGAACGTGCTCTTTTTGTCGTTCCTGGCCTCCCACGCCTTCCCGAAATTCGGTCTGCTGGTTGCGATTGCCGGTATTTTCCTGAAGCTCGGGTTGATCAGCACATTCTGGGGCGTGGTGCTGATTCAGCTGGTCGGTACGCTGATGCTGATGATCTGGATACCAGTCGCGTCGTTTCAGAATGTCGATCGGCGAATGGAAGAGGCCGCCCGCGATGCTGGTGCTGGTCCGCTGCGGGTGTTCTGGTCGATCACGCTGCCGCAGGCCGCACCGACCATCGTGGCGGCGCTGCTCCTCACCTTCGTCGGAACGTTCTACGAGACGGAAGGCGCATGGTTGATCGGCGCGCCGGAAATCCGCACGATGCCGGTGCTGATGATCACCTTCATCAACAATCAGATCGTCGTCCAGTACGGCGCCGTTCTGTCGGTGATGCTGTGGGTACCGTCGTTCATTGCGTTGATGTTTGCGCGCCGCGTCGTCGGAACCGGCGCCTTCGCGCGCGGCTTCGGCGCGTGACGTTTTGGATCGGGCTCGGCCCGAGGAAAGGCTTTAAGATGGCACGCTTGACGATCAAGAATGTCTCGAAGACGTTCGGCGCGTCCCACGCGGTGCGTGACTTCTCGCTCGATGTCGAGGACGGCGAACTCGTATGCCTGCTCGGGCCGTCCGGTTCCGGCAAGTCGACGCTGCTGCGGATGATCGGTGGCTTCGAGACGCCGAGTGGTGGCTCCATCCTGATCGACGCGAAGGACGTCACGGCACTGCCGCCCGAAAGGCGCCCGACCGGCATGGTGTTCCAGAGCCACGCGCTGTGGACGCACATGGATGTCTTCAACAACATCGCCTTCGGCCTCAAGCTGCGGCGGCTGCCTAAATCCGAGATCAAGGAGCGCGTCGAGGGTGCCCTGGCTCTCGTCGGTCTTGCCGATTACGGCAAGCGCATGACGACACAACTCTCCGGCGGTCAGCAGCAGCGTGTGGCGCTGGCGCGATCGCTGGTGCTCGAGCCGAAGATCCTGCTTCTCGACGAGCCCTTCGCCAGCCTCGATCAGCATCTGCGCGAACGTTTGCGGGAAGAGGTGCGGGATATCCAGCAGCGGCTCGGGATCACCACGCTGTTCGTCACCCATGGACAGGACGAGGCGCTGGCGCTTGCCGATCGCATCGTCGTGATGCGTGACGGCGGCACCGAACAGATCGCGCCGCCGGACGTCGTCTACCGTGAGCCCCAGACCGAATTCGTCGCGGGGTTCATCGGATCGATGAATTTTGTCAGGACCAGCATCCACGATGGCAAGAGCCAGCATCCGGCGTTTCCCGTATCGGTGCCGATCGAGGATGGTGATGCCGTGCTCGCTCTGCGCCCCGAGGCGGTGTCGTTGCGTGCGTCCAGCAGCCTTTCGACTGCAATCGTTCACCGCAGCATCGATTTCGGCACGCACAAGATCGTCGATATCGATCTTGCCGACGGAACGCGGTTGAAGGCGATGACAGCGCCGGATAGCAACTGGACGAGGGGCATGGGCGTCGAGCCGGTCGCTCAGGTCTTTCGCGCTTACCGCGACAATCAACTGGTCCACCAATCGGCGGCGACGTCTGAATACAATCATGATCGGATTTTCGGCAATGTCTGACCGTAACGGCATCGCGATCGACACGGCAGACCAAAAGACCTGGCTGAAATGGCATCGCGGCCATCGTTATGCTGGCGACATCTCCTTCACGGGGCAGCGCATTGCCGAAGCCATGGCCCTCGGCGCCAGTGTCGAGATCGATCTTGTGAGGTTCAACGGCGCGGGTTTTGCGGTCTTGCATGACGAGACCTTGAACCAGGCGACGACAGGCGGCGGGCGCGTGCTCGATGCGACGGAGAGCGTGTTGCGCACGCTGCATCTGCGTGACCCGTTTGGCGAGCCAACCGCACATCCGGTCATCCTGATCGACGATCTCGGACGGCTTCTGGCCGATACGAAAGTGCGCGATGGCGCCATTCTGCAGCTCGATCTCAAGGAGCATTCAACAGCGATTCGCGACGAGGACATCGCGGTCTTTGCGGCGGCGATCGGGCCGGTCGCCCGGTCGGTCATCCTGTCCGCCGGCGACCCGGAAGCGGTCGAGCGTATGTCGCAAGCCGTTCCTGATATGCCGATCGGCTACGACCCTTGCCATGATGGGGCGATCGAGCGCCTGCAAGACAGCCGTGATTTTGAAGGTTTCGTCGCTGATGCGGTGAGTGCTTCGCCGCGCGCGCAGATGATCTATCTGCACCATAAGCTCGTGTTGTTTGCCGAGGATGCGGGCTACGATCTCGTCGCTGCCTTCCATCGAGCCGATCGCCGCGTCGATGCCTACACGATCAACTCCGCGGTCCCGGCGGCACTCCCCATCGTTCGTCGCCTTCTGGCTATGAAGGTCGACCAGATCACCACCGATGATCCGGTCGGTCTTGAGGCGCTTCTTCTCGGCTAGCTCCGTTCGCCTTCAAGTCCCTCGACCAGCCAGGGGTGGAGGGACATGTTGCCGGCAAGGATGTCGCCGTTGGCCGTGACCGGTCCGCCGTTGAAGGCGGAGACACGCCCACCGGCCTCCGTGACAAGCAGGGCTGCAGCGCCGTAGTCGTGCATCGACAATCCATCCTCGAAAAAACCGTCCAGGCGGCCGGATGCGACGTAGGCGATCGACAATGCCGCGGAGCCGAGCCGGCGAACGCCTGCGGTATTGGCCATCAATCGCTTCAACGCGTTGAAATAGATGGCTTCCGGGACTGCCTTGACCTGACCGGGGACCGGCAGACCGGCGCCGACGACCACGTTTTCGATGTCCGCGTTGTCAACGCAGGTAATGCGCTCGCCGTTGAGATAGGCTCCGCCGCCGAGTTCGGCACTGAACAACTCGTCGAGCATGGGATCGTAGACGACGCCTGCGACGATCGTTCCCGCCTCGGCGATCGCGATGGTCATGCCGAAATGCGGGATACCCCAGGCGAAGTTGGTCGTGCCGTCGATCGGGTCGATGTAGATGACCGGCGCGTTCTCGTCAGCGACGCGATTGCCGACATCCTCCTCGCCCTTGATGGAGTAGGAGGGAAACGCCCGGACCATCTCGTCGACGATGATCCGTTCGACCGCCACGTCGATTTCGGTCTGATAGTCACGCGGCGCCTTCGACACCATCTCGCCCACGCGACGGCGCTGCAGGGACGAGCGCGCCGTTTCGCCGGCCTTGACGACCGTCGATGCCAGGGTGATCAGGCGAGGGGAGGCGGAAGGCGAAAGGCGTGCGGAAATTGTTAAGAATGTCATTCTGAACCCGGGTAATGAAACGCTATTGCGGCCCGCACGCATGGCAGAGGCGCGTGACGCTTTCATGACGCCGGGCGGGTTCTCGACCGTAACGTCTGGGTAAAATGACAATCTTCAGCCTAAAATATCACCACGGCTGGAAATCGCTGAAAAATCGAACAAAGTATCGTTCAACCTATTGCCGCTGCTGGTGATTTACCTAAGGTGGTGCGTAGATCAATTGCATGTCGCGGAGCCTATTTCATGTCTTTCGACCTTATCGTTCGCCACGCCAATCTTGCCGACGATCGTACCGATATCGACATCGCCGTCAGCGGCGGGAAGATCGTTGCCGTCGAGCGTAATATCGAGGGCGAGGCAGGTCGAGTGATCGATGCCGGCGGCCGTCTTGTGTCCGCGCCGTTCATCGACATTCACTTTCACATGGATGCGACTTTGTCGCTGGGGACGCCGCGGCTAAATCGCTCCGGTACCCTGCTCGAAGGCATTCAGCTATGGGGTGAACTCAAGCCGCTGCTGACCAAGGAAGCGGTGATCGAGCGGGCCCTGAAATATTGCGATCTTGCGGTTGCGCAAGGGCTGCTTGCCGTGCGCTCGCACGTCGATGTCTGCGATGACAGGCTCGTTGGCGTCGAGGCGTTGCTGGAGGTCAAGGATCTCGTAAAGGACTATCTCGACCTGCAACTGGTGGCGTTTCCGCAGGATGGGTTCTATCGCTCTCCGACGGCTGCAAAGAACCTCATCCGGTCGCTCGACATGGGCGTCGATGTCGTTGGCGGCATCCCGCATTTCGAGCGAACCATGGAGGACGGACGGCTTTCGGTCAAAGCGCTCTGCGAGATCGCTGCCGAACGCGGGCTACTTGTCGATCTGCATTGCGACGAGACCGACGATCCGTTGTCCCGCCACATCGAGACGCTGGCCTACGAGACGCAGAGATTGGGACTGCAGGGGCGCGTCGCCGGCTCGCATCTGACGTCGATGCATTCGATGGACAACTACTACGCCTCGAAACTGCTGCCGCTGATCGCAGAAGCCGACATTCAGTGCATACCGAACCCGCTTGCCAATATCGTGCTTCAGGGACGGCACGACACCTACCCGAAACGCCGCGGCATGATGCGGGTGCCGGAACTGATGGCGCTCGGCGTCAATGTCGCGCTGGGGCAGGATTCCTGCATGGACCCGTGGTACAGCTTCGGAAATGCCGACATGCTGGAGGTCGCTCACATGGCTGTCCACACCGGGCACATGACCAGCCGCGATGCGGTGAAGGCCTGCTTCCAGGCAGTGACCACCAATCCGGCCAAGACGTTCGGACTTGAAGGCTACGGCATTGCCCCCGGCTGCAATGCGGATTTCGTGCTCATCGAGGCGCGGGATGCGATCGAGGCAGTCCGGTTGAAAGCCGGCCGCCTTGCCGTCGTCAGGCGCGGCAAGGTGATTTCGGAAACGGCGCCGCGCACCGCCAGCCTAACGCTCGCCGGTCGCCCGGCAAGCATCGATCCCTGGACATACGCGCCGGTGGAAGCTGCCGGCTGAGAGTGGTCGTTAGAAATTGCCTGCGGAGCCGCCGTCCTTCCAGGCGTAGACTTCCCAGAGTTCGTCATCCGGACCGCTGAAGTAGAAACCGCGGGCGTTCCAGACATAGTCCTCGGGCGGGCCATACATGACAACACCTTTGCCGGACAGGTCGGCAAAGGCTTCGTCAATCTCTTCAGGTGTCGGCAGGCGGACGGCCACGCAGACCTTGTGCGGGCCCTCGGCCTTGGCATTCGAGATGCCCGTGTGGCTGCTGATGTGGTCGATCTCCCAGCAGGCGAGCGTCAGGCCCGCGCCGTTGAATTCCGCAAAGCCTTCCGCTTGCCGGTTCAGTTCGAAGCCGAGCTTGCCGACGTAGAAGTCGATTGAGCGGCTGCTATCCTTCACCAGGATGCAGACATCGGTGATGGCGTAACGTTGGGCGAATGACATTCAATTCTCCGGGTCGTTGGTGGACATGCGGCCCGTCACAACGGCGTTTTCCGCCGACCGGTCAGCCGTGATGGTGATGGCGTTGCGAATTGCATCGGCCGCAGTTTCAAATGCCGCGATATCGCGTGCGTGGACGAGACAAAGCGGATCACCCGCGACGATGGCATCGCCGAGATGGCGCATTCCGGTCAGGCCGACGCCATGATCGATGCTGTCGGTCGGCAGCCTGCGACCGGCACCAAGACCGACCATGGCAAGCCCGACCTGGAAGGCATTGACCTTCCTGATGTATCCTGTGATTTGCGCTGCAACCGGCATCATATAAGGAGCCGTCTCCAGATAACGCTCCGGCGCATCAACGAGATCGGACGGCCCGCCCAAAGCGGTAACCATTTTGCCGAACCGCTGCAATGCCTCCCCGTCGTCCAGCCGTTGTTGCAGCATGTGCCGTGCCTCCTGCTCGTCGACGGCCAGCTTTGCCAGAAGCAGAATCTCGATGGAGAGCGCCATGATCAGCTTGAGCATCCGAGGGTCGCGATGCGTCCCGTCCAGAAAACGGATCGCCTCCAGAACCTGCAGGCGGCTTCCGACGGAATCCCCCATGACCTCGTCCATATCGGCAATCAGCGTCACCATCGGCAGACCCGCCTGCTTGGCGACAGCTATCAGGCTGGACGAAAGCTGTTGTGCTTCAGCGATGGTCGGCATGAACGCGCCCGAACCGAAATTGACGCTCATGACCAGACCGGAAATGCCGGCCGCCAGCTTCTTGGAAAGGATGGAGGAGGTAATGAGCGGAACGGACTCCACCGTCGCCGTCACGTCGCGCACATAATAGATGGCGGCATCTGCGGGTGCGAGCCGCCCGGTCGGGCCGATGATGGCGGCGCCCGCCGTCTCGACGGCACGCTTGAAGACATCGGCCGGCGGCGCGATATCGCATCCCGGTATGGCCTCCATGAGATCCACTTCGCCGCCGGTGTGCCCCAGGCCACGTGCCGAGATCATCGGCATGCGGACTCCACAGGCTGCGACGAGGGGAGCGAGGATGAGGCTGACTTTCTCGTCGCCGGTCCCGCCGCTGGAATGCTTGTCGATGATGACGGATGGGGTAATCGCTGTATCCGCCCAATCGACAACGTCGCCGGAATCGCGCATGGCAAGCGTCAACGCCGCCGTCTCGGTCGATGACATGCCGTTCAAAAACGCGGCCATGGCAAAGGCCGCGATCTGTCCCTCGGAGACTGTGCCGCTGCCGATACCCTGGACGAATTCGCGGATATCAGTCGGAGCGAGCGGCTCGTCGTTGCGCTTGCGACGGATGAATTCGGCGGGACACAGACCGGACATTAGCGGCCGACCACGCTGTTCTGGCCGGGCCAGAGCGGCATATCGCCCTGATAGCGGTTCATGCCGACATCCTGCAGCGTCGCCCGGCGATACATGTCGCGCATGTAGGGCTCGAAGCGCGCGTTCAGTCGCTCCAGTTCCGCATGGTCCTTCATGTAGGCTGGTAGAAGCTCGCGCAACTCGGCGAAGATGTCCTCTTCGTTGACGGTCAGAAGCTTGCCGTCTTCCACGGTGATCTCGCCATTGACGATCACCATGCGGATGCCCGATCCGTTCTCGCAATAGACCAGATGATGATCGAGCGCGTTCATAGGCATGTAGTCGTAGCCGCCGAGATCAATCATCACGACATCGGCGCGCTTGCCGACCTCCAGTGATCCGGTCACCTTGTCGAGCATCGCCGTTCTGGCGCCGGCGATCGTGGCGGAGCGAAGGACATCGGATGCGCTGACCCAGCGATCGGTATCCGGCGTGGCGACGCCGTGCAGTAGGGCGGCAAAGCGCATGACATCGAATATTCGCGCCGTGTCGTTGCTGCAAAGACCATCGGTGCCGAGGCCGACATTGACGCCGGCGTCGAGCAGTCGACGGATGGGCGCGATTCCGGAGCCTAGCTTCAGGTTGGAGATGGCATTGTGGGCGATCGAGCAATCGGCCGCGCCCATCAGTTCCATGTCTTCGTCCGAGACCCAGATCGAATGCGCGATCGTCGTATTGCCGGTCAATAGGCCGAGATCGTGCATGTATCGGATCAGGCTCTTGTCGTAGAACTCCATACCCGTTACCGCCTGCGTTTTCGTTTCCAGAATGTGCGTGTGGTAAGGGACAGATTTTTCGATTGCCAGCTCGGTGCAGGCCTGCATCATCTCGATCGAGCAGCGCTGCGGCGCCGATGCCGAAATCATGAAGCCCAGACGGTCGCTGCGCCCGTGCTGCGAGGCGAACACGTCGGCGCAATAGTCCATGTAGACATCAGGCGTAATCGATGGCCCTTGGACTTCCGCCTGCAATGCGGCGGGGATCGTCTCGCGAAGATAGGGCATCGTGTCGAACACATGCTTGTCGATGACGCAATGCGAGACATTGGCGCGGATACCAGCGTCGTCGTAGGCGTCGAAGACCAAGCGTAGGCGGTCGAGATCGAAGCCTGGCGGATCGAAGAAGTCGTCGACGATCGTGGTGACACCTGCCTTCAGCGATTCCATCGCCACCAGCAGACTGCGCAGATAGAGCAGGCGCGGTGAAATCGGCCCCTTCATCAACAGTGGATAGGCATAAAGCATCCAGATTTCCAGCGGCATGTGCTGGTATCTGCCCTTGAAGAAGGTCTCCGACGAATGGAGATGGGCATTGATGAGGCCCGGCATCAACAGTTTGCCGCGCCCGTCGATCTCGCGGGCGTTGGCCGGCAGCGCTAGCTCCGGGCCAATCGCTGCGATCGTTCCGTTCTCGATCAACATGTCGCCGGAAAAGGGTGTCGTGCCGTTGTGCTTGTCCATCGCCAGGATCGAAGCATTGCGGATTAGGAGGGTCATTGAATGTATCCGATGTACTTCAGGCGTCGCCGCCGGGTTTGCCGACAAGGAAGGGGAGCAGGATAAGCTCGATGCCGATCAGAACCGCACAGGAAATCGCAAACACGATTGTCCCGATGGCATTCAGCGATGGATCGATGGCGGCAACAAGCACCGAATAGATCGCGACCGGCAATGTCGGCTGGAAGCCCGATACGAACCAGGCGATGATGAATTCGTCGAAGGAGAAGGTGAATGCGAGCAGCCAGGCACCGAAAATACCGGGCAATGCAAATGGCAGCACCACCTTACAGACGGTCTGCCACTCCGTTGCGCCGAGATCCCATGCCGCCTCTTCAAGGGATCCGGGCATCTGCGCAAGGCGGAGCTGGATGATGGCCAGCGCCGGTGCCGTGATCAGCACCACGTGGGTCAGGAAGACCGCAAACAGCGTCCCGGAAAGATGCACCCGGGCGAGCAAGCCGAGAAAGCCGACGCCGAGGATCAGCGGCGGGATCAGGATTGGCAGGGTCACCAGTCCGAGCAATGCGGTCTTGCCGCGAAAGTGGAAGCGGTTCAGCGCGTAGGCGGCAAAGAAGGCAATTACGGTCGCTATCGTCGCCGCAGCCGGCGAGACGATCATCGTGTGGCCGAGCGCGTCGAGCAGCGTTCCGTCGGAAAACAATTTTCCGTACCAGCCGGTGGTCCAGCCCTGTAGCGGAAAGCCGGGAAAACGGTTCTTCTGGAACGAGAAGAGGATCAGGACGATCAGCGGCAGGAACATGAAGGCATAGGCAAGCCCAAGCCAGAGACGTCCGAGAAAGATCCAAGGGTTACGCGCCATCATGCGGTCCTCCGGCGGGCCCGGTCTGCAGCGATGAAGCCGACGACCAGCGCGGCGATCATCACGACGATCAGGATGGTGGCCAGCGCCGATGTGCGGGGCAGGTTGGTCGAACTCGAATAGTCGGACATGATCATGCTGGCATAGGTCGGCAGCTTGCCGAAGATCGAACGCCCGGCGCCACCGCCGAGCAGGTTGCCGGAGAGCGCGTCCCCAAGGCCAACGATGACCGCGAAGCTACCTGCCGTCAGCAGGCCGAAACGGCTGAGCGGCAGGATCACGCGCGTAAAGGCCTGCCAGCGCGTGGCGCCGAGTTCCCGTGCCGCCTCAATCAGAACCTTGTCGATCGCCAGGATGCCGACATAGAGAATGACGACCAGGATCGGCGCGAGATAGTGGATCAGGCCGATGCGGGTGGCGATCTGCGTGTAGATCACGTCGATGCGCAGATCGGAGAGCCCGATCTGCTTGAGAACCGAATTGATGACGCCGTTTCGCGACAGGATGGTCTGCCACGAATACAGCCTTAGCACATAGCTGGACCAGAAGGGTGCGATCGCCAGCAGCAGCGCAAGCCGCTGCCAGCGCGCAGGCACCGCGAAAGCCAGCGCCAGCGCAATGAGATAGGAAAACGCGACGGCGAAGACCGCCGTCGTGATGGCCACCCACAGAGACTGGACGAGCGCCAGCCCATAGCGTGATCCGCTGAAGAAGTTCGCGAAAATCTCGCTGTAATTGTTGAGCGAGAAATCCGGTATCGCCTGGAAGTTCTCGACCCGCCAGAAGCCGATCCACAGCAGGAACAGAAGCGGCAACAGGAAGAGCGCGCCAAGCCACAGCACCAGCGGCGCTAGGAACCAGAATTTCAACGGGCTGTCGTTCGGCGTCTTCAGCCTCCTGATGATGCCTGATGTCGCCGCCATCACGCCGCTCCCTCGATCAGGGTAGCATCTTCGGCAGCGAAATAGGCCGAAACAGGCGCATTGATCTCGATCGGCAAGGTGGCCTGCGATGTCAGCTTGACCTCGGTGCCGTCGATCAGGTCCATCAAATAGATATTGTGAGAGCCGGCATATTCGCGCCCGCGCAATGTGGCATCGACACGGTTCTCGTGCAGACGGCCTGTCGGAGCGCTGGTCATCTTGTCGGCCTGCACGACCACAAAGACCGGCGTGCCGACAGGGGGCAGCGTTTGCGTCGCGACGTTGACCTGACCGTGCGTGCAATGGATCACGGCATGGCCCGGCTCGATCGAATGCACGCGACCGGGAAACAGATTGTTCGAGCCGACGAAGCGGGCGACGAATTCGGTCTTCGGCCGGGCATACATTTCCTCGGGCGTATCGATCTGCTCGATCCGCCCCTTGTTCATCACCACGACCCGGTCGGCCATCGAGAAGGCTTCGATCTGGTTGTGGGTGACGTAGATGAACGACATGCCAAGCTGGCGCTGTATCCGGCGCAATTCGCCCTGCATGCGAATGCGCAAATGCGCGTCGAGCGCCGACAGAGGCTCGTCGAGCAGCAGAATCTCTGGCTCGGTCACCAGGGCGCGGGCGAGCGCCACGCGCTGCTTCTGGCCGCCGGAAAGCTGCCCGATCCGCCGGCCGAGGAAGTCGGAAAGGCCGACGAGTTCGGCCATTGCCCGCACCTTCCCGGCGACGATCGCCTTGTCATGCGCCTTGAGTGTCAGGCCGAAGGCAATGTTGCCGGCGACATCGAGGTGAGGAAACAGCGCATAGTTCTGCCAGACCAGGCGGGTCGAGCGCAGATTGACAGGAACGTCGGACACATCCTTGTCGCGAATATGCAGCTGCCCCGATGTGACTGACTCCAGCCCGGCCAGGATGCGCAGAAGTGTGGTCTTGCCGCAGCCCGACGGTCCCATGATGGCAACGAACTCGCCACGACCCACCTTGAGATTGACGTTGTCGACGGCTGTAAAGCTGTCAAAGCGCTTGGTGACCGAAAGCAGTTCGAGATCGGGAGCTGATGTTGCGGCAATCATGGTCGTTCCTGGATGCAAGCAGAGGGGCGACGCCCGACCTATGCCGAGCGGCGCGCGTTTCATTCAACGGGTTGGTAATCAGGCCGTCTTGAATGTGTTGAAGATGTCGATCCAGGCCTGTTCGGGCTGGTTCGACGGCAGGCCGCGCGGCATGGACCGGTCGATCAGCGTTTCGACGAGCATCTTGCCGGGGTTGGCCGGATCGGGCACGTAGGAGAGCAGCTTCTTCTGGTCCTCGTCCCAATGGTCGACGATCTTCATGTTGGGGCCGCGGGCCTTGAAGGCCTTGGTATAGACCAGCTTGGACTGCACCTTCGGCGAGGTCATGTATTTGACCCACTCCATCGCCAGATCCTTGTTCTTCGACGCGGTGCAAACCGTGGCGACTTCCTGCCAGCGAATGCCGCCCTGCTTCGGGATCGTCGAGGAGAAGTTGTCGTAGCCGGCAAGCTTGAGGTCGATGTCGAGATCGCCTGTTGGCGAGGCGATGATGTCACCAGCAAGCATGGCCTGGGCGATCGGCTGGTTCGAAGAGCCGAACATGCCGATCTGCGGCCTGAGCTTCATCAGGAAATCCTTGACCTGCGCAAGCTGGGCGTCGTCGATCGCGTAGGGCGTCTGGTTACCGGGATTGACAGCCAGGCTGGCATTGCCGAGATTCGGCAGATACCAATCGAACATGCCGATCTTGCCTTCATACTTGGGATTGAGCAGCGATGCCCAGTCGCCGGCTTCCTCGGCCGACATTTCGTCAGTGTTGTAGGAGATGCCGTAGAAGGAGAAGCGCGTCGGGATGCCGTAGACCGTGCCTTCCGTCTCGCCCCTGGTTGGCGCGAAATCGCGGAACTTCGGGTGATAGTTGGCGAGCTCGTCGAAGCCCTTGGTCGAATAGGCCTCGATCGCCTTCTGCGCCTTCAGCTTCTGGACATACTCGGCGTCTGAAATGATGGCATCGAAGGTGCCGGGCGTGGTTTGCGCGAAGAACTGCAGCATCTGCTCGCCGCCGATGTAGATCTTGAACTCAACCTTGGTCTTGTGCAGATCCTCGAACTCGGCAATGACGTCCTTCTCTTCATAGCCCGGCCAGCACAGCACACGCAGCGGCTCGGCGGCATGCGCCTGGCGCGAGAAAATGGTGAAGTTTCCAAAGACGGTGCTGGCGCCGGCTGCGGCAACGCCGCCCAGCAGCCGGCGCCTGGAAATGTCAGGCAGCGATGAGAGCGGCGTCTTGTCGCCCGTGTCTTTACCCTTGGTCATTGCATATCCCTCTTGTGACGAAACGATGCCGGTATCGTCGCAAGAGCTGTGCCAAACGAAATAGCGTTGATTTAAAATGATAAAAACAAGCTCGTCGGACGCAAACGGTTTGGCTCAGGCTATTTTCTGACCAAATGGTCAATATTTAGCCGAGCAAATCACCAGTCAGTCGCCAGGGTAGGTGCGGTCCGGCGGCTTCTTGCCGGGCGCAAAGCCATTCAATGATTGCTGACAGCAACGCGTTCAGTCTTGCTGGCTGCCGGCTGGCTGAACAGCAGGTCCTTGACGCCGGCTAGCGCGGTGGCGATCGCAGTCGGCCTGATAGAGTAGAATACCGACTGAGAAACGCGCCGGGTGCTGACGAACTCGCAGGACCTCAGGATAGCCAGATGCTGCGATAGAGCCGACTGCCCGAGCCCCAGCTTGGTCGCGAGCACGTTGACCTGGACCTCCCCGTCGGCAAGATTTTTCAGAATGGCGAGGCGGTTGGCATTTCCAAGGACGAAGAGTTGATCGGCCAGAGTAGTGATGGTCTTCTCGGTAGAGCTATCGTTTTTCATAATGATTTTCCCGATGAAATAGAAAGACGACGCAGAGGCCCGGGATTGCGACCGCACGCGGTCATGCTGTGACGTCGTGCCAAGCCCTGCATATGGAGGAAATGACAATTAGCCGGAGGCGGCAGCGTGTAGCTGCGGCATCGGGGAGGCGTCGGATGAGGATTCCACGCGGCAGCCATTGACGCCGTTCAGTGGGGGAAAGAGTGCAGTTGCCGTCACCATGGGCGACGGGCCATGCTGCAAGAGGGGAGTGGACATCATGTTCACCTGATTGGAGTTAGCGCTCCTACAATCCCGCACACTGTTGAAAAGATGGTTAACGGCGCTATATGGGGCGTAAAGGGAAGGCTTCTCGTTGCCGGCATCCATGAAGGAGGATTCGTGTTCGTCTCAATAGACGCCGTTTCAGACTCTATCGTCATGGAAATCAGGTCCAGATCAGGAGTGTTTGTAAGGCGTAGTTTGCCTCCTTTGGAAATTCCCCTGTCAAATCAGTTGTTTACGAGAAAGCTGTTTTTTTTGGAATGGGGCTGTTGACTTAGAA
>UCCA01000016.1 GCA_900470805.1 Hyphomicrobiales bacterium | reverse complement strand
CCCTCATCCCCGGCGCAACGTGAGTTGCGCCTGAAACCTTCGGGCCACCTTCTCCCCGGTGGGGAGAAGGGACTCGCAGCGGCAGCCGACTGCCTCTTCTCCCCACCGGGGAGAAGTGCCGGAGCGTCAGCGAGGCGATGAGGGGGCTCCCCGCCCGGCTTACGCTATCCTTCCCCATCCTCACGACACCGATTTCAGCCGCTTGCCCTCGGGGTCGCGGTCGATGGTCGCGGCGATGTCCTTCGTCCAGGCCGAGACGGCGGGAACGCGGTTGCGGTCGACGCGGTAGGCGAATTTTTTCGCGACGTCGACGATCTCGCTCATCAAACCTGACTTCAGCGTGATCGGGTCGAGCCCGAGCTTGCGGAACTTGTCGTTCTTCACGATCAGCTCGTTCTCCGGCGCCTCCTTGCGCGGATTGGGCAGCCAGGCGATCTCGGCGCCTGACAGCTTTGAAATCATCTCGGCCAGATCGCGGATGCGGTGGGTTTCGGTCATCTGGTTGAAAATCTCGACGCGGGCGCCGCGGGCGGGCGGGTTGTTCAGCGCCAGCTCGATGCAGCGCACGGAATCCTGGATATGGATGAAGGCGCGGGTCTGGCCGCCGGTGCCGTGGACGGTCAGGGGATAGCCGATTGCCGCCTGGATCAGGAAGCGGTTCAAGACCGTGCCATAATCGCCGTCATAGTCGAAGCGGTTTACCAGCTGATCGTGGCGGCGCGTCTGTTCGGTGTGGGTGCCCCACACGATGCCCTGGTGCAGGTCGGTGATCCTGACGCCGTCGTTCTTGGCGTAGAAATGGAACAGCGTCTGATCCAGGCACTTGGTCATGTGGTAGATCGAGCCAGGGTTCGATGGATAGAGGATTTCCTGGCTGACTGTCTCGCCATCCGCCGTCTCGATGCCGACGGGGAGATAACCTTCGGGGATGGCGGCGCCGACGGTGGAATAGCCGTAGACTCCCATGGTGCCGAGATGGATCAGGTGGGCGTCGAGCTGCAGGTCAACCAGCGCGTTGAGCAGGTTGTGGGTGGCGCTGACGTTGTTGTTGACGGTGTAGTTCTTGTGCCGGTCGCTCTTCATCGAATAGGGGGCGGCACGTTGCTCGGCGAAATGGATGATGGCGTCGGGGCGGTTTTCGGCGAGCCATTTCTTCAGGAGCTCGTAGTCCTTGGCAAGATCGATCAGGTTGAAGTGGATGCGGCGGCCGGTCTCGGCGTGCCAGATGCGGGTGCGTTCCTGGATCGAGTCCATCGGGGTCAGCGACTGGACGCCTAGTTCGGTGTCAATCCAGCGTCTGGAGAGATTGTCGAGAATGTGGATGTCGTGGCCGGCGTCCGACAGGTGCAATGATGTTGGCCAACCGATAAACCCGTCTCCGCCCATCACTGCAATCTTCATCGGGATCATCTCCTGGCTGGTCGCGTCGATTGAGAAATACTTAGGAAGCGTGACAATTGTTCAATGCTTGCAAGGCGGAAACTGTTCAGCCAAAGAGGGCACATGACTTTGGAGAAAATTATGGCGGATAGCGGGTTTTCGATCTCGGGCGAACTCACAGCAGCCGGCCACCGGCTGCTGCAGCGGGTCTATTACGAGGACACCGATTTCTCCGGCCTCGTCTATCACGCCCGCTACCTGCACTTCCTCGAGCGCGGCCGCACCGACTATCTTCGTTGCCTCGGCGTCGAGCAGAGGGCGCTGATCAGCGCCGACGAGGAGGGGCTGGTGTTCGTCGTTCACCGGATGGAGATCGACTTCAAGTCGCCGGCGCGGATGGACGATATCCTCACCGTGATAACGCGTACGGAAAAGGCCGGCGGCGCCAAGATGGTGCTGACCCAGGAAATCCGCCGCGACGACACGCTGCTGATCGCCGCCAAGGTGATCATCGCGGTGATCAACGCCAGCGGACGGCCGCGACGGCTGCCGGAGGCGCTCGCCAGGCAGATGATGATCGAGGTCTAGTGGGCTTGTTGAAGTTCTTGTCGCAAATCGCTATGTAGTCACGTGTAGTCATATCAGAGGTTTCGATGACGACGGTTACGCTTCGCGACGCAAAGGCAACGTTTTCCCAACTTGTCGATGAGGCGATGGGAGGCGAGTTCGTGACGATCACACGGCATGGAAAGCCCATTGCCGCCATCGTTTCGCTGGAAGCCGCCGAAGAGGCGAGGAAAGCGCTCGACAGGACCAAGCCGAATTTCGGTGAGTTTCTGCTGTCATATCCGGGTGGTCTCGATCTCGATATCGAGCGCACCGCGTCTCCGATGCGGGATGCCGATCTTTGAGCGGCTACCTGCTCGACACAAACGTTATCTCGCTATTCGCTCCGGACAAGCCTCCTGTTTCGTCCGAAACTCAAAACTGGATCCGAGAGCAAAGCGCTAAAGACGGGCTGTATCTCTCGGCCGTGACCATCGCCGAAATCCAGCGTGGGATCAGAAAGCTCCAGCGCAAAAGCGCCGATGTAAAAGCCGGCAAGATCGAACAATGGTTTGGCGAACTGACGCGGCAATTCGATAGCCGCATCCTGCCTGTCGATGCGAAGGTTGCAATGGCAGCGGGAACGATCGAGGAGCAGGCGGAGAGCAAAGGGCATCGGCAGGGTTTGGCCGACGTTCTGATCGCAGCGACGGCGTTGGTGCATGGCCTTACGATCGTGACGCTCAATGTGAGACATTTCGCATCTTTGGGCGTGCCGTTTACCTCGCCTGACGACCTGCAAAACGTGTAAAAACGCCCCTTGCAAAAACATGACATTCGTGTGAAGGAATTGCCGCGCGCAGGAATTGCGCTGTTTTGGTCATCGACTTTTGATCTGGCCAAGTACTCCAAGGGATTATTCTCTCGCCGACAGCTTCGCTTTCATGATCCGGCGCTAACGAACTATTAACCATAATAGTGTCTTACTCGGATTGTCAGAGTTTGTGCGGTGCACGCCTTCCTTTGACCAAATTTGACGGCAAGGAAAGCGGATAAGAGCTTGGAAGCTTGACCAGGGCTTTGGGCGGCGGCAGCCAGACAATTCTTGCGAGATCACTTATTGCCGCCCGGTCAAGCGCCGGGCGTTTGGATTCGGGGATTTTGGATCAATGGAACAAGTAGGATTGGCAGCGGCTCACACGGACGTCAGTCTCTGGTCGCTCTTCATGCAGGCTGGCCTCGTCGTCAAACTGGTCATGCTCGGGCTCATCGCAGCCTCCGTCTGGACCTGGGCGATCGTCATCGACAAATATCTGGCCTTCGGCCGCGCCCGTCGTCAGTTCGACAAGTTCGAGCAGGTGTTCTGGTCGGGCCAGTCGCTCGAAGAGCTCTATCGCTCGCTGTCGGAACGCAACAACACCGGCCTCGCCTCGATCTTCGTCGCCGCGATGCGCGAGTGGAAGAAATCGTTCGAGCGCGGCGCGCGCTCCCCGATCGGCCTGCAGATGCGTATCGACCGCGCTATGGACGTGACGCTTTCGCGTGAATCGGAATTCCTCTCCGCCCGCCTCGGCTCGCTTGCAACGATCGGCTCGGCCGGTCCGTTCATCGGTCTGTTCGGTACGGTCGTCGGTATCATGACATCGTTCCAGGCGATCGCCGGCTCGAAGTCCACCAACCTCGCGGTGGTCGCGCCCGGTATCGCCGAAGCGCTTCTCGCAACCGCCATCGGTCTGGTCGCCGCTATCCCGGCGGTTATCGCCTACAACAAGTTCTCCGCCGACGCCGGCAAGCTCTCGGGTCGCATGGAAGGTTTCGCGGACGAATTCTCCGCCATCCTTTCGCGACAAATTGACGAGAAGCTGCAGCCGCGCGCGGCCGCTCAGTAACGAACGGGAACGGAGTTAACGATATGGGTATGGGTTCCCCAAGCGGTGGCGGTAGCGGCGGTGGACGTCGCGGCGGCCGTCGTCGTGGTGGTCACCGCGGTGGCGCCATCTCCGAGATCAACGTGACGCCGCTGGTCGACGTCATGCTCGTCCTCCTGATCATCTTCATGGTCGCGGCACCGATGATGACCGTCGGCGTGCCGATCGACCTGCCGGAAACGCAGGCCAAGGCGCTGAACTCGGAAACGCAGCCGATCACCATCTCCGTCAAGAACGACGGTACCGCGTTCCTGCAGGAAACGCCGATCCCGGTCGAGGAAATCGCCGCCAAGCTCGAGGCGATCGCCACGACAGGCTACAATGAACGCATCTTCGTTCGTGGCGACTCGGCCGCGCCCTACGGCGTGATCGCCGATGTCATGGCCCGCATCCAGGGTGCCGGCTTCAAGAACATCGGTCTCGTCACCCAAGAGAAGAAGGGCCCGTAGTAAGCGCTATGAAGGCCAGTATCGTCTCATCTGCTGTTCTGCACTCCGCTTTGCTCGCCTGGGCGCTGATTTCGATCGGCTCTCCGGCAGAGTTCAAGGTCGAGGATTTCGAGGCGATGCCGGTCAACCTGGTGCCGGTCGAAGAACTGACGCAGATGCAGCAGGGCGACAAGACCGCCAAGCCGAGCGAAAAGCCGGCGCCCAAGCCGACCTCCAAGCCGACCAACGTGGCGAACGCCGAGAACATGGGCGAGAACAAGGTCGATCTGAAGACGCCGCCGATCCCCAACGCCAAGCCGAACAACAACGAATCGGCCGCGGCGCCGAAGGCATCCGAAAAGCCGCTTCCCGAAAATGATCCCGTGCCCAACGAGGTCAAGGACATCATGAAGGAAGACACGGTGGTCGAGCCGAGCCAGGTTGCGTCGATCACGCCGCCGAAGCCCGAAATCACGCCGCCGACCCCGACGCCGCCGAAGCCTGAAGAGCAGACGCAGGAAATGCCCGAGCCGCCGAAGCCGGATGCCGAGGCATTGCCGGACAAGGTGCCGACGCCCGTCGTCAAGCCGCAGGTGAAGCCGCCGGAACAGAAGCCGGCTGAAAAGCCGCCTGAGAAGAAGACCGAAGACGTGGCCAAGGCGGACGAAAAGCCGTCCGACAAGAAGAAATCCGACAAGAAGCAGGAAAAGGCCAAGGCCTCGTCCTCGCAGAAGAGCGATTTCAACGCCGACGACATCGCGGCCCTGCTGAACAAGCAGGACCCGTCGAACGGTGGTGCGAAGAGCTCGACCGAAGTTGCCTCGCTCGGCGCCAAGAAGGCGACCGGCGGCTCCAAGCTGTCGATGAGCGAAATGGACGCGCTGCGTAGCGCGATCGCCGGCAACTGGTCGGTCATCCCGGGCATGGAAGGCGCTGCCGACGTCCGGATCCGCGTGCACATGAAGCTTGACCCGGATGGCAACATCATCGGCGCGCCTGAAGTGGAAGCGGTTGGTGGCACCAACGAATCGACCCGCATGGCGCTCGCCAGCGGCGCCAAGCGCGCCGTCATGAAGTCGGCACCGTTCTCCAGTCTTCCGAAAGACAAATACGACGCCTGGGGTGAAGTCATCATCAACTTCGACCCCAGCGATCTAGCCCTTTAAAATGCTGAAAGGCTTGTCCTCTATGATCAAGTGTTCTCTCCTACGCGCCTTGATGGTGGCGGTCGGCATGGTAACCACAGCGGTTATCGCCACGCCCGCCAACGCGCTTGTCGAAATCAACATCAACAAGGGCAATGTCGAGCCCCTGCCGATCGCTGTGACCGACTTCCTGCAGGGCGACATGGGCGCCCAGATCTCGCAGGTCATCGCCGCCGACCTGCAGCGCTCCGGCCTGTTCAAGCCGATCGCCAGGAACGCCTTCATCGAGAAAATCTCCAATCCCGATGCCGCACCGCGCTTCGAGGACTGGAAGGTCATCAATGCGCAGGCACTGGTCACCGGTCGCGTCACCAAGGAGGCCGATGGCCGTCTGCGTGCCGAGTTCCGCCTGTGGGACACGTTTGCGGGCAGCCAGATGACCGGGCAGCAGTTCTATACGCAGCCTGAGAATTGGCGCCGCGTCGCCCATATCATCGCCGATGCGATCTACAAGCAGATCACCGGCGAAGAAGGCTATTTCGATACACGCGTCGTGTTCGTCTCGGAGTCCGGCAGCAAGCAGGAGCGCAAGCGCCAGCTCGCCATCATGGACCAGGACGGCTTCAACGTCCGCATGCTGACCAACGGCAGCGACCTCGTCCTCACCCCGCGCTTCTCGCCGAACCGGCAGGAAGTCACCTACATGTCGTTCGCCAACCAGCAGCCGCGTGTCTACCTGCTGCAGCTGGAAACCGGACAGCGCGAAGTGGTCGGCAATTTCCCCGGCATGACCTTCTCGCCGCGCTTCTCGCCTGACGGCCAGAAGGTGGTGATGAGCCTGCAGCAGGAAGGCAATGCCAATATCTACACGATGGACCTGCGCTCGCGCACCACGACGCGCCTGACCTCGACGGCGGCAATCGATACCTCGCCCTCCTATTCGCCTGACGGCAGCCAGATCGTGTTCGAAAGCGACCGCGGCGGCCGCCAGCAGCTCTACAAGATGGGCGCCGACGGCTCCGGCCAGACGCGTATCTCGTTCGGCGACGGTTCCTATTCGACCCCCGTCTGGTCTCCGCGCGGCGATCTGATCGCCTTCACCAAGCAGTCGGGCGGCAAGTTCTCGATCGGCGTAATGAAGCCGGACGGTTCCGGCGAGCGCATTCTCACCACCGGCTTCCACAACGAGGGCCCGACCTGGGCGCCGAACGGCCGCGTGCTGATGTTCTTCCGCCAGGCGGCAGGCGCCGGTGGACCGCAGCTCTATTCGATCGATCTGACCGGCTACAACGAGCAGCTGATCAAGACCCCTGCATACGCTTCGGACCCGGCCTGGTCGCCGCTTCTGGAGTAGGAACGCCGCGTGCCTGCCTTCTTGTCGCCTCAAAAATCCTGGAATGGGGCGACAAAGGGACAAATCAACCATTCGTTAACCATAGTTCTTGAAAGCCGATTAACCGAGAACGGTTACAGTCCGGCAACCTTAATCAAGTCGCCCAATCTAGTCGCAAGGAGACCGGCCATGAGCCGAATTCATACCCCGGCAATGAGCCGCATGCAGTCCTTCGCCCGCAACCCGGTCATGATCGCGCTCGTCGCGGGTCTGGCACTTGCCGGCTGCGCCAACAAGAAGAACATGGCCAACAGCGCCGGCGATCTCGGCCTCGGTGCCGGCGCCGCGACGCCGGGCTCGGCCCAGGACTTCACCGTCAACGTCGGCGACCGCATCTTCTTCGACACCGACAGCACCTCGATCCGTGCAGACGCCGCCCAGACGCTCGACCGTCAGGCGCAGTGGCTCGGCCGCTATCCGAACTACGCCGTCACCGTCGAAGGCCATGCCGACGAACGCGGCACGCGCGAGTACAACCTTGCTCTCGGTGCACGTCGTGCAGCTGCTGCCAAGGACTACCTCGCTTCGCGCGGCGTTCCGGCTCAGCGCCTGAAGACGATCTCCTACGGCAAGGAACGCCCGGTTGCCGTCTGCGACGACATCTCGTGCTGGTCGCAGAACCGCCGCGCCGTTACCGTTCTCGGTGGCGCTGGCATGTAATTGCCGCTTCAGCGCCAATTGCCGAGGTTTGTTACAAATTGGAAAGGCGGCTCCATCGCGGGCCGCCTTTTCTTTTTGAACACACTTTGGCCGAACTCCGTTGCTTTTTGAAAGCAATTGGAAAAATCTCCTGTTCGTGCCATCGAGGCGCGAAGAATCACTGGGACAGGACGAACCATATGAAGAAATTTGTCGTGGCGGGCATGCTTTGCCTCGCAACGGTGGCCGGGGTTGGCCAGTCGGCGAATGCGACGTCGCTATTCGGCTTGAATCTCGGCGGCAGGACGCCCGAGCGGCAGCAGGAAGCGCCCGTCGTCAACGTGCAGTCCGCCGGCGGGGCGGAAGTGCGCATCCAGCAGCTCGAGGACCAGCTGCGCCAGTTGAACGGCCGCATCGAGGAGATGAGCTTCCAGTTGCTGCAGATGCAGGAAACCATCCGCAAGGCGCAGGAAGACAACGAATTCCGCTTCCAGGAAATCGAGAAGTCCGGCGGCAGCGCCGGCAGCGGCAGCGGCAAGCCGGTGAAGAAGAGCGAAGCCGATATCCCGGCTTCCAGCCAGACGGCGCAGACACAGGCGCCGAGTGGCGGTGACGATATCGCCCGCACCATCCAGACGTCGAGGGAGCCGGAGACGTCGCCCTCGACCGACGTGCCGGAGAATACCGGCCTCGGCCAGCCGCCGAAGCAGCTCGGCTCGATGGATTTCGACCAGAACGGCAATCCGGTTGGCGGTTCGGTCAATCCGGGCGCCGAAGTCGGCTCCGCCCCGCTGCCGCCGCCCGGTGTCAGTGGTTCGCAGACGGCTTCGCTCGGCAGCGAGTCCGACCAGTACAAGGCCGCTTACGGTCATGTTCTGTCGGGCGACTATTCGACGGCCGAACAGGAGTTCACCGCCTATATCGGCCAGTATCCGAACAGCGCGCGCGCCGCCGACGCCAATTTCTGGCTTGGCGAGGCTCTCTACTCGCAGGGCAAGTTCAACGAATCGGCCAAGACCTTCCTGAATGCCCATCAGAAGTACGGCACATCCGAGAAGGCGCCGGAAATGCTGCTGAAGCTCGGCATGTCGCTCGCAGCCCTCGACAACACGGAGACCGCCTGCGCGACGCTGAAGGAAGTCTCGAAGCGTTACCCCAAGGCTTCGCGTGCCGTGATATCCAAGGTCGCGAGCGAGCAGAAGCGTCTGTCCTGCTAAGGCTTTCCGGCTTTGCGCCCGGACGGCACCCTTTCTCCTGAAACGGCGACGCGCCGCTTTCTCTCCTCGCTCGACCAGCCCTCGCGCATTCTCGTCGCGATCTCGGGCGGCAGCGATTCCACTGGCCTGCTGCTGGCGCTCTCTGATGCGCTGAAGGCCGATCCCACGTCAAAGATTTCTCTCTGCGCCGCGACCGTCGACCACGCGTTGCGCCCCGAATCGGCCGATGAGGCGCGCGACGTCGCTGCTCTTTGCCGATCGCTCGATATTCCGCATGTCACCAAGGTTTGGCTGGGCGCGAAGCCGAAGGCCGGTGTCATGGCGGTGGCGCGCGATGCCCGCTACGGACTGCTCGCGGAGGCAGCCGTCGATCTCGGCGCTGACATTATCGTGACCGGCCACACCCTCGACGATCAGCGCGAGACGTTTGCCATGCGCGGCGAGCGCTCTGCGGCGAACGTGACGGGTATTGCCGACGCGGTGCTGTTCGACCGCCGGATCTGGGTCTTGCGGCCGCTGTTGCTGTCGCTGCGGGCGGATATTCGCACGATGCTCACGGGCCGCGGGGTCGGCTGGGCGGACGATCCGAGCAATGAGGATGTGAAATACGAGCGGGTGCGGATGCGCCGGTCGCTGGCGGGCGAGGGGACATCGATCGTGGAGCTCGCGGCGATGACGGCTTCGCGGATGGCGCTCGACGAGGCTGCTGCCGGGTGGGTCGATGCGCATGTCGATGTGCATGAGGGAATGCTGGCGCGGGTTGGCGTTGCGGGGCTTTCAGTTGATCAGGCGGTGCTCGGGCATGGGCTTGCGAGGCTTGCGGCTGTTATTGGCGGACAGCCATTCGCGCTTGGAGCGGAGCAGATCGGCGCGGTGCTCGACTTTCTTGCGGCGGGCCGGCCGGGCCGGATGACGGCCGGTCGGGTGGTGTTCGATCTCAGGCGCGACGGGCTTTATCTGGCGCGAGAGACCCGGGGGTTGGTGCCTCTGACGGTTGGCGCTGGCCAGCGTGGTCTTTGGGATGGGCGGTACTTGGTGGCGAATGGTTCCGGCGTTGAGTTGACCGTTGGGGCGGTGGGGACTGCTGGCGATGCTTTGGCCGCTAAAGCTTCTGTAGAGACTGAAGCCGCCGCGAGTGCTAGCGTTGTACTAGGGCAGCAAGCGCCTACCTCACTCTCCCTCATTCCTGTGCTTGTCACAGGAATCCAGCAACGGCGCGTCGGCGCCGTGAGGGAGTCTTCTGTGCCCAAGGACTTGGGCACGCTGGATTCCTGTGACAAGCACAGGAATGAGGGTGAAGAGGAGGGCCGCGCCGAAATAGCCGGAGGCGAGGAAGACACTGACAGAGCCGGCGAGCGGAGTGCGGCCATGCCAAACACCCGCCAACACCTCCCCAAAAGCGCCCTTACACGCGCCCTTGCGGCGCAACCACGCATCCTTGCATCCGACGTGCCGCAAAACCTCGCCAGCCACATCGAAATCACGCCCTATTTCGCGCCGTTCGACCGTTTTTTGACACGATTGGACCTCATGGTCGCCGCAAGCCTCGCGGCAAGCTTTGGAACACGCCCCTATCCAAAACCGCCTTTAGGTCTTATTGACGGAAAAACCATCTAACTGATGGGTTTGCCTTGGCAACTGCCGGACGCAATCCTATGTTAGAAGCCAAATAAGACGGTCGCCATAAGGCGGTCGTTCCAGTGCTGGGGAGTTCGATGAACCCTAATTTACGTAATTTCGCCTTGTGGGCAATCATAGCGCTATTGCTGATTGCCCTCTTCAGTATGTTCCAGACGTCGCCGGCGCAGACCAGCTCCCGCGATATCCCCTATTCGCAGTTCGTGCGGGAAGTGGATGCGGGTCGCGTCAAGGAAGTCGTCGTCACGGGTAACCGCGTCTCCGGCAGCTATGTTGAAAATGGCACCACCTTCCAGACCTACACGCCTGTCGTCGACGACAATCTGCTCGAGCGTCTGCAGAGCAAGAATGTCCTCGTCTCGGCACGTCCTGAAACCGACGGTTCGTCAGGCTTCCTGAGCTATCTCGGCACGCTGCTGCCGATGCTCCTGATCCTCGGCGTCTGGCTGTTCTTCATGCGCCAGATGCAGGGCGGCTCGCGCGGCGCGATGGGCTTCGGCAAGTCCAAGGCCAAGCTTCTGACCGAAGCGCATGGCCGCGTCACCTTCGACGACGTCGCAGGCGTGGACGAAGCCAAGCAGGACCTTGAGGAAATCGTCGAATTCCTGCGCGATCCGCAGAAGTTCCAGCGCCTCGGCGGCAAGATTCCGCGCGGCGTGCTGCTTGTCGGCCCTCCCGGTACCGGTAAGACGCTTCTGGCGCGCTCCGTCGCCGGTGAAGCCAACGTGCCGTTCTTCACGATCTCGGGTTCAGACTTCGTCGAAATGTTCGTCGGCGTCGGCGCAAGCCGTGTCCGTGACATGTTCGAACAGGCGAAGAAGAATGCACCCTGCATCATCTTCATCGACGAAATCGACGCCGTCGGCCGCCATCGTGGCGCCGGTCTTGGCGGCGGTAACGACGAACGCGAGCAGACGCTGAACCAGCTGCTGGTCGAGATGGACGGCTTCGAAGCGAACGAAGGCATCATCCTGATCGCCGCGACCAACCGTCCCGACGTTCTCGATCCGGCGCTGCTGCGTCCGGGCCGTTTCGACCGTCAGGTCGTCGTTCCGAACCCTGACATTGTCGGCCGCGAGCGCATCCTCAAGGTGCATGCCCGGAACGTGCCGCTGGCACCGAATGTCGATCTCAAGGTCCTGGCCCGCGGTACGCCCGGTTTCTCCGGTGCTGACCTGATGAACCTCGTCAACGAAGCCGCCCTGATGGCCGCGCGCCGCAACAAGCGCGTCGTCACCATGGCTGAGTTCGAAGACGCCAAGGACAAGATCATGATGGGTGCCGAGCGTCGCTCGTCCGCCATGACCGAAGCCGAAAAGAAGCTGACGGCCTATCACGAAGCCGGCCATGCCATCACCGCGCTGAAGGTGCCTGTCGCAGATCCCCTGCACAAGGCCACCATCATTCCGCGCGGCCGTGCGCTCGGCATGGTCATGCAGTTGCCGGAAGGCGACCGCTATTCGATGAGCTACAAGTGGATGGTGTCGCGCCTGGTCATCATGATGGGCGGTCGCGTTGCCGAGGAACTGACCTTCGGCAAGGAGAACATCACCTCTGGCGCATCCTCCGATATCGAGCAGGCCACCAAGCTTGCCCGGGCGATGGTGACGCAGTGGGGCTTCTCCGACAAGCTCGGCCAGGTGTCCTATGGTGAGAACCAGCAGGAAGTGTTCCTGGGCCACTCGGTCTCGCAGTCGAAGAACGTTTCCGAAGCGACGGCCATGACCATCGACTCGGAAGTGCGCAAGCTGATCGACGAGGCCTATACCGAAGCCCGTCGCATCCTGACCGACGACCACGATGCGTTCGTTGCGATCGCCGAAGGGCTGCTCGAATACGAAACGCTGAGCGGCGAAGAGATCAAGGCGCTGATTCGCGGCGAAAAGCCGTCGCGTGATCTTGGTGACGATTCGACCCCGACCCGCGGCTCGGCCGTGCCGAAGACCGGTACGCGTCCGGCCAAGGGCGACGAGCCCGAAGGCGGCCTCGAGCCACAGCCACACTGATTTCCTTTGGAAATCTCTAGAAGGCCGGACACCAGAGATGGTGTACGGCCTTTTTCGTTGGTAACGGGATATAATCAGTTTTCTTGGTAATTGACGTGATGGTTGCCGCGATTTGTGGCATTCCGCTGACATAAGGAGGCCTCAATGAGAGCCTCTGTAGCGAGGAAACACGCGAAGGCGTGCATATTGCTGACACGGTCATGCGCAGCCTCAGGCGCGCTCAAGGCACAGGGGTGCATATGAAAAGACGTTATTTCGGCACGGACGGCATTCGCGGTCAATCCAACGTGTTCCCGATGACACCGGATCTTGCCATGCGGGTAGGCATCGCGGCAGGCACGATCTTCCGCCGCGGCAACCACCGCCACCGGGTCGTCATCGGCAAGGACACGCGCCTCTCCGGCTACATGCTCGAAAACGCGATGGTCGCGGGCTTTACGGCCGCCGGCCTCGACGCCTTCGTTCTCGGCCCGATCCCGACGCCTGCCGTCGCCATGCTGACGCGCTCGCTGCGCGCCGATATCGGCGTGATGATCTCCGCCTCGCACAATCCTTACGAAGACAACGGCATCAAGCTGTTCGGCCCGGATGGTTACAAGCTGTCCGACGATCTCGAGATGCAGATCGAGGATTTGCTCGAGAGGGACCTGACCTCGCAGCTGGCAAAGTCCGACGATATCGGTCGCGCCAAGCGCGTTGATGGTGTGCACGACCGCTACATCGAGCATGCCAAGCGCACGCTGCCGCGCGATGTGACGCTGCAGGGGCTAAGGATCGCCATCGATTGCGCCAATGGTGCTGCCTACAAGGTGGCTCCCGCGGTGCTCTGGGAGCTTGGCGCCGACGTCGTCGTTATCGGCAACGAGCCGAATGGCACCAACATCAATCTCAACTGCGGCTCGACCAGCCCGGTGGCGCTTCAGAAGAAGGTCGACGAAGTGCGCGCCGACATCGGCATCGCGCTCGATGGCGACGCGGACCGCGTGATCATCGTCGACGAGAACGGCGCGATCGTCGATGGTGACCAGCTGATGGCGGTAATCGCCGAGAGCTATGCCGAGAACCAGCAGCTGCGCGGCGGCGGTATCGTTGCGACCGTGATGTCCAATCTCGGGCTGGAGCGCTTCCTTGACGGCAAGGGGCTTGGCTTGGTGCGCACGTCCGTGGGTGACCGCTACGTGGTCGAGCACATGCGTCAGCACAACTACAATGTCGGTGGCGAGCAGTCCGGCCATATCGTTCTGTCCGACTACGGCACGACCGGTGATGGTCTCGTCGCGGCGCTGCAGATCCTAGTGGCGGTCAAGCGCACCGGCAAGACGGTCAGCGAGATCTGCCGCCGCTTCGAGCCGGTGCCGCAGCTTCTGCGCAACGTGCGCTATTCCGGCGGCAAGCCGCTGGAGGATATGCATGTGCAGAAGGCGATCGCCGACGCGGAAGCCGAACTTGCCAAGAGCGGCCGCCTCGTCATCCGTCCGTCCGGCACCGAGCCGCTGATCCGCGTGATGGCGGAAGGCGACGATCGCAGCCAGATCGAGCGGATCGTCAACGATCTGATCGGGACGATTTCGAGCGTGCGCACGGCAGCCTGACCGGCGCGCCCGGCAGCGGCGTGTCAGATCATCATTTGAATGGTGCCCGGTCCGTGACCGGGCATTGTCATGTCAGGCGGCGGCCTGCCGGCGCATGGCGTCGAGCAGCGCCATCGTCGTCGTCAAACCACTCTCGAACAGATCCAGCAGCCGCGACGCGGCAGCGCAGCCCTGAAGGCTGTCGGGTTTGAATTTCTGTTCCCTGCACCACGCCGAGAGAGCGTCGAAGACAGGTGAGAGATCATCCTGAAACGACATTGCTCTGTTCAAGTTCGACATCAGCGCACCTCCTTTAGGGCAGAAGCGCGTAAAAACTCCCAAGCGGTCATCGCCTTAAACATTGTGACCGATATCCGCATATTATGCCTGTGCCCGCGTTGCCGCTATTAACTTTATTAATTGGCCGGGCATTTGATGGTGAATCCGGTCGCGGCGGCTTGCGAGAATGGCAGGTGTGTTGGATGCCCTCGAACATCTGTCATTGTCGCGCCGGTTATGAATAAAAGACCAGCTTTTCCCGTGGCTTAGCCGGAGAATTCAGCAATGGCTGATGTTTGCCATTTACAGTTAAGCCGACCTTAACGTTTCCACTTCATTATCCTTACCGAAACGTATCCGACTGGCAGAAATATGTGCTGCCATGCGACGAACCTTGGAGTGGGATCCATGAAGAGAAGCTTGTACGGCGTCTTCGCCGCATTGCTCATTACCTCGAACGCCTCTGCGGCCGACCTGATGCCGGCCGAGCCGATCGCTGAAGCACCGCCTGAAGTCACCGTGACCGAAGCCACCGGCTGGTACCTGCGCGGCGACGTCGGCTACGGGTTCAACGACCTGCGCGGCGCGAAATTCTACCAGGGCGGCAGCAGTGCCAGCGAAGTCGACTTCGACCGGGCCGATCTTGACGACGCCTGGACGATCGGTGGCGGTGTCGGTTATCAGATCAACAGCTACCTGCGCACCGACGTGACGCTGGATTACCTCGGAAAGTCGGACTTCCGTGGTTCGACAATCGGCGGCGGTGGCGGTGTCGGCGGCGGTGCCTGCTCCTTCAGCTGCTCGTCTACCGATCTTTCGTCTCTGACGGCATGGTCGCTGATGGCCAATGCCTATGTCGATCTCGGCACCTACGGCTACGTCACGCCTTACGTCGGCGCCGGCATCGGTGGTACCTATGTGAAGTGGAAGGATCTCAGCAACACGTCTTGCGACACCAGCGGTAGCGGCCTCGGTTGCGACGACACCGTCACTCACGGCGGCAAGGGCAACTGGCGCTTCAGCTACGGCCTGATGGCCGGTGCCTCGATCGACGTCACCTGCAACGTCAAGGCCGACGTCGGCTATCGCTTCCTGCATGTCGGTGGCGGTGAAATGTTCGGCTACAACGAAAATGGCGGCCCGGGCCGCGACAAGGGCTTCAACGTCCACGAAGCCCGCGTCGGCGCCCGTTACCTGTTCGGTGGTTGCCAGACGGCTTCCTACGAGCCGGCTCCGGAAATTCCGCTGCAGCAGCCGGTCTACAAGTAATCGCCTCCCAAAACTTTCGAAAGCCGCCCACGCCGGGCGGCTTTTTTGCGTTCCGACTTCGCGTCGCAACTGCGTCAAAAAATCCTTCACCCGCGACACTTCGCCGTTGACGATGACAGCGCTCATCTGTATCTACGGCTGCGGGACACCTCTCCCCAACGAGAGGCTAATTACCTGGAAGGGTATAGATATGGCCAATGCCACCGCAAAGCCGGACGTGCGTCCGCAGAACACCCATTTTTCTTCTGGCCCTTGCTCGAAGCGCCCCGGTTGGTCGCTCGAAGCTCTCTCCGACGCGCCGCTCGGCCGCTCGCATCGCGCGAAAGTCGGAAAGACCAAGCTCAAGCAGGCCATTGATCTCACACGCGAAATTCTGGAAGTGCCGGCGGATTACCGCATCGGCATCGTTCCTGCCTCCGATACCGGCGCCGTCGAAATGGCGCTCTGGTCGCTGCTTGGCGAGCGCGGCGTCGACATGGTCGCCTGGGAAAGCTTTGGCGCCGGTTGGGTCACCGACGTCGTCAAGCAGCTGAAGCTCAAGGATATCAGAAAGATCGAAGCCGGTTACGGCGAACTGCCCGATCTCTCGACCATCGACTTCGACCGCGACGTCGTCTTCACCTGGAACGGCACCACCTCGGGCGTCCGCGTTCCGAACGGCGATTTCATTCCCGCCGACCGCAAGGGCCTGACCATCTGCGACGCGACGTCTGCCGCCTTCGCGCAGAACCTCGATTTCGCCAAGCTCGATGTCGTCACCTTCTCCTGGCAGAAGGTTCTCGGCGGCGAGGGCGCACACGGCGTCATCATCCTGTCGCCCCGTGCCGTCGAGCGTCTCACGACCTACGCACCGGCCTGGCCGTTGCCGAAGATCTTCCGCATGACCTCGGGCGGCAAGCTGATCGAGGGCATCTTCACCGGCGAGACCATCAATACGCCGTCGATGCTCTGCGTCGAGGATTACATTGATGCGCTGCAGTGGTCGAAGCAGGTCGGCGGTCTCAAGGGCCTGATGGCTCGCGCCGACGCCAACGCCAAGGTCATCGCCGACTTCGTCGCCGCCAACGACTGGATCGCCAACCTGGCGGTCAAGGCCGAGACGGCGTCGAACACCTCTGTCTGCCTGAAGATCACCGACAAGGACGTCGCGGCGCTCGACGCCGACGGCCAGGCGAACTTCGCCAAGGGTCTCGTCAGCCTGCTCGACAAGGAAGGTGTTGCCTACGACATCGGCCACTACCGCGACGCGCCGTCTGGCCTGCGCATCTGGGCCGGCGCCACGATCGAAACATCCGATATGCAGAAGCTGATGCCGTGGCTGACCTGGGCTTTCGAGACCCAGAAGGCAACGCTGTCCCAGGCTGCTGCCTGAGTTGATCGCATCCGGCTCCGCCTGACGGGCGGAGCCTCGCATCCCTGATTTCATCCATCGCAGACGTTTTTAGAAGGAAGCCCCCAATGGCACCTCGCGTACTCGTATCCGACGAACTGTCGGAAACCGCCGTCCAGATCTTCCGCGATCGCGGCGTCGACGTAGATTTCCAGCCGCAGCTCGGCAAGGACAAGGACAAGCTCGCCGAAATTATCGGCAATTATGATGGCCTCGCCATCCGCTCGGCCACCAAGGCGACCGAGAAGCTGATCGCTGCCGCGACCAATCTCAAGGTTATCGGCCGCGCCGGCATCGGCGTCGACAATGTCGATATCCCGGCTGCCTCCAAGCGCGGCATCATCGTCATGAACACCCCGTTCGGCAACTCGATCACGACCGCCGAACACGCCATCGCGCTGATGTTCGCCGTTGCCCGCCAACTGCCTGCAGCGGATTCGTCCACGCAGGCCGGCAAGTGGGAAAAGTCGAAGTTCATGGGTGTCGAAATCACCGGCAAGACGCTCGGCGTCATCGGCGCTGGCAACATCGGCGGCATCGTCTGCAAGAAGGCGATCGGCCTCGGCATGCATGTTCTCGCCTACGACCCCTTCCTGTCGGCAGAGCGCGCCCAGGAAATGGGCGTCACCAAGGTCGAGCTCGAAGAGCTGCTCGCCAAGGCCGACTTCATCACGCTGCACGTTCCGATGACCGACAAGACGCGCGGCATCCTCGGCAAGGAAAACCTCGCCAAGACCAAGCCCGGCGTCCGCATCATCAACTGCGCCCGCGGTGGCCTGGTCGACGAAGCGGCACTTGCCGACGCCATCAAGTCCGGCCATGTTGCTGGCGCCGGTTTCGACGTATTCGAAGTCGAGCCTGCCAAGGAAAGCCCGCTCTTCGGCCTGCCGAACGTCGTCTGCACGCCGCATCTCGGCGCATCGACCACGGAAGCGCAGGAAAACGTTGCCCTGCAGGTCGCCGAGCAGATGTCGGATTACCTGGTCAAGGGTGCCGTCTCGAACGCCATCAACATGCCGTCGATCACCGCTGAAGAGGCGCCGATCCTGAAGCCGTTCATCAAGCTCGCCGACGTTCTCGGCGCCTTCGTCGGCCAGGTCTCGGACGATCCGATCAAGGAAATCGAGATCCTGTTCGATGGCGCGACTGCCAGCATGAACACCCGTGCGCTGACATCGGCGCTGCTCGCCGGCCTGATCCGCAACCAGGTTGCCGACGTTAACATGGTTTCGGCGCCGATCATGATCAAGGAAAAGGGCATCGTGCTCTCCGAGGTCAAGCGCGACAAGACCGGTGTCTATGACGGCTACATCAAGCTGACGGTCAAGACCGACAAGCAGACCCGCTCGGTCGCCGGTACCGTCTTCTCCGACGGCAAGCCGCGCTTCATCCAGATCAAGGGCATCAATCTCGACGGCGACGTCGGTGCCAACATGGTCTACATCTCCAACACCGACGTTCCCGGCATGATCGGCTTCATCGGCACGACGCTGGGCGCCGCCGGCGTCAACATCGCCAACTTCCAGCTCGGTCGTGGCGAGCAGGGCGGCGATGCGATCGCGCTGCTCTACGTCGATGGACCTGTCAGCGACGAGGTTTTGGCGAAATTGACGGCCAACGAAGCGATCCGACAGGCCAAGCCGCTCGTATTTGCTGTCGACTGAGCATTCCTCCCAGGGAAGCACTGAAAAGAACCGGCGCAGGCGACTGTGCCGGTTTTTTCGTCTCGGCGTCGACGGTTCTCGGGAGCGTCATCATCCCGTTGATCGCGGGACGCGCGGCGCTATCTACCTCTCAGCGCGCCATTCGGGCCGATTACCGAGGAGATATTTCATGACACGATTTGCCGTCGCCATCGCTCTCACCTCCCTTCTGGCGCTGTCATCCTGCGCCAATACAGCCAACGGGCTTGCCAAGGACGGCCGCCAGATGGGCAATGCGCTGGATGACAGCACCCATCGTGTGCTGAAGGCCGGGCAGAACTGATTTTCTGGCACGCAAGGTCGTGGCGCTTGTGCATGGAGCGGAAGACCTAATCGCCAACGACGGATACAGCCTTTTATGTGATCGGCGATTTCTGTGGTGATGGCGCATTCGTCTCCCCCCTCATCAAGTCAGTCGCG